>JADEXK010000016.1 GCA_015207155.1 Nostocales cyanobacterium LEGE 11386 | reverse complement strand
CTTCGTCCAGCCAGAAAGTTATACTGCCTCGTTGTTTGAGGGCTGCATCATAAGCATTCCAATTTTTAACTTTGTACTGGGCTTTCGTCTTCATCGTTGGGATAGGCGGCTAGAAAACATCGGCGATCAGTAAAATTTACCATTTTGCCTATTCACGCAACAACGCCGCTTAGTACACCTTAAATTCCCTATTTCTTGTCTGTGCCAGTGATTCAGGAATTAAATCTAATTGCTATTGCTATATATTCTTAAGCCATGAAAACTATAATTTTTTGCACTCTTTTACTGGGACTGAGTAGTTGCTTACCAGCTAACAGCATCAATAATGACAATAACCAAGTAATTTCCAAAAATCATCCTACCGATAATCAAGAATTCAGGGCTTTTGGTACTGAACCATTTTGGAGTGTTAATGTCCGCCAAAGCGGAATTATCTATTCTTCATTATCAAGCGACGAAAAGCAAACATTTTCCTATGTCACACCATTAGCAGCTGATGGCCGTCTCCCAGATACAGTGCGAGTGTATCGACTGCAAGACAAAGACAACAGTATGTTAATTATCAGAAAAGTCGATGCTTGTAGCGATGGCATGTCAGATAACTTATATCCCTACTCGGCGCTTTTCATTCAAGGCGATATGGTTTTGGAAGGTTGCGCCAAGTTAGATAATCAGCGCTAGTGGTTTATCAATTTGTAGCTAAGTAAGTTGGTGGGAATAAATTAACTAAAAGATAAATGAAATAGGCTTGTAGTAAGCGGCTCTAGCCCTTTTTTTGTAAAACCCTACGGGCATAGCTGCGCTTTGGGCGTAGCCTCTCGTAGAGAAGAGAGGACTACAGTCCTCACTACAAACCGTTAATTATTTACGGTTGTGACATGTAACTTAGACTGAAAGCCCTTACCCACACCGTAACGCACAGTTTTAAATTCCACGTTATTCATCCCCGGATGGTAAAGAGTATAAGTTGCTTCTCCCGGTGTTCTACCTACATTACCCACCCCAACAACCTGACGGGGAGAAATTTCCACAGTTTGGGGCGATGCTGAACTATCCAAAGTTGTGACTTCCGTAGTAATTGAACCTGCTTGTAGCTGATATTGAAAAGCCAAACCAGAACGACCACAGAACAAATTATTAGCTTGCATCCGTGACAATCTGTCAAGCATTTGAATCGGGGGCGTATCTGGAGTAAGTTCCTCGTCAACGCCTAAAGTTGTGCCGTGAAGTAATAAACAATCCAATTCAAAAAAACCAAAATCTAGTGTTCTTAACCATTGCACCATCGGACGAGAAACACATTCCCACAACAAATTCACTGTATCTCCCCCATATTTCGCCATCAATTCAGTCGGTTCAGCAGTTCCCCCTAGTCCGTGCAGAATAAAACATTGTTCTTCCCACCAACCCTTACAAATCAGAGGTTCCAGTTCTCCACTTTTTGGGTTAAGCACCCGTTTTACCAACTGTTCCGTTTCTCGTCTGGGCCCCACTAAATCGCCCAAAATATACAAAGCCTCTACATTAGCCTGAAGCTTAATATCAGCCATTACAGCCTCATAAGCCGCCAAATTGCCCTCAATTCCACTTAAAATTGCCCACTTATTCATAAAGATTTGATATTTGAGATTACTAATTCCCCACTGCATTACCTAGTACAAACATGAGTCGGATCATCAGCCCTTTCCGCAAATTCCAATCCCTGCGCTAAACGCCAAGCAAAAATTTTCGGTAAACCCTTTTCGATAATTGCTGCACAGGTTTTTTGATAATCATAGGGTACTTCCCGCAGATTAACTTCTTGGCTTGCTGTGTCATAAATTACATATGTGGCATTGGGTCGCCCATGTCGGGGTTCTCCTACAGAACCCACATTGATAATCCGTTTGAGGGAGGCTTTAAAATCCAGTGATGCTGCTGTTTCCTGTTTTTTGACACGAACTTGCAAACTACCTGCATCTAAATTACGTACGTAAGGTACATGAGTATGACCACAAAACAGCACATCTGCTTCTGTGGAAAGTACTCGTTCTAGGGCGGCAAATGCGTCAAGTTCTGGTAATAAATACTCATGGTTGCTGTGAGGACTACCGTGAACAAAAGCTAAATTTTCCTCGCGGAAACTGTGGGGTAATTGGGCGATAAATTCGCGGTTTTCTGGATGAATTTGGTTATTTGTCCACTCATGAGCAATTTTGCCGCGTTTTTCAGCTAATAACGACGGATAACTACAATCACAAGCATTCAAACCTTCAACGATATCTTCATCCCAACAACCAACACAAGTGGGAATATCTAAGGAACGAATTTGTGTAACTACTGCATTGGGATGGGGCCCATATCCTACTAAATCACCCAGACAAAAAATTTTCTCGGCTTTTTGCTGGTCGATATCTAACAACACCGCATCTAATGCTTCATAATTGCCATGAATACATGACATGACCGCTATTTTCACTGTATGGTCTCCTCAATGAGAATTTGTTTAACTTGTTCTTGGTATTGTGATAAAACTGCATCTGACAAATAGCAATCTTGTAAAGTTTGCTTCATTGCCAATTCATCCAAATTTTGTCCTAATACTTCTAAACCACTGAAACGCTGTGGTCTACCTTCTAAGTAGCGTGGTAAATCTAACTCCAGAAAATCAGTTGTGGGTACACCCGCTACAAAATCTGCGTATAGCGATCGCCCATCAGCCACATCAAAAATTCCTTTAGCACGGCTAACTTTGCCGTAAGCACCGTGAGCCAGTTCATACCAAAACTCGTGTAAACTATCTTCGTCAATGACTTGACCACTGGTTGGTACACGCCAAAGTTGAGTATGGATAATGTTCGTGTCAATATCTGCACCTTTAACAATTTTGTCTGCCCAGGCGTGATATTCAGACTCTTTCAGGTATGGTGGTAAGACTGCGATCGCCTGGTATGGTAAATTTTTTAATATTTGGGGAATTGCGTCTAATTCTAAATAAAATCCTAGCTCTACATAAACAATCTCTGCGCCTGTTAGCTGGCTGAAAAAATTAACTTCTTCCTCATCACTAACCACTTTCACGTCTGGAAATTGTGCAGTCAGGCGTGTTTGGTCAATGGGTACATTTCCCACACCAGGATTGACGTAAATTAAGTTTTCACCAGAGGCGGTATTCCCTATCTGTTGGCAAATCCACGTGGTTTTGCCACAGCCAGCCGGGCCAGCAACAACAGTAATGATTGGTACATTCATAATCAAATGATAATCATTTTCATGATATTTGCAAATGTAATCTGCGTGATGCTCTGAGATCACATTCCCTAAATTCGCCTGACTTTCACCAGAAATGCCAAGATAGATTTAGGTGTTTCAGGAGGCCTTATGTCTCTCACTGTTAAAGACTTGGAGAAAATGCAAGCAGCTTATCCTGACTATCGCATGGAATTGGTAGACGGGAACGTAGTTGTCATGAGTCCATCAGGCTATGAGTCGGAAGAAGTAGGAACTGAGTTTGCAGCGCTGCTGAGGAATTGGGTCAGACCGCGCCAGCTAGGACGTGTAGCTGGTTCCAGTGCAGGCTTTAGACTGCCTAACACAGATTTACGCGCTCCCGATGTATCGTTTATACGGGCAGATAAGCTCAAACGTTCTACAGAAGATTATGCCGAATTGGTTCCCGATTTAGTAGTAGAGGTTAAATCTAAAACTGATTCTTTAGATAAACTCCGGGAAAAAATTCAAGAATTTATCAGTCTAGGTACGCAAATTGGCATTTTGATTAACCCTAAAACCAGAACTATCGAAATCTATCGTCCTGGTGAAAAAATAGAACTACACAATGGTGATGTGCTGACTTTGCCAGATTTACTCCCTGGTTGGGAAGTAAAAGTTGCTGAAATTTGGTCGCCAGTGTTCGAGTAGTTTAACCAGCCACCGAAATAAAAAATGACGAATCACGAATTAGCAATTACAAAAGTCTCTACAATTTCCTTATAACTTTAAAAGCATTTCTCTAAACTATGACAAATCAAGCTCCTATACCAGTTATTGTCAACGGTGCTGCTGGCAAAATGGGTCGCGAAGTGATTAAAGCAGTGGCGCAAGCACCAGACTTAAACTTAATGGGTGCAATTGATACCAGTCCCGAACATCAAGATCAAGACGCAGGAGAATTGGCGGGTTTAAGTGAACCTCTGGAAGTGCCGATTACCAATCAATTAGAACCTATGTTAGGTTACGTAGCCGGCGAAAGACAGCTACCTCCAGGAGTGATTGTAGACTTTACTCACCCCGATGCAGTTTATGATAATATTCGCAGTGCGATCGCCTACGGTATTCGCCCAGTAGTCGGCACTACCGGGTTAAGTCCAGAACAGATTCAAGACTTGGCAGACTTTGCCGAAAAAGCCAGCACTGGTTGCCTCATTATTCCTAACTTCTCCATTGGGATGGTACTGTTACAACAAGCCGCAGTCGTAGCTTCCCAATATTTTGACCATGTAGAAATTATTGAACTACATCACAACCAAAAAGCTGATGCGCCTAGTGGTACTGCTATTCAAACCGCGCAGCTACTAGGAGAACTTGGTAAAACTTTTAACCCAGCGCTTGTAGAAGAAACAGAAAAATTACCAGGAGCCAGGGGCAGCCTAGCCAATGAAGGCATTAGAATTCATAGTGTACGGCTACCAGGATTGATCGCTCACCAAGAAGTGATTTTTGGCGCACCTGGTCAAATTTATACTTTAAGACACGATACAAGCGATCGCTCCTGTTATATGCCAGGAGTACTGCTGGCGATTCGCAAAGTCTCACAGCTAAAGTCTTTAGTATATGGATTAGAAAAAATACTTTAACCCTAAAATTTAGCCCTCAGCATTTATGTTAGTTCCACTGACTCGGAAGAAATTTGAACAACTCATCCCCCTCATTGCCACTGGCTTACAGTACAAGTACTACTGGGGAAAATCTGCAAATTTTTTGCAGCGCCTGTTAATTTCTGTAATTGCCATAGCTGTAATTTTGCTGGCGGAAGTTCTGCTGAGGCTAGAGTTTGGCCCAATTACATTTTTAGTTGGGGTAATGGGGGCTTTTTTTTGGCTGTGGTATCCCGTATTTCAGGCAAGTATCCGCAATGCGAAATGCCGTCGCTATAAGTACAGTGGCTTTTTTCGTGGACGCATTCTAGATTGGTGGATTACAGACCGATTGATCGGCAAACAAGAAACAGTTAACAATAAAGGTGAATTGGTAATTGTCGAAAATCGCGAAAAACGTATTAACTTAGAAGTGGGTGATGACACAGGATTTAGCGTAGAGTTGGAAGCACCGCTACGAAACGCTCATAAAGTTATTGCTCGTGGTCAAATAGCTGAAATGATTGTCATGTCCAATCGTCCAGATTTAAGTACGATTGAAGACTTTAGTGATGTCTATATTCCCAGTCGTGACTTGTGGGTAAATGATTACCCTTATCTGCGAAGAGATTTCTTCAATGAAGTCAGTCGCCGCCTGCGTGAAGACCAACAGGAAAGGCCGCGTCGTCGTCGCCGCAGGGTGGAGGAGGCTTAGATGGTTGTAATTCGTAATGCGTATAATTTTGGTTTGGTTGGGGTGCTTTAGTTATTACAATCCCACAGTTTTATCTTGTCCATAAGCTTGCCAAGCCAAGTCTACCAGTCCATCAACGATCGCAGATGCCACCACTGCATTACCTTTGCGACTGTCAATGATGATGTGAGGAACTAAAGAGTCTAGCAAACGTTCTTTAGCGCTATTGACATTCATAAATCCCACTGGAGTAGCAATTATCAAAGCGGGGTGAATTTCTTCAGTTGTAATTAAATCAACCAACGCCGTTAATGCTGTTTGTGCTTGACCCACCACAAATATACCCTCTGGGTAACGCTTGGCTAAAGTTTCAATTCCCCAAGCTGCACGAGTTTTTTCTTTTTGGGGTCGTGTTAAAGCTTCCAGACTACAATAGACTGGATTAGCAAAAGTATTTTGAATATCCTGAGCAATCCCTACCTGTACCATTGGCACATCTACTATAATTGTCGTACGTGCCGCTAACGCCGCCGCACCAGCTTGTAAGGCACGCTCAGAAAAGCGAATCACAGACTTATACTCAAAATCGGCAGTAGCATATATTACCCGCCGGACAATCTCATACTCTGCGGGTGAAAAGACATGATCACCTATTTCACTATCAATGATTGCTAAACTTTGAGCATCAGTCACGTGCCATTCCATTGCTATTTAGCTCTGAGATATCAGCTTTCAGCTTATCAGCTTAGGTGAATGCTGAGTGTTGATTCACCAAAGTTTACCCACAGAGAAACCCTCTTTTGGTGCATTCGCTACGCACGCCATCAGCGTACTATACCCAAAGGACTTTACGCAATTTCTCGCTGAGTGCTGAGATTCTTGTTTTTCTTCAGCACTCATCAATTTAAGATTCGGCATTAGAAGAAGGCCGACTGAAAACAGGAGACAAGTAAGCTACTAAAGCACCAATGAAGAAACCGGAGATATTGCGAACTAAAGGTAACCAATCACTAGTGCGTGTTACCACTGGCCCAATACCGAAAGCAATAAACAAAATTCCCCACAAAGGTGAGAAAATTAAAGCCCATTGCCAAGCAATAATCTGCCCTTCTTTTTGGGGATGAGATGCAAATCCGCAAATTATTCCACCCACAACTGAGGTAATGAGTGTAAGTATCCATTGCTCCCGTGGTAGTCCAGGAACAACCGCGCAACCACCCTGAAGTAAACAGCCTTTAACTGAATCTAAAGCTTGTAGAATGGCTTGGTCTTCGCCTTGTTCTCGCACAAAGTACAAATTGCCGAAGCGAGTTTGTAATTCTATCCAAAAAGTCCGGGGTAGAAGTTCATAAACGGCATCTCCCACGCTAAAGCTGAGAATGTTGCCACCACGCGCATCAGCAACTAGCAAAATACTTTTATCATCTAAACCCCAATAATTGATAACTGCCCGACCAGGGGTGCGGTCATACTGGGTTAATACTCGTAGTTTCCAACCAGTTTCGCCTTCAAATTGCTTTAAATCTGTAACCAGCTTTTCTTCTTGAACATCTGTGAGAGATTTAGCTAAATCTATAACTGGAGTTTGAAAGTTGGGTAGTAAGTCGGGATTATCATAAGCCAGTGCCGGGGAAGAGTGCATCACCCAAATTGCCCCAGCCAAGAAAAATACCGCAATAGATACTAGAGTTCGTCGCCAAAAACAAGACTGCATGGACGTTCTTATACAAATATAAACAGTGGAAGTGAACAAGTTGTTTTAAAAGAGTATGGGAAAAGTGATACTTCTTTACACTTGTTTACTTTACTCTAATCTAAGGGATTTAAGCAAAGCTTCTTTTGGGGATTGGGAGATAACATCTATTCCTTCTTCCCCCCTACTCCCTACTTCCCACTCCCTTCTTAATTTCTCTTTCTCGTAACGTTAGCGGTGGTTTTTCAGTAATTGGCAGACGTTCAACTCGCCGCGCAGGTTTTTGGCGTGTAAAGGACTTCCAGGCAGTTTTCACACCTACAAAGATGCTGCGTGTGCCTACTTGCAGATTTTGAGCTTGTTTTTTAGCACCATCCAGGCTTTGGTCAACTTGCTTAACAACCTTACCTGCACTTTTTACACTTTCACTAACATCATCGGTTAAATCTGTGATTTCCATCCCAGTTGTGCGAATGGAATTTAGGGTAGGTGGTAACTCCCGTGAGAGAGTGTCAAATAGCTTTTCTGCACTACGCGCAGCGCGTGCTAACTCCTGCAAAGCCGGTATAGCCGCTATCAAAACAGCAGTCAGACTGGCGGCGACTAAGAGTATAGACAGTCCCAACCAAAACAGGGGATCAATCACGGTTATGCCATCTATGAGCGTTCTAATTGCTGGGAAAGAGAGTCTGAATCTTGTTGAGCTTGTTGCTGCTTCAAGATTTGACTTTCGCGTTGACTAGCATCTACACCAGCAGCGATCGCTTCCCGTAGTCTTTCTAATGTATCATCCCAGTTTCGCAGTGCGCTGGCAGATAGACGATCTGCCTGGATTTGTACACTTGTTGATAAATCTTCTGCCAATTCTGGGATGGCATTGGCAGATTTTTGCAAAATTTTCCGCGTTTCGCGCCCTGTACGTGGAGCCACAAGCAAACCAGTCAAAGCACCGATAGTAGCTCCCAGCATCAAACCACCAATAAATACTCCAGAACGGTTATTAGACATATTAGTGTTTCTCTCCTTACACCCATTTTAGGTGTGTTTTCTCCCCTTGCAAGTCCAACTGATTTTATCTAATTAATGTATCGTGACAAGATATCAGGCAACAATATTGCTTTTAGAGAACTCCAAAAAATAAGTAGCGATTAGTTATTTTTTTATTTGTTTTATTTTGTCCGTCCCTTATTTGGCGACTGTCTTTTTTCCTAAAGTCAACCCTGTCCTCCGCAAAGATCGCCGCCAGAATCGGCGGCCTAAAAATAGCAGAGTGATAATTTGCCGCACTTGTTGGATCTGTACTTGTAGCCCTTGGTTGCTCTGGCGTAAGTGACGAATCTGCTGCTGGCTAGCATCAATATTTTTGGGTGCTTGATACAATGCCGCATGAGTAACATGTTCATAGACAGTCAGTTTATCAGCTATCCGCCCTATCCGTTGCTTTAGTTTCCAGACTTGCCAAGCTACGTAAAGTAGTATCAGCGAAATGAGGGTGTTAATCACGACAACTGTCGTTACCATTGTTCACCTTTACCAATATCAGCTTTCAGGAATTGTTCTATATAGCTCTGATGAGGTTCTGACTTAATCATAGCGATAGAGCCGCAGCGCTCATCTGTTGCACTCAACATTTTGAGTTCCTTGATCCCCCTATCCCTCTATCCTCTTATCTTCCCATCTTTCCCTGCCTCTTTTTGAAGTTGCGAGATCCGTCTGTTCAAGCTAGTCTGGAGAGCTGCTATTGCTGTTGGCGTAGTAATTTCTCTTAGGATCTTCAGATAACTGGAACTATGATTGAGCTTGGTTCATTGGTGCAGTCCCAGAACAACTATTTGGGAATAGGAAAAGTTACTGAAATATCTCATAGCGATGTGATCGTTGAGTATTTCTGCTCAGGAGGGCAACGCCTCCAAAAAACTTTGCCTTTAGATTCACTATCTCCAGTCAGGCTTCAGCCTCAGACTCGATGCTACATTAGCTCAGAAACCCAAGATACATGGATAATTGGCAGAGTTTTTGCTTGGGACGAAGATACAGAGATGTATCAAATTGATTTGCCTGATAAGAAATCTACAATTGCCACTGAGCAAGAAATTTATGTCCGTTGCAATCTACCCACCACCGACCCCATTGAAACTCTGGCAATCAAGGGTCATGAAACGCCTTATTTTCACGATAAAAGATTGGCTTTTGTGAAATGCTTGATTCAGCAACGCGCGGTGAGTCGTGGGATGACGGGGCTAATTTCGGCGAACATAGACCTTTATCCTCACCAAGTTGAAGTTGTCCGGCGCGTACTAGAAGACCCGATTCAGCGCTATTTGTTAGCAGATGAGGTGGGACTCGGAAAAACTATCGAAGCCGGGGCGATTCTCCGTCAATACCTGCTAGATGAGCCAAAAAGAGGGGCGGTGGTGTTAGTTCCGCAATATTTGCTTCCACAATGGCGGACTGAGTTAGAAAATAAGTTTTACATCTCTCATTTTGGCAAACGGGTGGTGGTGCTGGCGGTTGAAGATATTCATAGAATCAACCAGAAAGCGAATATTGGCTGCTTAATCTTAGATGAAGCGCACCATATCGCGGCAATGGCAACCTCTAAGGATGCAGCAATGCGCCAACGTTTTGAGACTTGTAAAAATCTGGCTCATAAAAGCGATCGCTTGCTTTTATTATCTGCCACTCCTGTCCTCAACCACGAGCAGGATTTTCTAGCAATGCTGCATTTGCTCGATCCTACAACCTATCAACTCAATGATTTGGCGGGTTTTCGCGCCAGAGTGGAAAATTGCCAGGAAATCGGTAAAGTTCTCCTCTCATTTAGAGAAGGTGTAAATACTGATGTTTTGCAAACCAACCTCAAGCAACTGCGAAATTTGTTTGCTGAGGATGAGTATTTGATGACTCTGGCGGATAATTTAGCAAGTTGTTTACAAACAAACTCCCCTGCACCAGATAAAATTATCCGCGCCATTCGCACTCACATCAGCGATACCTATCGACTGCACCGCCGAATGCTGCGTAACCGTCGGACTGCGGTGGAAGATGTCATATTTGACCGCGATGTCACGCCTAAAGAAGAATATGATTTAGATGAGCGATCGCTGGATATTCATGAACTCATGGAACGATGGCGGACTGTTGCTCCTCCAGAAAAGCCATATCAGCGCATTTTTCTCTTATTATTCTTGGCTGCTGGTACTTGGTTAGGAATTCTAGAAGAGGTAATTACCGCACGTTTAAGCGGTAAAGTCCCTGCCAAACTCATCCAGGAATTTCCCGAAGATGATCTTTGCATCTTGACTACAACCCCTAAATTCCCAGAGGAAGCAGAGATTCTGCAATCCTTACTAAAAATTCTGCGTCAGCCTGTAGAAGACGGAGACCGACAAGAAAATCTAAAAACAGTACTGCTAAATCAGCTAGCTGCATATTTCAAAATTGCGCCAACTGTTCGCCGCAATAAGCAAGAATTGCTAACAAGAATACAGCATAGAATTCGCAGACCAATTCCCGGTGATATCTTGCCCAAATTTGTAATTTTTACAAGTTTTGGGCAATCTTGTACAGAAATTGTGCGCTGTTTATCTCGTAGCTTCGGTGAAGAAACAGTTGCTAGCCATCAATTGGGAGAATCACGAGAAAAAGTTGAAGAAAACATCAAGCGGTTTAAGGATAATCCTAGCTGCTTTATTTTGGTATGCGATCGCTCTGGGGAAGAAGGACTTAACTTCCAGTTTGCTGACTGCTTCATCCACTTTGATGTCCCATGGTCGCCTAATCAATTAGAACAACGCATCGGCAGATTTGACCGCATTGGCAGCAAAATTGGCGTCCAATCTTGTGTATTTCTTGGCCCTTATTTGGAGGATAGCCCTCAAAATGCCTGGTATCAACTCTTAAAAAATGGGTTTGGTATTTTTGAGCAATCAATTGCCAGTCTCCAGTTTTATGTGGATGAAAAATTGGCAGAGCTAGAAACAACGTTATTCCAATCAAGTGCTGCTGGATTATTAGCAATGATTGAGCCAATTCAGCAACAAATTACCGCCGAAACAGTGAGAATTAGCGAACAGAATGCACTTGATGAAATTGATACTCTTGATGAAAATACCCATCAGTATTTTCAAGACCTAGATAATTATGATGCCTGTCATTTAGAAATTAAACAGGCAATTGAAGGCTGGATTTGTGACGCGCTGGGATTTAAGTCAGTTAACAATCCCAATTCAGCAGAAGTAAAACGTTATCAACCGACAACGCGCACTTTGGTTTCTGTAGATGAGTTGAAAACTCACTTCGCGAATAATAATACTGACCAATTTGGTACTTATAATCGCCGAGTAGCGAACCAAAATTCTGGTATTAAACTCTTCCGCATTGGAGAAGGATTGGTAGAATCACTCGTCAACTATATAAATTGGGACGACAGAGGTAAAGCTTTTGCCATCTGGCGCACTGATGACTCTTGGAATCCTGCATCAGGTAAAGAATGGTTTGGTTTTCGCTTCAATTATGTAGTTGAAACAAACTTAGAAGTTGCCCGGCAAATTTTAAAAACTTACAACCTAGATAATTCTCAAGATAAAATCTTGAAACGGCGTGTTGATGCTTTATTACCCCCAACTATGGAAACTGTTTTTATTGATGGTCGCAGCCAGCCAGTATGCGTTGTTGAAGATGAAGCACTTTTAAATATTCTGCAACGACCATATAAATACAAAAACAGTGATAAGTGCCGAGATTACAATTTAGCTAAAGAGCGCTTAGGAATTATTGATGATTTTGTTGATGCTAGTGAGTGGGCCAGCTTCTGCCAGCAAGCGCGTCGTACTTCTTTAGAATTACTCTGCGATCGCCCCAATTTTATCGCTTTACACCAAAAATGTAGTAAAGTTGCCGAGCAGAAATTAAGCAAAAGGGTAGAACAATTACGCCTCCGCCTGAACCGGCAAACTTGGGATCGGACTCTGGCTGAAGAGTTAAAGATAGAAACTGCATTGAGTGCAGCGATTTTGGAGGGCATCCGCCAGCCGCAGATCAGGCTTGATTCTGTAGGTTTCATGATTGTATCAGGGCGATCGCCTATGCAATTTGAGTGAAAAACAGACAATTTCAACTCTACTTCAGTCCGCAAACACCCGTTCCCAGAATGCTACTATTTCCGCCCAAGCAGAAGTAGCCGCCGCCGAATCATAACGATAACCATCGTCACGCATGAAGGTATGCTCTGCTTCATATAACAGAATCCTGTGAGGTACCCCAGCATTCTCTAGGGCTTTGATTAAGGTGTGACGGTCATTCTCCGGAATATGAGGGTCAAGAGTACCGAACACCATCAACATCTCACCTGTGATTTCACTTACCCGGTTGATGGTGTCAGCTACCCCCTGACCCAACTTGCCACTAGGAATACCAGTAGGGTAGCAGCAAACTGCTGCCCTAATTTTGTTTTGCAAGGCTGCTCGAAAGGCTAGATGTCCACCAATACAAAAGCCTAAACTGCCAATTTTGCCTGGAGAAACTGAACTTTCTCTTTGCAGAAAATCAATTACAGCCAGACAATCTGCATCATGGCTGGCTATCGGCGTGCGGCGTGCATCGTCATTGCCTCGCATTCTACCCAAATCATCTGGTTCAATAACTGAACCAACAGGCTCAAGGTGATGAAAAATTTCTGGTGCTGCCACTACATAGCCATATCCTGCTAAGTAGTTAACTAAACGAATCATCGCACTACCTAACTGATAAATATCGCTGTAAAACACAATACCTGGGTAAGTTCCTACTGGCTTGGGAGATGCTACATAAACACGCATTAAACTGTCATTTACTCTCAATTCGACATTGCGTTTTGTAATTTGCACTTTTTTTGACTCCAGATAAATGCTGGCAAAATTACCTTCTACAGCAGTTAAATAAAATTTAGCAGGGCTGACTACTGTGACGAATTCATGTACACCTTTAATTATTTGCCTAGTCGGCAATATGCAAGATATCTTTACATACTTTTCTGTAATATATGGAGTTCTTATCCAGCACATTTTCTGGTTTTTATCAATAAACATGAATTAAATCTAAAATTTACTTGGCAGAACCTCAAAAGTATCTGTAATCATATAAATAAGTAACATAAAAATTTATTTAAGAATTGGCTACAAGGTGATATTGAGATGCCTAAATGGAAACTAGTAACCGAATTCACATTTGACAGCGCGCACTATATCAAAGATTACAATGGCCCTTGCGGTCGGATGCACGGGCACACTTATAAAGTCCACATTGAGGCTATATCAACACAACTACACTCTTCAGATTATTGCCCGCATCCAGTGATGGTAGCTGACTTTAGAACCTTACGTTGGGCAAAACAAGATGTGACTAAAGGCGGACTAGATCACTGTGTTCTCAATGAAGTCATGCCCCATGAGTATGAAACCACGGCTGAGATGATTGCCAAATATATTTATGATGAAACTAAGAAACGGATACCACCAGATGTGCAACTAAAAGTACATGTTTCGGAAACACCTAATAGTTGGGTGGAGTACGAAGAAGACTAATTCGTAATTTGTAATTCATAATTCGTAATTAAAAATGTTAGATTTTAGTTGGTGCTGAGGTTTATCGGCAATTCTTTATTAAACTCGTAATCCCAATCGCAATCGCCACACTGCAAAACAGTATTAAGTAAATTTTTGTGAATTTATCGATGCAGTTGCCCAATTCTTAATCTTCATAAAGTTATAAATCTCTCTATTAAGTTTTTAATAATACTTATCTCAGCTTGTACATTCAAGTCGTAAGCTGTTGCTGAAATTGTGTAATCTAAAAACAACTAAGCTAATGATTAACTTGAGGTCTTAATGACTCCTAAAATTCTGCGTCAGCTTTGGTCTGTGGTTGAAAACTCCCAAACCAAGACCCTATTGCAGATGGACGATGCTAGCTTGGTACAATGGCTGGTAAAACAAACAACAACGCAAGCGTTGTTAGATCCCAAAGAAACTGATTTTCTCAGTGATTACATTCAATCTCGGCTATCACTCATACGTGATATTGCTTATGAACGCCAGTGTTAATAGTAATAAAGTTGCATTAGTCCACAGTCAATAGTAATAACTATTGGCTACGGACTATGAACTATTAATTTTTTTGAGGCAAATAACCTTCAACTAAACAATCAGAACCTACCACACGCCAACGAACACGTTCTAAGGGCAGCGCCTCTGTCATGGTGGTAAAACCTAAGTCACCTACAGGTGTGGGAGCATGGCTACCACCAATGATTTTAGGAGCAATAAAAGCCAGGATTTTTTGTACTGCACCTTGAGCGATCGCACTAGCGGCTAAAGTACCACCACATTCCCACAACACGCTACAAAAACCGCGATCGTATAAATGTGCCATCACCTGCTCCGGTGTGAGCGATGTTAACTCCATCACCTCAACTCCCTGTTTGAGCAAGAATTTTTGAAAATCGGGTGAGCTGCCTTCCTCTGTCAACACCAAGGTGGGAGCCTCCACAGTTTGCCACAGGCGGGCATCTTTAGGTAAGTTGAGATGACGACTCATCACCACCCGCAGGGGATTATGCGCTCCCACCTGATGACTGGTTAAATAAGGATTATCTTGTCGTACTGTATTGCCACCGACAATTATGGCATCACACGCTGCCCGTAGTTGATGAACTTCACTACGGGCATCTTGATTAGTTACCCAAGCACTGTGACCAGATGTAGTCGCAATTTTGCCATCTAAAGTCATGGCATATTTCAAAATCCCCAAAGGTCGTTTGTAGAGAATGCGATGAACAAAAGCTTCATTTAGCTGATAACAGGCTTCGGCTTCTACTCCCACCACTACCTCTACCCCAGCAGCGCGTAAACGAGCAATACCACCGCCAGCTACCAAGGGATTAGGATCAACCATACCTACAACTACCTTGGCAACACCAGCTGCTATCAACGCTTCTGAACAAGGGGGAGTGCGTCCGTGGTGATTGCAAGGCTCAAGATTGACGTAGACTGTAGCACCACAAGCGCGATTTTCTTGGGTTGAGGCTGCACCAACACCTGCTGCTTTTAAGGCAAAAACCTCTGCATGAGGCTCACCTGCACGGGGATGAAACCCTTCCCCGACAATTTCCCCATCTTTGACAACCACCGCCCCCACTAACGGATTTGGTGAAGTGCGTCCCAAAGCATGGCGAGCAAGTTCCAAACATCGCTGCATCATCGCCCGGTCAAAGTCACTGCCCATTCTTTCTTTAGCTGGTGAAGATTCAACAGGCGATCGCACTTGAAGCCCATTATCTTGAGTGTAATTGGGTAAAGATGCATCTGCTTGAGCGACCACTGGGAAATTATCCATAATTTTGGGTGATACTGTAAGTATTTTGCACGCTAGCCTAGCTGCTTTTGTTGTAATAGTTAAACAGTAATATCCAGGCGCTATTGTTGGTCATGAGGTATCTTACTCAACTCTAGCTTGAATCAATATTGCCAGGGTTTGCCCAATTTCTCGAAAAATTTAGGAGTGAACATCAAAAAGTGGGGAGTAGAAATATTTTTCCCACTCCCCAGTCACCACTCCCTATGCCCTAGTTTTGCTCTAAAAATTTCATTTTCTGCCACCAAAGATTTAGGGGATAATAAACCACAGGTGCCCAAAGACTACTGAGAATAGCAGAAGCCAAGGTGACTCGTTGGTAATATGCCCAAATGTATTCCGCTTTGCGTAGGCTTGGCCCGCCATAGACATCGCTCGTCAAAGTTAATTGCAACCCAAAGACAGTTTCTGCCAAAACTGCCATCACAAAAACAATTAAGGCAATAGAAATAAAATCTTCTTGGATAAAACGCTGCTTTTGCAGTAAGCCTGTCAGCAATCCCACTAATCCCAGAGTGACAGCATGAGTAGGATGAGGTGCTGTCATCGCATCCTGAAGTAGTCCTAAAACTATACCAGCCAATACTCCTGAAAAAACAGAGCGCTTTACGCTCCAGGCTACCACCCAAATTAACAGCCAATTAGGCCCAATTCCTAACAATTCCATACCTGGAAAGCGGGTTGGTAACATCAATACACAAAACAGCACAGACCCAACTGTCACCGCCCAGTCTAGCAGTCTACGTGTGCCGGGATGCCAGTGAGCCAGTGGCTTATTTAACATTTTGAATTTTCGCTGTGGTGGTCTTGGCCTGTTACGCCTGTTACCACCAAATGAAGGTATCTTCATTATTTTGAGATAGATTAAAAAATAGGGAACAGGTTACAGGTGACAGGGGACAGGGCAAGAGATTTTCCCATGCATCCTGAGTGATTAATAGGGCATAAGGACTAAATATTTAGCCATTTTTCTACACCAGTGAAATCGCTGTATTTCAATACTGTCACCTGTCACCTGTCCCCTGTCCCCTTCCTAGTTCTTGGTTTGTGGGCTTTGGATATACAGCCACCCAGTCCAATGACAGTATCGGCGGGAAAAGCTCAACTCTTGCCACTGACGCTGGGAGTTTCTTTAAATCTAGAGACTTAATTCTTCCCACTGGTAAACCAGCAGGAAATCTTTGACTGTAATTAGATGTGGAAACTAAATCTCCCACTTTCACATTTGGTACTTTTTCATAAAACTCCAGCACCGCTTCTGCCGAGGAATCTCCCCGCAAAACTCCTTTGGCTGAGGTACGGCTAATTGTTACACCCACTTGACTTTTGAGGTCACTAATTAATAGCACGCGGCTAGTATTGGGAGTTACACTTTCTACCAAACCCACTAATCCACCATCAGTCTTGACGATATAGCCTTCTTGAATTCCTGCCTTCGAGCCACGATTCAGGGTAACTTGTTGCCACCAGTGGTCAGCACTGCGTCCCACTACCCGCGCGGGAATTGGGCGCGATGAGAGTGGTGCTGCCTGAACGTAGCCTAATAAATTTTGGAGCTTTTGATTTTGACTTTCTAAATCGGCTATGCGCGTTTGCAACTCCAAGAAGCGGGCATCATTGAGACGCTCTTCTGGACTTGGCCCTGTCTGTAACATCTGCAACGGACGGCTCATTACTTGGTACATTTCCAGCAGTAAATGACCTTGAGTCTGTCGCAATATCCAGGCACTACTTACCACTACAGTAAGTAAACCGAATTGTAGTAATTTCCGATCCCACCAACGACGTACAGTAACCATTTATACCCGTTTTTATAAAGTCCCAAGATATTGGATTCTATTTATATAAAACCCAAATAGAACCCAAATAGAACCCAATACCTGATATTTTTTTCCTACATATTGCGAGAACGCCCACTGAAAACCCGTTCTAGCTGTTTGAAGTTTTCTAACACACGACCTGTTCCCAGCACTACACAGCTGAGAGGATCAGCCGCAATGTGGGTGACAATCCCTGTTTCATGGCTAATTAGGGTATCTATGCCTTTGAGCAAAGCACCACCACCAGCTAGCATAATGCCTCTATCAATAATATCTGCCGCTAGTTCTGGAGGCGTGCGTTCCAGTGTCCGCTTCACAGCTTCGATGATTACTGATAGCGGTTCCAACATACTTTCACGGATTTCTGGCCCTTTGAGGGTGACAGTTCTGGGTAAACCAGAAAGCAAGTGTAAGCCCCGGACTTCCATCATGGCATCACCATCATCGTTCGTGGGATAGGCAGAACCAATCCGAATCTTGATATCTTCAGCAGTCCGTTCTCCAATCACCAAGTTATGAACTTTCTTCATGTAGATGATGATAGATTCAGTTAGTTCATCCCCGGCAACACGTACTGATTCACTGATCACAGTACCTTGAAGACTCAGCACCGCAACTTCTGTGGTGCCACCACCAATATCAATGATCATATTGCCTGTTGCTTCGGCAACAGGTAGTCCTGCTCCTATGGCTGCGGCTACCGGTTCATCAATTAAATACACTTCCCTGGCTCCAGCTTGAGCAGCTGCATCCATCACAGCCCGTCTTTCTACCCCTGTGACACCACTGGGAATGCCAATGACAATCCGAGGTAAAACTAAAGACCTACCTTCATTAACACGCTGAATAAAGCTTTTTAGCATCAACTCGGCTGTATCAAAGTCAGCAATTACACCATCACGCAAGGGGCGGAGGGCAATTACATTTCCAGGTGTACGACCGAGCATTTTTTTGGCTTCTTCTCCTACTGCCAGTGCTACCTTTTCGTTTTGATCGATAGCAACCACAGAAGGTTCTTGAAGGACAATGCCTTTACCAGATACATAAACGAGGGTGTTGGCAGTACCGAGGTCGATACCCATATCCCACGATGAGCGAAAGTTCCTAAAAAGACCCACGCGTCTCTACGCCCCTTATTTGCGATACTTGTTGGCTAAAAACTGTTAGAGTTAATAGTGCTGGATTTTATTACGTTTTTTATTCTGAGTCTAGTAAAGTAGGTTATATATTTTAGATTTTTTGGCAAACTTTACTAGGTCTCAAGCATCCATATTTTTGGTATTCTCTAACTACTTCAATATATCCGTATAGTTTTGCAAGTTCGACAAGTAATTCCTCACATTTTTATACCCAGTCAGGCTGTTAAGTTTTTAACACATTTTCAATAGCTTCACAATTCGCTATGATGAAAGTCAGAATGTGTCAGTACTTATGTACTAATAGGTAAAGTTCATGAGCATTAATATTGTCACCCTTGTTGGTCGTGTCGGCGGCGACCCAGATATCAAATATTTCGAGTCTGGTAGTGTTAAGTGTAGATTGACACTAGCAGTTAAACGAAGATCTCGTAACAGTGATGAACCTGACTGGTTCACCTTAGAGCTTTGGGACAAAACAGCAGAGGTAGCGGGTAATTATGTACGTAAAGGCAGCTTAATTGGCATCAAAGGTTCCTTAAAGTTTGACACGTGGAGCGATCGCCAAACAGGAGCCAACCGTTCTATGCCAGTTATTCGAGTAGACCAATTAGAGTTGTTAGGTTCCAAGCGGGATGGAGAAGGCGGTATGACAGATATGTCTTCAGAACATTTTTAATTAATCATTGGTCATTGCCAATGACCAATGACCAATGACCAATGACTAATAACTAATTTGCAGAGTCACCGATGCTTCTACTTGCTGTTCACCACCAACTATTGGAGTAGCAGCATCTTGAGTAGCTAACTTACTCGCTTCAGCACGATACAACATAGGTGGTGGAGGCGCACTCGCACTGTTCACCTGAATACTCACCACTTCTTTAGATTGCAAGCCTAAGACATCGAAAACAGCATCAGCTTGTAGCCTAGCGTCTTGGGTGGCCTGTCTGAGTGCTTGTTTTTGAGCAGATGCGATCGCTTCATCGCTAGCAACAAAACTAATGCCGTTAATTTGTGTCGCACCCGCTTTTACTGCTTCGTCTAACAATGTACCGGCTTTATCTGTAGCAATGCGAAAACTCACAGTATTGTTAGCAGCATAGCCAGTAATACGCTGCACATTATTGGTGTAACTATAAACTGGATTCAGACGAATACCAGTGGTTTGTAATTTTTCCACATTTCGGCTTTTGAGCAAGGCTACCACAGCTGATGACCTGCGGGCTGCCTCTTGTTGTGCTTCCTGAGCAGTTTTAGCCTGCACTTCCACTCCCAAGTTTACTTGTGACAAAGTGGTAGGAATTGTTTCCACACCGCGACCACTAACAGTCAAGGTGCGCCATAATTTTTCTTGTTCTTGGGCCAACCCAGGTTGGACAAAAGTTACACATACTAGCAAAGCTAAGGGTAAGGTTTTCCAAAAGTTGCCAGCACGAAACTGAGAACCGGATAAAGCGGTTCTATGCATAAGATTTGCACTCCTCTAAAAAATATCTACAGATCCTGTTAAGAAAACGTATCTAGCAATCCGCAGTTAAATGTCAACCATTACATAGTCAACAAATATCTTTGAACTTTCATAGACTCAGCACTCAGCACTTTTTGTATAGCAGTTACCACATAGCTGAGAACAACAATTAATTATAAACACTGACTAAGAGAGACTTTCAAGCCTGTCCTATATCCCCTGCTATATGTTTTTACTTTGACATTGCCATAGTTAAAAGTAAGAATGGTTACATTTTTTGATACTAAAAAAGTTACACCAAAATTTGTGGAGATTCTTTGATGGCATATTGGCTGCTGAAAACTGAACCAGAAAATTATTCCTATTTTGATCTAGAACAGGATGGTAGTACAGTTTGGGATGGGGTCAACAATCCTCTAGCACTTAAACATCTACGCACGATGCTTCTTGGCGATCTAGCATTAATTTATCACACAGGCAAAGAACGACAAGTCATAGGTGTGGCAGAGGTAATCAGTCAACCTTATGGTGATCCAACATTCAACGATGCCAAACGGGTAGTTGTGGATATAAAGGCATCAAGAAGAGTCTCCCAGCCCATCACTCTAGCCCAAATTAAGCAAGATGGACAATTCACAGACTTTGACTTGCTAAGACTCCCTAGACTCTCTGTTGTCCCAATATCCGAGTTTTACTGGCAAAGACTGATTGAGTTGACTAATGGCACAAATTCAAATTAATTTATTCCTGCTGTGAGCAATGTGTATATACGTGAATATATGTTGCTTTCCATAAAGGAGTAAAAATAAAGAGAAGGATTTTCGCAGAACACATTAGGATTTTTGCAGAACACATGCAATTTTTAGGTGCAATAAACATATATTTTCCCCTGCTGGCTAGTACAACAAAAACAGCAGATAGTTCAATGGTACTAGCAGCAGTACTACTGAGTTTAGTTGTAATTTACCTAGCAAGTAAAGTTGGTGGGGAATTATCTAACCGAGTGGGTTTGCCGCCTGTCTTAGGTGAACTCTTAGGAGGTGTGATAGTAGGCATCTCTGTTTTGCATCTGTTGGTGTTTCCAGAAGGTGGCACAGACAGTTCTAACTCTCTAGTCATGACCTTTTTGCAAACTACTGCCGGTTTAACCCCTGAAGCAACTCCAGCAGTATTTGAGGCACAGTCAGAGGTCGTTTCTGTTTTGGCAGAACTGGGTGTGATTATTCTGCTATTTGAAATTGGTTTGGAGTCGAACTTAAAAGACCTAATATCAGTCGGTATCCAAGCCTCCATAGTGGCAGTAGTAGGGGTAGTAGTACCCTTTACCGCAGGCACTGTGGGACTGATGACTTTGTTTGGTGTTGGTGCTGTGCCAGCAATTTTCGCTGGGGCAGCTTTAACCGCCACTAGTATTGGTATTACTTCCAAAGTACTGTCAGAACTAGGAAGACTCAATTCCAAAGAAGGGCAGATTATTCTAGGTGCTGCCGTCATTGACGACGTACTGGGAATCATCGTCTTAGCCGTAGTTGCCAGCCTAGCCAAAGATGGCGTGGTAGACGTGAGCAAAGTGATTTATTTGATTATTAGCGCCAGTGGTTTTCTCATTGGTGCAATTGTCCTAGGCAATGTTTTCAATAAAACCTTTGTGGCGATCGCTGACCAACTCAAGACACGCGGTGAACTTGTAATACCAGCATTTGTTTTTGCCTTTGTCATGGCATACTTTGCCTCCATCATTCAGTTAGAAGCAATTCTGGGAGCTTTTGCAGCAGGTTTAGTTCTAGAGGAAACTGATAAGCGCAAAGAACTGCAAAGGCAAGTTGTTCCCATTGCTGATATCCTAGTACCGATTTTCTTTGTGACTGTTGGAGCAAAAACCGACTTGGGAGTATTGAACCCAGCAATCCCCAGCAATCGAGAAGGTCTAATTATGGCAACTTTCCTGATTGCAGTTGCCATTATTGGTAAAGTGATCACAGGTTTCAGTGTGTTTGGTCAACCCCAAATCAACCGTTTAGCAATTGGTGTGGGGATGATTCCTAGGGGTGAAGTCGGGTTGGTATTTGCTGGTGTTGGTGCTGCCAGTGGCGTTCTCTCTAAATCACTAGGAGCTGCAATTATCATGATGGTCATTCTCACTACCTTTTTAGCTCCGCCACTGTTACGTTTCGTATTTCCAGATTCAGACAACGAGGTCACAGACTCAGAAAAACTAATTTTAGACGGTGTAACTGGGACACCGTTGCTCGTAGAACAACCTCAATCAATCGTGGCTGGCGCAAATGATGCTGGCAATCGGGAAGACAGACCAGAGGGGGATAATTCGTCAAAAACCTAAGTAACTTGAGAAACTAGGGATATGGGGGGCAAGGAAAATGAGCCATGCCCCATACCCAATCCCTAGCCTCTGGAAACTTCTATCTCCAAATCTCCGTCCTTGGAGATTGACAATTTGAGTTTTTGTCTAATTACTACTAGCATTCGGAATGTTACCTGTTGCCAGTTTTCCTCTACTTTCCAGTGTTAATCTAGATATTTTTCAGCAATTAGAAATTAGTGACCACAATTTTTACCACATCAGTTAAAAGTAGTTGGAATTTTTTAATCAAGACATTGATTGCCAGCAATTCAACAACTCAACACCCATCTCTGGCTAAGTCAAGTATCACTGACCAGGATTAACTGATTGTGGTTAATTCTAGTAATACTGTTGTTGCATCTAATGCTTGGCAGGCGTGATGCTTATGACCTGATAAAATGACAAAATTAGCAGGCATACTAGCAATTTACGTCGTTAATTGTACTTATATAAAAGTACAAAATCCCCAGAAGTATCAAAGCGAAAGATTAGGTTGTGACAGTATGACGATTTGCCAATATGTTGAGATATTGATGGCTCCCATGAACGCGAATCAGGAGAAAGAATTGTGAAATTACACTGGTTACTACCCAGTACTGTTGGAAGTATCGTCTTACTATCGTCGCCGGCTTTGGCAGCGAAACTAGAATCTTGGCGGTTCGATGCCAATCAAAATCGCCTGGAGATTAACACTTCAGGCGCTGTTCAACCCCAGGCACAACTGGTCTTTAACCCCACGCGGCTGGTAATTGATTTGCCAGGCACTATATTTGGGCGTCCGCAGTTAACGCAACAGGTAGGTGGTGCCGTTCGCGCCGTCCGTGTAGGACAGTTTGACCCCCAAACAACGCGCATAGTCGTGGAACTCAATCCTGGCTATACCCTAGACCCCCAGCAGGTGAAATTTGAAGGTGTGACTCCTAGTCGATGGCGGGTACAATTACCAACGCCAACAGCAGAGCAAGCAGAGTCTTCCACCAGAGAGATTTACAATGTGGTTACCATTGACTCTGATACTGGGAATAAACCGGAGTTTTCTACTAAAGTTGCCAGCGCCACACCAGGAACAACTCAAATTGAGAACTTACAGGTAACAGGAGATGGATTTTTCGTCCGTACTAACGGCGGCAATCCTCAAGTTAAGGTAAATCGCAGCCGCGATCGCAGTACCATTTTTATGGACATCGCTGGCGCAAGTTTATCACCAAGTCTGGCGCCACAAAATAATCAAATTAACAGACATGGTGTGAGTCGCGTCGAATTCACTCCACTACAAACTCAACCACCTGGTGTCCGCCTAACTATGCGGGTAGACAAAAATAGCCCAGATTGGCGGGTAACTAATAGTAGTGCTGGTGGTTTGGTGGTTTTGCCTACTCGTGTTGTCAGATTACCTGGTAACAACAATAATAATTCCGACAATTCACAAAATAATCAGCCCACACCTGTTACTACTCCCAACAGACCAATTGTCAGCAACTCTCCAGCCACAATTCAGGCTGTAGAATTAGCTAATAATGGTACGCAATTACTTATTAGATCCGATAAAAATGTATCTGCCACTAGTGGATGGGATAGATCCTCTGGTTTATTCCGTATTGCTATTCCCAACGCTAAGTTAGCTCCCAACGTTACAGGCCCAGCTTTTAATGCCAATAGTCCCATCCTGAGGGTACGCCTGCAACCTCAAGACAATACAGTAATTGTCTTAGTTCAACCAGCAGCAGGAGTGCAAATTGGGCAACTCAATCAAGTCAGCAACCAGGTATTAGCTCTACAATTACAAGGCTCTCGCCGGATCACACCCCCAGTTGCCCTACCGCCTCTACCACCACCAAACCAAGGGCAATTACCAGATCCCAACGCTCCTCCTCGACCTACAACCCAGCCGACTCCACGTCCAGCGCCTCGAGGCAGAGTTGTAGTGATGATTGACCCCGGACACGGTGGTAAAGACCCAGGAGCCGTTGGTATTGGAGGGTTGCGCGAGAAAGATGTCATCCTGCCCATCAGCAAAAGGGTCGCAGAAATTTTGCAGAAAAATGGCGTACAGGCAGTATTAACGAGGGATTCGGACTATTTCGTTAGCCTTCAAGGACGAGTAAATTTGGCAGAAAGAGCTAACGCTGATTTATTCGTCAGCATCCATGCCAATGCCATTAGTTTGAGTCGTCCGGATGTTAATGGTTTGGAAACATATTATTACGACAGTGGTCAGAGTCTAGCTCAGTCGATTCATCGCAGCGTTCTTCAAGGTGTGAATGTCAGAGACAGAGGAGTGCGGCGAGCTAGATTTTATGTCCTTCGACGAAGTTCCATGCCCTCGGTTTTGGTAGAAGTAGGTTTTGTTACTGGTCGAGAGGATGCTGCTAAACTCAGAACCACAGCTCACCAAAATCAAATGGCGGATGCGATCGCTCGTGGTATTCTTCAGTATTTACAACGAAGATAAATAATTACGTCTACCTGGAGGTGGCTGTTTTCAGTTTTGCTTCACTAGTTGACATTAACGTAATTTTTTTGGGTACATTAATTACCAGCAATTAAACAACTCAACACCAATAACCTATCTGATTTTGCATGTGATTAACTAGAAGTAAATATGTGTGATTAATTCTGATTAGCTCTTATTTGGTGTCATCTGATGCTGCGCCTACCACTTTTTATTACCTTCGCAGGATAGCAAAATTAAACAAGTGTGATATAATTTTACGCCATTAGTAGTGGCTTTAATACCAGCGAAAACTTTTTTTGCTGCCAGGGAAGTTCTAATCTGTGAAAGCCGCAGATTAGAATTTCCTTTTCAAGGCTAAGTTTAGGCGGTGACGGTGTGAGGATTTGCCAATGATGATCAATGCGAATCAGGAGAAAAATTTGTGAAATTACACTGGTTACTACCCAGTACTGTGGGAAGTATCGTCTTACTATCGTCGCCGGCTTTGGCAGCGAAACTAGAATCTTGGCGGTTTGATGCCAATCAAAATCGTCTGGAAATTAACACTTCAGGCGCTGTTCAACCCCAAGCACAACTGATCTTTAACCCTACGCGGCTGGTAATTGATTTGCCAAACACGACATTTGGGCGTCCGCAGTTAACGCAACAGGTAGGTGGTGCCATTCGCACCGTCCGTATAGGACAGTTTGACCCCCAAACAACGCGCATAGTTGTTGAACTCAATCCTGGCTATACCCTAGACCCCCAGGAGGTAAAATTTGTAGGTGTAACTCCCAGTCGCTGGATTGTACAATTACCAACTCCAGAAGTTGAAAGAGTAGCTTCGTCAACAGAAACTGCACTACGGCAAGAAGAACCTGCTACCCCAAAAACAGAGAGGACATCGACATCAGCACTCTCTCCCAGAAATACTTACAATGTGGTGACCACAAGCTCTAACACGCCAGCTAGTGTTGTCGATACTGTAGCTGCGGTGACTCAAATTGAAAACTTACGAGTCACAGGCGATGGTTTTTTCGTCCGCACTAGTGGTGGTAATCCTCAAATTCAGATTAACCGCAGTCAGGACAAAAAGACAATAAATATTGATATTTCTGGCGCATCCTTATCCCCTACCTTGGGACAACAGGATTTGCCCATTAATCGTTATGGTGTCAGCTACGTCCAATTTACCCAACTGCAAGCACGAACATCAACTGTGCGGATGACATTGCAGGTGGATAAAAATAGCCCAGACTGGCGGGCAACTACGAGTAGTGTGGGTGGGTTCGTGATTTTGCCCAGTCGTAGTATCGCCAGATTGCCTGATAGTAATCATACTAGTTCTACACTACCTATTACCAACTCCTTAGCAACCATTCAGTCTGTAGAATTAACTGGTAATGATACACAACTGCTGATTCGTGCCGACCAAGCTGTATCTGCCACTGGTGGATGGGATAGGTCTTCTGGTTTGTTCCGCATCATCATCCCTAATGCTAAATTAGCTGCCAAAGTTACTGGCCCAAATCTTAATGCTAATAGCCCTATTTTGCGGGTGCGTTTACAAACACAAGCACCTAATACTGTAAATGTATTGGTTCAACCAGCAGCCGGAGTCCAAATTGGGGAGATTAACCAAATCAGTAGCCAGTTGTTAGCTTTACAATTGCCAGCATCTCGGGGAATTACCCCTCCGGTTGCTTTACCTCCTCTACCGCTACCAAATCGAGAACAATTACCAGAGCCGATAACTATAAACAATCCTCAACCAGAACCTCGCCCTTTAAATCCCAAAGGAAAATTGCTAGTAGTCATTGACCCTGGACATGGCGGTAAAGACTCCGGCGCTCCCGGTTTGGGTGGACTGTTAGAAAAGGATGTAGTTTTGCCTATTGGTAAAAAGATCGCGTCAATTTTAGAACAAAATGGCGTACAAGCAATTTTAACAAGGAATTCTGACTTTTTTGTAGAACTTCAGGGACGAGTAGATATTGCCGAGCGAGCCAATGCGACTTTATTCGTTAGCATTCACGCTAATTCAGTTGAGGGTCGTCCTGCGGTGAATGGATTAGAGACATATTATTATGAAAGCGGTTATCGTCTAGCTGAAGTAGTTCACAATAACATTCTTCAGAATATCAGTACTATTAAAGACCGCAAAGTACGCAAAGCTAGATTTTATGTCCTGAGAAAAAGTTCTATGCCCTCAATTTTAGTGGAAACAGGTTACATGAGTGGTCGGGAAGATAATCCCAGATTGGGAACACCAGAATACCAAAATCAGATGGCAGAGGCGATCGCTTATGGTATCCTCAAGTACTTACAGCAAAGGTAAAAATGCCGGACAAATTACTAATTAAGTAAACGGGTGTAAATTAGTGGTCAGTTAACAAATTCTCTGCTAAATTCTGTATTTTAAAGCTAAAAACTTAAATCAAGATCTACCTGTGTATTCAACTTCTATGTTTGAAGGTCATCTTTACGATTTTGCTGATAAAGAGCCTCAACGTGCCCCAATTGGCGTTTTTGACAGTGGTGTGGGTGGGCTGACGGTACTGCGGCAACTCTATCGCCATCTACCCAATGAATCTATTATTTACTTTGGAGACACAGCTCGACTGCCTTATGGGATTCGCTCACAAGCAGAGATTTTACAGTATGTGCGCGAAATCCTGAAATGGATGCAACAGCAACGTGTCAAGATGGTGGTCATGGCTTGTAATACTAGTTCTGCCCTCGCACTAGAAATAGTACGTGGGGAATTCAGTATGCCCATCCTTGGAGTCATTCTCCCAGGAGCTAAAGCAGCAGTGCAGCAAGGAAAGCGGATTGGTGTGATTGCTACCCCAGCTACAGCCAAAAGCAATGCTTATCGGCACGCTATTCTGGAAATTGATCCAAATGTCCAAGTTTGGCAAGTCAGTTGTCCAGAGTTTGTGCCACTCATTGAGCAGAATCGCATTCATGACCCCTACACTACTGAAGTAGCACGCTCTTATTTAGAGCCTTTACTACAGCAAGAAATTGATACTTTAGTCTACGGCTGTACTCATTATCCTCATCTGGCACCCGTACTGCGATCGCTTCTCCCTCCTCATGTCAAACTAATTGACCCAGCTGTTCATGTGGTGGCGGCTTGTACTCAAGAGTTAGACCTACTCGGCTTAAGCAATATCCATCCCCCACTACCAACTCGTTTTGCCGTCAGTGGTTGTCCACAACAGTTTGCTCAATCCGGTGTGCAATGGCTAGGCCATACTCCCATGGTTGAGGTTGTGGACTTCACAGATATTGCAGTTTCCCAAGTTCAATAAAACTGTGTTAGATAATTAGTCAGTAGCATCCTGAACCGTTGGACGACTTCGTTCCTCCATCGTCCCGCTATCCCTCCCCAGACTACTCCACTTCGTGCCGTTGAGCCTGGGGACTCCCGCGAATCTGTTGACTATTGACTTCTGCACAGCCGTTTTAGTCTATTGACTATTGACTGCCTCAGTTACCTTAGAAGTTACCGATATATCTGGCTTGCGTTTTCCTGGGTTGGCCGCAGGTAAATTTCTAGGAGTAGATTTTTTGCTGGTACGCTTTGCCAAAGCTAGTAATAGGTAGACTGTGAACAAATAACCAGCAGCTAAAATAAAAATCAACATAGGCATCTTCCCGTAAATCATCGTTCTACCAGCACCTTGCTTAAAGGAATATGAAATTTTGTAAAATTAGTAGAAATTCAACCAACCAAGAGCATTCTTGATGGCTGTAGTTTGCTATATATACTAAATTTCTCCGTAAAGTAATAATTCTCTACGGTCAACTAGATATTTATTGAACCGAGTTTTTTGCAGACCACACACACCACAACAGTTAAATAAATTGCCAAATAGCAATTCAACTGCACTCTTCAGCAGTCTACCTAGTCTGCATTAATTTCGGGCATACCTCTATGACAAGAGCAGCCTCAGCGTCCAACACACGCTAAAAGCTTGCTGCGAATAACCATAAGGATACCGCAAAGCTCTATCCCAAAAGGCTCAACTACCGAAGCAAAGAACAAAGGAATATTTTCCTAAATTCCCATTTACGGCGACGACTTATTTTAGATCCTCAAATCTATGTAAGTAAAACTACCTAAAGGCGGCTTACCTTTGAAGAATTGAGTAACTGAAAAATTTAAAATCCCTAGATTTTAGCGTAGCACAATGATCCTGAGTTTTCAGCCAACTTTGGAGTGAAATTTAAAATTTTCTAGAGGGTTAAAAACCAGGCTGAGAGAACTTAATCTGAACTGAAACAATTAATGTATAAATTGAATATTTTTTTGCGGATTTTACATAAGTATGGTGCTGCTCGTCACTTGTGAATAATGATGCTTAAAAATCAATTTTTGACAAAAATAATAATTATTTGTATTTTCATAGACGTATTACTTAGTTAATAGTGTTAAAAGATACAAATAATTTAAGCAAGTTTTATTTTCTTAATTTGTGCAACACAGATAATACCTACCAAAAAATAGTTGACCTGATTAACATAAGATTTTTCTCAGGAAAAAATATAGCTGTAGCTGTGGCCGTAAGGATTTTATCCTTAACTGTATGTGAAGAACAAACGGCGAATGGGCGAGTATTCTCTAATCAAAATTTTGCGCTCGCACTGGGTTATCTTAAAATGAGTACAGAATATGTAAACTTTCGTAACTAAGCCAGAGTCCGCCCATCCATGACCCCAGCTACCTCCCTTTTTACCCCTGTGGAAGCAGACCTGCAAATATTAGCAGATAACCTGATACAGCTCATTGGCAATGACCACCCTATCCTCTACGCGGCGGCAGAACACCTATTTGGAGCAGGAGGAAAGCGTATCAGACCGGCAATTGTTCTGCTGATATCGCGGGCGACAATGTTAGGACAAGACATCACGCTTCGTCATCGGCGTTTAGCTGAGATTACAGAAATGATTCACACAGCAAGCTTAGTGCATGACGATGTGGTAGATGAATCACAAATGCGGCGAGGTGTGCCCACAGTTCATAGTTTGTTTGGCAACCGCATTGCTATACAGGCAGGAGATTTTCTCTTTGCTCAAGCTTCTTGGTATTTGGCAAATTTGGACAATTTGGAGGTGGTGAAACTACTCTCAGAAGTAATTATGGATCTGGCTACCGGAGAAATCCAGCAAGGAATAAATTGTTTTGATCATGGCATCTCAATAGAAACTTATCTAAAAAAGAGCTATTACAAAGCAGCATCGTTAATTGCCAACAGTTCCAAAGCAGCTGGGTTACTTAGTGACGTTTCCCTAGAAACTGCTGAACATCTGTTCAACTACGGTCGTCATCTAGGTCTGGCATTTCAGATTATGGATGATATTTTAGATTTCACCAGTACAACAGATACCTTGGGTAAACCGGCAGGCTCTGATCTCAAAAGCGGCAATCTCACAGCACCAGTTTTATTTGCTTTAAAGGAAAAACCATACCTGGAAGCGCTAATTGAACGCAAGTTTACCCAACAAGGAGATGTAGAGCAAGCACTGGAGTTGATTCAAGATAGTCAAGGTATACAGCAGGCGAGGGAATTAGCCGCTCACCATGCCAAGTTAGCAGTTGATCATCTTGCTGTTCTTCCAGCCTCCGAATCACAGCAGGCATTGGTTAACATAGCTGACTACGTACTTAGTCGGCTTTATTAGCTGATCTGGGGTGATAAATTATAAATTTAAAATTTTGCGGAAGTTTTGCTGCCGTGGTTTTCCCGATTTAAAAAAACTTGCCCAGATGGAGTGAGGATTTGAGATTGTATCTAATAAATCCTCACTCCAAAATTTTTTTATGCAATATTTGGGGGTATCTGTTTACCTGATTGCTGTTGTTTAATCTGTTGTTGCAAGAGATTTTGCAATTGCGATCGCTGCACTTCAAAGGTATGAGTGGTCTGACCCGGCGTCTCCAAAAAAACGATACTATCTACGGGTTCTAATGCCACCAATTGGAACAAAATATGGGTAACAGGAACAATTTTAGCTAGCATTTGAGGGTCAAGCCCAGCAGGTGAAATTAGGGAGACATCCTGTATGGTAGGAAAAGCGTAGATGACACGCTTTTCCAGTCCTGGATTTGCCCGATTGCTCAATGTAGTTAAAACCCAACTCTCCTCCGAATTTTGGAGAATATAGTATTGGGAATGGCGTAATTTCTTAGCGATCGCGATCAAAGCAGGAGCAATTGCTGAAACAAGATGTGGTGTTATGCCATCGCGGGGTGCATGATCAATCAGCAATTGAATTTGTGTTTTTAAATCCATAATGACTTGTCAACGGCTCCTGGGTAATGGCAAAAACATCTATCAAGTGTGAACAATCCCATCAAAGTTGGGAACAATAAAAGTAGTCACATCCTAAATGCTGGATTGTCCTGCGTTTAGCTTATACGCAAATCCCAAAAGCCAATACCCACGGTCGTACAGGTTGTATTTAAGTATTTTAGGGTCTTTTGAAAACCGAGACTATGAATTCAGCCGCAACCGCAACAATTCCAAACACAACAGTTCCCACCCCAACAGTTCAGGGAGAAAATTCTATCGGCGTGGAGGGGACATTTCAACTCCTATGCCAGGAGCTTCAGGAGTCAACCAAAGCTGCAAAACAGAATTGCCATGATGTAGCAAGACGAATTACCACCGAAGTATACCGGATTTGCAACGAAAGTAAACGAATTCAAGCTTCCGGTGCTGTGGAAAGCTCGGCTATGTCCCTAGCCAGACATCGGCTACAACAGTGTCTTCGGTACTATCAGTTAGGTTCCAGCCGGGGTAGGGTAGAGTTACACAGTACTCTCAGTGCAATTATTTATCGCTACATTAATCCTCCTCAAAGGCAGTTGAGCTATCAAGGACGGCTGACCATTATTGAAGATTTTCTCCAGGGTTTTTATCTGGAGGCTTTAAATGCTTTCCGACGAGAAAACCAAATGGGACCCACCTATCGTCCCCAAACTCTGTTGGAATTAGCAGAGTATATGGCATTCACTGAACGCTATGGCAAGCGGCGTATACCCTTACCAGGACGTCAGCAACAGCTAATTATCCTGCGGGCACAAACTTTTTCGCAACAGCAACCCCAGGAAACCAGCGTAGATATAGAACAAGCCGCAGAAGGTAGCTCTAATGAGGCTGATGGTTCTTGGGAAGAACCAGCAGTACAGCAGTTGCGTTCAGCAATGGCAATGCAACCAGAACCAGAACCTGAAGAAGATACTCTCCGTTCTGTTGTGATTACGGAACTAATGGATTACCTGGAACAACGGCAACAATCTGACTGTGCAGATTATTTTTCCCTCCGCCTCCAGGATTTATCAACACAGGAAATTGAGTCGATTTTGGGTTTAACTCCCCGGCAGAGAGACTACTTACAGCAACGCTTTAAATATCATCTAATTCGGTTTGCCTTATTACACCGTTGGGAATTAGTTCATGAGTGGTTGGAAGCCTCACTGCATACTAATTTAGGTTTAACTCCCCAGCAATGGCAAGATTATACAGCTCAGTTAGATGATCAACAACGGTCGTTACTGGAATTGAAACAACAGGGACAACCAGATGAAAAAATTGCCAAAACCTTAGGGTTGTCCACAGCACAACTACAAAAACGCTGGTTTAAGATTCTGGAACAAGCATGGGAAATTCGTAACTCCTTAGTGTCCGGATCAGGTGCATCTACTCATGAATAGTGACTCAGAATCCTTACAACACGATTTACTCGATTGGTTGTTGGCACATAAAGCTAACACCAACGAGACTAAATTGGTAGAGTGTGAGGACATCAAAGGGGAAAATCACCCTCTCAAGGAAGTAGCCGCCTTTACAGGCGGCGAGCCAGAATTGGGAGGAATACCCCAAACCTTTCAATTGGGAGAAATTCCTACTGTGCAAGAACGTTTTCAAGCCGTCCTCAAGCGTCGGTTACAAATCCAAGTCGAAAACCACCCTCCTCTCTTTCCTTGGGAGACACAATTAGTAGAGTACCCAGATTGTGTGGAAGAGCGATCGCTAGCCTTAACTCCCAGTTGGGGATGGATGGCACAGCAGTCAAAGCTGAATCTGCCCATTCCCCTACCAGAGAAAGTTTTCCAAGAATTATTGGAAAAATGTCAAGGGTTGATCACATCTTCACTACCTCTAGGGGCAAAATTAGTTCAGGTGGTGGAAGGCTTTTTTCCCAACGATTCCCAGACCATCAATGATTTAGCAGGATTGGTGTTGAGAAGCACCTATAGATCTGTGGATACTCTGAATGCAATGCCTCAGATTCAGAGCGATTACTCAGATTTACAACCGCGTCAACAGATGGCATTGTCACTACTGGCAGCGAAACAACTGCTAGATAATTTGAATTTACCAGTGTCATCAACTAATCCAGTGGTAGAAAGACAATGGTTAACTAGCTCAGGGACGCTGACGCTGAGGGTAGAATATCAGTCTCAGGGTCAGATGACACATTTGCGTGTTCAGAGTGAGTTACCCGCTCAAGGCATTTTGAAACTGCAAGGCAATGGCAATCAAGCAGTGGCAAAGTCTTCAAGTCCGGGAGATTTGAGTGTTGAGTTATACTGCAATCAAGTTAACCCGACTTATACTCTGGAAGTGGAGTTTCCAGAGCTAGACGAACAGCCGTTGTTGTTTGTGATTAGTCCCACGATATAGCTGCAATGACCAATTTGAGGTTAATCCACCGATAGACCAAATGATTATCGTAGCTTTGAACCTTATCCGTTTTTAGCAACAGGTCATTAGGGCTTCTACTTTTTAACAAGCGGTCATTAGGGCTTCTACGTTAACCGCAGTAAAAATGACACATGTATAAGATGCTAAAACTCCCAAAGGCTACCTTCGGGGAGTTCCTGTTTTCTTGAGAGGAATTCGCGTGAAAAATGTCAATGAGCGCGCAAGGTAGTCAGTTTACATCCTTAACATTGTGTTTATGGCATCTACAACATCCCTTTGCTGACAGTCTTAATGTTTAACTTATCCAGGATCAATCAGTTTTGGCTTCTATCTGTAGGCCGTTACTGGCGACAAAATGTCCAAAGATCGCCATCGATGGAAGTGGAAGATGGAATTTCCTTAAGGGTACTAGTACTAGCGTTAGTCATCGTGGGAGTTGTCGCAACTGATATTGCTGCCGCGACTGGATTTAGTCTGTGGGCGGTGCCGTTGAGTATAGTTGGTGTGGGTTGGAGTTACTATCATCGCCGCAGTCCCAATGTTCCAGTGAAGTTTTGCATCGCTGTGGGAATGTTAATAGCACTGGGTGCTTTCTTTGGGCGATTGCTGGGTGAATTGAATGATACGCGGTTAGCGTTAGCAGAGTTATTAATTCAACTGCAAATACTGCATAGCTTTGATATGCCCCGGCGTAAAGACTTGGGCTATTCCATAGTTATCGGATTGATTTTATTGGGTGTAGCAGCAACACTCAGCCAAACTCTAGCTTTTGCGCCAGTGCTGCTATTATTTTTAGCGATCGCCTTGCCGACTTTAGCACTAAACTACCGCTCACAACTCGGTCTAAATAAGTCAACAGTCAAAAATCAAAAGTCAAAAAAAATTAAATTATCTTCCAGCTTATCTTCTTATTTATTACTATTTACTGTAATTGTCGGGCTAGGACTGACAATTTTTGCAGTTTTACCGCGCTTCCCTGGCTATCAGCTGCGGAATTTTCCTGTAAGTGCCCCAATTAATGTCCAGGATAATTTTACAGGTCGTAGTATTGTGAATCCTGGTTATGTGCGCGAAGGCAAGGCGAATCATCAAGGTAATGGTGACGGTAATGGTGATAGACAAAGCCAAACAGGTCAACCAGGCAGTTTAGATAATAACTTTTATTACGGTTTTAATAGCCAAATTAACCAAAACCTGCGAGGAGAGATGACACCCAAAGTAGTCATGCGGGTGCGATCGCAGATTGAGGGTTTTTGGCGAGTGCTAGCATTTGACCGCTACACCGGCAAAGGATGGGAGATTTCGCGCAACGAGGAAGTTACCACCCACAGGCGATCGCCTTGGTCTTATCAAATTCGTCTGTTGTTACCTATCTTTACTGGTCGCACTAGAGAAATTGTCCAAACGTACACAGTGGTGTCGGATTTGCCTAACCTGATTCCCGCTTTGTCTCATCCTAAAGAAATTTATTATCCCACACCAATCATTGCTGTTGACCGGGAAAATGGTTTGCGATCGCCTGTGGGATTATCAGAAGGTCTGACCTATACCGTCGTTTCGGAAGTACCGTACCGCGATCGCACTTTGTTAGGACAAGCGGCAACTAAGTATCCACCCAATATTCAAAATTATTATTTACAAGTTCCTCCAGAAATTAGCGAAAAAGTCCGGCAACGCACTCAAGAAATCCTCGCTAACTACAATCAAGAACGGATAGCACAGTCTGCTAAAACCTTAGATTCACCCTACGAACAAGCGTTATATCTGGCTCAGTACCTCAAGCAAAACTACTCTATTCCCGAAAATCCTTTAGGACTGCCTTACTTGAGTGAAGAAGAAGACTTGGTAGAAGCTTTTTTGTTCAAGCATAAAGGCGGCTATCCAGACCACTTCTCAACAGTTCTGACAGTGATGCTGCGTTCCATTGGCATCCCCGCGCGGTTGGTAGCTGGTTTTAGTGCAGGACAGTTTAATCCATTTACAGGGATGTACGTTGTTCGCAACACAGATGCTTATGCGATGACAGAAGTGTATTTCCCTAGATATGGCTGGTTTGCTTTTGACCCGATTCCCAATCATCCTTTGATTCCCCCGTCCATTGAGGATATTCAAAGTTTTAGTGTTCTCCGGCAGTTTTGGCAATGGGTAGCTGGGTGGTTACCTTCGCCAGTCACAGGTTTGCTAAATAATCTATTTGGGATCATATTTAGCTGGTTAACCAGAGCGATCGCTTGGTTTTTAGCTTTATTTTCTCAAGGTTGGTTGGGTGTATTGACTGGCATAATCTTGGCGACAACAACAGCCTTTTTGGGTTGGCTAGGTTGGGGACAGTGGCAAGAATGGCTGAAGCGGCGTTGGTTGAAAAAATTGCCCCCGATGGAAAGTCTGTATCAGCAAATGCTGGAATGGGCAGCAGTCAAAGGTCTGAGTAAACATCCAGCCCAAACACCTCTAGAGTATGCCAAAGTATCACACCAGCATCATGCCCCAACAACGGCTCAAGTAATAGATGAAATTTGTCAAGCTTATGTGGGCTGGCGTTATGGTGGTCATACACCTAACTTGAATCGACTGCGACAAAGATGGCAAGAATTGAAGAATACCGCTAAATAATTCAATACTTGATCACCGAATCAGAAGGCGTTGCTGATTAATGGGATGAATTTACCTCACGCAGAGGCGCAAAGGCGCAGAGAGTAAGAGATTAGAATAGTCTCTAAAACATAACCATCTTCGCCGCCTCTGGGATGAGTCGCATAATCAACCAGCAGAAGTAATCACTTATGAAAATATTAGTTACTGATAACAAGGGGATGAATTGCTTGTCCTTTAATTAGATTGTATTTGTATGGTTTGACATGTGTCTTTGGGAAGATTTTAAGTAGATTTAGCCAATAAACAGCTAAAGAAAGCATTTGCTAATTAAAAACAAAGGCAGGCTAGACGTGAAGCGTTGTAACTCCAATTTTTTGGGGATAACATGGGAATAAATACCTTTACCGCTTCTCGTCACACCATATTTGGTGTTAGTTTTTTTATGGAAATACAATTAATCAACATCGGTTTCGGCAACATCGTGTCTGCCAACCGAGTAGTTGCCATTGTTAGTCCAGAGTCTGCCCCGATTAAACGGATTATTACCGATGCACGGGACAGAGGTCAGCTAGTTGATGCAACTTACGGTCGTCGGACTAGGGCTGTAATTATCACTGATTCCAGCCACGTAATTCTTTCAGCGATTCAACCAGAAACGGTTGCAAATCGCTTCGTGATTTCCCGTGATCATCATCATGTTGCAGATAATTAATATAGGTATAGGTCAATAACCATACCCTATTTGCACCACATCGGCAGTACCATGTGAATTAGACAAGTTTTCTGTCACCAGTGCTACAAATTCGTTCGTCAAAGGTTTCTCTGATAACGAAAATAAAGCTAACGGCTAAATAAATAATGTCTATTGATTAATTCACAGGTTAAACGGATGATGCAAGTTTTACCCACCCAGAGTAGTGCTAATACCAAAGAATGCCCGTCTCCAGGTAGGCTGATTGTTTTAACTGGCCCTAGTGGGGTTGGTAAAGGCACTTTAATGCAAGCGCTATTAAAACGTCATCCGGAACTGTATTATTCTGTATCCGTGACGACTCGTTCTCCCCGTCCAGGAGAAATCGACGGCAAAAATTACTACTTTATTAGTCGCAGTAAGTTTGAACAATTAGTTGCTCAAGGTGAATTCTTAGAGTGGGCAGAATTTGCTGGTAACTATTACGGCACCCCCCGTGAAGCTGTGCTTAACCAAGTTCGATCTGGCAAGTTGGTGGTGTTAGAAATTGAGCTAAAAGGGGCAAGGCAAATCCGCTCTTCCTTCCCTAGCGCTCTCAGCATTTTCATTTTACCGCCTTCTCTTGATGAATTGGAAAAGCGGATACGTGGTCGCGCCCAAGATCCTGAAGAAGCGATCGCTCGTCGTCTTCGCCGTGCCCAAGAAGAAATTCAAGCCGCAGATGAATTTGATGTTCAAATCGTCAATGACGATTTAGAAACTGCCCTCAATGCGATCGAAGCAACTTTATTCGGATAATTGAGGCTCTGATTAAATAAATTGGTAATGCTAAATGACACATAGGGCATGGGGCATGGGTAATAGTAAAAATAACTAACAATCAGCAATTACCAATGCCCTATGCCCAATTAACCAAAAATTAAATTAACCTACTAGACCTTGAATTAGTCCCAAATTGGTAGTCAAGAAATAAGCGACTACTGCACCACCAATACCACCAATTAAGAAAGCACTGGCAAAATTATTCCAGCTTTCTTTGGAGTTAAAAGCGTCTACTGGTGGATTGGGTACGGTAACACTAGCAAGTGCTTTAGCAGGATTGCTATTGGCATATAGGGATAGGCAGGCAGTGAGAATCACAACCAAGCCGATGGCTGCTAGCAACCCAGCTAAATTAGCATTATCAGCATTCCGCAGTGGGCCTAATTTGGCGAAGGGGCCAAATAGTAAGTAACCGTGTGCCATGCCTACTTCTAGCCCCCGTCTAGAAGGATTAAGACCCTGGCGATATGCGGGTAAGTTGTTAATGAACCACTTGACTAAGGGAGAAGAATTAACCGGAGTTTCTAGGTTACCTTGTTGGGGATCGCGTCCTGCTGGAGCAACAACTTCCCGATTTCGTGGATCGCTGGGAAGATTTTTTGATGAATCTACTGCTTGCGCCATAATTTTATGTTCGCCTCTAAATTAGAATGGTGGCATTTTTATATTATTAATAACAATTGTAGCTAAATATGTTTTTTGGCTGGGAAGTTTAGAAAAATTAATTTAGCTGCTTTCAAAAGTATGAAACTCGCAAGCTATATTACAGCATTACGAGTTTCAAAAACTATGTTTTATGCCTGTTTGAGTGATACTTTAACCTAACTAGGCACAGTAAAATAACCACACATTTTTAGGCATGAAATGGCATTTTCCACTTATGGCAGTGGGTGGAAAAGTAAGTCGGGGAAAAAGCGGTTGAATTCAATCAAAATACCTGCTGTGATTGTCAACCAGATAGTGGCTGCCACTGGTGCTGTGGAAAGAAATGTAATCAAATAGGACGATTGATCGCCTTTGTCTGCCATGAATTTAGTCTCCAAAACAAATGAATTATTTAGGCTGAATTAGCGGGGAGAAACAGTGATTTCTGAATCTTTAGCAGTTAATTCGCCTGAAAGGAGTTCTTTAAGCGCTGCCGCAGGCCAAGCAAAGCCTGTGGTGATGATGGGTAGTGCCAAACCAAGATCGATTTGGATTTCTTTTTGTTCGGTGTCTGATGCTTTTTTGATTGCTTGTAGGTAGGCACGACCTACCCAACCAATCCAACCAGCAATATACAAGAAAAGAATGCTAGGAATCAGGAAGTCACCAGCGCGATCCAGGCGACCATCAACAATCAAGTGAGGGTAACCTTCAGGTCCACATAGTGCCTGGGAATAACGCTCAAACCGCTTTTTCCCTGATTCGGGATCAGCAGTGGTGTTACGGGCATTTTTTGCTAGCTCTTGAAAGGCGGGAGAGTCTTTACAGGGTACAAGATTAGCCCCAAGCGCTTGTGCTGGGGGGGCAAAATTGGACCAAAGACAAATCGCTAAAATCAAAGCAAACAATCGTCTCATGGAGTTGTTTCCTTTTATTACAAAACAAAAAGTTTTTTGTACAAAACGAAGCGGCTTGTACAGTCTTTATTTGCATAACTAGCAAGTCATCATACTCTTGGGCGGGAACCGAGTAAAGTTTAAGTAAATAAAAGTTAAAGCTTCTCCAACAAATCGTTACTTAGCGCAACCCAAAAATGGCAACTGTTTTAGCAATAGAAACGAGCTGCGATGAAACTGCCGTCGCAATTGTTAATAATCGTGAAGTTTATAGCAGTATTGTGTCTTCCCAAATTCCAGTGCATCGCCAGTATGGTGGAGTGGTGCCAGAAGTAGCATCTCGCCAGCATTTGGAAACGATCAATGAGGCGATCGCTCAAGCAATGGCACAAGCCCAACTCAACTGGGAGCAAATTGATGGGATCGCTGCCACCTGCGCCCCAGGTCTAGTAGGAGCGCTATTGGTAGGATTAACTGCTGCTAAAACTTTAGCAATCATACACAACAAACCTTTTTTGGGTGTTCATCACCTGGAAGGCCACATTTGTGCGACTTATTTGAGTGAGCCAACTTTAGATCCCCCATTTCTTAGCTTACTCGTTTCCGGTGGACATACAAGCTTGATTTATGTAAAGGATTGTGGTACCTACGAAACTCTAGGGGAAACTCGTGATGACGCCGCAGGTGAAGCCTTTGATAAGGTGGCGCGATTGTTAAAGCTGGGCTACCCTGGCGGGCCTGTGATTGATCAACTAGCACAAACAGGTAATCCCCACGCCTTCGCCTTGCCAGAAGGCAAAGTTTCTTTACCGGGTGGAGGATATCATCCCTACGATGGCAGTTTTAGCGGGTTAAAGACGGCGGTACTGCGGTTAGTGCAGCAGTTAGAGAAAGAGCATGGACAAGTGCCAATAGCTGATTTAGCAGCTAGCTTTCAAGAAACTGTAGCGCGATCTCTGACCAAAAGAGCGATCGCTTGTGCCCTCGATTATCATCTCAATACCATTGCCGTTGGGGGAGGGGTGGCTGCTAACAGTAGCTTGAGAAAAATCCTACAAGCTGCTGCTGTTGAGCATAACCTGCGTGTCTTGTTCCCACCCCTAAAATACTGTACCGATAACGCCGCCATGATTGCCTGCGCCGCCTCTAATCACCTATCCCTTGGTCATACATCCCCTCTGACTTTAGGAGTTGAGTCTAGGTTACCGCTTACCCAGGTAATGAAGTTGTACAGCAAAGTGCTGAGTACTGAGTGCATTCCAAGTGCTGAGTGCTGAGTCAGGAATTATTATTTATCCCCTGCGCCCCTGCTAACCCAGGGCTGTTTCATTCGTAATGGTGTGTGTTTTGTCAATATGATTGGCGATAAATATCAGGACAAAAGTCATGAATTGGTGACCATTTTGATGCCTAAGATTGAATGCCAAGCTTGTTTTTCATCTCCTGAACCCTTGCATTTGCAAGCCTTTTAGGGAATGAAACAGCCCTGCCTGCTAACCTGCTCCCACTCCTTACCTAATTGTTAACTATTGACCGAATATGACTAGCAACTACATCTGGCTGCTCTAACATCGCCAAATGACCACAATCAGGGATTTCAATTACATTGTCGCCACTGTATTGAAAAAGCCGATGAAAACTGGCTAAATGGCGAACATACTTGGGTTCCATAACTTTGTCGTCGGTACCAGCCAAAAAATAAACAGGCTGCTTCAGTTGAGATACTAACTGGGGTAAACGGTTGATTTCTTCCTCAGTTGTAGAGTCTAGGAGTGTTCCCAGTGCTGCTTCTGGGTCAGCCACAACGAAATCAATTACTCGCTGGCGTGCCCAATATCGATCCAAAGGACGAGCCACACTTGCTCTGGTAAATAGCAAATCAATCAAAGGTAGTTGAGACAGCCAGCGCGGACGGACTTGCAAAAATCTTTGCCCCGCAGAACGAAACTGCTCAAAGGCTTCTTTGAGATAAATCCCACCGCCTGCATTGATACAGATAACTCCCTTCACACACTCAGGCATCTGAGCAGCTGCCCAAAGAGCGATCGTACCTCCCAAAGAATGCCCAATCAGCCAAGCACTACTAATATTTAGTTGTTGCAGAAGGGCTGCTAAATCCTGAGCATAAACAGCTGGCGTATAAAGAGAATCAAAGGACAAACTAAACTCATCAATAGAGTTAGCAGTATTAGTAGCCAAGTTCACAGAAGTTTGTGCCTGACTAAAATCGGCTTCTGGCAGGGACTGAGACTCCCCAAAACCTCGCAAATCATAAGACAGGCACTGCAAATCAACTGATAAGCGGGAAATTACAGGTTGCCAATATCCACGGCTATTGAGCCAACCGTGGATAAACACTAAAGCGTGGGTATATGAGGTGGGAGCCGTTAGCTCGTATGCGTGTGGAACGCCCAAGATTTCAATGGTTGCCATACTTAATATCGTACCCCTAAGAGTGGGTACGACTAAATACGGAGTAGAGCAAACCGATGCAAAATTAAGAATTAAAAATTTATGATTTTACATTTTTAATCCTTAAATAAATTGTATGTTCATCTACCCAATAACCTTAACCGTACCCCTTCAGCAATTTTGTGTCCCAGATATTCAGGAATGAGGCTTTCATTCGGCCCCAAAAGGTAGAGAATTAACCTTGTACGTCCGCGCCAAACCAGCAAATTGGCATTGACTACTAACAGGTCTTCCTGCCAGATGGCATACATTACTTTGTAAAATAACCCTGGTTGATTATCAGCTTCAATCACCAGGGCAGGCAGATGAAATACCGGATCGACATAAAACTCAGTCTGTACTTGTTCCAAGCCAGTATCCAGGTTAAATTCTACTGCCAGCATTTCTTCTACCTCAAACCGCCCTCCTAGAGCCTCGCGAATGGCGCGGCAGACATTTTCTGCCGTTTTCTCAGTTAAGGCTTTACTGCCGCGAGATACCAGCAGTTTAATAAAAACTAACATCGGGGGCCTAATCTGACCATATAGGCTGAGACCGTGGATGGTTAGACCATAAGCCGCTAGTACACCAAAAATATCACTGAGGAGAAATGACTGGTTGCGGTAGGCAAAATGCAAGGCACTTTTGCTACCTTCCGACTTCAACTCAATAACAGCGCGTTTGGTTTTATAAAGACGGTAGGCTAGCCGTAAATTTTGCAGTTGAATCTCACTGCTAACAAATTGCTCGTAAAACTGGGGAAAGGCTCGATTAAAGCGCTTTAGGAGTTCCAGTGTTGAAGATTTTAAACCAGAAGCCATCGTTGGGGGTAAGACTCGCTTGCTTTCTACACCAGGGGACTAGGGAATAGGGACTGGGGTGGGGATTGAAAAACTCCTCTAAAAATAAATTTGCGGTTTGGGATGATCACGCCTTGTGTTTAGCACTGAATGCTCTCCCTACAATTTTTTCTTTGACCTATCCATACATTCTAAAGATAGAAGCTTGTAGAGGCTTGTGACCAAATTATTCCCCAATACCCAATCCCCGAACCTAATCCCCAATACCTCATATACAATTCACAACAAAATGCTAAAGTTGAAAATGATTGGTGTGAAACACGCCATGAAAGGCTGTTGCCATTAAAAATCCCAAAAACACCAAAAAAAATTGAAGTGTGAAGGATAGCTGATGGTATTAGCTTTGTGCAACGTGAATCAACACTCAAAGAGAGTGGAAACCAATTCAGTTATACTACCCGAACCACGTTGGCATGGGTTTTTGGAAAACTTGGTTTAATACTCCTGAGTCTGTAGCAACAACTAAAACAACCTCTTTTGACGAGCATACGGCTTCTGCTGCTGGCGACTCTAGCTCCAACAGCATGAATGAGGCTCGCATCGTTTTTAGCACGGAGCGAGATATTGACCTGTATGAACTAGAAGAACTTTGTGATGCAGTTGGCTGGTCTCGTCGTCCCTTGAGAAAAGTGAAAAAAGCCATTGAGCATAGTTTTCTCGTAGCTTCTATGTGGCAAGTACGAGGAAACCAAAAGCGGCTTATTGGTTTCGCTCGTGCTACCTCAGATCATGCATTTAATGCGACTATCTGGGATGTGGTAGTCCATCCAGACTTTCAAGGAAAAGGATTGGGCAAAGCACTGATGAAATACGTACTCAAAAAACTCAGAAGTGAAGAGATTAGCAACGTTACTCTCTTTGCTGACCCTCATGTTGTAGATTTTTACCGGAGTATGGGTTTCATGTCAGATCCAGAAGGCATTAAAGGAATGTTTTGGTATCCTCACTAAATTATCAAAATAAATACAGCAGCTTGCTATGAGAAAGTTTACCTTAGTATAAGAAGTATAATACGATACTTTTTATACTAAGAAACAGGAAATTACTTAGCTGTGCTTTAAAGCCGATACAACATCGCCGCCAAAATTTAAATATCTGTAGAAAAGCAGTTGTTTGCCTGAATAGGAAGATTGAAATTAACTAGTCAGAAAGTGTTAAACGTGGTATAGTAAAAAAGATGCTAGTATGGTAAAATTAGTAAGTGACAAAATAGTCTCAATTTTACTAATTACCTTAAGAGTGTGTTTTATTTGCTGTTAGACTTAAAACCCAAGCAGCAATTGGTTTATCCGGGATGTAGCGCAGCTTGGTAGCGCGCCTGCTTTGGGAGCAGGATGCCGCAGGTTCAAATCCTGTCATCCCGATTTTAAGTGATAAGTTAGCACTCGCCAAACAATACCAAATGTTATGAGTATTTCTTAATTAAGAAATTCAAATTTCTCGGGTTTAGGCTAGGTGCTAACTGAGTATTTTTTAAGTAAATTTACATCTAAATTAAATATTTTTCCGGTATTGTCTACTTTGGCTGTTCTGCTCTTAAGTTGCTGTTTTAAGAGTTTATAGACAAATTTTACGTTAAACAGTAACAATCTCCCGGAATAGAGTTTTGTATAGATTTGAGCAGATTTTGAAACAGCCTTAAATGGAACAATTCATTATACAGTGACTTCATTTATATTTGAGAAAGTCAATCAACCAGATAATTTTGACAGGCTCAACTATCAGGGTAATTTTTCGCCACTGCAAGAGCAGACTATAATAAGCATTCACAGTATTATGCAGTGAATAACAAAGCGAAATCGAGAAAAACACTAGTTGAACAGAGTCAATCGGTGCTGACGATACCATAAAAACTCTCAAGGGTGGGAAAATATCGCTTTTTGAGCATTGTATTGTTAGCATTGAACCGCAAAAACAAATTTTTCACATTTTAAATGGATTGCTATATAACTAAAACTAGTTAGTGTGATGCTAATCCAACCGTTAGTCTGACTTAATTTAATTATTGATGCGAGGAGCAATTATGAAAGCACTAGTTCGTTGGGGCGCAACATTAGGTCTGGTCGGGAGTACTTTGTTGGGATCGTTATTCGTCGGGAATATCCCAGTGCTGGCTTTGTCAGAACAAGAAATCGAAAAAAAATTGAATGAAGTTCCTGTATTTTCATTTTCTGTTGGCAACCAACCACAAATAGCTGTGTTTAATACCACACCTCAAGGTCAAAACGAAAAAAAACCAGCTTTTTTACAGATGGTATTTATGAATATACAAGAAGCTAAGTCCTTCTTGGAACAGCAGATACAGAACAGTAAGGGTCAAGATCCAAAGACAGTGGAAATGGTAAAAAGCCTAAGGGTAACAGCACTTCCTTTGGGGTTAGTTTATCAGACAATTAAAGAAACATCTAAAAAACCAGATCAAACCCAAATTGTCTTACAACCTGCACAACAGGATGTTAAAGGGGCGTTGGCATTACTTCGCCAAAACGGGCAACAGGTACAACAGTTCCCGAGTGTGCCTGTTTTTCTTCTCATGTCATCAGAGAAAGGAACTTTATATCCTGCACAACGGCAGTTTGATAAAAAGGAAATCATTCCTATGTATTTAAGTCAACGAGATGCAGAAAGTGCATTGAAGCAGTTGAAGCCAATAGACCCCAAGGCTAAAATTGAGGTCGTAGATATAGATTGGATAATTAAAACTTTGCGGGATAAAAATGATCCCTGGCTAGACAAAGTTGTCTTAATGCCACCATCAGAGAGTATTGAATACATTAGCACGCAACAGGGAAATAACGCACCCAAAACTCCACCAGCCCGGCCTCAGCAACGTTAAGGAATGGTAGACAAACAGCCTTTGGTAGTTTCTGGTTTACAGCTTTGGCAGTGGCGCAATCAAGCGATCGCATCTGCCAAAACCTCTGACATATCACCAACTGAGGTAGATTGGTTGTTGCTAGAAGTAACTGGATTAGACCGCTTGGCGCTGCGTTTAGAATCTTTTAAAGACTGGCCTCAGATTCAAATAGGGATGCCTTTAGAAGATTTAGACCTGTTGTGGCAAAGGCGATTAGATGAACACTTACCAGTGCAGTACATTGCTGGAGTTACGCCTTGGCGACAGTTTAAAATTGCAGTGTCAAATGCTGTTTTGATTCCCAGACCAGAAACTGAGTATTTGATTGATTTAGCTGTGGCTGCTACTGAAGGTGAGGCAGCCCTAGCTTTACAGTCAGGACACTGGGCAGACTTGGGCACAGGTAGTGGAGCGATCGCGTTAGGATTAGCAGCAGCCTTGCCCAATGCCACAATTCATGCGGTTGATTATAGTTCAGAAGCTTTAGCGATCGCTCAAATCAATGCCCGTAATTTGGGGCTGGACAACCAAATTCAATTTTATCAAGGTTCTTGGTGGGAGCCGCTAGCATCCCTGAAAGGTCAGTTCAGTGGCATGGTTTCTAACCCACCTTATATTCCCACCAATACCGTGGCTACCCTGCAACCGGAAGTAGTTAAACATGAACCACATCTAGCTTTAGATGGTGGTACTGATGGTTTGGATTGTATTCGCCAGTTGATAGAAATCTCTCCTCGTTATTTGCGCCCTGGTGGTGTGTGGCTAATTGAGATGATGGCAGGGCAGGCGGATGCAGTCAAAGCACTTTTACAACAGCAAGGTAGTTACTACAATATTCAAATTCATGCGGATTTAGCAGGGATTGAACGCTTTGCTGTAGCCTATGTTAAGTGCTGAGTGCATTCTAAGTGCTGAGTGCTGAGTAAAGAGTTTTTCCTATCTACTCCTGCTTTCACGGCGATGGGATATTTTTTTATTTGTCAATTGCTTATTCCTGCCTTCTAATTGTGTAAACATGACCTTAGTTTCTTTAGTTGACCTGATAGCTGGCGCGCGCGCTGGTTTATTAGTAAGCTTTCCTACAGATACTGTGCCTGCACTGGCTGCCCTACCAGAAAAGGCAGGATTGATTTTTGAGGCTAAACAGCGCAGTCAGGATAAACCTTTGATTTTGATGGCAGCAAGTGCAGAGGATTTGTGGCCTTATGTCAAGGGTAGTGAAAATGAGTATCAAATTTGGCAGGAAGTAGGAAGCAGATATTGGCCGGGAGCGCTGACATTGGTTTTACCCGCAAGCGATCGCTTACCAAAACAGATTAACCCTTCTGACCCCACAACCATTGGTATACGAGTGCCTAAAAGTGCGATCGCCCAAACTATTTTGACGCACACAGGCCCTCTTGCCACCACTAGTGCCAATGTTTCAGGTCAACCACCCTTACAAAAGCCAGAAGAAATTGAGGCTCAGTTCCCTGAAGTTTTGACTCTAGAACCAACAGAATTTCACAACAAAATATCAAGTATTGGCACACCTTCCACGGTTAGTAAATGGACAGGAACGAGTTGGCAAATTCTGCGCCAAGGTGCAGTTAAATTAAATATTTAGTCCGCACCGACTAAGTAAATATATATAGTTATAATGTTGCCTGCCTGGGTTCAAAAACTCCTGTTTGCTTGATTCAACTTCACAAACTCAAATTAAGTAAATAGAAAATCTGGAAATTTATTTTCCACCATTGTGGTTAATTAACAAGTTAATAATTGCCAAATTATGAATTGGAGCAACTGGGTATATTTAGGAGCAGGACTAGTACTAGGAATGGGTTTTCGGGGGATATTTGCCCGGTCTGCCAACACGGTTTCTAACTCATCTTTAGTAAAATCAGAAGATTCACAGCAGGTATCACAACTCCGACAACAAATCAAGCAGACGCAACTAGCGTACCAAATGGCACAGGAAATGAGCCAGTTTAAAGCGGGTTTTTTGGCGCGGACTACCCACGAATTGCGATCGCCTCTTAATGGTTTGATTGGCTTGCATCAATTGATTTTATCGGATCTGTGTGAAAATCCGGAGGAAGAGCGAGAATTTATTGCCCAAGCTCACGAACGAGCGTTGAAACTATTACATCTGATCGACGAAATTCTTAATATTGCCAGAACAGAACATGGTACTAATAAATTAGATATTCAGCCCCATTGCCTCGCGGATATTTTACAGGAAGTTAATAATTTAACTTATATGCTGGCAGCAAATCGCAATTTTCCTTTACGTGTTTTGCTTCCTGATCCAGAAACTTATGTTTTGACAGATCATCGTTGGCTACGTCAAATATTGATAAATTTAGTAGATACTACCATTGCTCAGATGCAGGAAGGCAGCATCTGTATTTCCAGTAGTTCTTCACTTACAAGTAATACTCTTCATATTTGCTTGGATGTGCCCACCCATGCTTTAACTATGAGTGAGTCGATTGATTGGATCAAATCTGAAGCCAAACTTGCTCAGGCTGATCAAGATCGTACGACTCTTTCACCAGGAATGAAACTATTACTCAACCAAACTCTACTAGAGGTGATGGGAGGTAAACTGGAAATCGTTTCATCTCCAATCACTGAGGAAACAACTGAGCAATTTACTAGGTTACAAGTGTCTATGCCCCTAGTGATTCCTGAAGTAGGATTTCATTGATAGGAAGCGTATCAAGATGGAATTGATTGTGTAGCACCATTGTGGTACTGGCATTAGTTTGAAAACCAATTTTCTCATAAAACTCTTGCTGATGAGTGGTCATCAGGTACACACGTTCAACACATTTGACACGGGGATGATTCAACACCGTTTCCACTAACTTGCTTCCCAAACCAAGACCACGATACTCTGGGTGAATCACGACATCCCAGATTGTGGCGCGATAGATGCCATCAGAAGTTGCTCTGGCAAAACCAATCAGACGTTCTTGATCACAAATAGTAATTACTGGGTCACTGTTGGCAATGGCTATGCCTAAGTCTTCGATACTACGCCCTTTTGCCCAAAAAGCCGCAACATTTAATAAATCTTGGAGTTGATAAAGGTCTATTTCAGACTGGCGATCGCCTCTGGCGCAGCGTAGCTGTTCGCTAAATTGAATCTGAGGATGGTTCATGTATGGCACCCCAATTTGGCAGTATCTTTGCTGTCATCAAATCATATTGTGCTAGAAAGTGTTAAACACGTATACATCTATGCAACTTCTCAACCTTGAATTGTCATTATTTAATGACAAATCCACTTCCACAGAGGATGAGTTGGGCCTTGTTGCCTAATCCGAAAAACTTGTTTTTCTAAACGTTGCTTTTCTTGTTCTGGTAATCCCAAAAGAATATTTCGGCTTTGCCAAACTAAAGTAGAAACGGTCATACCAATACAAAAAGCTAAACCCAGGGTAGACAGTGGATGATAAAATAGTCCGTATCTTAATGCTACCCAGGTAAAATATTGTCGCCAAAGAGCAATTTCTGCACGTAGATACCACAAACAAACAGGTGCAATTGTGAGCCATAAACAGCCGACAAATAACCACCTGCCGTATACGGTTAATTGATGTAGCTTTTGTACTTGTTGCCTAAAAGATGGGTCAGTGTGTTGAGAATTATTGCCAGTTATTGATGGTTTTTCCGGTTGATCCATAGAGAAATAAAATTACCAGGCGTCTGCAATTCGCAAAATGCTTGAACTCAATTTATGAAATCCAAGGATAGCTTAACTATCTTGGGAACTAGCAGATGTATCAATCGTTTCAGCACTTTCTACCAACATTGATTGACCTGTACGTTCTCGCCACCAAGTTAACAGAGTACTGGCGATGAAAATACTGGAATAAGCTCCCGCAATGAAGCCAATAATTAAAGCTAACGCAAAGTTTTTCAGGGTTTCGCCGCCCAGCAAATAGATAGCAAACAATGGCAGCATGGTAGTCAAGGTTGTGTTGATAGACCGTCCCAAGGTTTGGTTTACAGCATCATCCACAATGTCAGCAATCGGGCGATTAGGGTTGGTTTTGATGGTTTCCCGAATGCGATCGTAAATTACTACGGTATCGTTGACCGAAAAACCTGTAATAGTCAACAGGGCGACAATGAAGAGACTGTCTACTTCAATGCCCAGTAACAAACCCAAAATAGAGAATATTCCTAATGTGATTAACACATCGTGGAATATAGCGATGATGGCAAATACGGCATAGTCCAACTGGAAGCGGAAGCTTAAGTAAACAATGATGCCTATGAAAGAAACGATCAGGGCAATGACACCAGAAGTAAATAACTCTCGTCCTAAGGTAGGCCCAACCGTATCAATTTGGTTTTTTTGTTCGTCAAAAGCACCGACTTTTTCACTTAAGGCAGCTTGTAAATTCACACGCTGTTCGCGTTCCAGATTTTTTGTGCGAATCAATATACCAGTTTCTGCACCTGTCTCTCTGTCAGCAACAATTTGAATGCTGCTATCACCCAACCCCTGTGCTTTAGCTACTTCCCGAACGACATTAATATCAATTGGCTGATCGCAGTTACCTGGTTGGCTACAATCTAGTTCAAACTGCAATCGTGTACCACCAACAAAATCCAAACTGGGGCGTAGGGGTGCGTTGATGTTGGGGTTTTGCCAAGAAATCGCCATTGAAATGATACCAGGGAGAATGATGGCACAAGAAATCAGCCACCATAGCGATCGCGATTTATTTATACTCAGTTTCATCGAGCCACCTCTGCCTTATTTGATGTTGGCAGGTTGGGACAGAAAAGTTCTGGTTTCCGGAAAGTGGGAATTGTAATTGCCAAAAACATTAAACTGCGACTACAGGTAATAGCGGTAAACATACTCACGACTACGCCCAAACCCAAAGTTAGGGCAAAGCCTTTGACCAAACCGGCTCCCAGCCAGAATAGTGCGGCACAGGCAATAACTGTGGTGACGTTGCCGTCTAAAATACTGGAAAAGGCTCGGTAAAAGCCTGATTCTACAGAACGATAGAGGGATTTGCCTGCTTGTAACTCTTCCCGCGTCCGTTCAAAAATTAGCACATTTGCATCCACTGCCATCCCAATACTGAGGATAAAACCGGCAATTCCTGGCAAGGTTAGGGTGACACCCAACAAAGCAAAGCTAGCCCAAGTCAGTAGGGCATAGATTACCAATGATACATCCGCAATTAGCCCTGGTAATCTATAGTACACTACCATAAATATTAATACTAAGGCCAGACCACCGATGCCGGCATAGATACTGCTAGTAATGCTGTCTTGACCTAAGGTTGCCCCAACAGTACGGATTTCGGCAATTTCTACTGGTACAGGTAATGCACCGCCACGTAACTGCACGCCCAAGTCGTTGGCTTCTTGGGGAGTAAATCGACCCGTAATCACGGCAGCACCACCAGTAATTCCAGTGGCCGCGAATTCTGGCCCCACTACGGGAGCGCTAATCAATTCATTGTCTAGAAAAATGCCAATGCTGCGACCAGTACCTGCCAGATTTTTTGTCAGATTGGCAAACAGTTCCCCACCCTTTTGATCGAAGCGAATAGCAACATTCCAATTTTGACCTTGAGTGGGTTCACCATAGGCATCCTGGAGGTATTTGCCATCAAGTGGTGGGTCAGTGCTTTCAAATAATTCAGCGATCGCTTGATTATTTTGTTGTAAATCTTCTTGATTCTTAGTAATTAATGCTTTATCGTCGCTGTTTCTCAATTCTTCCTGTTTTGCTCTCAGTTCGACTCGTGAAGCTTGAAAAGCAAACAACTGGGTTTCTGTACCAGGCTTTTGTTGGCGGAACTCTAACTGTGCTGTCCCACCCAGCACCCGTTCTGCTTGCTCTGGATCGTTGACCCCTGGTAACTGTACGAGGATTTTATCTGTACCCACAGTTTGGATCACTGGTTCCGAAACGCCAAGGCCGTTAACTCGTCCTTCAACGACTTTCTGAACACCTTCCAAATCTCGTTCAGTAATGTTATTCATACCTGGTGCTGGTTGCACCTGAATAGTAAGCTGTGAGCCTCCTCGTAAGTCCAGTCCCAAGGGCACTGGAATTGTAGCAATCACCGCTATTGCGGCAATGAGCAGAACAAATATCAAGGCTAATAGCGATCGCTGTCTTTGCATACCATAACTCGCATCTGACAAAGGCTATGATAGCGCTCTTTGCAAGAGTTATGAATGGGGGAATAGGTGACAGGTGACAGGTGACAGAGGGAGATTACTAAATATTAAGTTCTTTCCCTGTTCCCTGTTCCCTCTTCTCTATTCCCTGCTTCCCAGTAACTAAACTCGCATTGCGACCATTTTTTCCACAGCTTCCACTATTTGCTCTGGTTGGACAATTGTCAGTCGTTCCAGATTACCGTTATAAGGTGTGGGAATATCTTGGGAAGAAAGCCGCAGTACTGGCGCATCCAATTCATCAAATAAGCGGTCATTAATTGAGGCGGTTAATTCTGCGCCAATACCCCCGGTTCTCATACATTCTTCCACGATAATTACGCGATGGGTTTTGCGTATGGATGCACCAATGGTGTCAAAATCTAGGGGCTTGAGTGATATTAAATCAATTACTTCAGGGTCATAACCTTGTTTTTCTAAAGTTTTCACGGCTTGCAATACATGATGGCGCATCCGTGAGTAAGTGAGAATTGTTACATCTTTACCTCGACGCACAACTTCTGCTTTATCCAAAGGCAGTAGATACTCTTCTGCTGGCAGGTCTTCTTTTAAGTTGTAAAGCAGAACGTGTTCAAAAAATAACACCGGATTATTGTCGCGAATAGCTGATTTTAGTAATCCTTTGGCGTTGTAAGGTGTAGAGCAGGCAACAATTTTCAACCCAGGAACTGCTTGAAAGTAAGCTTCTAGTCTTTGGGAATGTTCTGCCCCTAGCTGTCTGCCCACACCACCAGGTCCACGAATTACCATAGGAATTTTAAAGTTACCGCCGGAAGTGTAACGCAGCATTCCAGCGTTGTTGGATATTTGATTAAAGGCCAGGAGCAAAAAGCCCATGTTCATGCCTTCAATTATCGGTCGTAATCCAGTCATTGCTGCTCCCACCGCCATACCAGTAAAGCTGTTTTCGGCAATGGGGGTATCGAGAACTCGGAGTTCGCCATACTTTTTGTATAGGTCTTTAGTAACTTTGTAGGAACCGCCGTAATGTCCTACGTCTTCACCAAGAACAAATACACTGGAATCACGCGCCATTTCTTCATCAATGGCTTCCCGCAAAGCGTTAAAGAATAGTGTTTCTGCCATGTAGACCTTATAGTACGACTATTGTTTTAGAATCTTATCGCGCCACCGTGGCAAATATCGTGAGCGATCGCACTAGTTAGAAATTGGTTTTTACCAGATATTGCTCTTGGTGCAGATACACGACGAGTTGTAAAAGGATTATCCCTTGTTCTTGCGGTTTTCCCAAGCCAAAAACAACCGTAAATATTTTGTACTCGATGAAGAGGGCGAAAAAATCATGGGTTGAGAATCAGCTGCAAACTGGCGAATCTGTTACTTGAGTTACCCGATTATCTGGGAAACGTTTGGGTCTTCCTGGTTTGCGTTTTTGTTGCTGATTAATCGACTTTTCGCTAGCTGCTGCCAATTCTTCAGGTGTACATTTAAATAGACGCAAAGCATCTAAATATTTTTTTGGTGTCATTGTGGGTTCGGTACGCCCAGCTTCCCAGTTGCGAACACTGGTTTCACTGATTGCAAGCCTGAAGGCAACCTCTGCACGGGTAAGCCCCGCACGCTCTCTCAAGACTTGCATATTCATATCTCATGCTCCACTTGAAATATTAAAACTTATTTATTAAATCAACTGACAACTATTGTCAATCACCAAAAATTTATTAACTATTTCTTTTATAAGCGATCGCTTGCCTTTCTGACAAACTAGGAAAACCCCTGTTTCTGTAATATCACGGAGGTAATCTGCATAAAATATGTTTATGTAACTTCACAGTTGAAAGATTTCCAGCTGACTGAAGTCACGCCAGAGCAAAAAATCTACAGTAAACCTGCAAAAACACAAAAATCTCACGCCTAGAGACCAAAACAAAACACTCAATAAGTCTGTACTTTGGCGCGGCAGTCGCTTATGAGGGAAACCCCCAAGATTGCGCTGCCTTGCCTCTGCGTGAGATTTCTTAAATTTTGATTATTCAAGCGCGCACCTTACCGTAACCATCGTGCTGCTTCTTTAGCATGGTATGTTAATATCAAGTCAGCACCAGCGCGTTTAAACCCCGTTAGAGTTTCCATGACCACGCGTCGTTCATCAATCCAGCCATTGAGTGCCGCAGCTTTCACCATCGAATACTCACCAGAAACATTGTAAGCAGCAACTGGTAAGTTACTGGCTTCTTTAACGCGCCAAATAATGTCCATGTATGCCAAAGCTGGTTTTACCATCAGCATATCAGCACCTTCGGCAATATCTAATGCAATTTCTTTCATGGCTTCGCGGGTGTTACCTGGGTCCATTTGGTAAGTTCTTCTGTCGCCAAATTGCGGTGATGAGTCTGCGGCATCCCGAAATGGGCCATAGTAAGCCGAAGCATACTTAGCAGCATAGGACAAAATCGGTATATCTTGAAATCCTGCTGCGTCCAAACCTTCGCGAATTGCCTGCACAAAGCCATCCATCATCCCCGAGGGGGCGATGATATCCGCACCCGCTTTGGCTTGGGAAACCGCAGTTTTCTTGAGTAACTCTAGGGTAGGATCATTGAGAACTCGTCCTGTTAAATCACCAACTTGCAAATAACCGCAGTGACCGTGACTGGTGTATTCACATAAACAAGTATCAGCAATAACAATCAAGTCTGGTACTGCTTTTTTTACCGCAGTTGCCGCTTTTTGCACAATACCGCAATCATGCCAAGCACCAGTAGCATCTACATCTTTATCTTCAGGAATTCCAAAGAGAATAATAGCGGGAATTCCTAAGTCGTAAACTTCTTTTGCTTCTTCAACAATTTTATCTACCGACAGTTGATAAACTCCAGGCATGGATTTGACTTCTTGGGCTATTCCTTCACCTGGTACTGCAAAAAGGGGATAAATTAAGTCACTGGTTGTCAAAACAGTTTCACGTACCATCCGACGTAGTTGGGGATGGGTACGCAGACGACGGGGGCGATGAGTGGGATACATAAAGTTTTGCAAAGAAAAATAACGCAATGGACACAAAACAAAGCGTCACAAAAGCAGGTAAATTTTTGCTGCTGTCGGACACACTACAAACAGTGCTTAACTGTCCTTGCCCTACTCTTTACGAAGCTGTGGGGCAATTTTGTATTTTACAGCTGGGTTGATGTCTATCCAACCCAACTTACACCAAAATACCAGAGTAAAAATTTATTAAATTGATCATGAGAAAATTGGATATTAGGTCTTGGGTAATCATCCAATTATTCATCTCCAAATTTTTCCTATCTAAATATTATCATTGGTGTTAAAAATTCGGAAAATTAAAGGATAGTAAAAAAGTTTGTCTAGATTGCTAAAGATGGAGAATACTGCCTAAATTGTTAGTCCTCAATCCAGCAGATATCTCAATCATTGATAACTAATAATATGGCAATAGGCAAACTGACAGATACAAAAGCAGCACTGAAAAAGGGGAATTTCCTGTATCTGTTTTATACATTATTTTCCCACTAACTTAAATTGTTGGTGATATTACGAGCCTATCATGAGCATCGTTGTTTTAAGATTAAAACACTCACTAAAGTAGAAAAAAATTAAGATAAGTTAAGTAACAAGGAACCTAGTACAGTTTATGTCAACTGAAATTCAGACGGAACTGCATCAAGCAGTGGAACTTCGTCGTAATTTTGCGATTATTTCTCACCCCGACGCGGGTAAAACTACACTGACAGAAAAGCTACTGCTATACGGAGGTGCTATTCACGAAGCTGGGGCAGTTAAGGCACGCAGGGCGCAGCGCAAGGCTACTTCAGACTGGATGGCAATGGAACAACAACGGGGAATTTCCATTACCTCTACGGTTTTGCAGTTTGCATACCAAAACTGTCAAATAAATTTATTAGATACACCAGGACACCAAGATTTTAGTGAAGATACCTATCGCACCCTGGCTGCGGCAGATAACGCGGTGATGCTGATTGATGTGGCTAAGGGTTTGGAACCGCAAACCCGGAAGTTGTTTGAGGTGTGTAAGCTACGGGGTTTGCCCATTTTTACATTTGTCAACAAGCTTGACCGTCCAGGTAGGGAAGCGCTGGAACTGTTAGACGAGATTGAACAAGAATTAGGGTTGCAGACCTATGCAGTTAACTGGCCCATTGGCATGGGCGATCGCTTTAAAGGTGTATTTGACCGGAACGCCCAACAAATTCACCTTTTTGAACGCAGCGCCCACGGTAGCCGGGAAGCCCGTGATACGACTGTAGATTTAGGTGATGCCAAAATCGAGGAACTGCTAGAAGAGGAACTTTATCACCAACTGAAAAATGATTTAGAACTCTTAGAAGGAGTTGGCCCAGAACTAGATTTGGAGTTGGTGCATCAAGGCAAAATGACGCCTGTGTTTTTTGGTAGCGCCATGACGAACTTTGGGGTAGAGTTATTCCTGAAGTACTTCCTGAAGTATGCCCTCAAGCCTGGTTCTCATCACAGCAGCGTTGGTGAAGTTCCCCCTACCTACCCTGACTTTTCTGGGTTTGTCTTCAAACTGCAAGCGAACATGGACCCAAAACACCGCGATCGCGTGGCATTTGTCCGGGTTTGCACAGGAAAGTTTGAAAAAGATATGACAGTGAATCATGCAAGGACTGGCAAAGTCGTCCGCCTATCTCGCCCACAAAAACTCTTCGCCCAGGAGAGGGAATCCATTGATATAGCTTATCCTGGTGATGTCATCGGTTTAAACAATCCGGGTGTATTTGCGATCGGCGATACCATCTACACAGGGACTAAGCTGGAATATGAAGGAATTCCGTATTTCTCGCCAGAACTGTTTGCGACACTCAGGAACCCCAACCCCTCAAAGTTTAAGCAATTTCAAAAAGGCATTTCGGAATTGCGGGAAGAGGGTGCAGTGCAAATTATGTACTCAGCTGATGAAGCCAAACGCGACCCCATTATGGCCGCGGTGGGTCAGCTGCAATTTGAAGTGGTGCAGTTTCGCTTGCAAAACGAGTATGGTGTAGAAACCATATTAGAGTTATTGCCCTACAGCGTCGCCCGTTGGGTTGAAGGTGGTTGGGAAGCTTTGAATCGGGTGGGACGTATTTTCAACACCACTACCGTCAAAGACAGTATGGGACGCCCAGTTTTGTTATTCCGCAATGAATGGAATTGTCAACAGTTACAGGGAGATCATCCCGACTTAAAATTAAGCGCAATCGCCCCGGTGTATTCTGGTCAACCACCAGTGGAATCATAACCGGGCACAGTTGATGTCCACGGCATCCGCAGTTCGCGCTTTTGCACAACCGTGGATCAGCCGTGATTAGAGTGCCAAAATTTCTATGCCTTCTCTACGAGACGCTATGCGAACACATGTCGAATTGTCTTTGGAGGCTGGTTTAGTTGCCCTCAAGCAGGGGAATTACCAAACAGCAATCGCTCAACTCTTACCTGTAGCTAGTAGTCAAGAAAATGCCACTGCTAGCTTACAAGCACGGGTTGGTTTAGTGATGGCTTACGCGCGCAGTGGGCAAGTCCGCAAGGCGATCGCTTTGTGTCAGACTCTCACCGAATGCCAGAATCAGCAAGTCAAAGAGTGGGCGGAACTCGCTCTTATGCACTTGACGAAACGCAAAAAAAGTAGTAAGGCAACAGAGAATTCCACAACGGGATTTGTGGCCTTTAATCATTCTCAAAACACTACTGCATCAAAACAGAAACCAAAAGATACAGTAGCAGAAACTACAAGCGTTGGCAATTCATCTGCTGTGCCATCAGGTGGTTTCCGTAAGACAGTCATCGAAACACCTGTTTTACAACCAGCCGAGTACCGAAACAAAATCCTTGAAGAAGCATCTGGTAGCGGCTTCTTTAGCTCTACTAACTATACACAAACTCAACAATCCAGCATTTATTGGCGGCAAGCAAAACGCGCCAAGGTATGGCAGCCTTTGCGTAAGCCAAAGTTAATACCCTTGCGGTTGCTGGCAGCAGGAACATTAATATCCTTGTTTTGGGTACTGCGAGAAATACTCCAGTTCGCCATGGGATTGATTAACTTTGTTTTAGTCAAATTGCCATACATGGAACCAGTGCAGTTGTTATACCGCAACCCCACACCATTTTTGGCAATACTTTTATTCATTTTGATGGGACTATCACCCTGGTTACTAGATTGGTTATTAACAGGCTTTTATGGTCAGCGAGAGTTGTCCAAAGATGTATTGCATAGCTACAGTCGTGAAACCGGCAGGGTGTTACAACGCTACTGTCAACAAAAGCGTTGGCAATTACCCAAATTGCGAATTTTGCCCATAGCTGCACCAGTAGCGCTGACCTATGGAAATTTATCTGGTAATGCGCGAATTGTGGTGAGTCAGGGGTTGTTAGAGCAATTAGCAGATGATGAAATTGCCACGATCTATGCAACACAACTAGGACACATTGCTCACTGGGATTTTATGGTGATGTCTTTGATGTTGCTGGTGTCATTACCCATTCATGGGCTATATCAGCAAATATCCGAGTTGGGAAACAAAAAATCAGATGGGCTTTGGTATAAGCCCATAACCATCGTGGCTAGTGTCATTTATGGATTCTGGTGCTTGTTGACTTGTCTGGCTTTGTGGTTGTCTCGGTTGCGGCTTTATTATAGCGATCGCCTAGCATCCGAAATTACCGGCAATCCCAATGCCCTCACCCGTGCTTTACTCAAAATGGCGATCGGCATTTCTGTTGACATCCAAAAATCAGAAAATACTAGTTGGTATTTAGAAAGTTTAAATTTCCTCATACCAGTGGGTTATCAGCAGAGCTTATCTTTGGGTAGTATTGCTGGTCAGCTGCCCTTTGAATCGATCTTAATGTGGGATACTGTTAACCCCTATCGGCGCTGGTTTGCAATCAACAATAGCCATCCCTTAATTGGCGATCGCATTCAACGTCTCAATCAAATAGCCCGCCATTGGCATATAGACACTGAATTACATCTAACTAGCCAGTCATCCCTCAAGGTTAAGCGTCAGTCTTTCTTGTTAAACATCGCTCCTTTTTTGGGCATTCCCCTGGGTGTTTTATTAGCAGGTCTAATTTGGCTAATGTGGCAAACTGCTTTCACGTTCAAGATTTTAAATTTAAAGTGGATCTACGAAGATTGGTCTTTCGTTACAGGTTGCCTGCTGATTAGCTTTAGCATCGGTATGGTATTCCGAATGAATGCTTTTTTTCCAGATATCAAAAATGCCACTGTGCAAAATGCTGAAAGCCTTCCCAGCTTATTAGCTCATCCCTCTGCTATTCCCATTGATAGCATCAGTGTGCGTCTTGTCGGTAAGCTATTGGGTCGCCGAGGTACTGGCAATTGTTTAGGACAGGACTTAATTCTACAGTCCAGCACAGGCTTGGTGAAATTACACCACATTTCCCTGGGACAGTCAGTTAATCCCCAGGATTTTATCGGTCGTCAGATTATTGTCACAGGATGGTTCCGCCGGGGTGCAACGCCTTGGATTGATATCCAAACATTGCAAACTCAAAGTGGTCAAACCATTCATAGTCCTCATCCCATTTGGTCTACTGTTTTGGCGATCGCCGCACAGGCTTGGGGCGCATACATTTTTCTTATAGGCTAGTATCGCTTTTCTCTGATACCGCAAGCGTTGAATTAATTTGGGATGGGTGGTTGATTTATGCCGTGCTGTATTAGTCAGTTAGTAAACAGTTAATAGACTGATAACTAAATAACTGACACAGGAGAATGTAAACAAACGTTGCAGATTTTGTCTGTAAGTGTTACATTTATTTACACAATTCATCGCAACCGACCTAACTCAGCACTACAGCTTGGTTATCAAAATCGGCTGCCCAGCACCAATCTATCCTTTTTATCCTCCCAACACAGCAGCAAATCGACCAGCCCATGGCTGGTTTTTGTTTCTAATATTCATTCTTGAGAAAAAAATGTATTTTATGCTACGATGCAATCATACTATCATCAAAAATGTATGCGCTGAACTAGCTACGTAGAAGATACCGTGATAATCTAAGGGATGGTATTTAATTCTGCGGGCAAGATCATCAAAAAATATTTACTGTAGCAGGCAGTAGGCTAATAAATTTACAATTCTTAGAATTAAGGTGGTATTAGCTGGGCGTTGTATGCGCTTTCGTATTAAACAAGCTTGATCCAGACGAAAAACTGTATTGTATAGGTTGACAGTTTGGAGTAAAAATTTGGTTTACGGCAATCTTGGTCAATAGCATCTATTTAAAAGCCAAAGCCAAATGATTGTTTTCTTGCCTTGCCATGTTCATTCAACTCTGGAGGTCTAGTTCATGTCCGTTCGCCTATATATAGGCAATTTGCCAAAAGAAGAAATAGATCGTCAAGATCTGCAAGCAGTCTTTGCCGCAGAAGGCGATGCTGTGACTACGAAACTAATCAAAGACCGGAAAACTGGCAAATGCCGTGGTTTCGGTTTTCTCACGGTTAACAATGACGAACAAGCTGATCAAATTATTGAAAAGTATAATGGTCAATTGTTCAAAGAGACTCCCATCAAGCTAGAGAAAGCATTACCTCGGACAAAGGGTGAGGAGGGCGATGAGCCAGCTCCTAAAGTTGCCAGTAATGCTGGTAGTCATCCCACTCCTAGCACAAATAAAGAAAGTAGTCGTCGTGAGAAAGGTGCTAAAAAGTCTCGGCGTGGTGGAGGCGGTGTTCGTGAAAGCAGCACAAATGTGGACTCAGACGCTATTCGTCCAGATCCACGCTGGGCTTCAGAATTAGAAAAGCTGAAGCAGATGTTAGCTGCACAAACTACGAATTGAGCCACTGGGAGGGGAATTAAAAATTAAAAATCAAGCAATTTTGGTTTTTAATTTTTAATTACCAATAATTTTCTAATTGCTTAGTTACTCAAATGAATGGTAGTTACAGCCATGATTGTCAGTGCGATCGCTACTTTTGAATAACCAATCTTACCAACAGACGCGATCGCACTTTCACTAAACTAACTATTTTCACATCTTCCAGAGTCTAAATGACCAGGGTAAGGGCAGTATAAAACTCTTCAATAGATATAGATTCTTGCTGCAATATATTTTGATCAAAAACTAACTTTATATCTTGATAAGGCGTATAAAGTTGGTAAAATAACCAAGCCCCCTCAGTACAAAGGTTGCACAGTGGGCAAAGACTGAGGGGGATTTAATTTTTGAATCTCCTTTCCAGTTTTAACTAGCTTGATGCAGCTTTTGTACAAATGAATTTTAAATTAAATTACCCTGAATATTAGTATATTCAGGGTAATTTAATAAAATTATCTGGACATTATTCTCATGCCAAAATACATTACGTTATTGAAATTTATGTATTATTTCTACCAACAGAATACATTTAAAAAAGCTTTTTTTAATTCTTAGATATTTTCTCGGAAAATTTTTCTGCTTTTGATTTGAACTAGTTAATCTGCTTTACAAGTAGCAACTCCTGGGGCGTTGGCATTTGTTCTTTAAAGTACGGAAAGCCGCCCTGAAGGAATATGTACATTTCACCCTTTAATTTACATTTTAAAATTAGATAATTGACAGTTAACAACAGAGAATATTTGCTTGAAATTGTCTCTATATCTACACTTTAGCAATTAAATATATATTAAATATATCAAAAAATACTTTGATAAAAATCTTACATAAGCACAATTTTATAAGAAATTAGAATTTATTTATCTCTTAAATACAGAGGGATTTCCCTACATAAGATAGAAAATAAATATCTATATTAAACCATAAGATTGGGAAAGAGAGTATTTAATAAAATTTGTGTTTTAATTGAGTTTTTATTATTGAATTAATTCTAAAAACTATTTAAACACAAAAAAATTGTTTTTATAAAGTCTAAATTTTTTGGAGGTTTGTGATGCGAATTGCTCAGATCGCTCCATTATGGGAGAGAGTACCGCCCCCAGCTTATGGCGGTATTGAGTTAGTAGTAGGGTTGCTGACCGATGAATTAGTCAGACGCGGACACGAAGTAACTTTATTTGCATCGGGAGATTCTATCAGTTCGGCAAAACTCGTGTCAGTTCATCCCCGTGCCCTTAGACTTGATGCCACCATCCAGGATGGCAGCATCTACGATATGCTGAATCTCGCCTCAGTATATGAACGAGCAGAAGAATTTGATATTATTCACGCTCATACTGGATATGGAGCATTAGCTTACGCGAATCTCGTCACAACTCCTACAGTTCACACGTTGCATGGTATTTTCACCCCAGACAACGAAAAAATGTTTAGATTTGGTAAAAATCAACCTTATATTAGTATTTCTCATGCACAACGAGAACCAAGATTAGCATTGAACTATGTAGCAACTGTCTATAACGGGATTGATGTCAGTAGTTACAAGTTCCATGCCCAACCAGAAGATCCTCCATACCTGGCGTTTCTGGGTCGGATATCTCCAGAGAAAGGAGCGCACTTAGCAATAGAAATTGCTAAACAAGCCGGCTGGCGGTTGAAAATAGCAGGGAAGGTGGATGTCGTTGATGTGGAATACTTTGAGAAAGAAATCAAACCGCAGATTGACTCTAAGCAAATTGAGTATCTAGGTGAAGCCAACCATGCTCAAAAAAATGCCCTGATGGGAGGTGCAGTAGCAACTCTGTTTCCCATTACTTGGCGCGAACCGTTTGGGTTGGTAATGATTGAGTCAATGGCTTCTGGTACGCCAGTAATTGCGATGAAAATGGGGTCTACTGTCGAGGTGATTGACCACGGCAAGACGGGTTTTCTCTGCGATAACATTCAAGAGTGCATAAGTGCTATCGAGCAGGTAACTCAGCTAGACCGCTATGGTTGTCGGCAACATATCGAAAACTTTTTCAGCACTCGGCAAATGGTGGATGGCTATGAAGCAGTTTATCAACAAATCATAGCAGAGCGATTTGTGCAAAATGGGCGTCTTCGCAGTTTGGTTAGTTTAGCAGTCTGAACTAGGACAATTAGCGGGCAAGATGCCCACACCACAGAATTTTTGGGATATTTTTTATTTGTCAGTCCTTATCGACGTGAGTTCGACAAATATAAAAAACCCCTCTCCAAACCTCTCCCCTGCGAGGAGGAGCAACTGCGTTGCGCGGGTTCCCCGCGTTGTAGCAAGTGGCGTTAGAGGGTTTGAAACCTTGATTTTTAGTTCAAAACCAGGGATATTTTTGCCCTTCTGGGCGTCGGAAAGGGGTTGGGATGAGGTCTGTCGAATTCCCGTTTATTGACAAATTCCACCGCAGCATTTGTGAATTTCGTATCCAAATAATCCTTATTTTTCAGTAATTATCTTTATTTTGAGTAACTACTGAATGGATAATAAAAGTGATAAAAATGGAATCTGAAAAAATTCAAAACCAACAGCAGCTAGATAACCAAGTCTTGTTAGCCAATGCAAAACTTGCCTTAAAAGCTGAATACCAAAGATCAGCCGCTTTAATTTCACAACTGCAAGCCCTAAAAATTGAATTAGAGCAAGTTCAGGCGGAAAACAAAACTTTGAGAGAGAATGTTCATGAAGATGTAATGAAGCACTTTGAGGAACGCACCCAAGCAGCAGAAGTGCGATCGCTAAAAATCGAAGTGCGTCAAAAATTTCTGGAAGCTAATGGTCGCAAGGATGATGAGAGTTTCGATCCTCTCTGGGACAGCATTAAGCATAAGATTAAACTCAAAGATGGTGCGGTGATAATTATTGCTCCCAATGGTACTCCTAAGTTCACCTTAAATGGCAACTTGCTAACTTTGAAGGATTTTATTCAATCCCTTAAAGAAGACCCAATCTCTAGAAAGTTTTTCTTGGAGTAGCCTGCCAAATTAACACAAGCTATTGCTGTAAACGAACTAGAGATTGAGTTAAATTGAGTTGCCTTAGTGATAGTGCAGCTTAGTTTGACTCAATTTTGTATAAACTCAGGGTTTTTACAAAAGAGCTATTCATCTTCGTCTCCTGGCGGTCGTTCACTCCCACTTTGTTGGGCGTCCCACTCCAAAATCATCCGTTCTAACATTTCCGACTGCGTACAGTTATTAACAGCAGCGTACATTTTAATCAACTTTCTGACTTTAGGACTAATGTGGCGTATCTCTAGTTGGTTACTGTCTACCATCTCTGTTAACTGTTAGTGTCTATTACATATGTTGAACTATTAAACTATGTCTGTTGCAATAAGCTTTGTTAATAGCGATCGCTCAAAGAGTCATGTACTTCGCGCGATCGCCTGCTCGTTGAGTTTTTTCTCAGAAAATCAAGATTTCATCAGCATTGGTTCTTGCTCAGGTAGCACAGAAACTTTGAGTGGGTCGTAGCCTAGTTGTTGAGTAATCCGTTCCCTAGCTAAAGCGCGGTACTCCCAAAAATGTTCGCCAGCAGCGCATAGACCTAAATACATATTCAAAACTTGAGGTTTTTTCAGCAAAATCGTCCATAGTTGTTGCCAAAACTGCCAGCGAATTTCCGACCGTCGTAAGCCCTGATACCAAATTAATTGAGCAACCAACCGCAACCCTTTACGTGGAGAAAATTGCATAGTTTGCTTTCGTTCCACTGGCGAGTTAATACTGAGACATTGCTGAAAACAGCGTCTGAGATAGTTCCTAGGTTCATATAACATCCAGAAGCCTTCTGCATACTCCCTAGCAATTTCAGCTACGGGACGGGTGGGGACAAAATTCATCAAACTATTCTGGTCTCCTACCTCAGTCACGCCAACACCCTCTACTAAACGCTGCTCTTTTTGCAGACGGTTCCATAAAGCCGTATTGGGCAAAGCTTGGAGAATACCCAACATAGGTTGAGGAATACTGGTTTGTTCGACAAAAGCTTGGATGCGTTCTCCTGCACCTGGGCGTTCTCCATCAAAACCCAGGATAAAACCTGCATATATCAGCATCCCTGCGTCATTAATTTTCCGACAAGCTTCGATTAACGGATTGCGCGTATTTTGCAGTTTTTGTGTTATTTGCAGGCTGTCTTGGTCAGGAGTTTCAATACCGAGAAAGACAGCATAAAAGCCTGCTTCATTCATTAATTGCAACAGTTCATCATCTTCTGCCAAATTTACAGAAGCTTCAGTGATGAAGGTGAATGGATAATTGTGCTGCTTTACCCAAGGAATCAATTCTCGGAGGAAGCGTTTGACGTTACGCTGATTGCCAATAAAATTATCATCAACAATGAAGAGTGATCCGCGCCAGCCTAAATCATAAAGTGCTTGTAACTCAGCTATGGTCTGGTGGGGTTCTTTAGTACGTGGTTTACGACCGTAGAGTGTAATAATGTCGCAAAATTCGCAATTGAAGGGACAACCACGAGAAAACTGGATAGCCATCATCAAGTATGCATCCCGTTGCAGCAGGTCAAAACGCGGCATCGGGCTTTGGGTGACATCAGGTTTTTCCATCGAGCGAAATATTCCTTGCTCCTTACCTTGATTGAGGGCTTCCAGAAACTGGGGAACCGTTAATTCCCCCTCATCCAAAACCAGATAATGTGCTCCAGAGTCAAGCGCATCTTGGGGGACAGAAGTGGGGTATGGGCCACCGACTGCGACTTTTTTGCCTAAGCGCACTGCTTTTTGAATCAGGGAGTGGAAGTCTGGCTTTTGTACCAGCATCGCCGAGAGGATTACGAGGTCACACCACTCCCAATCAGCCTCGGTTTCTAGATTGACATTGCGATCGCAAAATCTAATTTCCCAGTCCTGAGGTAGAAGTGCTGCTACTGTAATAATTCCCAACGGAGGCAAAACAGCTTTGAGTCCGGCGATTTTCATGAAGCGATCGTAAGACCAGAAAGACTGAGGAAACTGAGGGTAAATCAATAATGCTTTCATAAAATCCTTAGTGCAATTTTGGTTTACTTTGGTGGAGCAAATGCATGAAAAAGTTTCACTTCAATTTGCTTATTAGTCCGTGTGGCTCAGCTTCTGTAATAGGGCACTAAATTTGCATTTCGCTATACTTACCTCATATAAAGAAACTAACTTAATTAGAACAAAGGCACATTACTTACAACAATAAATGTCTTAAAATACCCTTTAGATAGATTTATTCTTATATGAGATATGGAGATATGTAAATATATCTTAGTAAATACATTTAGACATTAGTGTGACAGAGCTACTAGATATAGCTGCACCATTAATATTAACCTCTATCTCAGGTTTTATTTAGGTAGAAATCAACACTATGCCAATGATGTAGATAGCAGTATTATCAGCAGTAAAGTCTGTTATAGCATTACTGTATCTATTTTATACATAGAGGTATAGATTTTCAATTCTGCTTGCATACTCAATTAATTTCTAAAAATCTAATCCGGAGAAAATCTTATTTTTTGCTCTTAGTAAATTTTGATTATTGAGTTGGGATTCAGAATAATGTGACTAATCCTTAAGCATCAGTCGTAGTTTTTGATTGCTTCTGCATTTTGTACTGAAATGGAAGCAGTTCATGAAGTATCGAAAAATAAATTTTTACCATCTTTGGATTTAATTGAGATTAAGAACGTGTATTTTCAGATTTTTAGGCTGAAATGTATATGTAGTAGATAATGGAAGCCATCTTACAGTTTTTTAAATGTTTCCGTTCTGTATAAAATTGTCTTTAAAATAAAAAAATCTAAGTATCACACCATAATTAAAACAAAGAGGTTTACTTATATAAATTTTTTAATAAAAATAACTGCTATAATAAAAACATACAAGAAAGTTTAAGTAATTATCTGTTCTTGCTGAATAGAAAAGTTGAGAAGAATATCAGGAATTTGTAAATATTAAACACAACGCCTGAAAGTTATTTGGCAACATCTAACTTAAACACAAGCGCAGAAGAATAAAAGAAAGCCTCATTGCTTGTGATGGTTGGTCTAAAGTTTCGGGTCGTGAGTAAAAAAATGTAAGCTCTTTACCAGTAGTTTTTTTCTCAGCCTACTAATTAAGTAGACCTTGAAATTAACTGAGAGCAAACATAATTTCATTTTTTGAAGGAATTTGTTGATGAGCTTAATTATAAAGTCGATTCTCAAGGCGGATGCCGAAGCTCGCTATCTCAGCCCTGGAGATATGGAGCCGATTAAGAACTTTGTCAAGAGTGGTGAGCGCCGTCTGCGCCTTGTTCAGGTCTTAACTGAAAACCGGGAGCTTATTGTGAAGCAATCTGGAAATCAGCTATTTCAAAAGCGCCCAGATATTATCTCACCTGGTGGCAATGCTTACGGTCAGGAAATGACTGCAACTTGTCTGCGTGATCTGGATTACTACCTGCGCTTGATTACCTATAGTGTAGTGGCTGGTGAGTCCACACCAATTCAAGAGGTCGGGATTATTGGTGCTCGGGAAATGTACAAATCTCTCAACACTCCCATCGAAGCAGTTGCTGAAGGTATCCGTGCGATGAAGAATGTCGCCACCTCAATGTTGTCAGGAGAAGACGCTAACGAAGTTAGCGCTTACTTCGACTACCTAATCGCTGGTCTCCAGTAGGATAGGCTAGCTCTAACATCACTGCTTAATTACCTCTGCAATGAATTTCAGAGGGATTTATAGGCTGACATCTTACTAGCGAGCAGGTAGTATTTGTTAGGTGATTTATGAATTCCTGAAATAGAACATTTTAGAGTATTACTTATGTCAGATACTACAAAAGCTACACAGTTGATTTCCAAGAAAGGCAATGCTGGGTTTTGGGGCTTTATTCCTTAATCTGAAATTTTGAATGGTCGCTTAGCAATGTTAGGCTTTTTAGCTGTCGCTTTGATTGAAGTGTTTTCCGGTCAAGGCTTTCTCCATTTCTGGAACATTTTATAGTTTGAAAACAAATTATTTGTGTAAAAGAATATTGTCTGAACAAAGACTTTGACTCGCGTTGTAGCTACTTTACTTATTACCACATTGGAGAATAATTATGTCTAAGGAAAAAAAAGGCAACAAAGAAGCTAAAAAACCTAAGAAAGATCCTGATAAAAAAAAGGAGAAAAAAGATCCAAATAGGTATGATGGATTAAGTCAATAACTGTAATAAATTGTAATTTGGGTTTTGCTCATATTTGATATGACTTTAACCAGTAAATCTAAGCAAGAGCAGTCATTACGTTACTAAAAATGCTATTTAGGTAGACCTAAATTAGTAAATAAATGCTATCTCTACTGTAAGTTTTAAAAATTTAGTGGTGGAGGTAGCGTTTCGTATTTAAACTAAAATAGCCTGAATACTAGTATTAGTATTGTTGTATTGTAAGTAGGATGACGTAAATAATTAAAGGTTTGTAGTGAGTTAGTGCGGTCTTGGAGGTTTCCCCAATCAGCAACTAACATAAAGCCCTGACGGGCATAGCTGCGCTTACCCGCGAAGACGTGCCGGAGGAAAGAATCCAGAATATCCTTGGTTTGAGCTAGCTATATACTGAGATATTTCACTCCGCTACGCTGCGTTCAATATGACATGGAAAGACCCTTTTAAAACAACCTCTTAGAGCAGTAAGCGTGGAAACGGCTCTTGTTGTTTTTGCGGCTTTTCCCAGGGGCAAACTTATATCTGGCTGACCATACTATATTTACCAATGTCTCAATCAAAGTTAATTCATATTTCTCAAGCGACTCGCTACCAAAATGCTGCGATCAATTACTATTTAGAACTTACAGGTTCATCCTACCTGCATTACGGATATTGGGAACCTCTTCCAGCCTCCACTGAGGATTTGACTCTTGTGCGGTTACGCATCGCTCAGGAAGCCTATGTGGCTAAACTTTTGACTTTCATACCATCCGGAATAAACAACCTGCTTGATGTCGGCTGTGGCATTGGTGGTAATGCTGCCTACCTCAAAGATCGTGGCTTTGCTGTTGAGGGATTAGCACCTGATCCATTCCAGCAAAAGAAGTTTATAGATCACACCAACGGTCAGGTAGTATTTCACTTAACAAAATTTGAAGATTTCCAGCAAACTCACCCCTACGACCTCATACTTTTCAGTGAAAGTAGCCAATATATTGCTGCTGATAATCTTGCTCAAGGTGCTGCTCATTTGCTTAACAATGGTGGCTACCTGCTGCTTGCCGATATGATCCGCGTTGATGCCAAATACCATGAAGGCATCTTCTCCAATTGTCATGTTGCTAGTGTGCTTCACGCAGCGTTAGAGGAGGCTGGATTCAAATTAGTTCAAGCTGAAGACATCTCATCTCAGATTGCACCAACGATTGACTTATGTATTGAAAATTTCCACACTTTTGGGCTGAGTACTATCAAGTATATTGCCGATCTAGTGGCGATCGCAGTTCCACCATTACATGCACTCGGTCGTTGGATATTTAATCGCTGGGTGCAAAAGCTGATTGTTGAGGGTTTAGAAGCACGCACAATTTTTGAACGTCATCTCTGTTATGAAATCCAACTCTGGCAATTGTCACAAAAAGATCAATAAGTTGATTTGGGAGCAATAAGATTTTGTGAATTCAGGAAAAAAACGAACAAAACGTTAAATGTAGCTTGCTTCCCCGTGAGCTTAATCATTGTAGTAATCCGATTTGATTTATGAAATTGCTTACCTAAAAAAGGAACAGGTGAGCTAGTGAGGTCTTGGAGGAAAACCCCCAAGACCTCACTGGCGTGAATTTCTCCATGAGCAACTGGTGCTTACTGCCTTGGTGTGTTGGAGGCATCACCCTAAGGGAAACAAGAGAATAGATGTGTACTGAGTTTTGTTATTGAATTAGGAGTCTGATATAAAATTACTTTTAATCTTAGTACTAATGATTGGCGATCGCTTGACGTATTAATTAATAATATCTAGAAAAGTATATCTGCACAGTTAACACTAATTAATTCGAGGTTCATCTATCACAAGGATTAGATATGAGTATAATTCTTGATGTATAAAGATATTAAATATAATTACTGAGCAAAGAAGTATAGACCAGACAGTGAATATATAAAAAGGTTTGACACAATTAAATTAAAATAAAAATTACTCAAATTTTCTCAACATAACTAAGTTTGCACCTAGCAAACCTAGAAACGCCCGATACCTTCTGAAAAACAGCAACACACAAAACTATGAACGCTACTACTGGAAAACGGATTGCCTTAATTTCCGTTCACGGAGACCCGGCGATTGAAATAGGTAAAGAAGAAGCTGGAGGACAAAACGTTTATGTGCGTCATGTGGGTGAAGCATTGGCGCAGCTGGGATGGCAAGTTGATATGTTTACTCGGAAAGTAAGTGAAGAACAAAACACGATTGTTCAATTTAGCGAAAATTGTCGCACCATTCGTTTAGTAGCTGGACCTGTAGAGTTCGTGCCACGAGACAATCTTCTTGAACACGTACCAGAATTTTTGGATAATTTCCTCAAATTTCAAAAAGAAAATAACATTACCTATCAATTGGTTCACACAAATTATTGGCACTCTAGCTGGGTAGGTATGCAATTGAAGAAAATCCAAGGTACTAAGCAGGTTCATACTTACCATTCTTTAGGAGCAGTAAAATACAAGACCATAGAAAAGATTCCCTTAATTGCTAGTCAGCGATTAGCAGTAGAACAAGAGGTGTTGGAGACAGCAGAACGGATTGTCGCCACAAGTCCCCAAGAACAGGAACACATGCGATCGCTCGTTTCCACTAAAGGTAATATTGACATCATTCCTTGTGGTACAGATATTCGGCGATTTGGTGCGATTGACCGCCAAACAGCTAGAGCTGACTTGAGGATTGATCCAGATACCAAACTTGTATTATATGTAGGACGTTTTGACCAACGTAAAGGCATAGAAACCTTAGTACGTGCAGTCAACGAGTCTCAATTACGGGGTAATAATCACCTTAAGCTAATTATTGGTGGTGGTAGTACACCCGGTAATAGTGATGGGATTGAGCGCGATCGCATTGAGAATATCATCAACGAATTAGGGATGAGTGACTTTACCACCCTTCCCGGTCGCCTTAGTCAAGAAATATTACCAACTTATTACGCTGCTGCTGATGTTTGCGTTGTTCCTAGTCATTACGAACCCTTTGGACTCGTAGCGATTGAAGCAATGGCTAGTGGTACACCTGTAGTAGCAAGTGATGTTGGCGGACTTCAGTTTACTGTGGTTCCCGAAGTCACAGGTTTGTTAGCACCACCACAAGATGTGGCTGCATTTGCAACTGCTATTGATAGAATTTTGTTAAATCCACAATGGCGAGACGAATTGGGTAAAGCTGGTAGAAAGCGCGTTGAAACTAAGTTTAGTTGGGATGGCGTGGCAACTCAGCTAGGTGAACTTTACACCCAACTTTTGCAGCAACCAGCCAAAGAACCAGTATTACTAAGTAAATAAAGTTCTCACCCTGTTTGGTAATCGGGAATGGGTAACAATTGAGCATAAATAAAGAAGCAGGAAGCAGAAATCTGCTGTTTTACCTTTTCCCTTTTACTTTTTAGATGAAAAATCCAGACGCAATCATCCCAAACCGAGATTTGTTTCATTAGAAAATTGGCTGATCACTTTTTTGTGTTAATCAACGTTGAGCTAGACAAGATAGCATATACTGAGCATCGACGTTTGAAAGCCAGCGACTAATTGTTGTGCAACCAGTTGACTTTACTACCCTCACAGCTGCTTGTAGCGAACTCCGCGCTCACTGGCTGCCATCTCGCTTAGAACAAGTTTATCAGCGCGATCGCCATACTATTGCGATCGCTTTACGCACCATAAACCAGCGCAGTTGGTTAGAGATTTCTTGGCATCCCCAAGCTGCGCGCATTTGTATTGGCGAAGCGCCACCACGATTACCAGATACCTTCACCTTCAGCCAACAACTAGTGCATCAGTTGGGTGGTCTGGCATTGGTGGCCATTGAAGCGATCGCGCCTTGGGAACGTGTTGTTGATTTACAGTTTGCCCGTCGTCCCGGAGAAAGCGCTCTATATCATATATATGTAGAAGTGATGGGCAAATACAGCAACGCCATCCTCACTGATGACAGCAAAATGATTATCACGGCTGCTCATCAAGTTGGTCAGCACCAATCTAGTGTCCGTCCCATCCAAACTGGACAGCCTTATGAAATACCGCCAAAACTTACTGGCCCTGTTCCTAGTTGGCATGAATCTCCAGAACGCTGGCAAGAACGAGTCAGTTTAGTCCCAGGTACAATTAAGCGTCAATTGCTCAAAAGTTATAGCGGTTTAAGTGCGGCATTGGTAGAGTCTATGTTATTGGCAGCCGATTTAGCACCAGAAACCACCACCGATCAGCTAAAACTTGATGACTGGCAAAGGTTATTTACACGCTGGCAAGAATGGCTACAAGCTTTAGAGTTAAATAAATTTCAACCAGCTTGGACAGCCAATGGATATACCGTCATGGGTTGGGGTGCAGTTGCACCAGCAAAAGATATCCAAACTGTACTCAACCGCTACTATACTGACGAGCTGAATCAACAGATATTTGCTCAGTTACGCCATCAACTGAGTCAGAAATTGCAGAATGTATTAGTAAAATTACGGAATAAAGCGCAAACCTTTACTGAACGCTTGCAGCAATCAGATCAAGCTGATGAATATCGTGAAAAAGCTGATTTATTGATGGCTCACCTGCAAAACTGGGAACCGGGGATGAAGGAAATTACCCTCCCTGATTTTGAGACAGGTAAGCCAATAGCGATCGCTCTCCAGCCAGATAAAAATGCAGTCCAAAATGCTCAACGCCTTTACAAACAGCACCAAAAATTGAAGCGCGCTCGTGCTGCTGTGGAACCGTTACTGTTCGAGTTACAGTCAGAAATTAGCTATTTGGAGCAAGTAGAAGAGGCGATCGCTCAAATAGATCACTACCAAACAGCAGAAGATTTGCAGTCCCTGGAAGAAATCCGTGACGAGTTGATTGGACAAAAATATCTGGAAGATCCAGGCTACCGCAGTCGCAGCGCCAACGAAACTGCCAGCACTAACTTCCATCGTTACCGTACCCCTAACGACTTTGAAGTCTTAATCGGTCGTAACAATCGCCAAAATGACCAGTTGAGCTTTCGTGTCGCTGGAGATTATGACTTGTGGTTCCACGCTCAAGAAATTCCTGGAAGTCATGTGCTACTGCGTTTAGAACCTGGTGCTGTTCCAGAAGCAGCCGATTTGCAATTTGTGGCGAATCTTGCTGCCTATTACAGTCGCGCTCGTCAGAGCGACCAAGTACCAGTAGTTTATACTCAGCCAAAGCACGTTTACAAACCCAAAGGAGCCAAACCGGGGATTGCTATTTACAAGCAAGAGCGCATTCTATGGGGTCAGCCACAATTAGTAATGGGGAATAGGGAATAGGGAATGGGGCATTGGTTCCCTTCATCTCTGTCTCGTAGCATCATTAAATTCTTCTAAAAGATAGAGGCTCACTTCCTTTGGGCATATCTTTTTTTTGTAGATATTTACGAAAAAACTGTGTTGACTGTTACAATATTGTTAAGAAAAATTGCCCGTTGCATTTTGGGAACGCGCAGTTTGGTTTTGACTCTATTGAGAAGACAACGCGAAAAAAACATTTTATAGACCGGCTGTGGGAGGCTGGTCTTTTTTTTTAGCCTGCCAAGTAGTTTTTCGGCAAAATTGATAATTTTATTGTCATCATAAGATGACAATATCAGTAATCTTACTATTTTTTTTGATTCCATGCAAAAAGTAAAGAAGACGCAAGGTTATTTTTTTAACGTGAATTCAATGAACCTCACCCCAACCCCTCTCCGACACCCAGAGGGGCAAAAATCTCCCTGATTTTCAACTAAAAATCAAGGTTTCAAAGCCTCTAACGCCACGTGCTACAACGCGGGGAACCCGCGCAACGCAGTGGCTCCTCCTGGCAGGCTACGGTGTACCCACAAGTCTTCATCTTTTCCCCTCTGTACCCTCTGCGTCCTCTGCGGTTAATGATTTTTGAAACCACAGAGGCGCAGAGAACGCAGAGTAAGGGGTTTCGAGAGTTATTCTTTCTCATTTGTAGAGATGTGTGTACACGGTAGTCCTGGCAGGGGAGAGGTTTGGAGAGGGGTTTTTGATAGTTGTCGAACTCACGTTTTTTTACGTCTTCTTTTGAGATTTTGCAATATTAACGAAGGGAGAAGACTTCTTCCTTCTTCCTTCTTCCCTCTTTAAAAACTGAATGTAGTTCTTAACGCACCAATAACAACATCATCGTTGTTATTATTATGGTCTGGGGATGTCAACCAAATGATACCTGGGGTAATAGTGATATTGTCAGTCAGCTGATACTGGTAAAATGCCTCAAGATGATAGGAGGTATCTCTATCTCTACTTAATCCGGCGACGCTGGAACTTGTGACTCTGGGTTCTACACCAGCAATAATCCCAGCTAAATTACCTTTTTTACCAAGATCAGGGAAGCCGAGAGTGATGGCATAATTCCAAATATCAATATCTCCACGGTTTCCACTTAAGGTGCGACTAGTTGTATATCCAGCCCAACCACCTAAGACTAATCTTTCACTGATGCCAACAGATGCTTGGATACCGTAGGAATTGCTGGAAAAGGCGGAATCTATTGTACCATCATCATCTAAATCCAAGGGAGCAAAGGTTGCTGCATTGCTACCCGTAAGTAGTGGCTGTCTGTAGGAATGGATATAAGTTAAGCCTACAGCAATGCGATCGCTTGGTCTAACTGTCAGCTGTGCCAGCGCACCGTATGCACCATCAAACAAACCATTTTTGGGAGCAGGGTCATTCGCTGAACCACTCAAATACCCCAGACTTAGTGCCAATCTATCACTGAATTCATGGGTGATTCCCAACCCTGCACCATCCATCTGGTTATAGATGGGGTTGCGTGTACCAAAGGTAGATAAAGCGCCAGAACTGCCATCACCGTCAAAGATATTTACGGTATCGGTAATATCATCTGCTGCACCTGCGTTGGCGATCGCAATTACTTGTGTTCTTGCACCCAAAGGAAATTCGTAGAATAATGCATCTATTTCCGCATTAGTATTACCATCCTCACCTGCGAAGAATAAGTTGCCTTCTGGTGTACCAATGTTAGGGCTGAGAATATTATTGGCTTGGATTCTCGTAAATAGAGTATCTCGCCCTGTAAAACTGGTGACAAACTCAACTCGTGCCCGCACCCCCAAAGTTGTATTCTTGTCTGTAATGTTTTGCTCGTTAACTCTGTTGCCACCTAAAACATCACTGATAACTGTGACAACTTCTCCTTGTAATTTGGTGGTAGTAGAAAACTGATTTGCTTCCAGTTCAGATGTGCGTGCTTCTAGTGCATCCACACGGCCTCTTAGTGTAGCTAGTTCTGCGGCAAATTCTTCTTGTAGTCTTTGCAGTTGCGCTAAATCTTGTTGTCCCACTACATCGCCGGTGGCGGTGGCAATTAGCTCGTTAACCCGATCAAGACAAGCATTTAAACCAGCTGCAAATTCATATCTTGTCAGTGCGCGATTACCACGATAAGTGCTATTGGGATACCCAGCAATACAACCGTAACGCTCTACCAGCGATTGCAATGCTTGGAAAGCCCAATCGGTAGGTTGTACGTCTGATAATTGAGAAACTGAGGTAATTTGCGCCATTACCTGAGCTTTTGTCTCTGAATTAGCTATAGTTAAAGGCTGATTTGTTACTGATGTTGTGGATATTTCACCTGCAAAAACAGCAGCATTAAAAAATAGCATACTGCCGAATAAAATTGGACTAGCTAGTAAATGTTTTCCTAATTCTTGCATTATTTCCTCACACTTAATTTATGGATAGTCACACGCACACCGAGTTTTTTTGAGAACACATTTTCTTAAAAAGATATTAACAGTAGCAAGCAATTTTTTTAACATTAAAAGTTAAGAAATTATTATTCATTGGCTAAATCGTGCTAATTGTTATTTTTTATACAAAAAGCTATTTTTACAGTATTGTGTGAGAATGAGACTTATTCTACAATAGAAAGCTACTGTCATCATCAATAAAAATTTTGACCAAGGCAGAGCAAGTATTAGGGTTAGAGGAGAAAAACTGTGATTGGGAATCTTTTAGAACTTAGATCAAGCAGACAAAGAAAGAACGTGTTGTTTGTTGTGACTTTGTTTACATTGTCGGTAGCTGTTGGCTGTAACCAATCCAACACAAATTTGGCAAGAACTTCTGAACAGTCACCCCAAGCACAAGAAGCAGGTGCAACTCCAGCTTCTCAAGAAAAAACTAAAGTGGTAGCGACGATTTTGCCAACGTATTTATTTACCAAGGCGGTAGCTGGGGATGCAGCAGATGTCTCTATTATTGTGCCACCAACTACGGATGTGCATGATTACCAAGCGACACCTGATGATGTCAAAGCGATCGCTTCAGCCAATATCTTGGTAAAAAATGGTTTGGGATTAGAGGAATTTCTGGATAGTACTGTCAAAAACGCCGAAAATCCTAACTTAACTAAAATTGATGCTAGCCAAGGTATTCAAACAATAGATGAAATTTCACCTGTTGATCAGACAGTAACAGGAAGCCACGGCCATAGTCATGGTCATAGCCACGGTCACAGCCATGATCACGCTGACGGTAATCCTCACGTTTGGTTAGATCCAGTTTTGGCAAAACAGCAGGTAACAAATATTCGAGATGGATTAATTGCGGCTGACCCTACTAATAAAGCTACTTATGAGGCCAATGCTGCGGCTTACATTCAGGAATTAGATAATTTAGATCAAGAATTTCAGCAAACTTTGCAAAAGACTCCTAACTGCACCTTTATTACCTTTCATGATGCTTTTCCATATTTAGCTCAACGCTACAATCTGAAACAAGTTGCCGTGGTGCAAATTCCTGAAGATCAACTTTCACCAACAGATGTGCAAAAAGCAGTCAAGGCTGTACAAAAGTATAATGTTAAAGCTTTATTTAGCGAACCAGGGGTGGATAATAAATTATTAACAAGTCTTGCTCAAGATTTGAATTTAACTGTGCGTACCTTGGACTCCTTAGAAACTGGTGACAGAGATCCACAGTATTACTTTCAGGCAATGAGAACTAACTTACAAACTCTGGCAGATGGTTGTAAGTAATTGCATGGCAAGATAGGTGTTTCTTCTTGATTTTTGGACTTGATGCCATAACTAATTACTAATTATTAATTATCCAGGACTAATGACATCTCCCATTTTAAAAGTTGAGGGATTAAATGTATATCAAGGCAGTTATTTAGCTGTTCGAGATGTTGCCTTTGAATTGTTGCCAGGAACAGATACAGCCATAGTGGGCCCCAATGGCGCGGGTAAAAGTACTTTGGTAAAAGCGATTTTAGATTTGATTCCCCGTAGTGCTGGCACTATTGAAATATTTGGTCTCCCAATTACCAAGCTAGGGAAATTACGCCACCGCTTGGGCTATATGCCTCAAAATTTCATTTTTGACCGCAGTTTTCCGATTTCTGTAGGTGAATTGGTAGGACTGGGATGGGCAAATGAAAGTAAAAAACAGAATTCGTTTTTGAGCAAGTTATGGAAACGAGATACGAAAAAATTAGTAGCAATAGCGGAAGCTTTACGGCGAACTGATGTTTATCATCTGCGACATCAAGCTATTGGTACTCTTAGCGGCGGTCAATTGAAGCGGGTATTGCTAGCTTATTGTTTAGTAATGCCTAGAAAACTTTTGTTGCTAGATGAAGCTTTTGCGGGAGTTGATGTGCAAGGTACAACAGATTTTTATGCTTTACTCCACGAGTTAAAACGGGAGGAGGGTTGGACAGTGTTACAGGTTTCTCATGATATTGATATGGTAAGTCGCCAATGCGATCGCGTTCTTTGCCTCAACCAAACCGTTGTTTGTACTGGTCAGCCAGAAATTGCTCTTTCACCCCAAAACCTTTTAGCAACCTACGGCCCTGGTTTTAGTCCCTATCGGCATCGTCACTAATATTGCTTTTTCTTTTGACTTGGAGATTTGCTTATTCAGGTTCATCTAAATGTTCAGCCACAGCCTGATAAAGATGAAAGATATGATTATCGTGGAGGTGATAGAACACATTACGACCTTGCTTACGATAGCCGACCAAGCGCATTACCCTTAAGTTTCGTAGCTGATGAGAAACAGCAGATTCACTCATATCTAGTAATGCTGCTAAATCACTAACACATAGTTCTTTTTTAGCCAAAAAAGAAAGAATTCGTAAGCGATTAGCATCTCCTAAGAAACTAAAAAATTCTGCCATGCGTTGAGCTTTTTCGCTGCTGAGAACTTGATCTACTAGGTGTTGCACAATATCGTTCTTTATAGTTATCTATTTTAAATTATACTGAATCAGTATGTGTTTTGATAATCAAATTTAATTACAGTAGAAATTACTGGCTTTTTGATTTACATTCCTGAAAGTTTGCCTGTTATGAATATAATTAGGCTAAAAAAATATATATTACAATTACTTGGTTTTATGTGTAAATTTAACTTATGTATTTATGCTTTGGTTGTCAGATAAATTGGCTAGTTATTCCCACTAGTATGGACTTAGTGAATTTGTTACAATTTCCCTTCATGCAGAGAGCGATCGCAGGTGCTGTGTTAATGGGAATACTTGGTGGTTTACTTGGTAGTTTTGTTACCTTGCGCCAGCTATCTTTTTTTAGTCATGCTGTTGGTCATGCAGCATTAGTAGGCGTAGTTTTAGGTGTGTTACTACAGTTAAATCCCACTTGGATGCTGTTGCCTTTTACCTTAGTTTTCGGTGTAGTTGTCCTCTACTTCATCGATAAAACCGATTTAGCTAGCGATAGCGTTCTTAGTATAGTGCTATCGGGCGCATTAGCTATCGGCGTGATACTTACTAGCTTGGTTCAGGGTTATCGCGGTAACTTGATGAGAGTACTATTCGGCGATATTTTAGCGATCGACGCTACAGATTTGATTTTGACCCTGTTTATACTCGTAGGCAGTAGCATATTTTTACTATCAACCCTGCGACAGCAAATATTGTTGACACTTAACCTCGATGTAGCGCAAGTACAAGGTATTCCAGTTCAAGTGTATCGTTATGGGTTTGTGATTTTGCTTTCATTGGCTGTTGCGGTGGCGATTAAAGCTGTCGGTATTTTACTGGTAAATGCTTTTTTGGTGATTCCCGCCTCCACAGCCAAACTGATGAGTCATCACTTTAGCCGTTTTCTTGTCGTGTCAGTGATAGTTGGTTCCACTACCAGTATGTCTGGTATCGTCGTGTCTGGTCTTTTTAACCTGGCATCAGGGCCTAGTATTGTTCTTGTCCAGTTTTTGTTCTTTGTAGCCGTTTTCATCTGGGTCAAATTGAAATTAAAACCAGCATAAATTTTTTTTCTCAAGTTCTTGCCAAATTAATATATGTTTGCTACATTAGTTAATCGTGGCTAACAAACAGCCCCTGCCGGGATAGCTCAGTTGGTAGAGCAGAGGACTGAAAATCCTCGTGTCACCAGTTCAAGTCTGGTTCCTGGCATTGACAAACCCCTTGATATTAAGATTCAAGGGGTTTTTACTTTATTAATCCCTGAAAAATATTTAGAGGATATGCTTACGGTTAAATTTTAGGCGTAGATGCAACGCAGTGTGTTGTCAGACATCAGTTTTATGAATGAGCGATTAGCTACGCTGGGCGGTTACGCCATCGCTTGGGCAATGTCAAAATTTACCACTTGAAATGTATACTAACGTTTGACGATAGTAACGTAAAATGACCAATGGCGGATTTGCTTTGTTTGGACAGATGAAAACAATGCTTCGGAAGTTGAAATAGTCGATTACCACTTAAGTATAAAAATCATACCGATCGCACCTGAGCTTCATTAAAATCTACTACTTCTACATCATCAAAACGCTCAAACCGCGATTTTTGGCTTTGTGTCCGACAAGTCACAATTACCTGCACCTGTGGATAGTCTTAGCAGTTTGGTCAAACATCGAGGTTAACTCTTGGGTGAAATATAAAATTGTAAATGTAGCCTGACAAAATTTCCAAGGATGATACCTGTGACACTCAAAGAGTTAGAACAACAACTTCTTGCCCTGAGTCCTAGTGAAAAAGTGCAGGCTATACAGTTACTTGCTCAAAGTCTCGGTAGCAGTTGGCAAGGAATTGAGAAAACCCCTGGAGTTTGTGGTGGAGAAGCACGGATTGCGAAAACTCGTATTCCCGTGTGGGTACTTGTGGAAGCTCGTGATCTTGGATATAGTGATGCTGACCTGCTGAAGAGCTATCCAAGCATTACAGCTACGGATTTAGCTAATGCTTGGGTGTATGCAGAAGCTCATCCTGATGAAATCGAATTGGCAATTAAGCGTAATGAGGTAGCCTAGTCGATGGCACGGTTTTACGCAGATGAGCAGTTTCCATTTCCAGTTGTGGAATTATTACGTAGTTTAGGGCATGATGTTTTGACAGTTCAAGAAGCAGGAAAGGCAGACCAAAGTATACCTGATGACGAAGTGTTGGTATTTGCCATCAGTCAATAACGCTCAGTATTAACTATTAACAGAGATGATTTTATCCGTTTGCATCGTCGCAATGATAACCACTTAGGCATTGTTGTTTGTACCAACAATCGTAATTGGAAGCAGTTTGCAGCACGGATAAATGAGGCTGTAACAACAGAAGAATCTTTAAAAGGAAAACTAATTCGTGTAGTGCGTCCATCCACCTAAAAAAGTTTTACGGAAACACGCTTTACCATTCAGGATACGGTCAAGAATGTCACTAAGATAATCCTGATTAGCAACACTATTTCTTATTCTTAGTTACTAGACTTCTTGCATAAATATTTATTTGTCTCACTCAGAGGTGCAGAGAGAAAGTATGAAATTAGCACTTTTGCCAGAAGTCTAATGTTTGAGCAGAAAGAAGATATTAACTGTCCCAAATCACAAATTAGGATCACCACTTCAGAAATGAAGCTTCAAGTCCCTGCTCTCGTTTAACTTTGGCATCTTTTTCAAACCAGGCAATCAGTTGCTGTGTTGTTAAATCTTCTATAGCCACACCATACTCTTGAGCAATATGTTTCAAGAGCTTGAGGGATGAAATAGTTAATCTCGTTAAAAACTTTTCTGAGGACGATAACAAAGCAGCATCTACTTTTGCTGATTCTTCTAAGGTGAGAAATTGTGTTGAAGGTTGCTGTGGTTGTGTATCCATAAATTTAGTTCTCAAACTTAGTTAAATGTTTAGTCATGGACAATGAATAATTTTTAATTAGTAAACCCTTTTACCACTGAAATACTATCCATGATTTAAACTGAACGTGAAAACAAAATTTATTCATCAGATTGATTTTTTCGAGCTTGCACCAAATAACCGCAACGATGTTCACCATTAATAATCCAATGGGTACGCTCTACCTGACAATCTGGTAGAACAGCAGCAAACATTTCTAATTCATGGCCGCAAATGCTGGGAAAAGACTCAGCAACGTTGGAAATCGCGCAGTTATGCTCCATAAAGATAAAACTATCCTGTGGGGAAGATTCATCTGATTCTACAGAATGATACTCTGCCATGAAACCTTCCGATTTCCTCAGATCCACTAATTTAGCAACACGCTCTTGCAGTGAACCGTTACCCAAGCGATCGCGGTATTCTTGAGCTTTACGTTCCCATTGTTTTTGTAAAATTGTGCTGACTTGTTCGCGTCCTACGGTTTCCGCTAGCGTGTCCAGCAGCGATACTGCAAATTCGCCGTAGCGATCGCTTTGAATATTGTTAATTTTTCTTTGCAGGCGATCGCGTCCCCGACGACTCAGTTGATAAACGTGCTGCGGCCGCCCCATCCCCGCCTGCACTGACGAATATATAATCAGCTCTTCCGCCTCCAAATCTTTGAGATGACGACGAATCGCTTGTTTACTCACATCTAAAACTTCGGCTAGCTCAAAAGCAGTTGCTTGTGAACGTTTGAGCAGATACTCCAGAATATCTTGCTTGGTGGAGGACTGGTGGATAGTCGCCATCTTAGTCCCAAAAATTTTTTCAGAAAATTTGACTTTAACAACATTGTTGTTGTTAATTTAGCGTAAAATGAAGATACATTAAACAACATAGCTGTTGTTTTACTCTCCTCCTCTCATCTTAACAGCCGTTTAACCACTCGGTCACGCAAGATGAGAATCAGCTAGATACTAGACCGTCTCCGATCCTTGAAGAGAGTTCAGATAACAAGATTCCAGTTCCGAACACGAGAGACTAATACCGATGAGTGCCACTGTCAAAACCTTAGTCAACCAACCCTATAAGTACGGCTTTGTCACCGATATTGAGGCCGACACTATTCCGCGTGGACTAAATGAGGATGTCATCCGCTTGATCTCCGCTAAGAAGAACGAGCCGCAGTTCATGTTGGATTTCCGCCTCAGAGCTTATCGCCAGTGGCAAAAAATGACGGAACCAACTTGGCCAAGTGTCAAGTATCCGCCCATAGATTATCAGAATATCATCTACTATTCCGCGCCGAAGAAAAAGAAAGCAAAACTCAACAGTTTGGATGAAGTAGATCCTACTCTCCTGGAAACTTTCGAGAAGCTAGGCATTTCGCTATCTGAACAAAAGCGACTAGCTAACGTCGCCGTTGATGCGATTTTCGATAGTGTTTCTGTGGCTACGACATTTAAAGAAAAGTTAGCCGAAGATGGAGTAATCTTCTGCTCGATTTCGGAAGCATTGCAAGAACATCCCGAACTTGTACAGAAGTATCTGGGTAGCGTCGTTCCCGCAGCAGATAATTATTTTGCGGCTTTGAATGGTGCTGTATTCAGTGATGGTTCTTTCGTTTATATTCCTAAGGGTGTGAAATGCCCGATGGAACTGTCTACCTACTTCCGCATCAACTCCGGTGATACAGGACAATTTGAACGGACTTTGATTGTCGCTGAAGAAGGTAGCTATGTTTCTTATCTAGAAGGTTGCACTGCGCCGATGTATGACAGCAACCAACTCCACGCGGCTGTGGTGGAACTTGTGGCGCTGGATAATGCCGAAATTAAATATTCCACTGTGCAAAACTGGTACGCCGGCGATGAAAAAGGCAAAGGCGGAATTTATAACTTTGTGACTAAGCGTGGTTTGTGTCAGGGTGTGAATTCTAAGATTTCCTGGACTCAAGTAGAAACTGGTTCAGCAATTACTTGGAAGTATCCTAGCTGTGTATTAGTTGGTGATAACTCTGTGGGTGAATTCTACTCGGTGGCGCTGACTAATAATATGCAGCAAGCTGATACGGGTACGAAGATGATCCACGTGGGTAATAATACTCGCAGCACAATTATTTCTAAGGGAATCTCGGCGGGTAATTCTAGTAATAGCTATCGCGGTTTGGTGAAGGTGCATCCCAAGGCTAAGGGCGCGAGAAACTATTCTCAATGTGACTCGATGTTGATTGGCGATAATGCCCATGCGAATACTTTCCCTTATATTCAGGTGCAAAATAGTACTGCGAAGGTGGAGCATGAAGCTTCTACTTCTAAGATTGGGGAAGATCAGCTATTCTACTTTGCTCAACGGGGCATTTCGTCAGAGGACGCTATTTCGATGATGATTAGCGGTTTCTGCAAGGATGTGTTTAATCAGCTACCGATGGAGTTTGCAGTAGAAGCTGATAAATTATTGAGTCTGAAGTTAGAAGGTAGCGTTGGGTAATGCTTGTAGTAAGCACTTCATTGCTTTCAAAAAGGCGCTAAAGCGCCTACTACAAACCAAATAGAGAAGAGAAGAGAGAACATGATTATTGAAAATAGTGAAGTTGTGCTGTCAGTGAAGGATTTGACGGCTAATGTTGATGGGACTCCAATTCTGAAGGGTTTGAATTTGGAGGTACGTGCTGGGGAAGTTCATGCCATTATGGGGCCGAATGGTTCTGGTAAGAGTACTTTTTCTAAGGTTTTGGCTGGACATCCGGCGTATGAGGTGACTGGTGGTGAGGTGATTTTCCAGGGAGAGAATTTGCTGGAAATGGAGCCGGAGGAAAGAGCTAGGTTAGGTATATTTTTGGCTTTTCAATATCCGCTAGAAATTCCGGGTGTGAGTAATTTGGATTTTTTGCGGGTGGCTTACAATTCTCGGCGTAAGGCGCAGGGTTTGGAGGAGTTGGACGCGTTTGATTTTGATGATTTGATTGAGGAAAAGTTGGATGTGGTCAAAATGAATCCGGCTTTTCTGAATCGCAGTTTGAATGAAGGTTTCTCTGGTGGTGAGAAGAAGCGGAATGAAATTCTGCAAATGGCTTTGTTAGAGCCTAAGTTGGCAATTCTGGATGAAACTGATTCAGGATTAGATATTGATGCGCTGAAGATTGTGGCGAATGGTGTCAATCAATTAACTAGTCCGGAAAATGCCACGATTATGATTACTCACTACCAACGGTTACTTAATTATATTGTGCCGGATTTTGTGCATGTGATGGCGAATGGTCGCATTCTCACTAGTGGCGGTAAGGAATTGGCGCTGGAGTTGGAGTCTCGCGGTTATGACTGGGTGCTGGAAGCTGCTGAGGTGGGTGTGTAATGACGATGCAAGTTTCTCCTGCGGTTACTAGTTTGGTGGATAGAGATGCTTTTTTGACTGGGTTGTTACAGGAAGTGACTCCAGATAAAAGCGAGGATTGGTTACAGGATTTACGCCAAAATGCTGCTCATTGGGTGCGTCATGCGGTGATTCCCAATACTCGTGATGAGGAATGGCGGTTTACTGATTTGTCGGCGTTGCGCCAAGTACAGTTTCGGGTAGATAGGGAATTAACTGCTGTTGATATTGCAGGGTTGATTTTACCTGAGGCTGTTAATAGTCGTTTGGTGTTTGTGAATGGTGTTTATGCGCCGGAGTTGTCTGCTGTTGCAGATTTACCTGCTGGGGTGACGGTTAGTAATTTGGCTGGGTTGTCTGAGTCTTTTGGTACTAAGAAGTATTTGGCTCAGGCTGGTGGTTCTCAGGAGGTTTTTACTGCACTGAATACTGCTGGGATGACTGATGCGGCGGTGGTTTTGGTGGCGAAAAATGTGGTTGTTGAGTCACCGATTCATTTGCTGTTTGTTTCGGTGGTGGGTGAGGATGCTGTGATTTCCCAGCCGCGTTGTTTGGTGGTGGCTGAGTCTGGTTCTCAGGTGTGTTTGGTGGAGGAATTTATTAACCACAGAGGCGCAGAGAACACAGAGAGGGTTTACCTAAATAATGCGGTGACTGAGGTTTGGATTGGGGAAAATGCTGAGGTGAGTCACGTTAGGGTTGAGCGTGATGGTTTAGAGGCTTTTCATGTGGGGAAGACGGCTGTGACTCAGGCGCGTGATAGTCGTTATACTTGTCATGCTTTTTGTTGTGGTGGTCAGTTATCACGCCATAATTTGGAGATTTTCCAAACTGGTGAGCAAACCCAAACTACTCTTAATGGGTTGACGATGATTTCTGGTCATCAGTTGGCGGATACTCACAGTACGATCGCACTGAATCATCCCTATGGTACTAGTAGACAATTGCATAAATGTATCGTAGGCGATCGCGCTCATGCGGTGTTCAATGGTAAGGTTTTTGTGCCGAAACCAGCGCAGTTAACAGATGCAGGCCAGTTAAATCGCAATTTGCTGCTGTCATCGAAGGCGAGAGTTGATACTAAACCCCAATTGGAAATCACCGCCGACAACGTGAAATGCGCTCACGGTGCAACGGTTAGCCAGTTGGAAGATGATGAAATATTCTATCTCCAAAGTCGGGGAATTAATGAAACCGATGCGCGGAAGTTGTTAATTAACGCCTTTGCTGCGGAAATTATCAACCAAATTCCTGTCATGTCTCTGCAAGAAATCCTCTTAAACACAGTCAATAGTCTCAAGTCTTTATCTAGTGACTCATAATTAATTACCGATGACTTTCACCACTACCAAAACTTTAGCTGATCAAGTCCGCGCTGACTTCCCAATATTGCATCAGGAAGTTAACGGGAAACCTTTGGTGTATCTGGATAATGCTGCTACCTCCCAAAAACCTGTGTTCGTATTAAATATCCTGCGGGATTATTACGAACAATATAATGCTAATGTGCATCGGGGCGCTCATACTCTCAGTGCTAAAGCTACTGATGCTTATGAAGCAGCGCGAGACAAAGTTGCTAAATTTATCAATGCTGCATCACGTCAGGAAATTGTCTATACCCGCAACGCTAGTGAAGCTATTAACCTGGTAGCCTACAGCTGGGGAATGAATAATTTGCAACCAGGAGATGAAATTATTCTGTCGGTGATGGAACACCACAGTAATATTGTTCCTTGGCAATTTGTAGCGCAAAAAACGGGCGCGGTGTTGAAGTTTGTCGAATTGACACCAGAAGGTAGTTACGATTTATCACAGTTTCAACAACTGATTTCTGACAAAACAAAATTGGTGTCAACTTGTCATGTTTCTAATACTTTGGGTTGTATTAATCCAGTAGCGGAAATTGCGGCGATCGCTCACAGATACGGTGCGAAATTCTTAATTGATGCTTGTCAAAGTTTACCTCACATGCCTGTCGATGTACAGCAAATAGATTGTGATTGGTTGGTTGCATCCGGTCACAAAATGTGCGGGCCGACGGGGATAGGCTTTTTGTATGGCAAGCTGGAATTATTGGAATCAATGCCGCCATTTTTTGGTGGTGGCGAAATGATTGCCGATGTATACTTAGACCATTCTACCTATGCAGAATTACCCCATAAATTTGAAGCCGGTACCCCAGCCATTGCAGAAGCGATCGCTTTAGGTGCGGCGGTAGATTACCTTAGTAATATTGGCATGGAGAGAATCCACGCCTATGAAGCAGAGTTAACCGCTTATTTGTTCCAACAATTAGAGCAAATTCCCCAAATTCAAATTTACGGGCCCAAGCCTAACGCTCAAGGTGAAGGTAGAGCTGCTTTAGCTGCATTCACAGCAGGCGATGTCCACCCCAACGATTTATCTACATTATTAGATCAAGAAGGCGTGGCTATTCGTTCTGGACACCACTGCACTCAACCATTACACCGTTACTTAGGTTTACCAGGAACCGCAAGGGCAAGTTTATCTTTTTACAACACCCGCGAAGAAATTGATATTTTTATCAAAGCACTGAAAGAAACTCTGGACTTTTTCGCCGGTTTTATGGATTAAATATGAGGTGGGTAATTCCCACCTTTTTTAGTTTATGTCTGAACTATGCAAAGTAGCGATCGCACTCTCCCTATTGCTAGTTCTACTCTCAGTAAATATATATTTTGCTCATGCTTGGCATAATTTAGGTATACGGGCAATTCAGGGAGCAACCAAAATGTCATATAGTGATTTTACATTAGATAAAGTTAGAAAAACATTTAACTTAACTATTTCTGATAAAATCGACATATTTGCAGATATACCAGAAATCGAAACTCCGCCCTTACTTGCCGAAAATTTACGAGATAATGTACCTTTAGCTCTAGCGAGTAATACAGAAAAATCTCGTTCAGAGATGATTATTGCCCCTATTTTAGTTGCACTAAGAAAATATTTAAATAATCAAATTAGTTTATTTTCTGGTATTGATTTTACTGTAGAACCAGCACAAGGATTAAATGGCAATTGTGATTTTCTTATTAGCCGTTCACCAGAATTACTAATTGTGAATGCACCAATTATCACAATTGTAGAAGCTAAAAAAGAAAACATTAATGCTGGATTAGGTCAATGTGTAGCAGAAATGTTCGCAGCTAAATTATTTAACGAACGCGAAGGAAATAATATTCAGACAATTTATGGTACTGTTACCACTGGAACTAACTGGAAATTCTTAAAACTGCTGGGACAAGTAGTTGAGATTGATTTGAGCGAATATTATATTAGTGACATCGGTAAAATTTTAGGAATTTTATCTCATATCGTTATGGAATAAGTATTGTAATATGCTTATCCAGTCAACGCCTGCTGAACAAAGAACAGTTTTACATAACGTTAGTTGGGAAACCTTTGAAGCTTTGCTGCGAGATACAGGTGAGGATAGAGGCTCTCGGTTTGCATATGACTGCGGTACTTTAGAAATCATGACCCCGCTTTTTGCACATGAAAACCCCAAAAGTAATTTGGGCAATTTTATTATTGCTTTAGCTGAAGAACTAGATATTGAAATTAGAAGTGCTGTTTCTACAACACTCAAGCGGCGTTTGGCAAATCGGGGTATAGAACCAGATAATTGCTACTATATTCAAAATGAATCAGCTATTAGAGGTCAACAAACATTAAATTTAGAAATAGATCCACCTCCTGATTTAGCAATTGAAATTGATATTACCAGCAGTTCTGTGAATAAATTCGGGATTTATGCAGCGCTGGGTGTGAATGAATTGTGGAGATATTACGGGCATGATTTAAACTTTTATCAATTGGTAGAAGGGCAATATATTGAATGTAAGTTTAGTATTGCCTTTCCTTTAGTTGCAGTGAGTGATATTAGTAGGTTTGTTCAGCAGAGTAAAAGCATGGGTGAAATTGCCTTGCTGAAATCATTTCGCTCTTGGGTGAGGAGTAAGATAGGGTAATTTTCGATACGCATTAGGAAGCAGCCGATGCTGATCTTAGAGGTGGTAAAGCTAGTTGAATTGTAGGTAGAGACCTTTGTGATGCTTGTGCTTTAAGAGGGGGGGGTAAATTCTATGGCTTGGCACTTACGTATAGAAGAATTAGAAATTATTACTTCTAGTGGAATGAAAACAATTACAGTGCAACCCCCAAAGAGAAGGAGGCAATATTGTATGTAACAAACTTAACTGTAGAAAAATGGGTTGTAACTATGTTTTTGTCTAAGCCTTATTAGCATCAATTAATATAGACAAAGCATTTCTAGCGTATTGCGCTCCAATTGGATTTCCCTCAATCGTTGCCATTAAACTAGCTCCTCCAATTAAAAGCAAATACTGCTGTGAAAATGAAGCAGGGTCGCGCACACCTGCTTCAAATGCTAGCTGCATGATGTAAGTGCGGATAGCTTCTCTTAACTTCACTGAGACTTGATGAGCTGGATGAGAAGCATCAGCAATTTCTAAGACCGCATTAATAAATGGACAACCCCGGAAGTCAGGTTCAGCGTACCATCCCTGGAGAACATCAAAGGTTGCTAGTAACCGCTCTCTAGGAGTGTTATCTTTGTCTGCAACCGTATCTTCAAACCAACGTAACCATTGAGTAGCACGATATTTCATCACTTCTTCAATCAGTTGGTCTTTTGAAGAAAACCATCGATACAGTGTTCGCTTTGCCACACCAGACGCGGCAATAACTTCATTGATTCCCACATATTGAATTCCCTTCTGATAAAACAGTTCAGAAGCAGTTTCTAAAATTTGTTGACGTGCAGCACTTGATTCAGTAGTCATAAATTTAGGTAGACAACTTTGTCTCCATAGGGCTATACTAGCACCCATTAATAGTAGACAAGTTTGTCTACTTGGGAATTCATTGGAGAAGTAAAGCAATGGAATTTACAATTCACACTATTGAAACTGCGCCAGAAGCCTCCAAGGAAGCTCTTATCCATGCAAAGGCGACATTTGGATTGATTCCAAATTTAGAGGGTATTCTTGCCGAAGCTCCCGCCGCCTTGAAGGGAGGTATGGCATTGTGGGATTTATTTGAAACGACCAGTTTTACGCCTATAGAACAACAGGTGATCTATCTTACTGCTAATTACGAACATGACTGTCGCTACTGCATGGCGGCTCATTCAGGTTTAGCAGAAATGATTGGGATGATTCATGAAGACCTTGAGGCTCTACGTCAGGGTCAACCCCTGACAGATCAGAAGTTACAAGCGTTGCGGCTGTTTACTAAGCGGATGATTGAGGCGCGAGGTTGGGTAAATGATCAAGAAATCGCAGAGTTTTTAGCAGCAGGTTACACAAAGCAGCAGGTTTTGGAAGTTATTCTAGGAATTGCTGTAAAAATTATTCACAACTATACTAACCACATTGCTAAAACTCCTTTAGATAAGGCTTTTCAACCTTATGTTTGGTCAAAACCTGAGGTAGATATGTAAGCACCTACTCGTCTAGCCTGATTATCCACTTTAACTATTTGTCGATTTACCCTGCTGATATTGCATGGCTTTGGCATAATCACCCAAGGCGTAGCAAGTAACTCTTAAACTACTAAGTGCTTGTTCTTCAATACGGCGGTCTTTAATATTTCTAGCTAACAGCAAACGTTCTTCATAATATTGAATTGCTTTTTTATAGTCTCCCAAGGCTTCACAAGCAACTCCTAAACTACCGAGAGCCTGTTCTTCATTACGTATATCTTTTAGTTCTCTGGCTAATTGTAAACGTTCCTCATAATAGAGAATAGCTTTGTGATAATTCCCGGTAGCATAGCAAGCATTTCCCAAATTTTTCAGTACCTGAGCAGCACTACGAAGATGGTTCAGTGTGCGTGCAATTTTGACACACTTTTCATAGTAGGCGATCGCTTGAGGATAATCATCCAAAGCATAATAAGCATTACCTATATTTTTAAGCACCTGTTCCATACCCCAGTGGTCTTGGAGTTCTTGGACAATTTCTAAACTTTGTTTTTGATACTCAATTGCTTGGACAAAATTTCCCGCAGTTTTATATACTAATCCTAGGTTATTTAATGCTGCAACCTGACTCCGCTTATTTGGTAGTTGGCGGGTGATTTTTAAACACTCTTGCAAATATTTAATTGCCTGATTATGGTTATTCAAGTGACGATAAGCATTACCCAAATGAGAAAGTGCTTGCATCTGTATGACTAAATCTTGGTTAGCCTTTTTTAAGCCTAAACACTGCTGGGAATAAGAAATTGTGCTTTGGTAATCCCCAGAAGCATAGGTTACAAGTGCTAAAAAAGAAAGCGCCTGTTCTTGTTTTTCTGTATCACCAACAGCCTGAAACATCTCCAGAGATTGTTGTAACGACTTTAACGCAACTAGTAATTCACCAGCTTGTTGTTGTCTAACTCCTTGACGTAATAACTGGGATGCTTCCGATAACTGGTCATCACTTTCCTGTGGAAGTACCATTTCCTCTGACGAAATTTGGTCAAATTCATGAGTAATGGTATTGCGCTTGATTTGTTTCAAGTATTTTGCAGGTACTTCCGTGGGTAATGTATTTTTTATATTGTGGTTAGATTCACCGTTCGACATCGACCAATTCCTGTTAAGTTTGGTGATAACCCTAGTGTTCCCAAAACCGTAGTTCTACTTTCATGGGTGAAATAACAAGGAAATTAGTAATGCAAAGACTGTTGGAACCAGAAGTGATGGATACCTGGGAAGAAGCTGTTGAATATGATGCAATGGACTTTACTGAGGTAAATACGGCTTTTGCTGAAGAAGCGATCGCCTTGGGGCCAAAAGAACAGGGTTTGGTATTAGATGCTGGAACTGGCCCTGGTAGAATTCCCGTATTAATCTGTCAGATGTGTCCCCAATGGCAAATTACTGCGATTGATTTGGCTGAAAATATGCTGCAAATTGCCTCACAACATGTGCAGCAAGCTGGTTTGCAACAGCAAATCTGCTTAGAATTAGTTGACGCTAAACACTTACCTTATGAGGATCAGGTGTTTGATCTGGTGATTTCAAATAGCCTTGTCCACCATTTACCCGATCCGTTACCGTTTTTTCAAGAACTGAAGCGTGTTACCAAACCCAACGGCGGTATTTTCATTCGTGATTTATTACGACCAGTTGATGAGGTGACTATGAATGCTTTGGTGGACAGTATCGGTCATGAATACGATGCACACCAGAAAAAATTATTTCGTGATTCTCTCCACGCCGCACTCACAATAGATGAAGTGAATCAGTTAATTTCTACTGTGGGTTTGGCTGGGGTGCAGGTTTATCAATCAAGCTATCGCCATTGGACGGCTAAACGAGGTTGGACTGGTAAATGAAGAGAAATAATTAGGTGCGTTTTTACTTAGCTTTCCGCTTAACGCACCTTGCTATTCTGCTGTGGAATTTTATATTAGCCAACTTCATCGATTCATTGGTGTTTTTGTACTCCAAACTTCTTCAAATTCGGCTTTGGTAATGCCAAATTCTTGGATATCTTCTTCACCTAAAGGTTTATCGCATAACATGCCATGATTATCTGCAAAGTGGCTGTCATCATAGAATAATACGTTGCCGTTTTCGTAAACCTCAATTTGTCTAACGGCACATAAATCATGGCCAACTTCCATAAAATAGGTACTGGTACCCCAAGTATCGTACTCACCACCAAGAGATTCATCCCAAAACCATTTGCAATATTTCTTTATTTTGGTAGATAGAGACATAATTTCTTTACTCCTATAAGGGATTGCTACTTTCAAGCTACTTTACGAGAATATGCTTTTCGTATGTCTACGCTAGGGTTCCTTGAAAGGTTAAATGCAGCAACATGCTCTTGCAAGGTAACGCACTACAGAAGTGGGTGGCTATCATATTAGTTTCACGTCTATAAATTGCCCCTAAATACCTATTTTAGACGTTTGCAAGAGTAAGCATTAACAGCAATAATATTATCTTACCGCACTCTTACCAATCCTTGGTCTGTGAGTTTAGCGAAGTATCTCTCGCACTTCCATTAATATTATTCCTAACATATTTTTTCCACTACCATCAGCTCCACAACCCCAGTAAAAATCTATGGGTGAATTTTCCACGATTTCTTCATTATCTGTGGAAAGTAGGATATCTCTAATATCCTTATGGGTTTCAAACTTACGCCGTACTGCTTTTCGCATAACATCATCTTTAACTTTTTCCCAGTCTTGGCGCAAGGGACGGCTTTTTTCACGCCCCATTTTCGCTGCATCTTTAGGAGTTTTTACTAAACGTATTTGTTCTACATGAAACGTACCAATAAACTTTTGTGCTTGGAAATAATGTTCGCTAGTATACCAATATAAATTATCCAACTCAAAACCATGGGACGAAAAGTTGGAAAAACAGCCATATTGTTCGCGATCGCTGTAGAAGTAGATTGTCATCAAATTTATACTTAGGAAAATATTTAGTTAACTATATTGTTTTGAGCGGCAAGATAATGACAAACTCTGTGCCTTGTTTTAATTCTGAGATTACTTCTATTTTACCTTTGTGTTTATCGATTATCTGGTAACAAATACTCAAACCTAAGCCAGTACCTTTACCCACTGGCTTAGTTGTAAAAAAGGGATTAAACAACTTATTCCTGATTTCTCGTGGAATTCCCGGCCCATTATCTCTAATTCCTACTTTAATGTAATGGTTATCAACTTTTAATGTATTGATAATAATATTTTTTTCTGTTTGTGTTTTCTGTTCTAGTAGAGCATCTATGGCATTACTAAGAATGTTCATAAACACTTGGTTGAGTTGAGCCGGATAACACTCAATTAAAGGTAAGCTTCCATACTGTTTAATTACTACAATTTCATTTTTAATTCTGTGATTTAAAATTAATAAAGTATTATCAATACCTTCATGAATATCTACATCTTTCATATCAGCTTCGTCTAGCCGAGAAAAATTACGCAAAGATAAGACAATTTCCCGAATACGTTGAGCGCCCATTTTCATGGAAGCAAGTAGATTTGTTAAATCTTTGGTAAGAAAATTTAAATCTATTTCTTCAATTTTTTCGGCAATTATCCAGCTTTTTTCTGGGTATTCTTGCTGATATAAATCTACTAAACTCAGTAAATCTTGAATATAATCATTAGCACATTGGATATTACCATAAATAAAGTTAACTGGGTTATTGATTTCATGGGCTATACCTGCTACCATCTCCCCTAAAGAAGACATTTTTTCTGTTTGAATTAATTGCCCTTGAGTTTCTTTCAAGTCTTGCAGTGTTTTTTGCAGTTCCTGAGTACGTTCTTCCACTCGTTGCTCTAAATTTTGACGTGCTAATTCTAATTCTTGAGTGCGTTCTTCTACTCGTTGCTCTAAATTTTGGCGTGCTAATTCTAATTCTTTAGTATAGTCTCCTACCCACTCCACTAATTGATTTAATGAAGCAGCTAATGTTCCAACTTCATCATGACTTTTTATATTAGCTCTGAGTTGAAAATTTGATTCTTGAGTAATTTTTTGAGCAACGTTAGTCACTACTTGTAGAGGACGAGCGATTAATCTACTGGTATATAGTGCAAGTACTGCTGCGATCGCCACTGATAGCAGCATACTTCCAGTAATCACTTGAAATCGCAGTTTTTGGGCATTACTGAAGCTAGTATTAGCATATTGTTTTTGAATTTCAGCATGTCCTATAATCCGAATTAATTCATCGGAAAGTTGCTCAAATTTAACATTCAAGTTAACTCCTTTTTCTTCCTTAAGCAAATCTATCAACTCTGCATAAGAAGAGTTTGTTTCCTTTACTGGCAAGTTATCTTGTTCAAGTTTTTGCCAGAAAAATTTAATGATTTTACTATATAATTTGGTGGTAGATTGATAATTATTTAATAAATGATAAAAATCTATTCTATCTATTGCTAAATCATCAGGATAAGTATTTATAAATGTTTCTAAATTTGATATTTTATCATTAACTTGATTTAAGTCTTCTGAAAATTTATTTTTTTCAAATTCTAGCCAAATAGAATTTTCTAATACAGTAAATAAGCGTTGTGGATGGAGTCGTATTCTAGTGACTGCATTTTCTAAATCTTTTAATAGAGATTGCTGTTGATAAGATAAGTTTAACTGCTTATGGGCATGTAATTCATTATGATATGCAAGCAATAAACCACTGGTTGTGCCTATAAAAAAAATGCCAATTGCTACAGTATAACCATAACTAATTTTCTTGGCGATACTCCAGCGATTACTTAAGTAATTAAACCAGATAAATTTTGGCTCTCCCAGAGTGGTTATGATAAAATACTAAGAAAAAAGCAAATATATCTCAATACAATTAGCAGTGATTGGTGGGAACAACCCAAGCGGGGAAGGAAATACAGAAGTAATTGAAAAGATAAAAGACAATAAATATTAAAAATAAAATTACCATTTTAATAAATATGCCTTCTAATCCCTTACTTCATTTTATTACTAAACTGATTAATATTGAAGATATCAAGGTAGTGAATTACGATTTTATCACCGACGATGAAATCGTAATTGAAATC
>JADEXK010000015.1 GCA_015207155.1 Nostocales cyanobacterium LEGE 11386 | reverse complement strand
CCCCACTCCCCAGGTTTAGAGATAACACTTGGGACGATATTATAGGATAGTAGCTCGTTTTGCTTTCCGAGGGTACTATCTCGTGCTATCTACACTGCGTGCTGACTTTCGTATCATATTTGAACGTGACCCGGCTGCCCGTAATTGGTTGGAGGTCTTGTTTTGTTACCCCGGTTTGCAAGCCCTATTATTTCATCGGCTGGCGCACTGGCTGCATCATCTTGGTCTTCCCTTTTTACCCCGCCTGATTTCTCACACAGCTAGGTTTTTGACAGGAATCGAAATCCACCCAGGTGCAACAATTGGACATGGTGTGTTTATTGACCACGGTATGGGTGTGGTCATTGGTGAAACTGCGATCGTGGGTGACTATGCTCTGATTTATCAAGGTGTCACCCTGGGTGGTACTGGTAAACAAACCGGCAAGCGCCATCCCACTGTGGGAGAAAATGTCGTAGTTGGAGCCGGTGCCAAGGTGCTAGGCAATATCCAAATCGGCAATAATGTCCGCATTGGCGCTGGATCAGTTGTTCTCAGAGATGTGCCTTCTGATTGCACAGTAGTAGGTGTACCCGGTCGGATTGTCTATCGTTCTGGAGTGCGAGTTGCTCCCCTAGAACACAGTAACTTACCAGATTCGGAAGCTGAAGTAATTCGCGCCTTAGTTGATCGTATTGAATCACTAGAACAACAAATACAAAATCTACAACGCGATCAGTCTTCTGGAAAAACTCATATTTTGGCAGTTTCTTTAGTCTCTAACGAAGATGGTCTACCACAAGATGCCCCCTTGTGTAGCCTCAGAGATAAGGCAATTCAGCAATTTCTCGATGGTGCGGGGATTTAGAGTGGTGAGTGGGGAGTGGGAGAAGCAAATAAACTATTATTCTTCCTCATCCCCCTGATCATGGATTAATTTCTTGAATAGACCATTGTTGCTCATCCCGGCTGTAAATTCTGCGGTTCTGTGGTTCACCACGCAATTCTAAGTGATCTACCTGTACGGGATCGAGCAGCAATAAACAAAAATTTGGCACTGGCTGCGTGGGATTTGGTGGTGGTGGTTTGAAGGCTGCTGATTCATCTACTCTGGGTTTACCAGGATGCGGCCAAGCAAACTGTAAACGCGCTGCATCGCTGAGTTCTTGCCAGGTGGTGATGCGGGCTGGCTGTAGGGTAGGATGAGAATTATCTCCTTTTACTAAAGTTAAGCAGCCAGAGATACGAAATTGTTCTCGTGTGTTGGGGAAGTACCAGCAAATCTCTGCCCAAGGTTGCTGTTGTATTTGGTAAACTTTGTCACTACGACTATCTGTAATAAATTTTAGCTGGTTGGTCTCTTCTAAAAAGCCGCGAAAAACAACAGTTCGATTGGCCGGACGACCGTTTTCCTTGACTGTTGCTAGCTGTAGGTAACGGGCGTAGACAAGGCTACGGTTACGATGGAGGGCACGGGCGATCGCGCTTCGCCAAGGAGCAATAGACATGATTTTAATTACTTACCAACGTAAAATTTGCTGCTTAAGTTCAACAATATCTAAGTAATCTCTAGCAAAAGCTTTGCTTAAAAGAGAGTGTGGGATAAATTGATCATACTTTTGCAGTTCTGGGGCTTCTGCGGAACTGACTAAATCTTCTGCTGTAATTCTCTGTTCACATAATGAAATAAGTTCTTTTTGTAGGTCTTTGAATTTATCTTTACCTAGTTTAATTGTCAAATAATAAGGATTTACTCCACCAATACTATTAATTTCTAATGATTCTCTACAAAAAGAATTAAGCAATCTTTCTAAAGTCCGGTAGGCAACTGTACCCATCCAAGGAAAGATACAACATTTACCTTTTTCTAATTGCAAAATATTATGTTTATCTAATCCAGCCTTTTGTACTATTTGGCGAACTTTTTGTAACCGCTTATAGGCATTATTTTGCAAGTAGCTGTATTCTACATCTTCTAATAAAATTTGTCGCATTCTTTGCAAAACTCTTGTATGAATATTAGCACTACCACCACGCCAATAAATAGTAGCTTTACCTGCTACTTGCTTGACTAAAATTATCTTTTTCTTAAAGTCAACTTCTATAACTTCCCAGGTTCTTCCTGCTAAGGCGAATTGATTACCCACAGGCGGTGGCATGGCAATACTACCAATTTCTGTTGAACCTTGTTTTACTGCATATTCTTGATTGTCAGCAAAAACGGCATAAAACTGAAATTTCCCGACTATCTTTTCTCCTGCCAAGCCAATGATTAATTTACCTTGTTCAGTTTGCTGTATATGATCTATATCAATTAAATAGCGTAATAATAATTTAAAATCTTCTGGAGAAATAGCCGCAAATGGTGGTAGGTTGAAAATCTGTTTAGCTAAAGCAGTCGGTGTAATTTTTCCTGTGGCTGCTAAAATACTCATCGTCTGATGATACAACAAACTCAAGGGATATTGAACAGGTTTTATCGGTTCAATCCAGCGTTCTTCTAGATAAAGTTGAATAATGGCAATGCACTGTAAAAGTTGCCAAGGAATTTGTTCTGGTAGAGGTGCTTCAGCTAATGGTTGATTTTCAGCACAGACAAAACGCATATCGGCAGCTTCTCCTCTCCTACCACTGCGTCCCAAGCGTTGTAAAAAGCTAGCTACAGATAAAGGTGATTCTAACTGAATCACTCGCTCTAAATGACCAATATCTATACCTAATTCTAAAGTTAATGTGGCGGCTGTAACTGCGGGATTATTGGGTTCACGCATGGCATTTTCCGCAGCTTGGCGTAAGCTAGCAGATATACTGCCATGATGTACGTGATATATGTCTGGAAGTGCTTGTTCTGTGGCAATTCGTCGCAAAGATGCAATTACTGATTCAGTTTGCGTGCGATTATTGGCAAAAATTAGGCATTTACGAGATTTGCTGAGGTTAAAAACATATTTCTCATATGCTGTCGCCTCGAATTCGTCAACTTCATTGTCAAGATAAAAGTGTTCTACCGCTAGCTTAATTTGTCGTTTTCCGGCTGTGATCTGGGGAGTAATTACTGGCTTGTCAGTTCCAGAACGTAACCACTCTTCAGCCATAGAGTAATCACCCAAGGTTGCTGATAACCCAATGCGACGGGGTTGGGTTTGTGTCAAGTTGGCTAAACGCTGCAATTGACAAATAATCTGGCAACCGCGTTCGGAACCCATAAAGGCGTGAATTTCATCGATAATCACAAATCGTAAATCACCGAATAAGCGCCTCAGGTCATTATGCTTGTTAATTAACAAGCTTTCTAAAGATTCTGGCGTAATTTGGAGAATACCTTGGGGATTTTTTAACAGTTTGTTTTTCCGACTTTGAGCCACATCTCCATGCCAGTGGTATACGGGGAGGTTGGCTGATTTCAACAAGTCATTGAGGCGCTCAAATTGGTCATTAATTAAGGCTTTGATGGGGCCAATATATAATGCACCAATAGTATTAGTGGGTTTTTCGTGTAATAGAGTCAAAACTGGTAAAAATGCTGCTTCTGTTTTTCCGGCAGCAGTTGCAGCAGCCACAAGCAGGTGAGCATCAGTGTCAAATATTACTTGACAAGCTGCTAATTGCACTGGTCGTAATTCAGTCCAGTTGTGATGATAAATATATTCTTGGATAAAGGGTGCAAGTCTGGAAAAGGTCATTGGTCATTGGGCATTGGGCATTGAGATATAGGAAGGTAGAAATAATTTTTCTTGTCTCCTTGTCCCCCCATCCCCTTGTCTCCTTGTCTCCACTCCCTACTCCCTACTCCCTGTTCCCAAAAACTTCTCCACGCAACGAACAAACATTTCTACACCCATTGCCAAGGCTGTTTCATCAAAATCAAATCGGGGATGATGATGGGGATAGGCTAAATCTTTTGCAGGGTTGGCAGATCCGAGAAAGAAATAACAACCAGGAACCTCTTGTAAGAAAAATGACATATCCTCACCACCCATAGTTTGGCATTCTGGCACGACACCTACAGGGGTTTCTATCACTTCTTCGGCAACTGACTTCACTAGTTCTGCTATACCAGTATCATTAATTACTGGTGGGTAAAGACTCCAGTAGTCCAAATCATAGTTTGCACCATGACTTTGGCAAACTCCGGCAATGATTTGTTCAACTCGCTGGTTGAAAAATCCTTGAAAATCAGGGTTGAAATACCTGATAGTACCACTCATTTTGGCTGTATCAGCAATTATGTTTAGCTTTGTGCCTGCATGAAGTTTGCCAACTGTCACCACTGCTGAATCCAGGGGGTTGACATTACGCGCCACAATGGTTTGTAGGGCATTCACAACTTGGGCAGCAACCACAATAGAATCAACAGTTTGATGGGGCATAGCACCGTGTCCACCTTTACCCAAAATGGTGCATTTGAAGCACTCGACAGATGCCATTAACGCCCCTGCACGCACGCCTACTGTACCCAAGGGTAAATTATTCCACAGGTGTAAACCAATAATTGCATCCACATCAGGGTTTTTCAGTACCCCGGCTTCAATCATTGGTTTTGCACCTCCTGGCCCTTCTTCTGCTGGCTGGAAGATCATTTTCACCGTGCCGCCAAAGTCGTGGCGATGTTGGTGAAGATAGTAAGCTGTACCTAAAGCGATCGCAGTATGTCCGTCATGTCCACAAGCGTGCATTATTCCATCATGTTGCGATTTATAGGGAACCTCATTGAGTTCTTGTATTGGCAAAGCATCCATATCTGCTCGAATCGCCAATACATTTTCAGCACCGGGTTTGTTTCCCTTGATGGTGGCCACAATGCCGGTTTGGGCTATACCAGTTTGATGTTCAATTCCCCATTCTTGCAACTTGTATGAAACAAACTCAGCCGTGAGTTTTTCTTTAAACCCCAACTCTGGTTGTTGATGCAATCGCCGTCGCCACTCTACCAATTGCGGTTGCAATGAGCGGATTGAGAGCCGAACACGAGATAAATCTACAGAAGAAGGGTTGGGAAAAGTGGAAACCATTATTAAAGACGAGCTAGTTTTCAGTACAGTTAATTTGGGGTATTTTCCCAGTGTAATGCTTCCGAAAGTGTTCAGCTTGTATATTTCATGAGCATTGAGGAATCAGCTTAATATTTCCCAATCAAGATTTGATGCTACTTGAGCGAGTTTATCCAAATCTGCTAAATTATCTAGATAAGGTAAGCAGCCTAAAACTGGAATGTTAGTCAGTGATTGCATCAAGTCTGATGGTGTCCAGTCGGCTATTTCGGCATCTGTACGGGGTTGTACGCAGTTGAGAACTATACCTTTGAGATTTACTTTTGTTTGCCTAGCTAATGCTACATTAGCCACTGCTTGAGCGATCGCACCTAATTTTACTGGCACTACCAAGACTGTTGGTAAATGCCAATCTCCGGCTAAATCGGCTACGGTTAATTCCTCTGTGACTGGGGAACCTAATCCTCCCAAAGCTTCTACCAAAACGAAATCACGCTGCGATCGCAGTTTAGATAAAGCCTGCCACACCACTGCTAAATCTACGCGGCGATTTTCTTTGGCGGCGGCGATGGGAGGGGCTAGAGGTGCTTGAAAATACAAAGGTGTAATTTCTTCAGCAGATTGCTGGAGAGAAAACAGCTTTTGATATAATTCGCGATCGCCAATCCCCGATTGAATCGGTTTCATAATTCCCCAGCGACGCTGCGGGTAATATTTTTGCCAATAGGCTGCCAAGGCTGTTGTTAAAACAGTTTTACCAGCCTCTGTATCAGTTCCCGTAATTAGTAGTGTATTCAGCAATTTGTAATAAGAAGAGTAATTTTGTCAAGTAACTGGATGTAAATAAAAATAATATGCAAGCATCAAGTCTTGATTGCCAGGGTTTTTGTCTTGCAGTTCATTTAAATTCATATTTTACCAAAGAAATGGGTCTAAAGCCCCGTCCTTCTAGGACGGCTTTTCTTTAACTTCCGAATCAACTCTCTGAGTACATCATTTTGAGTACGGCTTGTCTCTGTGCAGTACTCCACAAGTATCTCATATTCCTCTTGTGAGCATCTAAATTGTTAACTTTTTCATGCCGTCACATTGCCGTTAATTCATGGTAGAATACTACCATGAAAACACTGAAGTTTAAGCTCTACCAGCACAAACGAAATAGACACCTCAAGCGCACAATAAATGCTGCTGGCGTGATTTATAACCATTGCATTGCCCTCTATAAAAGGTACTACCGAATGTGGGGCAAACATTTAAACTGTGCAAAACTTCAGGCTCATATCGCCAAATTAAGAAAGCGTAATTTTTTTTGGCAATCAGTGGGTTCTCAAGCAGTACAAGATATTTGTCAACGCATTGAGAAAGCCTACCAATTATTTTTTAAACACAATAACAAAGGAGTAAGACCACCAGGATTTAAAAAAGTAAAAAAGTATAAATCCTTCACCCTTAAGCAAGCAGGTTATAAGTTTTTGGGTGGAAACCGAGTAAAAATTGGTAGTCGAGTTTATCAATTTTGGAAGTCCAGAGAGATTGAGGGAACAGTCAAAACCTTAACTATAAAACGCACCCCATTGGGTGAATTGTTTATGGTTATCGTCGTTGATGATGGTAGCAATTCAGAAGTTGAAGTTAAGACAGGTAAAATCGCTGGCTTTGATTTCGGGTTGAAGACATTTCTCACTTGTTTCTCCTGCGGAGACGCTACGCGAACAGATGGCACTAAAATTGAGTCTCCCCAATTTTTCAAGCAATCTCTAAATTCCATCACAAAAGCCAGCAGGCTGCATTCCAAAAAGTCAAAAGGTTCATCTAACAGAGAACGTGCTAGAAAGAACCTAGTACGCAAGTATGAAGATATTTCCAACCTTCGTCGTGATTGGTTTTGGAAGTTGGCACATCAACTAACTGATAAGTTTGATGTGCTGTGCTTTGAAACCTTAAATTTGAAAGGAATGCAGCGTCTTTGGGGTAGAAAAATATCAGACTTGGCTTTTGGTGAGTTTATACAAATCCTAGAATGGGTTGCCAAAAAGAAGAATAAACTGGTTATTTTCATCGACCAGTGGTATCCAAGTTCTAAGACTTGTTCTGGCTGTGGACACGTTCTAGAAAGTTTAGATTTGTCCATTAGAGAATGGCGTTGCCCATCTTGTCAGTCAGTGAATGGCAGAGACGAAAACGCCAGTAAAAATATTTGTGCAGTCGGGGCATCGACTGTTAGGTTAGGCGATGTAAGACGGGCTACGCCTGCAATTGCTGTTTGAGCCTAGAATCCCCACGCCTTCAGGCTGGGGAGTATGTCAAATTATTCTTAATTAGCCCCAAATTTTGCTCCCTAGGTAAGATGCCCAGCCTACAAGAATTATCCCTTCATTCAGCAAGGCCAAAACTTGTAATTAAATCCTAAAGTTTTGCTTTAGCTATGGGATGGCCTCAAGAAACGTTAAAGCCTAGGCTGGCATTAATTTGGAGGTGCGATCGCTCCTGCAATTACCAAGCTATTATGTTATGGGAAAAATATGCAGCATCCAGCCTGAGGTTTTTGCATGAAAGTAGCAGTCTTCAGTACAAAGCCCTATGATCGGCAGTTTTTGTCAGCTGCAAATTCGCCTATCCAACATGAGTTGGTTTTCTTTGAACCCCGTTTGCATCGAAACACCGCGATTTTGGCTGCCGGATTTCCGGCTGTTTGCGTATTTGTACATGATTTAGTTGATGCGCCAACTTTAGAAATTCTCGCTTCCGGGGGAACCCGCCTGATTGCCCTCCGGTGTGCAGGATTTAACAATGTAGACTTAAAAGCCGCAGCAAATTTAGGAATTAATGTTGTACGTGTTCCGGCTTATTCACCTTATGGAGTAGCGGAACATGCTGTGGGATTGATTTTGAGCCTCAATCGCAAAATTCATCGTGCCTATAACCGCGTCCGGGAAGGTAATTTTTCCCTAACAGGTCTGTTGGGATTTAACTTGAATGGGCGCACAGTGGGGATCATTGGTACTGGAAAAATTGGTCTGATTTTGGGACAAATCATGAAGGGTTTTGGTTGTGATCTACTTGCTTATGATGTGTATCGTAACCCTGAGTTGGAAGCATTAGGTGGTAAGTATGTAGAGTTGCCTGAGCTATTTGCCAACTCTGATATTATATCTCTGCATTGTCCTCTAACTCCGGAAACTCATCACTTGATCAATGCCGAAACCATAGCACAGATGAAACCAAGGGTGATGTTAATTAACACCAGCCGAGGAGCGCTGATTGATACCCAAGCAGTAATCGAAGGACTGAAGTCCCGCAAAATAGGCTCTCTTGGTGTGGATGTCTACGAACAGGAATCGGACTTGTTCTTTGAGGATTTGTCTGGCGAAATCATTCAGGATGATGTTTTCCAACGGCTGACAACTTTTCCTAATGTGCTGGTCACCGGACATCAAGCCTTTTTTACGGAAGAAGCTCTCCACAATATTGGGGAGACAACTTTTGCTAATATTACTGATATTGAACAAGGTCGTCCCTGTCCAAACGAGATTCGCGCTCAACCGGAAGTTGCTGCTCAGGCGCTGGCTAACTAACAAAAGTTTGATTTAGCCAAAAAAATTACCGAGTATTCATTAATTCACGCGGAGCGAAGTGCTGGAGGCGATCGCCTACGGCGGGGCGTAAGCCCATCGCACTGCTAAAATATTTTTACCGAAATTGCTAACACCCAGGGTGTAACCAGAAGGAATCATAAAATTCAACTGGGTTCTCAGCTAAAAATTTTATTTAGAGGGATTATATCAAAATAGGCGAATTTAAAGTAATTAAATCATTTAATGACTATGAATAAGCACGACCTAATCCAAAAATTCTCCTTGCAAATGCACCCAGAAGGGGGTTACTATGCCGAGACTTATCGTTCTGACATGATGATTGAAACTGATCGAGAGGGGCAGCAAAGGTCAGCCATGACTTCAATATATTATCTCCTCACAGATGATAGCCCAATCGATTACTTTCATCTCAATAAGTCTGACATTCTGCATTACTTCCATCTTGGTTCCCCGGTGACATATCTTCTCATTCATCCCAATGGCACATTGCAAAAGTGTAAACTTGGTCTAGATATAAATAAGGGAGAAGTGCCCCAACTTCTTGTTCCTGGTGGCTACTGGAAAGCAGGAGTCTTAGAAGAAGGAGAATTTGGACTATTAGGGGAAGCTGTTGCACCAGGCTTTGATTTCCGTGACATGGAACTTGGTCAGCCTGAGTATTTCCGCCAACAATTTCCTCACATTTGGGATCGAGTGGTTCCTTATATTAGAGTCAGCTAAAGTAGAACGAGTTGCTTCTTGTTTATGTCCCGTTATTGATTTAAGGCTGCCAAATCCGAATGGTCTTGTCTTTACTGCTACTTACGAGGATTGGCTTTGTCGGGCTAGTGGCGATCGCTAATATCCAGTCGGAATGACCAGAAAGGGTGTGAAGCAATTTTCCCGTTTGCCAATCCCAAATTTTTACCTGATTGTCAATACTGCCACTGGCAAGAGTTTGTCCATCAAGTCCCAAAGCCAGAGTAACTACCCGCGAGGTATGCCCTACCAAGGTGTGCAAGAGTTCGCCTGTTTGGACATTCCAAGTCTTAATGGTCTGATCCCAACTAGCGCTGGCGAGTGTCTTTCCGTCGCGGCTAAAGATTACGGATCTCACCGCGTCCTCATGTCCCTCAATGGTGCGGAGGAGTTCACCCGTATATAAACCCCACATTTTGATAGTTTTGTCAAGACCTACTGTGGCAAAAGTCTCGCCGTCAGGACTGATAGCAACAGAAAAAACCCGACCCTCATGCCCTGCAATGGTGCGGAGGAGTTGACCTGTATGAAAGTTCCAAATTTTAATGCTACCATCTTCATTACCACTGACAAGGGTCTGTCCATCATCACTAAGAGCAACTGACCAAACCGGGCCAGCATTGGGGGTAATTGTCCTCATCAGCTCGAAGGTCTGAAAATTCCAAATTTTAATCGTCTGGTCTCCACTCCCACTGACCAAAGTTTGCCCATCTGCACTGAGAGCGATCGCCCTGACTGTATCGTTATGTCCTAGAAGTGTGGATACAATTTTCCCAGTATTTAAATTCCAAACTTTAATAGTTTTATCTGCACTAGCACTAACCAAAGTCTGACCATTGGAGGTAAGAACAATAGACCACACAGAATCTGAATGACTAGCTAAAGTTCTGGTGAGAGTGAGATTTTTAGTTGGGATAGAATCTGGAGCTTGTTGGACAATAGCACTAAAAGGTGTGACTTTCAGAAAGTAGTAGCGGCCAAGTATCAAAGCGAGCAGCGAAATCATGCCAGCTATCATCCCCAGCATCAAGGTCAACTTCCCCGCAAAGGGAAAAACAACTTCTGTCCTATCTCGGAAGCGAACTTGATCTAGGAGGATTTGGCGATAATCTTCTACTGACTGAATTACTAGCGGCAACTCCTGCTGGATAATGGTTTGAGGCGGGGTTTCATCTGTATAAAGTATGCATGGCATTAATGAACGTGGTGTTTTCTCTATAGTGGCAGAAATTAAATTTCTCTGAGAAATAGAAATACTTGGTATTTTCTCCTCAGGATCACAATTAAACAAATGGAGCAATTCTCCCTGCTGAAGGGCAATTTGGCTTTGCTCAATCATTTCTCTAGGAATCTCCACCCCCTCACGGACTGGTTGGTAACTCGAAAAGTCGGGAGCAACCAAGTTTTCCAAAGAAATTGGTAAAATTTGCCTGTTTATGAGCATTACTGGCCCGGTACGTAGGCAAATAAAAATATTTTCAAGTTGGACGGGCTGTAGTTGACCTGCTAAATAGTAACAGACGAAGTAGGGGACATCACTGCGACCGAAATCATCTATTCCATCGTTATATAACCAACCAAACAAGTTATGTTCTGAGGTTAGCTGATGTAGATAAGCTGCTCGGTATCCTGCACTTGGAGGATCATAGGAATCCCAGTACTGATAAACTACTTGTTGGATGAAGGCTAGCTGAATTTCTGGGGGAACTTGTGTACTCGCCAGGGTTCTAAATCCCACGACAGGAAAGCTAGTGTATATAAGTTGACCTAGGAGTAAAGGGGTCATACTAATACCAATTCATAATTCGTAATTCGTAATAGCAGCCCACAGCAGGCTACACCGTCAGGGTAGCTATATCTGTCAGGGCTTGATGTAATTTGTTATGAAGAAAGTCAAACTCAATTTGGGTTTCTGGGTTTGTATTTGTTGCATTCTGTTTTCAAGTTGGTATAGTCTAGCAAACCCTATTCACGATTAGTTGGCAATGTCATTTTATTGAGTAGAGTTTGGTGCTTGTTCTATTGTTGGCATTGGTTGAGGAAAAGGTGTAAATAGATTGAAGGCAAAAAAAAGTGACGCGATCGCCCCCAGTAACCCAACGCTCACCAAAGATATGATGACAATAGACCTGCGGGTTTTTGGTGGTAATTTTTGACCAATAATTAATTTCTCGGTTAATCCGCTCGTTACATCTGGTGGCGATGAAATGGCAGAATCATTCATCTGTGATAGCAGCCAAAGCAGTGGAGTCGCCGCACCTTTAGCCTGGAGACGGGAAACACCTTCTAGAGAAACAATAGGTATGGCTGAATAGAATATTTGATGAGTGGCTTTCACCAAATCAAGATAGGTAATCAGTGGTTGTAGGTTCTGCTCAATTTGTTGCAGGTTAACTGGATTGAGTTCGATCAGGTCGCATTTAGTCAAAATCAGCGCAAAGGCATATTTGAGATTATACTGATAGACTATGGAGGCGATCGCTGCCACCTGGTTATAAATGTCTTCAATTACACCTGGGTAATCTTGATCCTGTATTAGAGCATGGGCATTAATAAATACACAGCAGCTATTGGAAGCAAGGATCATTTCTTGAAAATCAGGATTACGAATATTACATGATTCCCCAGGAATATCCCACCAGCGAAAATGGCATACTGTTTTGGCACCCCAGCGACTTTGACGTTTCAAACTAAAGTTAAAGTTAGTAATTTTAATTGTGGGGGGTGGATATAAACTGGTACGAGCAACATGGTTTTTAATCTTTTCCAGGTTTGCTTGGACATCGCTATCCTGGCAATCAAACCACAACTCCTGAGAATTATCTGAACAATTATCAGGGTGTAATTCTGAGTAGCTACCAGCTAGAAAAACTGTTTTGCCTACTCCTCGTTGACCAATACTTAACAGGCTAAATGTTTTTGGGGTAGTTGCAGGTAATAAGTTCATATCATCACTGTTTCTGTAAGAATTTTCTGATAATTTGTTGCGATATGGCAATTGCTAGATGATTTGTGAACATAAACGTTCGTGTAGCGCATACCATCTGAGGTGATGGCTCCCACGTGTGCAACGGTAAGCATAGCGTGTCCGCAGGACTTATGGTTTAGGACGGCCATAGCATTCCTAATCATTTGCGAGAAAGAAAAACTATGTACTTTTAATTTTTCTATTTTCTCATGATTCAAATCAGATTGCTATACATCCAATCAAAACAAAGCTTCTGAAAATCAGTAGCAATTTGAGCATAAATTTTGAATACTGCTTTGTACTTGGCTTTTTTAAATTTGAAGATGGGAGTGATCAAAAAGAGCGATCGCTAGCTTTGATCCGATTATTTGATTGACTGCAAATTCCATCTATTTAACAAAGGAAGAGGGAAGAAGAAAGAAGGAAGAAGTCTTCTTTCTTGTTGCCAAACGGGTTTAAATTCCCCACCAAATCATAGATGTGGTGGTCTGCAATTGGTGGTGGGTTTAAATCCCCTACCAATTTTACTTCTGACTTCTGACTCCAACCGCACTTCCTTATTTAACTGCAAAGTTGAACTGCACAATGAAAGATTTATTCTCAACACCAGCCCATTCAAGGTGAGTAAAAATTACGTAAAATTGGACACAATTTTAAGCTTTCCACCTTTGTGTATTTGTGTTCAAATATCATTTTTTTAACCAATAAGACACTAAGAAAACGTGAGTTCGACAAGTGGAAAAAACCCCTCTCCAAACCTCTCCCCTGCCAGGAGGAGCCACTGCGTTGCGCGGGTTCCCCGCGTTGTAGCAAGTGGCGTTAGAGGCTTTGAAACCTTGATTTTTAGTTCAAAACTAGGGAGATTTTTGCCCCTCTGGGTGTCGGAGAGGGGTTGGGGTGAGGTTCATCGAATTCACGTTAAGAAAAATATATTACACCTTGAAAGGGCTAATACTGAGCGATTTGCTATATTTGCCAGATTTTAATAGTTCTATCAGAACTACCACTAGCTAGAAACTTACCATCTGGACTGAGAGAAAGAGTATTTACCGTTCCTGAATGTCCAGTTAAGGTTTGCCGCACTTCACCTGTAGCAAGATGCCAGATTTTAATGGTTGTATCACCACTAGCACTGAACAAGGTTTGTGCGTCAGGACTAATCGCTATTGATTTGACTGCATCTGAGTGACCACTGAGTGTATGCAGCAGTTTACCTGTAATCAGATGCCAAATTTTGATGGTTGTATCAGCGCTACCGCTAAAGAGGAGTTGTCCATCAGGACTGATAGCAATTGAGTTTACCTCATCGTCATGACCGTTGAGCGTGCGTAAAGGATCACCTGTGTGTGGGTTCCACAGCCTGATTTTGCTGTCAAAACTGCCACTGGCAAGAATTTTACCATTTGGACTAATAGCTACAGCATGAACGGCTGACGAATGCCAAAGAGTACAGATGCGATCGCCTTTGTGCAGATGCCAGATTTTGATTTTATTACTGCCACTGGCAAGAATTTGTCCATCTGGACTGATTGCTACGACATTTACTGGTTTTTGATGTCCTAAGAGTGTGTGGAGTAGTTTGCCTGTTTTTAAATGCCAGACTTTGACATTACTTCTGGGATGTTCACAACTACCAACAGCGAGGAAATTACCATCAGGACTAACCGTCAGAGATGAAATTTCACCTTTATGTCCTGAGAGGGTGCGGATTTGTTCACTGGTGTGCAAATTCCAGACATTGATAGTTTTATCTGTACATCCACTGATCAACATCTCACCATCAGGACTGATGGCTACAGATGCAACTTTGCCGGAATGTCCAGTTATGGTGTAGCAAAGACCAGGAGATGCTAAAGTGTGTTGGTGTTTGAGATGAGCGATCGCATCCAAAAGTTTCTCCACATCCAGAATACTTTGGCGATCAGTGACTGTTGTAAAATATGTTTTTAACTTTTCCAGATATGCTTCATCTTCAATCTTGATGGCTGATTGCATCGCCTCTAAAGGATTAGCAAATTCCTGGAGTGACACTTGACGCAATTGCAACCATGTTTTGACAGAGTAATCAACTTGTGATTGTGCCCAAGAGCGATCGGGTAAATGAGATAAACTTTGAGCTAATTGCAAAGCCAACTCCGGCACCCAGTAACGTCGCTCCTGTTCTAACGCTTGGTAAACTTGTTGATAGCCTGTGGCATACACACGTAATGGATCTTGCACAGATTGTAAATCAAATGTATCTTTAAGCAAACTCGGCAGCACCTCCGGTAGTAAAGGCTGCACATCATGATGAACTAAGTGATAAGCATCTGCTACCCAAGCAGCAACCAAACAATGGCAGGTAATTAACACCTGACAAAGTTTTTCTAAATCCTGATGATTAACTTGGTATTGTAAAGACAATTGGCTAATATCAATACCATTGTCTTGCCATTTTTCTGCTTTTTCTAAAATTGCTAAATTGAGTATATTATCTTTACCTAAATGATTAATTTCTGCTAAATCTTCTCCCAGCAGTATTAGCTCGTCTCTAATTTTCTGCCAATTTAAAGCCCGATTTTTTGCAGATTCATGAAGTATTTCTTTATAGGGTAAGCGAAAAATTGTTTTGTAGTAATAATTTTCTTGCCCTAATCCCCAATAAGCCATCCGTAAATTCAAATAATCTCCATCATGTTCTGATTCTAAAATTAGAATTGGCTCTGTTTTCAACATCCCAAACAAAGCCTTAATACTAGATTCACTATGAAAACGTTTACTATCCCATGCACCCGCCAATAATTCTGTTGGTCTAATGGAATTTTGCAGAGAGTAATGCTTATGGACAAACTCTCGCAAACCTTCAGCCAACATTAGCTCTATTTGCGAATTATCTTGAGTTTCATAGTCAAATTGGTCAAACTTAACTTGTGGAGGCGCAAGAAAAATTTTTAGTGGAATACGTTTATAACTGGTGTGAGACTCTAAAATTTGTGAAGGATACAGTCTTAAAGGCCAGCTATCAAATATTTTGTAAACTTCTGGTAATTTAAGTACTGTTTCTCTTTCTTGATTTGCTATTTGTAATTGTGTTTCACGCTGGAAAACTGCCAATTGCTGTTGCAGAAGTTTTTGCTGTGCAAATCCTGCCACAGAACTATTTTGCTCAGGAGTAATACTTGCCGTTTGGATGAATTCTTGAATGACTTTTGGAAATTGATAATTGGTTGTAGTTAAAGTTTCTGCGGTTCTCTTTTGTATGAGAGTGACAATCACAGGTGTAAACTCTAATACTAGTTGCATTAGTAGCCTTAATCCTTGATCCATAAAAATATTCCTATATTCCTATTAAATAAACAAAACTATCTTTAAAGAGTGCTGAGTAGGGAATGAGACATTGAGTATGGGAGAAGACAAAGTTAATTTTCTTGCTTATCTCCCTGCTCTTCTTGTCTTTGCTTATTAACAAGATTAGTAGACACTGCCTATACTACTACTTAAAGGAATATTTTTGCGAAGAAAGTAAAAATCAATCACAGCAATTTATAGCTGAAAAACAGTATAAATAGTTCACTCTTTTTGTGCAATCAATTAGCACTTTTACTCACTGACAATTCAATTAAAAAGAAATATTGTGGAATTTCATGTAAATTCACTAAAATTTTTGTCTAGTTTTTCTTAGCAAATACAGTTATTAACTACGGGTTTCTAACCATTAACTGGTAATAACTTAAGTAAGTAGGCGGGCATAAATCAAACTATGTGTTTTGCAATGTAACATAATTGTAATTCATTTCGTAGTCAGGGCTTTACACTACAAACCTTTAATTATTTACGCCGTCCTACTTAGTGTCCACGATATAAGTAGAACGACTGGAAAAAACCAAACTATGTAAAGTAATGTAAAGATGTTGAAATTCAGTTCGTAGTCAGGACTTTAGTCCTGATTTGAGAACTAAAGTTCTCACTACAAACCTTTAATTATTTACCCTGTTCTACTTAATCAAAATGTTGTTGCAAACTAAAAACAGATGGCGAGACCTGGTGGCAATCCTGATTTTGGAACCAAGTATCGCTTTAACTATGGTAGAGATAAGCCATTGTCAGAACAGGTGAAAGTACTGATGAATTTACAGATGAAGCAGGAATTGAAAAATTTGGCTGACCTGGAAAATTGTACGGTACCAGATTTGATTCGTGAGGCGATTGAGCAATATTTGGCGATGAAGACAGCTACCCAAGTTAGGGTCAGCGAGCACAATGAATAGGATAAAAAATGGCAACAAGATAGAAGTCTCCCAGACAAACAAGAAGGGAAAGTCCCTCCCGCCAAAACTGATGATCAAACTGGGTAAGTTTGTTTGGACAACTCTTTGGCAAATGATGATGTCAAAACTTGCCCCCCGTAGTCCATCAGGAGAGTATATTCGTCCCAGTAGTGAGTTCAGAAACTTTGTTAGTACAAAGGAAGATAGCCTGTACCCAGCAGCCACAGGGCGCTATCATCTTTATGTGGGAATGAGTTGTCCTTGGGCGCACCGAACCTTGATTGTCCGATCGCTCAAAGGACTAGAAGAAGTAATATCAATGTCTGTTGTTTATCCTTCTCCCATTGAAGGAGGTTGGATTTTTAGTCAACCAGAAGCAGGTTGTCGCACTCTGGCTCAATTATATGAGCTTTCCCACCCTGGCTATAATGGACGCTGCACAGTTCCAGTATTATGGGACAAACAAACAAAGACTATTGTCAGCAATGAGAGTGCAGAGATTATTGTCATGCTGAACTCAGAATTTAATGAGTTCGCTTTAAATTCCACGCTGAATCTTTACCCAGAAGAACTCAAACAAAAGATTGACTGGTGGAATGAAAAAATTTACACAAGCGTGAACAATGGTGTATATCGTTGCGGCTTTGCTCAGAGTCAAGAAGCATATAATCAAGCCTGTGATGAATTGTTTACGACTTTGGATGAAATTAATGCAGCACTAGAAACGAGTCGATACCTTTGTGGTAGCAATATTACGCTTGCAGATGTGCGTCTATTCACAACATTATTCCGCTTTGATATTGCGTACTATGGATTATTCAAGTGTAATCGTTACAGAATTCAAGACTATGAGAATTTGGGAGCTTACTTGTGTGACCTGTATCAGATAAAAGGCATCGCAGGTACTTGTGATTTAGAGAGTGTAAAACACGACTACTATGGGAATTTATTTCCGCTCAATCCAGGAGGGATTATTCCCTCTGGCCCTGACATAACATATTTGCTAAAACCACATGGTCGCGACAGTATTGCCAACAAAGTAAGTACTAGCTAATTATTTAGCAGATAAGTAGAGTTGGACATGGCATTTCTACAACTAGTTGAAAAAATAAGGCAGATATCTATATGAGAATTGGGGCGTTGCTGATTGAAAATATGAATTTGTTTCACGCAGAGTCGCAGAGACGCAGAGAGTAAGAGTTTGAAAGATGAAGTTTTTGACTTTCATATCCTGATTAAGCAACGCCAGAATTTGCTTTTACACAATTCAATCATCCAACAAACTCATCAATGCGTTGAGTTCAGGGTCTTGTGACTCTGATAAATGATGTTGTAACTCTAATATTTGATTCTTCAATACTTCAGAGGTATGAATCATATGAGATTTTTGGGCAATTTTTAATTGACTTTCTTTAATTCTAATTTTTCTTAACAGTTCATCTACAGCATAAATTGCATCGTAATCTTGAGAAATCATAGCTTTCACGCCTATTTTAAGATGGATAAAATAAAGTTAAACTTGCGAAATATACATGATCTCGCCTCGTTTAATTTTCACATAGAAATTATACATGCTATTGACTCAGACTTATCCTCAGGATGCTTAACTCATATCTTGCACCAGGCGACTGGAAGTCGCGGCTACACAGGCCAAACCCGCCTACGCGGGTTAAAACCCTTGATTTTCCGTGAGTCCGCACAGGCGGACTTAGTTTGTATAGCCGCGATTTCTAATCGCCAGGGCTAGGTGCTTTCTAGAAATTTATTAGTTGGCTGGTTTGCAATTCTACCCCTCCAGAAGTATAAATTCTATCTCGTCTTGGCGATCGCAGTTAGGGAACTTAGAGCTTGAATGAGAAGCTCCGGAACGCAAAGAATACAGCCAGAACATGGATGATGCTTTTTCCCTGGTAGTGTCTCACGAAGTATCAGACTATTTCTGCACAGATGTAAATCCCCCATCGATAACTAAGTTATGTCCGGTGACAAATGCTGCCCCATCTGAACATAGCCAAACCACTGCTGATGCAATATCATCAGGTTCACCAATTCGCTTGAGGGGGATACCTGCTGCTACCTGCTCTAGCATTTCTGGTGGCGCACCTGCCCACAAGTCAGTTTTGATCGCACCAGGACTCACAGAATTAATCCGAATTTGCTCAGATGAATATTCAGCAGCAGCTGCACGAGTTAAAGCAATCACACCAGCCTTAGCTGCTCCATAAGCTCCATAGCCGGCAATACCAATCAAAGCTCCTTGAGAAGACATATTCACGATGGCACCGCCACCTGATTTTTGCATAGTGGGAATTTCGTGTTTCATACACAGCCAAATCGACTTGAGATTAACATTAATCTCGTAATCCCAATCTGCTGCTGTTAAATCAACAATTTTCCCTGCTTTCCCTGAACCTGCGTTGTTGAAAGCACAATCCAAACGTCCAAAGGTGGCAACTGCTTTTTGGATCAGTACTTCAATGTCGGCTGATTGAGTGACATCGGTTTTCACAAACAGCCCTTCACCACCAGCTTCCCTGAGCAGATGTACTGTTTCTTCTCCTTCTGACTCACGTCTAGCTGCAACCACAACCTTTGCCCCAGCTTTAGCAAAAGCGATCGCGGTAGCACGTCCAATTCCCGAACTACCACCTGTGACAATTGCCACTTTTCCCGACATTGCACTCATACTGACTGCGCCTCAATTACCAATTGCGATTTTACGCTGTTGTGGGAGCAAAACTCCAGTATTTACCCCAGAAAGCAAAATACCTCAGTTTATCTCTTTAGTTAGGCTAACTGAGGTATTAATTAACTGTGAGTTTAATAACTAAAATAGAAACATTAAAATCGGCATTGCTGAATTGGAATATGAAATGCCAAAATTACTTTTCTTTTTCTTTGTAACTTTGCGCCTTTGCGACTTTGCGTGAGACAAATTCATATCTTTATTCAGCAACGCCTTAAAATCTTATTCCCAACTGTCCGTTGAATCCTCTCACGGAATTGTAACCAGCACCTACAAAAACGTTGTCGGTGGCACCTACCTGCACACCACCTGAAAAAGCGACACCTTTATCTTCTGAATACAATCCAACTCCTACATAAGGTGAAATCACTGGCAAACTCAGAAATTTTAAAATATCTGCTCCAGTAGCACCGTCAGGGCCTCTTCCTACCTCAACCCCAAAATCTAAAGCTCTAGCTCCCACAGCATAGGTAACTTCGCCATCTTTCCCACCAACAGAAACCCAAGGTTGTGGTAAGAGTTGAGCAGAAGCTTGACTGGGGACAAATATAGTTAACCAACTGAGTGATGGGATGAGTATTTTGGCAATAATCGCTTTTTTCACGTTGTTTTCCTACACTACACTGGTCACATTCTAACGATGGGCTAACTTTTCGTCTTTTAGTAGTGTTCAGTTGTAGCACTTGGTACTGTTGGGCAAAATTAGTATAAGTGCGTTAATAGGCTGTATAATTAAAAACCGTTTGTGACCAATCATTGAGAAAATTGCATCATGTCACAGGAAGCCATTGAAACAATTGTATCTGCCTACTTTGCCAACATTGCGGCTATGAATCCAGAAGGTTGGGTAGAGAACTTTGCTGAAGATGCTGTTAGTCATGATCCGGTTGGTGAACCACCAGTAAAAGTGCATGAAGGATATCGCGAGTTTATTGGGCAGTTGCAAGCATTCTTTGACAAGTTAGAACCAATAACCGAGCATATCTTCGTTGCTAGCAATGAAGCGGCTGTAAAGTGGACAATGCAAGGTATCAGTAAGAGTGGCAAGTCAGTTACTTTTGAGGGAATCACAACTTTTGAGATTAACGAAGTTGGTAAGATTCAATCAACTCGCGCTTACTGGAATCCAGCAAAGATGGTAGCGCAACTGCGTGCTTAATTTTTGAGGGAGTGGGAAGGGGGGAACAGAGGAGCCGGGGGGCAAGAGATATTATAAATATAATTTATTACTCAGTACTCCCCTGCGACTTCGCTCAGGGCAAGCGTACTCAGGAAGGAAGCACTTTCAAAAATGAGCATCAAGCGCCGACAATTTATCACAACCTGTGGATTGGCTACTTTAGCCACTCAAATCCCACCAGTAATTGTCCAAGGTCAAGTATCTCCAAATACCATTCTTAAACCACCCCGCTTGCAAGTGGGGGACACAGTAGGATTGATTGCTCCTGCAGGTGTTGTGAATGCGGAAGATATTGCAGCAGCAAAAAAGGCCATTACCGAATTGGGATTAAAAGTCAAAATTGGAGCGCATATTTTAGACCGTTACGGCTATTTAGCGGGTACAGATGCTGACCGCGCTCAAGATGTGAATGCTATGTTTCTCGATAGGTCTGTCAAAGCAATTATGACTATGCGTGGCGGTTGGGGCTGTAATCGGATTTTACCTTTACTTAACTACAACCTGATCCGTTCTCATCCGAAAATTCTCATGGGGTATAGTGATATCACTTCTCTGGTATTGGCAATTTATGCCCGGAGTCGAGTCATGACTTTTCATGGACCAAATGCCACATCTGTTTGGAATGAGTTTACGGTAGATTACGTTAAGCGCATTTTATTTAATGCGGAAGCAGTGACAATGGAAAATTTCGCTACTAGTGAGGCGATGTCTACGACGGGCTACGCCTACGCACCAGGAAAGGCCAGGGGTAAACTTATAGGTGGTAATTTATCAGTGTTATCAGCAATGGTGGGTTCACCTTACTTGCCTTCCTGGTATAAGAGTATTTTGTTTATCGAAGATATCAACGAAGATGTTTATCGAGTAGACCGCATGTTTACCCAGTTAAAAAACGCTGGCATACTTAACCAACTTTCTGGGTTGATATTTGGGCAATGCACTAATTGCAGTCTTGGGGATGAACCATCGTTTGCTTTAATGCAAGTATTAAAAGATCACATCCTACCTTTAAGTATTCCTGCTTGGTACGGTTCAATGATTGGTCATATTAAAGATAAATTCACCTTACCTATAGGTGCAGAAGTGGAAATTGATGCTGACGCTGGGACAATACGGTTGTTAGAGGCGGCTGTTAGTTAGGAATGACGAGCAATTATTTCTCATCTCTGTGCGATACAATGTTTTTTTACTTGAGTAGTAAAATTTAATAAAATAAGAGCTATTAGTCAACGGCTCTAGCCCTTTAAAATCTTGTAAGAAAGCGATAAATCGCTCACTACAAACAAAAATTTATCTTACATTTAATTGTATCTACCTAATTAGAAGCCCCTGATTCTAGTATTTCGCCAACATCAAAAGTTCGCCCTTCTATTGTTACTTGGTCTCCTGATACTAATTTGCGTCCTCGTCGGGTTTCAACTGTGCCATTGACTTTGACGTTGCCATCAAGAATCATCAGTTTGGCTTGTCCTCCTGTTGAGGTTATACCTACAAACTTCAAAAACTGGTCGAGTTTAATCATGTTGTTACTTGTCTGAGAATTCATACTACACCCCAACTTAATTTTAGAATAGTATCAAATTTCTGGCATTGCCAATTTTAAGACGAAGGTTTGTACACTACGACAATACTAATTGTGAGGAGGTTGTGATGTCTAATTTCAATGTTTTCTCCTTAGTTGAGCAGATTACAGCAGAATTTAAATACTTACCCCAAGTTGTTGCAGTGGTTCTGGCAGGTTCGCAAACTAACCAAGCTGCTGATCATGCATCCGATTTAGATTTCTACGTTTATGTGAGCGAAGAGATTGCAGTCGAGATCCGAGGAGCGATCGCCCAAAAGTTTGCTGATCAAGTGGAAATAAACAACCAATTTTGGGAACCTGGGGATGAATGGGTAGATCGTGATTCAGGACGGAGGGTGGATATTATGTATCGCACGACCGATTGGAGTAAAAACCAACTAGATCGTGTTCTCATTCACCATCAGGCATCAATTGGATATTCCACCTGCTTTTTGTTCAATGTGTGCCACTCGCTACCACTGCACGATCCTGATGGCTGGTTTCAGCAACTTCAGCAACAAGCCAAGCAACCTTATCCGCAACCTTTAATGGAGGCAATTATTGCCAAGAATTATCCTATATTGCGCAAGAACTTTTCTTCCTATGCTCATCAAATAGAATTAGCTATACAACGCAATGATTTTGTGAGTTTAAATCATCGAACTACTGCACTAATTGCTAGCTATTTCGACATTATTTTTGCTGTCAACCAAGTCCTTCACCCTGGTGAAAAGCGATTGCCACAACTAACTAAAAAACTTTGTTCAGAACTTCCAACAAATATGGAAGATACAGTAAATAATCTATTTTTAGCGCTATGTACTGGCAGCAATTTGCAGATTTTAATATGTGTTAATAGACTAGTGGATGGGCTAGACCAACTATTAATGACCAAAGGTTTTAGAGCCATTGTAAATGATGCATAATGATTTTCGTGGAACAGGCATTTTGTCTGTTCTGGGCGGGCTAGAAGCCCACCCCACAAAATTATTTTTATGCCCCAAATTAGTCTTGACACGCCAGTACAAACAAGGATTCGGCGTAATTTAATCACTTGTGTGTACACGTAGGCGTTAGCATAGCTTATGTCTTGGTAAGCGTAGCCATGCCCGTCAGGGCTTTACACTTTAGAGTCCGCCTGCGAGGACTCGCGAAAAATTAAGGGTTGAAACCCACGCAGGTGTCCTTTCCTTCGGGAAACCGTTACGCGTCTCGCCTGTGTAGCTGCGACTTCTAGTCGCCTAGTGCAGGATATCTTTCCTAATCCCCATTACCATTCCCCAGTCTCCAGACAATAGACTAAACTAGTTATTTATAGTGTAGTTTTGTAAAATCCTGTTGGCTAACTGTTTTATGATTACAAGACTTTCAGCAGCTGTTTACGGAACGGGTACAGCACCAACTGTAGCTCCTGAACGGTCTAATCAAGTTACCCGCAAGCCCTATCCAAATTACAAGGTGATTGTTTTAAACGATGACTTTAATACTTTTCAACACGTGGCTGAGTGTTTGATGAAGTATATTCCAGGAATGACAGGTGATCTGGCGTGGGATTTGACCAATCAGGTACATTATGAAGGACAAGCGATCGTCTGGGTAGGCCCTCAAGAACCAGCAGAACTGTATCATCAGCAGTTGCGTCGGGCTGGTTTGACAATGGCTCCTCTGGAAGCGGCTTAATTATCATGGGCAAACCCAACAAAGACCCTAACAAGGCGGCTGCTCACAGAGATGGCAGATTAGTTTGGAATCACTCAACTCATATTGCTGGTCTCATCCCCATTTTAGAACGTCTCTGTCGGCAGGATGGTATTCAAACTGTGACGCCAGGAGTGATTGGGCGAGTAAAAGGTCATAGTCCGAAAATGCAACTGCGCGTGTCTGTACCTATTCGGGGTGGTTATAAAGTAATCGCCCGACAGGGTAAGACAGTGCAAGAGGTGTTTATCCTGACCACTTTGGATCAGGATAAATTTAAAGAGGTGTTAGCCAAACTCCTTCCATAGGGGGCTAACAATTACGATGAAAAGTTAATCAGCTTAATAATCTATCGTTCGTAGTTCATCGACTATTGACTATTCTTCAACACGATGTACTGCCAATTTATGCAGTGGCAGGCTAAGAATACAAGAAAAAGTTAGAAAATAAGACAAAGCAGTAGTTATTTTCAAAGTCATGAGTAGATTTTCCCAATCGGGTAAAATCATCTTCTCAATGCCAAAAGCAACACAGTAAACGAGCCAGTAAGAAAAACTCATTCTAAAGAGAATTTGCTCTGTTTCTTCAAGATTATCTTTTGGTTGCTTGACGTTCCACAGTAATAGTAGACCAACAATACAAGCAACAAAGGATACAGCAACTACAAATTCGTGACACAATACATTTATTGAATGCATTTGCGTTGATCCTAAAATATTTTTGAATTGAAATTCAGTCTAAAGGAATATTCCTCCGTCCTCCAAAAAATATTTACAAACTGCAATAGAACACTGCAATTAATTTAAAATATTGCAACAAACACCCTGAATTTTACTCAGTGTAGATATTTTTAATAATTTTTAATCTAAATTACAGATTTTTGTAAAGTAAGCGATCGCCTTTGAATTTCAACCCAACTGACATACAACTTGCAAAAAATATTTCTTTGGGTAGTAGAGCTATCTGCTTCAAAAGCAAGATAGTGAGCGACAGGAGGGTAAAATGCGTCAACTCATTATCCAAGTACCACGAGGAAATGGAAAAGCAGTTATTGATATTGCCAAATCTTATAACGGTGCAAATTTGATACAATTTGAAGCAATTGCCACCGAACCGATTGATGTGGCCATTGTTCACGTTTCTAATCAAAAGGTTGGGGAACTTATACAGCAGCTGCAAGAGTTACCCAAAGTACACATTACGCTCATACCAACTGGTGTGATGACTCTGCAACCGCCTGCCAGGAAAGCAGCACAGCAGGTTGTGGATGTGGAAGAACGCAGTCCTATTGAAATTTTTCTCTCCGGTTTGCAAAGTGTTGGCTCTTGGCGAGGTTTTCTTGGTTATGCAGCACTCGCAGGCTTTGTAGTCTGGATTGGATTGTATACTAATACAACTTACTTGCTGGTAGCAGCAATGTTGATTGCACCGTTTGCCGGCCCGGCAATGAATACAGCAATTGCCACTGCATGGGGCGATCGCCAACTCCTCTGGCGGAGTATTTTACGGTATTTTGCGGCTTTAATAGTTACAATCGTTATCACTTGGCTACTTAGCCTCATCCTCAGGCAAGAAATTCCTACTGGTTTAATGGTAGAAAACAGCCAGGTTTCAACGGTAGCAGTGATTTTACCGTTGGTAGCCGGAGCCGCAGGGGCGCTCAACTTGGTTCAGTCAGAGCGGAGTAGTTTAGTATCTGGGGCAGCAACCGGAATGTTAGTTGCCGCTTCTTTAGCTCCACCTGCGGGAGTTGTGGGGATGGCAAGTGCAGTTGGTAGGTGGGATATGGCAATTTCGGGGCTGTTCTTACTGTTTTTGCAACTATGCGGCATCAACTTTTCAGCAGCCCTCTTATTCCGCATGTTTGGGCTGTCTGCTCAAGGAACTAGCTATCAGCGTGGTAAAAAACAGGTATTTGGTATTGCCTTAGTAATAACTGTCATAGCATTGGCAACTTTACTAACTTGGCAGTTCATCAATTCTCCTAATCTACAACGCTCTAGCCTTGCTCAACGTGCCAATGCTGAAGTTCAGAAAACTGTAAAGCAAGTTGGTTTAGCAAAATTAGTTGAGTCGAATGTACGCTTCACGCGCTCCAATATTGAAGATCAAGATACCCTGCTTTGTGTTGTTTATGTGCAGCGCCAACCGCAAGTTACAGCATCTGCTGAAGAGATTCGCGATCGCCTCACCCAATCAATTCAAACCCATTTATTGAAACAAGATTTTAATGTGACACCTTTAGTTGATGTTAGCGTACTCGAAAACCCTGGTAGTAAATTAGAGACTGACAACTAAAACTAGATCCCATCGTTGAATGAGCAAATGTCCCTGCTCTTCAGAGTCTCTTTACTCGATTATTTCAGTAATCTTAAACCACTTAAAGTCACCAACACCGTCGAACCTTCATGACCAATTACACCGATGGGTAGGTTAATATTACCTAAAAAGTTGCCGATTAAAAGTAACAAAATGAACCCTAGAGCTACAACTATGTTTTGTTTAACTATTACTTGCGATCGCCTGCCTAATTCCATCGCTGCGGCAAGTTTTTCTAATTTATCTGCCATTAAAACTATATCTGCTGTTTCCAATGCGACATCGCTACCTGCTATCCCCATGGCAATGCCCACAGAAGCCTGAGCAAGGGCTGGTGCATCATTAATGCCATCCCCCACCATTGCCACTGTTTGATACTCTCGCTGAAGCTGACGAATCACATCTAGCTTATCTTCCGGTAAGAGTTCCGCATACACCCGATCAATTCCCACTGCCTGAGCTACACTATCAGCCGTGCGCTGGTTATCCCCGGTAATCATCACGATTTGCTCAACTCCCAACTTCCGCAAACGGGTAATCGTAGTAACTGCTTCTGTTCTCAGCAGATCTGCAATCGAGATCGCACCCATCACAGAAAATTGGGTAGTTGTTGTTGAATCTCCCCATCCCCTTGTCTCCTCATCCCCCTGTCCTTCCCGCGCTACCCAAACAACCGTTTTCCCTTCATTTTCCAAAGATTGCGCCAAATTTTGTAATTCTTCTGGGAACTGGTTAACATATTGCTGTACAAAAGCTGCATTGCCGACAATCACCTTTTCATTGTGGGCAAAACCAATAATTCCCCGTCCGGGTATAGCTTGCACATCAACCCCACGTACCCAGCCTTCGCCAGCCGCTTGCACAATTGCCTTACCAATGGGATGTTCTGAATAGGATTCCAAAGCTGCTGCTACTTTTAACACCTCAGCCTGTGAATATTCACTACTAACAATTACCTGAGATACTTGTACCTGTCCTGTAGTTAAAGTACCAGTTTTATCGAAGGCGATCGCTCGCACTTTGCCAATCTTCTCTAACTGCGCTCCATTTTTAAATAAAATCCCTTGTCTGGCACCATTGGCAATTCCCGACAACAGCGTGGGCATAATTGCTGCCATTAGCGCACAGGGAGAAGCTACCACCAAAAAAGTCAGGGCGCGATAAATTGTCGTTTCCCAATTCCAGCCCCAAATAAAGGGCGGCAAAAATACCAGCAATATCCCAGTTATGACAATTACCCGTGCATATATCCGTTCAAATCGCTCAATAAACTCTTGGGAAGGAGGCGCTTCGGTCTGTGCTTGTTCTACCAATCGAATTACACGTTGAATTAAGCTGCTTGACGCTGGTTTGTGTACTTGCAACTTCAACGCCCCATAACCGTTGAGCGTACCTGCAAAAACTTCATCACCTACTGTCTTTTCTATAGGTAAAGACTCACCCGTAATCGCCGCTTGGTTGAGGGTGCTGTAACCAGATACAATCATGCCGTCAGTAGGAATTAGTTCCCCTGGTTTGACAACAATTTCATCCCCCACCTTCAGTTGAGTGATGGGAAGCATTTCTTCCTGACCCTGAAATAAAACCCTAGCTGTGTCTGGTGTCAAACTCATCAAACTACGGATACTGCGCTCAGTTCGCCGCATCGCGTAGCCTTCTAGTGCGCCACTAATGGCAAAGATGAGAATCAAAATTGCCCCATCAATAATTAGATAATATTCCCTACGCCATAAGCCCAGACTCGCTGCACCAAGAGCTGCCACAATCATCAGCAAATCTACATCTAATTCTTTTTCTTTAATCAGAGTAGTCAGTCCCTCACGGGCACTCTCGTAGCCACCGATGACATAAGCAGCAGGTAACAGCAGCAGCGCCCAGCCTAAAGAGCCAAGATGCAAAGCGAACCATCCCAGAAATAACAGTATTCCACAAAGCAAAGCCGCTAAGGTTTCTGCATGTTCTTGAGTAAATTGGCTAAAACGCTGGGGGTAGAGCATGAGAATTAAAGCAACAAGGACTTTCTCACCTTAAACCTTGACATTGATGTCAAAGTCAACCCTATAAAACTTCTTTGCGTATCTCTGCGTTAAAAAACTCATTTTGCAACCTGCTGTTTGACAGGCAATTGAATCACAAACTCTGTTCCTTGACCCAGAGTCGAAGAACACTCCAACTTGCCCCCGTGTTTTTCAGTAATAATTTGATAACTAATTGCCATACCCATACCCGTACCCTTGCCTATAGGTTTCGTCGTAAAAAAAGGATCAAAAATACGGTTTTTCACCTTGTCTGGTATTCCCGTCCCATTATCAGCGATCGCTATTTCTACCCATTGCGAATTACTCATGGAAGTGCGAATAGTAATCAAATCGGAATGTTTTTCTGTAACATTTACTTCGTCCAAAGCATCTATTGCATTGACTAAAATGTTCATTAATACTTGATTGAGTTGCCCAGGATAGCATTCCACTTCAGGCAAATTACCGTAGTGACGTATTACTTGAATTGCTGGAGATTCTGGCTTACCTTTCAACCGATGTTGCAAAATCAGTAGGGTACTTTCAATTCCTTCATGAATATCAACCGCTTTGAATTCCGCCTCATCCATGCGCGAAAAATTCCGCAGTGACAACACAATATTACGAATGCGTTCCGTTCCCATTTTCATGGACGATAGCATTTTCTGTAAGTCTTCAATTAAGAATTCCAAATCAATTTCTTCTGCTAGTGCTTGCACTTCCAGGTCATTATGAGGATGGCGTTCCTGGTAAAGCTGAATCATCCGCAGCAAATCTTGTGTGTATGCATTCAGATGAGTAATATTGCCATGGATAAAGTTGACCGGATTATTGATTTCGTGAGCTACACCTGCAACTAATTGACCCAGGCTAGACATTTTTTCACTTTGAATAACTTGTGCTTGGCTACGTTGCAATTCACCAAAGGCGTTTTTGAGTTCGGTGGTACGTTCTTCTACTCTGTCTTCTAATTCTGCCTTACTGTTTTCTAAGGCGGTAAAAGATTCTTGCAATTGCCCGGCCATGTAATTAAAAGAATGGGCAAGTGTGTTGAGTTCCCAAATATTAGTTAAGTCTAGCGCTTGGTCTAAATTACCAGATGCCATGGACTGACTGGCTTGGTTAATGCGCCAAATTGGTCGAGCAATCCGACGGGAGGTAAAGTAACCCATAATACTAGCGATCGCCAATGCTCCTAAACAAAGCAAAATTGTTGTCTGGGTATTGGCGTTAATTTGGTTCATAAAAGCTTGTTCTGGCAAACTAATCATTACTAACCAATCAAGTCCATACTGGTCACGCCAAGGAAGTATCTGTACATGATAAGTTTCTCCTTGCCAATTTAGTTGCAGTTTTTGAAGTGCGGTAATTGACTGGAAACCATTAAAAGTTTGCTGAATGTTTTTGGCAATACCTTGGATAACCGCATCAGGGCTGTCTGTAGCTTGTAACCTCTGAATTTCACCCTTAATCACAGCAAAAGGTTTTTGCGTGCCAGAATTGGCAATTAAAAGTCCGTTTCGCTCTAAAATGAAAACCTTACCAGTAGAACCTATATCTAATTGTTGTAAAAACTCGCTCAACTTTAAGAGATGGATATCTGCACCAACCATCCCCAATAAACGATTTTGGGTGTCATAAATAGGACGACCAGCAGAAGCACTAATATAGGAATCATTAACAGAATTCCAAGTGTAGATTCTTGACCAGATAGGTTTACCTGCTTTCATGGTTTCCGTATACCAGCTTTCTTGGAAGTTGCTCCAATCATAAGTATCAGTTATATGAGTGCGGTTACCTTGGTCGTCTGTGGCGTAAGTCTTACCATTATTTTGCGCCTGGGCATTCCAATCATCAATTGTCAGAGTTTTGCCATTATAACGACCCGCTCCTACTCCTTCACCAGTAGTCAGTCCCATGCCGATGTAAGACAAATCATACACCTGCATTTGTTTCCAAAAATACTTGCTGATGGTTTGGCGATCGCGCACATCTAATAATCCCATAGCGATCGCCTCAGCATTTAGCTGGTTAATTTGGTGAGGAATGGACAAATAAGAATTCAGGTGCAGAGCTACCTTATCGCGGGTTCGATCCATTAATTGTGCTGCTAGGTCGTTCACAGCTTTCTGTCCATTTTTGAAAGATAGGTAACCAACTAAACTTACTGCTCCAAAAATTTGCAATAAAAACGGAACAATTAGCACAAGCTGCAATGGGAAAGCTTTAACTTTGCGGGAATGATGCCTCTTTGTTAGTAGATTCATTGATGATACTGGTTGATAAATAGGAACTTGAATGACCAACTCAACTTCCTGAAAGGATATGCCTAGTATTCCCAGCATCAAAATACAATCAACATCAAAGTCAGACCTCAGCAAAGTCTACCTCTGTGGACTAGAAAAAGTGAGGTTTTTAACCTGCTTGTGCGGGTCTATAACGCGAGAGGATCAGATCCCCGACTTCTCGTAGAAGTCGGGGATCTTTTTGTTCGTTAAATGGCAGAAATTACTGTAAACTATCTCATTATCAGAGCGAAAGTTATTTTACTTGTATCAAAAACTTTGAATTCATGATGCTAGTTAAAAAAATTACTAATCATATTTCTAGTTCATCTTTAAATGTTGCTTGGTTAATTATCATTACTTTTTCAATTCTTGGTTTAACAGGTATTCTCAACCATTCGATGTGGCGAGATGAGTTAAATCCTTGGCTGATTGTCAGAGATAGTCAATCTTTTAGAGATTTAATTGCCAATATTCGTTATGAAGGACATCCTGTTCTGTGGTATTTTTCCCTAGCAGTACTCAGAAAAATTGCTGATAATCCCATTGTTATGCAAATTTTTCATTTAGCTATAGCAATAACTTCTGTGGCTATTTTTTGCTTCTATAGCCCTTTTAATAATCAACAAAAATTGCTTTTTTCCTTTGGCTTTTATCCCTTTTATGAATATCTTTTAATTTCTCGCAATTATGCATTTAGTATGCTGTTTATTTTTGGTTTCTGTACAGCTTTTGCATCTAGAAAAAGAACTTATGCTTACTTGGCAATTTTATTGGGTTTACTGGCAAATAGTAGTGTTTATGCTCTCTTTGTATCATTTTCTTTATCATTGACTTTGCTAGTCGAATTTTGTTTTGATCATGAACATCGCAAGCAGTATTTTAGGCAAAGCCAAAAATATGATTTATTTTTAAGTGTTCTTATTATCATATTTTCTTTTATTTTATCCATTTATATTATTACTCCTCCGACAGATAGTTATCTTCATGGTGGGTTAAATAATGGATGGGTAATTCAATTAGATATTCGTAATTTATTGAGAAGTATCGGTAGATTATTTGGTAGTTATCTGTTAATCATACCATCAAGCAAAAGATGGCTGGATTTAATTGTTTGTGATTTAATTGTTCTATTTATTGTAGCTGTAACTTTAATCAAGTTATCTAAGAAACCATTTGCTTTCTTTTTCTACATCACAGGAAATTGCGTGATCCTGGCATTTACGTACTTGAGATTTGCAGGTGCGCATCGACATTTTGGTCATTTGTATTTAGTTCTAATAGCAGCATTATGGCTGGGAAGTTATTATCAAGATTCTCCGTTTTTAATCAACAAATTTTCTATTAAACCTAATTTATTTAAATTTGCTCAGAAATGGCAACATATTGCCTTGATGTTAATCCTTTATATCCAGTTATTTGGAGGAATTTATGGATTCACTAAAGATTTAGTTATCCCCTTTTCTGCAAGTCGTGAAACTGCTCAGTATCTACAAAAATATCAATTAAGTAATGAATTTATTGTTGCCAGTCGAGATGCAAATATGGCTGCATTATCGGGTTATCTCAATCGTAAATTTTACTATCCTGAACTGCAAAAAATGGGAAGCTTTACCCTATTTAATCAAAATCGTCAAGGTGTCGAACAACCCGAAATATTCAACCAAATTAATACTCTATTAAACAGTCAAAATCACAGAAACAGAATTTTGCTGATTTTACATAAACCACTGAATTCAAACCACAATGATTTAAAAATTATTCCGATCAAAAATTTTGAGAGGTCTTGGGTGGATAGCGAACGATATTATCTTTATTGGGTACATAAACAATAAACTAGAAAAGCACTAATACAGATGAATACTGGTTTATTCACGATTAAAGAACTTACTGATGCCGTAGGTGGCGGGATTACACCGCGTATGGTGAGACATTATCATCAATTAGGATTATTACCACATCCAGCGCGATCGCCTAGTAACTACCGCCTCTATACAGATACAGATGTCATCAGGTTACAGCGAATTGTGGCACTGAAACAACAAGGGTTCCAACTCAACCACATTCGCCACATTTTGGAAGTGGAACCAGAGACAGACACAACTAAAACCCTGACAGCACAACTCCAGCAGCAATATCGCACCGTGATGCAGCAAATTTCTCAACTGCGACAAACAGCATCAGCATTAGAAAATTTATTAGGACGCGATCGCCATTGTCAAATTATGCAAGCTGAGGTGCTATCCCAACTCAAGTTACTGGAAGTAGAAACCCAAGTCGGACTAGGAGGACTAGAACAACTGTGGAGTGGCTTGGATGCGGAAGTCCATAATCATGCAGAAGCTTTTCAAGAATCTTTACAACGCTTACTACCCAATTTATCTCACCGTTCGGAAATTGAACAACACCTAATTGCACAGTTGGTATTAGCTTGTGGTGATGTGAGTTTGGTGTCCTTTGTCAACTTGAATCCAGGCGCGATCGCCGCCAGTCGGGCAGCCCTCAAAGCCGGCTGTGATATTGTTGTAGATATCCCCACAGTGGCAGCTGCTTTAGATCAGACAAGACTAGCCCACCTAGGCTGTCAAATTATCACCTTAATTGATAACCCCCATGTCACCACCGCCCCAGAGGCAGAAATAGAATTTTGGCAACGTCAGCAATGGCGAGAAAAAGTGCAACAAGTCAGCCAAGGTTCTGTACTAGTAGTTGGTTATGCGCCCTCAGTATTACTGGAAATTTGTACAGCCATTGAACAGCAAAATATTCAGCCTGCTTTAGTCATTGGTTTACCCATTGGTTTTAGCCATGCACCCGCAGCTAAACGTAGATTAATGCAACAAAAAATACCTTGGCTCACTGTTGAAGGAACATTAGGAGGCGGCTTACTCGCGGCTACAGCCCTAAACGCTTTAGTTGAGTCATTAATTGATAAACCAGATTGCCATTGCTATCTCAGCAGAGTGATAGAAAAGTGATAATTTCATCGCCATGCGATCGCTATTTAAATAGTAGCGGAACGAGCTTCATCAACCTTGAGGGTCGTTCCTGTAATAAACTTGGCATCATCAGAAATCAGAAAAGCCACTGTTTTCGCTAACTCAGCGTAAGTTGCAGGGCGACCCCACATCAAATCATCAGGAACATTCCATCCTGTCAACTCTTCCATCCTATCTGCCACAAAAAAAGGAGCGACTGAATTCATGCGAATGCCATCTGCTCTGTAACGCTTGGCGTATAATTTTGTGAATCCTTCCATTGCCGCACGCAGGGTGCCACTAAATGGAGTTCCTAACTCCGGTTCATGGGAATCACACGCAGAAATATTGACGATCGCACCACCCCCACCTTGCCGCATCGGTTCTGTGACCAGTCTTGCTATGCGAACAACACTCAGAAATAACATTTCAAAATTCTCCATCCACATTGCATCAGAGATAGAAAGTAAATCAGGACGGGGTGGATCGCCAAAACTATTCACCACTGCATCGATCCGCCCAAAATTCTCCAGTGTTGTCTTAACCAAATTCTCCAAATCATGAGAACTTGTCATTGATCCCTGAATAGCAATTCCACTTAACTCGTCTGCTAAATCCATCACTTCAGGAGAACGTGCAATCAGTGCAACTCTATAGCCTTGTGTTGCTAACTCTCGCGCACAACCTGCCCCAATGCCCCGACTGGCAGCTGTGATAATTGCCACCTTTTGTAAATTCATATTGCTAATGCGCGCTTTTCCAAGTGTAATTCAACGCGATCGCCTGGAGTTGGTTCAATTACCTGCGTCGCCAAATTATTCTGCTTAAGCAACGAACGGAATTCTTCAAGAGTGCCTTCCGCTTTCTGTAATTTGCCCAGCAAACCTTCAAACTCCACATCTCCACCGGCTGTCGTGGGTAGCATTACTTGGGGTTGTAACCACTGTGCTACTTCTAAAGCTTTATTTCTGCCTTTGATAAACGGCCCCACTATCGGCAGTGTCAGATCAATAATTGGCACAATTAACACATCAACTGGTGCAAACTGTTTAATTTCTGGGGAATGATTTCCGTGAGGTTCGTAGTAAACCGTTAAACCACTTGCCAACTCTGTAATTAAATAGCCATTTTCTACAAGATTGTATCCCACTGTAGAACCACGGACAGCCTTGATTGCCACCTGATTATTTAAAGTAAAAGTTTCACCAAAAGCCAGAGATGTGATAGAAGTGTAACCCAATTCTTGCACTACTGTTGCCGCCTTGGGAGAAGCTACAACCTGAATTTGGTGGTCAAGCTGCTCTAATGTTGGTTTGTGAGCATGGTCTGGTAACCCCTGAGATAGCAAAATCAAATCAATCTTCTCTGGGATGGAACGTTCTTGTGACCGGAAGCCTTTGAAAAACCATTCTGCGTCGCCAAAAACTAAAGAACCAACCAGCCAAGGGTCAAGTAATATCCGTTGATTACCAATTTCCAGTAGCCAACTATTAGCGCTAAACCAAGTTAAGTACATAGCCAAACGAAAAATAACACCTGCTTGTATTATGAATGAGCTTAACTTCCCTTGCTCAATACCTGCTTAAAAACCAATACCGTTCATTTAAAGCTAAAACTCAGTATTTGATATCGTGTCCGGTTAATCAAACTAAATAAAAAATGTTTGCTCGTAGTCAGGACTTTAGTCCTGTCTTTTGGGACTCCACTCCCTACTACAACAGGGCTGATTATGGATAATTTGGCGGACATCATCTGATTCGGTTGGGTTGTTCGCGTCAGCGTTGCAAAGCAATGGAACGAAACCCAACCTGATATCTTAGAAGAAGTAGACCGTCTCTAGCCTCTAACGCCAATTATCCCAGTTTTCGTTGAAAATTGAAGTATCAGGGAAAGCGGTAGGATTGCCATTTTGCTCCAATAGACGCTTGAGCGCTTGTAGTTGCGGTGCTGGTTTGGGTAAATTTTCTACTAATTGGTAAGGTGCAACCCCATTTTTCAAGGAGAAAGCCGCAGTAGTCCCCGCAGCAGCACCAGCAGACCATTCAAAGGAGTGTACCCGATAGGCGGCGGCAGCAATGTGACTGGTGGCAATACTTTTACCTCCGACGATTAAATTATCAATTTTTTGGGGAATCATTGCCCTTAAAGCTATTTGGAAAGGATAAGCTTGTCCAGCACCACGTCTTTCTCCCGGACGTTCTCTATTACCAGGTGCTTCTGGGGGGCTTTTTTCCATGCAAGGATGAAAGTCGATGGCGTAGTGACCGATACCCACAGCATCGGGGAAGATGGTAGAACGAGTCCGCCGCGTTACCTGTTCAGGGGGTTTTTGTCCCGTAATTACAGATACTGCTTCTAAGCCTGCAAGTGCCCCTTGTAATCTGCGGTACATTGCAGCAGGTAGCGTCTTGCGGTAATATTCATCGTTATAGTTGCGGCGAGAAATATCAATTTCCCAAATGGTAAAACCTCCCGGTTGTCCCCAACTAGGGCGGCCAATGATCCGCCGTCCTTCGCGCATATAAGGATATTTCGATAAGCCATGCGCTGTACCCATGGGAGAATTTAACCCCGAAAGAAAGCGGTTATTTGTTTGTTGCTGCTTGACACCCTTCCCTAATTGGGAATCTGTAGTCCCAGCTACTAGCCAGTAATAGTAGGACAGTGCATTTTCCTCACCTTTGCGGAGGGTTTCTGTTCGCAGTCCCCCCATCCAGCCCCCAGGTTGCAACTGCTTAGTCGCTTGTAATTGTTGGCGCGTATAAACCAAGTTATCCTTGGCTGTTCCAGGGCGGTAATCGTTGCCCCAAGTCCAGTTTTGCATGGAGATATCCCCTGGTGTGGGCGCAGAAAACCTCACACCGCCGAAGGTTGCAGGTTGCCCTTGTTGCGGACTCCAAATGCGGCGATAGGTGAAAACTAAGCCAAAATTAGCCAATCGCTGTAATTCATAACTGAAATATGGCGAGTATTGTAAATAGAATGGGGGCATTGTCTGCGGTTGCGCTTCCTTAGTTGCCTCCATTGCAAAGGTGTAGGTAAAGCCTTGAGTGCAATAAGGGTCGTTTTGGGCGCTAGAAGAAGAAGGTTCGAGATAGGAACGAGCATCAATACCCAATCGGTAAGGGACATCAGCTAAGGCGATAATTTCCCCGGTTTCGCTGGCGTCTACAATGTACCACTTAGGCGCATTGCCTTTGCTTTGCTGGGGAACTAAGCGAATAATGTTTTTAGTAAACCGAGATGAGTTTTCGTAGCGATAGGCATCTTCAATGGTTTGAGATAACGTGAGAGTGTTAAGAGGTGGTGCGCCTTTGGCTGGTTGATGTTGAATGGCGATAGCGCTATTAATTAACTGTCCACCACCCTCAACTGTAGAAGGTGTAATTTCTAAATCCTTAATTACCGTGTTGGGGAACCATTCTAGCTTACCCCTGCCCCTTCTTTCAGCATCTTTGAGCATTTCAGTCATCACGGTATGAGCATCACGGGGAAGAAAACAAGAGTCACTTACCCAGCAGTCTCCAGGGTTAAGTTTACCGTACTTGCGTTCAATACGGTTGCGCAATTCCAAGTAGCCGCGAGAATAAAATTGCCGACTGCGCTGGGTAGGTCGTTCGTCTAATGCAGATGTCCCCTGAGAAGAAATTTGTCCTCCCAACCAATCGGTAATTTCTGTGAGGCAAACTCTGCGTCCTGCTAGTAACCCCTCGTAAGCTGTGGCGACGCCTGAAAGTCCACCACCCACAACTAAAATCTCACAATTTACGGTTTTGTCTGGGTTTCTCGGTGGTGCAGCAACAATAGCCGATTGAGGTGCGAGGTAAGTAGATATAATCAGTGATGTCAAGCTGTAAGCTACTTTGTGTCTACGCTTCATAGTTAGAGAAACCCTTTAACTCCTATATCAATTTGTAGACGGTAGCATCTGACAAATGTTTATCACAAGTTTCACGTCCAAAAAGATCCCCGACTTCTTGTAGACACCCGTAGGGTGGCTTCCCGGAGGGTAGAAGTCGGGGATCTGAGCCTCTCGCGAAATGCCCATAAAGCTTAAAAATTATATTGGCGATCGCGTACCCACATACTTAAAGGTACAGCGTTACCCTGAGGATTAACTTTCACTTCTACTACTATGGGTTGCGGTTGTCCTGGTTTAATGGGTCGGGCTGTTGAGATATCATTGTTAATCTCGTTACGTTGGTCTTCTGGGATGTAGTAAGTTTCCAAGCAATAGGAAATTGAGTTATAGCCGTTAACGAAACCTTTTAAGGCAATTTGATTAGCATTGAGGGAAGTTGGTAATTCGCCGCTTACTCTCATAGGTTTCCAAGCTTGGGGAACCTCACCAGTAGATTTTTGCTCTTCTAGAATCACGTATAAGCTAGTTCCGGGTGCTAAAGAGGCGTATTGTTGATTATTCGCTGGGTCAAATTCTTTGTTGGGACTCGGATATTGTTTGACTAATTCTGTCCAGCCGGGAAGTTTTCTTAAATTGCTGGTACGGGAAATTTCATAATTAAGGATGACTGAGTAACCCCGCAGCAAATCATAAGGATCTACAGGTACTGTTTGTAGGACGGCTGTTTTACCTGTCATCAGGGTGTAAACTGCTTGGGCTGGTACTGCTAGAATAAACCCTGCTTGAATTAGCAAAGGAACTAGAAATCGCCAAAGGGATACAGGTTTTTCTGGGTTGGTTTCCATATTGATGTCTTAAGTGAAAATTAAACGCAAAGGTTTTATGAGCGATGAGTTTCAGATGATGCGTCTGGGAGAGTGGATAAATAGCGTTCAAACCACAGTCCGGCGAGAATGACTGTCACACCACACAAGATAAATACTAGGGATTTGAATAGTAAGGCGGTATCGTACTCTAGCATCCGGCTGATGATTTGGAGTGCCAGTAAAACTATGCCACCCCAAAAGGCGCGTCTTTGTCCTAATTCCAGTGCATCACGAATGAGTCCACACGCAAAGACTGCCAAGAGGACATTAAAAGCAAAGATGGCAATGACAGGAATGGGGGTGATGGCTTGATGTACAAAGATGACTGAGGCGGTGATGACAATCAAGCAGCCAATTACTATATTCTTAATATCTCTTCCTTGGTGTTGGCGGTTGTGGGTTGAGCGTAGTAAATGCCACCATTGCCATAATGCTAAAACTGTGAAAATAATTACATCTATTAAGGGTGACCAGTTGGCTAGAGTTGTGTTTCTTAGGTCAGTTTCGTAACCCACTCTACGCATTTCCCACCACCACCGGAAGGATAAGATGTAAAAGATGATGCTGAAATATGTTAAGGCTAGTGACTGGGCAAAGGGTTGAAATTTTCTAGAATTGATTTGCCTAAATAGTCGGTCATCGTAACTCCACAATAATGCTGGTGGCAGAACAAAGGCAGCCATCGCCAACCAAGGTGGTGCATCGGTGTAGGAGAGAACTTGCAATGACCTGAGATGGAATTGCCAGGATAGCACAAAGGCGATCGCGGTAATTCTAAAAATTCCCAGGGAACGACACCAGTAAGCTAAAGGAATAAATAAGACAGTTATTACTACAGGCATATGTTCTATGATTAGTCGTCCCCATGTCCACTCGTTTCGGGGAACGTACCAATCAAACACTCCCACCAAATACCCTATAACTATCAAAATTAGGGAAAAAATACTTAAGGAAGTTAAGCGCAGACTGTAAGCCATGAATAACACAGCCAAACCCCAGCCTAAAAATAGTTGGTAACTGGAACCGCCAATATGGAACATCTGGGACAACAGCGCCATGTTGGCCCCTATAGTCAACGCGCCTAGTAGTAATAAGCCTTCTCCCAGAACCCGTTGGCGGCGTTTTCTGTCTCTGGAGGATGTATTACTTATGGATGGTTTCCACAAGCTAAAACCTGTAATATTAGTTACTAGGAATACACTTAACAGCAGTGTTAATTTGACTTCTCGGCTCCAAGCTTGCCAGTTGGCAGCCACAAAGGTAATTACACCCAAGCCTAATAATATCGCACCGACGGCGATCAAGATAAATACAAAGCGATCGCGAGCCGTGGTTTCTAAACTATTAAATTGATACTTTTGTGCTAGTTGTTGGTATAAACCGCTATCAATAAGCCCTTCATCTTGCCATAGTTGCGCTTCTTTACGCAACTGGCGGCGAAAATTATCAAATAACATAACCTTCCTGGGATAGGTGTACTTCAGATATGGAAAATGTTCAAATTGTCAAGTAAAAGTAGGAGTTACGCATAAGTTACGGAAGAATCAAACCACAGAGGCACAGAGGAGCCATTGCGTTGCGCGGGTTCCCCGCGTTGTAGCAAATGGCGTAACACGGAGGAATGAGAGTTAGAGAAGTATTTTACGTAAATCCTCAAAAGATAACTATCCAAACATATTTTTCCTGACTACAACTTACATATTATGAATTACGTACGCGTCAAACCTGCGGGTAAAGCTATTGTGCGAGTTCTCTCGTTACCCGCAGGGGATGTTGATTCTTCTTGACTTGTTACCCCTACCAAGATGTCAAAATTGAATTCTGGTATAGATTGGAGATAGGTTTGCCACTGGAAAAACTGGCCCAAAAATCAGGATGGTTGTTATGAAGCGCAAAAGTCAAGTTATCCTTACCTTAGTATTGAAAAGTGCTATTGTCTTTTCGCCCTTGTTGTTGTCTACTGGTATTACTAATGGACAAACTAGACCATCCATTTCTACAAAACTGAATACTGCTCAGGTAATATCTAGTCTACAGCAGCAAAAATTGGCGCAACTGCCTACAGCACAACTCACACAAGAACAAGTCCCATCTGATTTGGAACGTGCTTTTAATCGCACAACTATCCTGTTTAATGTTTGGTTAGTCATATTAAGTTTATTTCCTGTCGCTGTGATTGCTTTAATTTGGCTATTACGACGGGTAGCAATTCGGGAAATTGTCAATAGAGCAATGGCAGAGCTACAGGGAATGGAAAATCTCCAAAATCAGCTAACTATTGTTAAACAAGATGCCGAAAACTTAATTCAAGAATCAAAAAAAATCAATCACCAATTAGCAAAAGAAGTTGATATTTTACAACAAAATATCAAAGATGAACAACAAAATTTAGCTAACTTAAAAGTAGAATTATTACAGTCAAAAGAAAATATATTATCAGGATTAGAAACAGAAGTAAAAAAAATTCAACAGAATTTAGAATCGGAATTTGCTACGCAACTATTACAATTACAAATAGATGCTCAAAATAAAAGGGATGTCACACTAGAAGCTCTCGGAAAATTAGCATCTGATCTGGGCGAGCAATTATCTGAATTACAAGTAGACGCTACACAAAAAAAGAATATAGCTATTGAAAATTTAGAAATTTCTAGAAATGAATTTGTTGCTCAAGTTTCAAACTTATATTCTGATACTCAGCAGCAAAAAAATAGCGTTTTTGAGAGTTTGGGAAATTTACAGATAGATGCTCAACAACAAAAAGATAGAACTCTGGAAAATATCAGAGAATTAGAAAATCTATTACAGTCGCAAATATCAGAATTACAATCTGAGATTGAGCAACAAAAGAATAATATTTTTGCGGGTTTGGGAAGCTTACAAGTAGATGCTCAACAACAAAAAGATAGAACTCTGGAAAATTTAGCAGCGTTGGAGAATTTATTTAAATCGCAAATAACTGAATTACAGTCTGAGATTGAGCAACAAAAGAATAATATTTTTGCAGGTTTGGGAAGCTTACAAGTAGATGCTCAACAACAAAAAGATGTAACTCTAGAAAATATCAGAGGGTTAGAAAATTCATTTAAATCTGAGGCTCAACAACAAAAAGATAGTGTTTTTGAGAATTTAGCAAAATACCAGTCAGAATTTATCTCTCAATTATCTGCATTACAGATAGATGCTCAAAACCGGAAAGAGCAAATCTTGGAAAATTTAGAAAAATCAGGTTTAGAGTTTGTTTCGCAATTTTCGGAATTACAATCGAATGCTCAACAACAAAAGCTGCTGATTTTGGAAAAGCTAGAAAAACTAGAGACAGATTTTGTCTCTCAACTGTCTGAGTTGCAGTTAGATGCTCAACAACGCAAGGATTTGATATTACAAGAATTGTCTGAGATTGAGCCGCCATCTCTTCCGCAAACAGAAACAACTCAATCACCGCAACCACAACCAGAAGTGTTAGCAGATGATTACCTACAAAAAGCAGATGAGCTATTTGCTCAAAGAAAATACGAAGCGGCGATCGCAGTTTATGATCAAGCAGTGAAAATCCAGCCTGATGAACCTATTGCTTGGTTAAAACGCGGTTTAACTTTAAGCAGATTAAAACGTTATCAAGATGCGATCGCCGCCTATGATCGAGCCATTGCCATTCAACCTGATTATCATCAAGCTTGGTGCGATCGCGGTGTGGCTTTTGGCAGTTTACGACAACATCAACAAGCTTTCGCCTCTTTTGATCAAGCGACGCAAGTTAAGCCTGATGATCCAGTTGCTTGGTTAAATCGTGGTCTTTCTCTGATAGAGTTGGAACGCTACGAAGATGCGATCGCTAGTTTTGATCAAGCAATTGCAATTAATCCTAATTCCGCCAAAGTATGGGATAAACGCGGTTATGCTTTAGTGAGACTGGGAGAAGATGATGAAGCGATCGCTAGTTTTGACAAGGCACTAGAACTTAATCCAGACTACGCTAGCGCCTACTACAATAAAGCAGCTTGTTATGCCCTACAAAGACAACTGAAATTAGCCTTGGCAAATCTCCAACAAGCAATTCAACTGAATCCCAGATATAAAGAAGATGCGGCGACTGACATTGATTTTGATGAAATTGCCGATGATAAAAGCTTTAGGGAAATCATCGCTCATGGTTAATTAAACGAATTTGCCCACAGACTGGAAGTCTGGGGCTACACAAACTAAGTCCGCCTGTGCGGACTAAATGCCTAGCTAGCCTGCTAATCACGGCTTTGTCTGTGTAGCCGCGATTTTAATCGTTAGGTGCTTGATGTGATATCAAGTCCGGTTAATTAGTTTTAACTGCCCCTCTGCTACCTTAATGATAAGTCTTAACCGGACGTGATATGAGCCTTTGACCAGCACGGCTACGCGCTAGCAACAAATGGATGAAGCACATTACAAGACTAAGTTTGGCAACTTATGTACAACAATGAGCTTAATTAGCCCGCGCAGGCGGGCTTTGGTTGTGTAGCCCCAGGCTTCCAGCCTGTGGGCGAATAAAGCCCAGCATTATGGGTTATCTACTCGACACAGTAGCGGAGGACTGCAAAACTTCATTTTTTGTCTGTAAGTACCAATAAAGGCGATTTATGGCGTTGATGTAGGCATAAGCTGCGGCTACTACGATATCTGTATCAGATGCTTGTCCAGAGAATATTCTCTCCTGGTATTCCAAACGAATTGTTACGGTTCCCAGTGCATCAATACCGCCTGTCACAGATTGCACTGAAAACTCGATCAGTTGATTAGGAATCTGCACTAATCGATTAATTGCTTGATAAACTGCATCCACCGGGCCTGTCCCAACACTAGCATCTGTGAGAATTTTGCCATCGGGGGTAACAATGGTTATGGTTGCAGTGGGACAAGTGCAATCACCGCAAATTACCTGGACGTGTTCGAGTTGATAACCGCTTTCTACTTGAATTTGCATTTCATCACGAACGATCGCCTCTAAGTCCCAATCGGAAATTTCTTTTTTCTTGTCGGCGACTTCCTTAAAGCGATTAAAGGCTTTATTCAAGTCTGTTTCGTTCAGTTCAAACCCCAATTCTTTCAGCCTGGTGCGGAAAGCGTTTCTTCCCGAATGCTTACCCAAAACAATGCGATTTTCCGGCAAACCTATTGAGCCGGCTTCCATAATTTCGTAGGTTTGGCGGTGCTTGAGAATGCCATCTTGATGAATTCCCGACTCATGAGCGAAAGCATTTGCTCCCACGATCGCCTTATTAGGTTGAATCAGCATTCCTGTTAATTGAGAAACCAAGGAAGAGGTTTTATAAATTTCCTGGGTTTTAATGTTAGTCAAGGGTGCATCAGCATCAACTGCACGACCAAAGTAAGGATTAAAAAATGGTTTGCGAACCTGCAAGGCCATGACAATTTCTTCTAATGCGGCATTACCTGCACGTTCACCGATACCGTTAATTGTACACTCCACCTGACGCACACCATGTTCAATGGCTGCCAAGGCATTGGCTGTAGCTAAACCCAAATCATTTTGGGTGTGAATGGAAAGAATTGCTTGGTGAATATTGGGAACGTGTTCGCGAATTCCGGCAATTAAAATGCCAATTTCTTTGGGTGTGCAGTAACCAACGGTATCAGGAATATTAATTGTTGTTGCACCAGCCGCGATCGCCTGTTGCAAAACCTCATACAAAAACTCTCTATCAGTGCGGCTAGCATCCATGGGTGAGAATTCTACATCATCCACAAACGATTTAGCATAAGCAACCATTTCTGAGGCGATCGCTAATACTTCGCTCCGGGATTTTTTCAACTGATATTGCAGGTGAATGTCAGAAGTAGAAATCATTGTATGAATTCGCGGACGAGCAGCAGGTTTCAAGGCTTCGGCAGCTGCTTGAATATCTTGGCGTGTGGCTCTAGCTAAACTACAAATGATCGGGCCACCCTGTATCCCGACTTGCTCCGCAATGGCTTTTACAGCTGCAAAATCACCCGGACTAGCAACAGCAAAACCCGCTTCAATCACATCAACTCCTAAAAGAGCCAGTTGATGAGCGATCGCTAGCTTCTCTTCTACATTCAAGGTTGCGCCTGGTGATTGTTCGCCATCTCGTAGGGTGGTGTCGAAGATAATAACTCGGTCTGCTGGAGATCCCATACTCATAACTGTCTCCCGTAGGATTACAAAAATTGTCAGTCAAGACTACTTTGGATATTGTATACGATTTTTTGTATACAATATAAATTATGAACTTAAATGACTTAGCAGCCAACGTGCTGCAAAAACAACGCAGTACCCCAGATTTAATTGCTGATGCATTGCGAGAAGCAATTATGCAGGGGATTTTTCAGGAAGGACAATCTCTCCGACAGGATGAAATCGCTACTCAGTTTGGTGTTAGCCGCATTCCTGTACGAGAAGCACTCAAGCAGCTAGAAGCAGAAGGACTGGTGACCCTGCATCTCAATCGCGGTGCCATGGTTTCGGTGTTAACAGCCGCCGCAGCGCAAGAAATCTGCGAAATTCGCAGCGCCTTGGAAGTGAAAGCGATGCAGTTAGCAATACCCAAGTTAAAAGAATTAGATCTAGAAAAAGCCTCAGTAATTTTGGAAACCAGCAACCAAACCGCCGATGCAGGTGATTTAGCAAAACTCAACTGGGAATTTCACGCCACACTCTACGCAAGTGCCGAACGTCCGCGATTGCTGACGATGATTAAAAATTTGCACATCAATTGCGATCGCTACGTCCGTGTGCAGATGGTACAAATGGATTATCAAGAACGTTCCCAAAAAGAACACTATCAAATTCTGGATGCTTGTCGGCAGCAAGATACTAAAGCGGCTGTCCGGTTACTGAAACGACACATTGACAATGCCGGGGAACAGTTAGTTGCATACTTGCAGCAAAATTGAATCAAGTGCATGATCTGCCAGAACAGAATAGATGAAAAATTTACGCGATGCTGTCAGATATAGCTAGGCAACACCTCCATGAAAAAACTGATCAAGCGGATCAAGACACTGATTCAAAGCATCATCAAGCAGTTTTCACCCAATTCTCTACTGTCTTCCCCCTCAAGTTCTCGTCCGTCAGTTCCGGCCATTCCTGCCGTTTCGCCGAGGTGGGAATCTGGTTTGGTGTTTGTGTGTTCACAGTGTGCCACAGAGTTGCCAAATAGAGGTGCAACTGCTGCCGAAGAATTACAAAATTGGCTAAAAACGCGTTTAAAATTTGAGGGATTGTGGGGTGAATTTCGGGTGGTTAGCACCAGTTGTTTAGGAGTTTGTCCCAATGGGCGTGTTGCTGTTATTTTCAGGAATCGCTGCTTAATCGTTGATCCCAAAAGCGATCGCGAACTTCTCTACTCACGCATCAAGCAGAAAAATGGATAATAAGTAAACATAATTAAATGTAAGATAAATTTTGTTCGTAGTGAGCGATTTATCGCTTTCTTACAAGGTTTTCCAGGGCTAGAGCCGTTGACTACGAACTTCTATTTTATTAAATCTTACTACTTACCATTTAGGATTTGGCACTATTCCCCATTCCAAATTGCTATATCAACCGCAGATAAGGGCATTTAGATAAAAACTCAGATGCTTTATTATGAGCATCTGGATTATTAATATGTACTGGAGTAGGTCGAATAACGCCACCAAATAAGTCATCTAATCCATAAGGGGTGAAAAATTGCCATTGTCCTTGAGAATCTAGTCGTACACCTACAGCCGTAGCAGTGTGCAGCCAATCTTGAATGCCATCTTCTGTACTAGTGTAGAGTCTGCTGCCAGAACGCCAACGGGCAAAACTAGCTTGATTTTTGACATCAAATTGATGATTGGGAAATTGTTCTGTTAAGTGTGCCTTGGCTGCTAATTCCTGGGAACGATTTCCCGATTCATCAAAGAAGGCAATATCAAAATCTTTGATGAATAACCCACATTTTTGACCAAATATTGAATGCCAAACTGTGTTTCGCACTGCACCCCCTGCTAACCACCAGTTAGGCAAGTTGAGTTGGGCGATCGCCGGTAATACAGTGTCAACAGGTGTATTAGCTAAGATTATTTGTAAGCGAGCATGACTATTCATCGCAAATTCCTAGAATTGTTGACTAGAAACTGAAAACATTATCAATCAATTTTTATCAAAATATATAATAATTATGAAAATAAATTCTGAAAGCTCACACAGCTATAAATAGTCAGGACTTACGCACAGGTAATGGGAAAACGAACCGCGAAGACGCGTTCGCACAGCGTCTCGAAGAGAAGTACACGAAAAAATAAGAGTTTGAGAGAGTTTTTGCGTAAGTCCTAATAGTAAGTACATTAATTAGTTGGATGAAATTAACAGGAGGCTATTTTCTAGATTCATCATTATCCAAATTTAATATTAAGAAATATAAAATCTATATATAATATTTAACACTTAGAAAAAGTATCAGAAAACATCAAAATTAACTAAGATTTACTATTTTTTTAAATTAGAAATCAGAACTTATACGGATATCATTCAGGCTAAAACTCTTTAAGATAATAGATCATTACTCAAAGCATTTTAATATTGAAATATAGCAATCCCACTCGAGAGGTAAAACATTAAATGGGAGTAGAATAAGCTAAAAAGTAATTTTATATTAGATACTTAAATACAGCTACTTTTGCCGTCTTGCTACCTCCCTTAATCTTTTAATCTTGACTGACGAATGTTATAGAGCAATACATACAGAACAAATAGGCAGCTATGTAAATTAGTGTGCCAAATATATTCTTGATCATTGAGATGCTTGCCGACTGCTATATAGCTAGTTTGGGTATTTAAAGGGCTGATTTGTTAATCAAAGGAACAAAGTATGACCCACCCGGAACTGATAATATCGAATAACATTCTGAATGAGTTTAAAACTTGTACTCAACTGCAATACAATGGCTCTTTAAAAATAAAAAGTTTAAAGGGACACCAATGGACTTTTTATTATCGCCTAGGACGGATGGTTTGGGCAACAGGAGGAACTCATTCTTTCCGGCGCTGGCGGCGAAATATAGCGCAATATTGTCCTCAGATTGATGTGGATAAAATGCAATTACGCAGTCACGACATCTCAATAGATTATTGGGATTATCGCCTTCTGGAAATTCTGTATAAAAAACAGATAATTCAACGAGAACAAATTCACGCTATTGTGGAGAATACAATAGCAGAACTGTTGTTTGACTTAGCCCAGCAAACGGATTTTGTCTCTGCTAGTTGCGATCGCAGCCAAGAAGTGATCTTAGAAACACCAATGAGTTTCACGAGTGCAAATGTGTCTATGAAGCAGATGCAAGACTCATGGAAGATTTGGTCAGAAGCTGGTTTGGCAAATTTTTCTCCTGATTTAGCACCAGTCCTGCGAAAACCTGAACAACTCCAACAGCAAGTCAGTGCATCTGTCTATAAAAACTTTGTGAGTTTGATCAACGGCAAGTATACTTTGCGAGATTTAGCTGCAAAAATGAAGCAGAGTATTGTGCCTATCACTCGTTCATTGCTTCCCTATATTCTCAAAGGCATTATTGAACTGGTGGAAGTACCTGATTTGCCTTTGTCAGTTGTGCAAGTCAAAATAAATCCTATTTCCACACAACCCAAGAAATCAAATGCGCCACTGATAGCTTGCGTAGATGATAGCCCTCAGGTTTGTAAAATGCTAGAGGAAATTATTACCTCACACGGACTGAGATTTATCAAGATTGAAGATGCTGTACAAGCTTTACCAACCCTCATTCAAGATAAGCCAGATCTGATTTTTTTAGATTTGATGATGCCGATCGCCAGTGGCTACGAAATCTGCACTCAGTTACGCCGGATTTCTGCCTTTGCCAATACACCTGTGATCATCTTAACGGGCAACGATGGTCTTTTGGATAGAGTCCGCGCTAAGGTGGTTGGTTCCACGGATTTTCTCACTAAACCCGTGTCAGCCGATAAGGTAATGAGTGTAGTACGTAAGTATTTACCTGTACAGCCTCAACCTCAAGTTAAAAGTAGACCACATCAATCTCATTTAAAGGTTTGTCATTAAGGCATTAGTCATCAATTTTTGATTAGTTGCTTTAATTTTTTCTTTCTTTTTTAGATAACTTCTCAAGCATCACTTACAAAATTAGACTTGCATTTAGGCTTATTAACTTTAGCCTCAACTTTCCGTAGGGTTAATAAAGTGATCTTTGGAGATTAAAAAAAACAATGAAAAAGTTATAAACCAAATATCAAAATGAAAAATAAAAGTCAAACTTTACTCCTGTATTTGTCTCATTTAGACATACATTTTAGTTTGCTTTATCAAAGAATTTAACAGGTGATTGTCATGAACACTGTTTTAGTAGTTGAAGATGGTTTGACCGATTTGGAAATCCTCAGTCGTTACTTGCAGCAAGCAGGCTATTCTGTGATTAGCGCCACAAGTAGTGAAGAGGTTCAGGTCAAAATAGACGGAAACAAACCAGATTTGATATTTCTTGATGTCATTTTACCTGGTAAAAGCGGATTTGAAATTTGTCGGGAACTGAAAACTAACCCTGACACTAGCAAAATTCCTGTAGTTTTTTGCTCAACTAAAAATAGTGATGTAGATAAAATTTGGGGAAATATGCTAGGTGCAGCAGCTTATCTTTCTAAGCCAATAGATCGAGAAGAATTAGTAGTTACTCTCAAGGAACTACTCAAATAGAATTGTGTGCAATTGATTATAAATTGGTAATTTATTAACGATTCCAATAATTGCAATCAAAGGACAAATAACATTGGCTAACAGACAAAAATTTTTAAGTTTGAACTTGGGAACAAGGGATACAGCCGTGATTGCTTTACAGCACATTACAGAAGTTTTTCAAGTGTCATTGGCGGATATATGTGGTGTTCCTCAAATGCCTAGTTGCGTTTTGGGTATTTACAACTGGCGTGGCGAGATGCTTTGGTTAGTTGATTTAGAAGCGATGCTGGGTTATCCACCACTTTTACAAAAAGCAAATTTCCTCTCAAACATGATGGCAATTGTACTGCAAAAAGAGGGAAAAAATTTAGGTTTATTGGTGCGACAACTTATGGATATTGAGTGGCTGGATACCAATCAAGTTAAACCTCCTTCTGCTGAGTTATTTTATCCAGCAATGTCACCTTTCTTGCAGGGATACTTTATTAATAGTGCTGAAGAGATGATATTAAATTTGGATGCTACAGCGATTATTCAATCTCCGATGTGGACTGTTAATAATTGAGTATCATTGCTCAATAGCTAGTTTTTATTACTTGAGTACTAACAATTATCGAGGGTTTTCAAAATGACGATTGCATATCAAAATAGCCACGAAAACGAGCCTATAGTTACTGATTTAGCATCTTTAGAAAATCAGAATGGCGGTAATAAAATAGCCAATATTACTAGCGATGCTATATCTGAATTAAATGCAATTTCTCAGGAATTTAAAATTTGGCGACAGCAGTTGCAAGCAATTACAACTCAGATGCGTCAAGCCTTAGATGTGGATACATTACTTAAAGTTACTGTTGCCCAAATCAGGGAGAAAGTTAGTTGCGATCGCGCGTTGATTTATCGCTTTACTACTCTTGACTCTGGTACAGTTTTAGCAGAATCTCGCACCCTAGGTTGGACACCTACTCTCAGTGAACATTTGCCAGGGATTCTTTTTGGTTTATATACTAGCCAAGATTATATAGAACCTGTAGCAATTGATGATATCAATCAAAGACAAATTACCCCCCATCAAAAACAGTTACTGGATAAATTTCAAGTCAAAGCTAGTTTAAGTTTACCGATTTTAGTAGAGGGTAAAGTTTGGGGATTATTAGCAATCAATAATTGTGCTGCACCATGCCAGTGGCAGGAAGGAGAAATTACTTTATTATCTCAAATTACAACAGAACTAACTTACAGATTGCAAAAATTTGAATTCCAAAAAGAATTACAACAGCAAACACTAGCTAAAAAATCTGTCGCCAAAGTCATCGATAAGATTCTGCGGATCTCAAATGTCGATAAAATTTTTCAAACAACCACTCAAGAAATTCGTCAATTGTTGCGATGCGATCGCGTCGGTGTTTACCGCTTCAAACCTGATTGGAGTGGTGAATTTGTAGCTGAGTCAGTGGGTAATAATTGGGTGAAAATGGTCACACCAGATTTTAAAATGGTCTGGGAAGATACTCATTTACAAGAAACCCAGGGAGGTCGTTATGCTAAGGGTGAAAGCTTTGCAGTTAATGACATTTATCAGGTGGGTCATGCTCAATGCCACATTGATATTTTAGAACAGTTTGAAATGAAAGCTTATATAATTGTTCCTATTTTTTCTGGAGAGCAATTATGGGGTTTATTGGCAGCTTATCAAAATTCTGGGCCTCGTGAATGGCAACCCTGGGAAATTAGTTTTTTAACTCAGATTGGCTTGCAATTTGGTGTAGCTATTTCACAAGGTGAATATTTAGAACAAATGCAGATGCAATCTGAGCAACTAATTCAGATTGCCGAACAAGAAAAGGCTTTTACTAAAATAGTTAACCGCATTCGCCAATCTTTAAACGTAGAAGAAATTTTTAAAACAACCACTCAAGAAGTTCGCCAATCACTGCGATGCGATCGCGTGGCTGTTTTTCGCTTCAACTCTGATTGGGGTGGCGAATTTATAGCTGAGTCGGTAGGTAATAACTGGGTAAAACTAGTAGGCCCTGATATCAAAACCGTTTGGGAAGATACCCACTTACAAGAAACCCAGGGAGGTCGCTATGCTAGAGGCGAAAATTTTGTCGTTAATGATATCTATACAAGAGGTCTTGCTTCCTGCCACATTGAAATTTTAGAGCAGTTTGAAGCCAAAGCTTATATTATTGTGCCGATATTCTTTGGAGAAAACTTATGGGGTTTATTAGCAGCTTATCAAAATTCTGGCACTCGTGATTGGCAGCCTTGGGAAGTCAACTTTTTAACTCAGATTGGCTTGCAATTTAGCCTCGCTAAATCACAAATAGATTATCTCGAACAAGTGCAGGTGAAATCTGAGAAACTAGCTCAGATAGCTGAACAAGAAAAAGCTGTTACTAAAATAGTCAACCGTATTCGCCAATCCTTAGATGTAGACGAAATTTTCAAAACAGCTACTCAAGAAGTCCGCCAATTATTACGATGCGATCGCGTGGCTGTTTTTCGCTTCAATCCTGATTGGAGTGGTGAATTTATCGCTGAATCAGTAGGTCATAATTGGGTAAAACTTGTAGGTGTTGATATCAAAACCGTTTGGGAAGATACCCACTTACAAGAAACTCAAGGAGGTCGATACGTCAAAGGTGAAAGCTTTGTTGCTCATGATATTTATCAAGTAGGTCATTCTCCCTGTCACATTGAAATTTTAGAGCAATTTGAAGTCAAAGCTTATGTGATAGTTCCTGTATTCTCTGGGGAAAAATTGTGGGGTTTGTTGGCGGCTTATCAAAATTCCAACTCTCGTAATTGGGAAGAATCGCAAGTTACCTTATTAGCACGAATTGGTGACCAATTAGGATTAGGATTACAACAAACTGAATATTTGCAACGATTAGAAGCACAGTCAGCTAAATTAGCAGCAGCCGCAGCACGGGAAAAAGCAGCTAAGGAATTACTGCAACAACGGTCTATTCAACTGCTAACAGCGCTGAGACCAGCGCTGAATGGCGATTTGACGGTACGCGCACCAATTACCGAAGATGAACTCGGTACAATTGCCGATGCCTACAACAATACTCTACAAGCACTACGGCAAATTGTCATCCAAGTACAAACAACTTCCCAACAAGTTGCCCAAACCTCTAGTAGTAGCAATGCTTCACTAGCAGGACTGACGAATTTAGCCAAACAACAATCTGAAGAAATTACCGCAGCCCTAAGCGAAATTCAACAGATGGTGGACTCTACCCAAGCTGTAGTAGCTAGCGCCGATTTGGTGCAGGTAGCAGTGCAACAAGCTAACCAAACTGTCGAGTCTGGTGATGCAGCGATGAACCAGACAGTCAAAGCCATCCAAGCGATTCGTGAAACCGTGGCCCAAACCAGTAAAAAGATTAAGCGCCTCAGCGAATCCTCGCAAAAAATCTCCAAGGTGGTGAATTTGATTAGTAACTTCGCTACACAAACCAACGTACTGGCGTTGAATGCAGCTATTGAAGCCACTCGTGCCGGTGAATATGGTAAAGGCTTTGCAGTGGTAGCCGATGAAGTCCGTTCTTTATCTCGCCAATCAGCAGCAGCAACCATTGAAATTGAAAAATTAGTCCAGGAGATTCAAGCAGAAACTGGTGAAGTAGCAGTAGCAATGGAAACAGGCATTCAGCAAGTGGTAGAAGGTACAAATTTTGTGAGTGAAACCCGCCAAAACTTGAACGCCATTGTTTCCGCAACTGCCGAAATTAGTCAATTAATCCAGCGAATTACCGAAGCAACTCAAAAACAAATGGGACAATCTGTAACGGTAACTGCATCAATGCAAGATGTAGCAGAAATTGCTCACAAGACTTTCACTGAATCTCAGGAAATTGCTGCCGTCTTGCAAGATTTATCAGGGATGGCACAAGAGTTATTAGCAACTGCTAGTCAGTTTAAAGTCAATTAGCAAATAGATATCTTTGTGTCTTCGTGGTAAAACACAAAGGCACAAAGACACAAAGAAAAATTAAAATTGTATGAATTAAATACTTACTCACCAATTATGATTACAGACTCTGAAATTCGTGAACAAGGTTATACATATTTTCTGGCAGAAGCACCAGAGTTGGTGCAAATTATTGAACAAGAATTATTTAGCTTATCAGCAGCTTATAGCATTGCTAAAGTTCATAATTTAATGCGGGCAACTCATACACTCAAAGGTGGTGCTGCTAATGTTGGGTTAGAGATAATTCAAATGATAGCTCATTCTTTAGAAGATGTGTTTCAGGCTCTGTATAATCCAGATGTGGTAGTTGATGATGAACTACAATCACTTTTATTACAAGCTTATGAATGTCTGAGTTTAGCATTAACTACAGAATTGACAGGCAGTACTATTAATCATGAAGAACTTCTGCAACGAGCAACTTTAGTTTTTGCACAGTTGCAAGAAAAACTTGGTGATGCTTTTGGTGCTGAGAATCATATTCCTACTTCTCAGGAATTGGGGTTTGATATTGTTCAGTCTATTTTTGAAGTAGGGGTACAACAACGTTTAGTAAGTATTGCTGAAGCTATTAATCATCCACCAGATAATGACGAATTTAAAGATTTTTTAGGCTCTCAAGCTGAGGTATTTCTTGGCTTGGCAGAATCTCTAAAGTTACCTGGATGGGGAGAAATTGCCCAAACAATTTTGGCAGCATTGCAAGCAAACCCCAACCAAGTATGCCAAATTGCAGAAATTGCCCTGGTGGATTTGCAGCAAGCACAAAAAGATATATTAGCAGGCGATCGCACTTGTGGTGGTACACCTTCTCCAGATTTGCAAAAACTCACAACAGTCACAGTTGACGAGTTATCTGGATCTACTTGTAAATTTCTCAGTCATGCTGAAGCATTTTACAAATTTTTAACGGTATCTGGCAACACTAAAAATGAGCGGATCAAACCTACAACTGCCAAATTATATTTAAAAGTAATCTACTATATTTTTGGCTGGTTTAATCACCAGATGCAAATACCTCAGCCAGAACTTAATTTATCTTTACTTGTTCCCAAAGCAGAGGAAGAAAACCAGATAAATTATATTACCAATTGGCTGAGTAATTTTTTAAGTTTTGTCCAAGATGAAGAAGATAGTTATAGTCTTTGCCTTTATCGTCATGGGGTGATTTTAATTATCCTACTGGCAGTTGCAAAATTTCAATATTTATCTGAGAAGACAGATAGTTACATCCTCTTAATCCAAACACTACAAAGTCAAATTCGTGCATTAGCCAAAGAATATAAAAATTATCCTCCTGTCACTGCTCAAGAAAAGAACTGGCTTGACAATCCCAAGTTACGCAATTTGCTAGTATTTAAAGAGATAACTGATAGCTTGTTAGAGTCAATATGGGGAGGAGAAACTGATAAAATTGTGACTACTGAAATTAATGAGGAAGTTAATCATTCATTAACTGTCAATGATCAGGTGGTTGAAAATATCTTAAAAACAGAAATTGATGCTGTTTCTGATTCAGCCATACAAATTAATGAACAACTAGAAGATAAATTGCAGCCACAACAAAGCAAAAATTCCCGACAACCTGTATTTATTCGTGTGGATGTAGAAGGACTACAACACTTGAATTATTTAGCAGGAGAATTACTAATTCATCAAAAACGCCGCACATTGTATGATGAACAGATTCAAGAAATATTTGAGCAATTATTACAGCGACTTAGCAGACACCAAGCAACTTTAAATCAATTGCGGGATTTGCCAATACAGATACAAAATTTCTCATCCTCATCTACACAAAATTTTGCATCAGTAAAATTTGACTCTCTAGAAATGGATGTATATACAGAATTTCAGATGTCGTTGCATGAAGCTATAGAAGAGACTCTGCAATTACAAGAAACTACAGAATCCCTGGACTTACTCCTCAGACAAGCTACACAAATTAGTGATAAAAAACAGACTTTAGCTTTCAACATCATTGATGAATTAGTTGCAGCAAGAATGTTACCTTTGGGAAATGTTTTCCATCGCTTGCCTCAAATGGTGAAAAAGCTGGGGAATGTTTATCACAAACTTGTAGAATTGAAACTTAATGGCACAGAGGTGTTAGTAGATAAAGCGATCGCCGAAAAACTTTATGACCCATTATTGCATTTAGTACGTAATGCTTTTGACCACGGTATTGAACTTCCGCAAGTGCGCCGGGAACGTGGCAAACCAGAACAAGGTACAATCGAAATCTCTGCCTATCATCAGGGTAGTCAAACTATTATTGAAGTCCGGGATGATGGACAAGGATTGAATTTTGAAAGCATTCGAGAAAAGGCTGTAGAACTTAATTTAATCTCAAATTCTAACTCGGATAAATCTGAATTGTTAGATTTGATGTTTGCACCTGGATTATCCACTGCTGATCAGGTGAATGAAATTTCTGGACGCGGTATGGGGTTAGATATCGTGCGTTCTCAGTTACAAGCACTCAACGGCTTTATTTCAGTTCAATCTTTGCCGAATCAAGGAACCACATTCATACTTAAAATACCTTTTTCTATGACTACTGATAAATTAATGCTGATCCAGGCTGGAGGTGTTGTTTATGCCTTACTTTTGGACAATATCGAAAAAATATTAATTCCCTCTACTCAAAATATCCGAGAATTTGAAGGAAAAAAAGTCCTGTATTGGCATACAGGTGAGGATGAAACTCTAGTTAACCTTCATCAATTTTCTGATTTGATAAACTATAACGGTTCGTTATTTAATAGTGCGAGTCTACAGCATACATCAATTTCCTCTGAAACAGGAGTTATGAAAAATCCTGTGTTGCTGTTGCGACGAAATCAAGGAATTTTTGGTTTAGAAGTTGACCAAATAATTGGCGAACAAGAGCTAGTAATTAGACCTTTAGGAAATGTGATCGCACCTCCAAAATATATTTATGGTTGTAGTAGTTTAGCTAACGGTAATCTCATTTTAGTAGTTGATGGTGCGCTACTGCTAGAGTCTAATGAGATGCCAGCAAAACTTGAAGTTACAGCATTGCCAACAGCTTATTCTTTAGAGAAAAAAGCTTTGCCGATGTCAGATTATACTGTCTCAAATACGCCTTTACTAGCTGCATCTACGAATACTATAGAGCCAAATAACAAAGCTCCAAAAGTCATTTTAGTAGTAGATGATGCTATTAGTCTAAGGCAAACTCTTTCTTTGACTCTACAAAAATCTGGCTATCAAGTTATTCAAGCCCAAAATGGTATAGAAGCTTTAGAACAATTACAACATCATCCCGATATTCAGGTGATTATCTCTGATTTAGAAATGCCGCGCATGAATGGTTTTGAGTTATTAGGCAATCTCCGGCAAAACCCAACTTTCGCCAAAATCCCTGTATTAGTTCTCACTTCTCGCAGTGCGGAAAAACATCGGCAACTAGCCCAAGAACTCGGTGCAAATGCTTACTTAACTAAGCCTTATTTAGAACATGAATTTCTCTCGATTGTGAATGATTTAATTAATAAAGAAGAGAGAAATTTAACTTCTTTGGCAATGGTGTAAGACTAATTCATAATTTTTCGATCTTCTAGTTACTACTGCTTAGGTGTAGCTTCACCAAACTTAATTAAAAGAGCGATCGCCATACTCACAGCCAAAATCAACGTCATACTTAAAGCTGAACCAAAGCCCCAATTTTGAGTGACTCCAAGAAACTGGTTGTATACTAACCTTGCTGCGGTCATACTAGAAGCCCCACCAAGTAATTCTGGGTCGATAAAATCTCCTAATCCTGTGATTAATACCAGCATTGAACCAGCAATAATTCCTGGCAAAATTTGGGGTACTGTGACTTTCCAAAAAGCTTGCACAGAATTTGCACCTAAATCAGCTGCTGCTTCTAGTAAGCGCTTGTCTAGCTTTTCCAGAGAAGCATATAAAATTAAAACCATATAGGGCAATAAGCTGTAGCTCATGCCAATTAAAACGGCTGGAACACTGTATAGTAATTCTAAGGTAGGTAAGCCTAAATTACTGAGCAAACTGTTTAATAAACCAGTAGGACGCAGAATAGTAATCCAAGCATAAGAACGGAGTAAAGAGGAAGTCCACAAAGGTAAAACAAAGCCTAAAAGCAGCAAATTTCGCCAGCGCTGCGGTGCTATTTGAGCAATCCAATAGGCGACAGGAAAGCCCAAAATTAAGCAAATTATTGTTGTCGCGATCGCTAACCAGAGCGAGCGTCCAATTACTTGTAGATAAAGGGGATCAAATATTCTGATATAATTATCCAATCCACTGGGATTGACTATATCTCCTGGTCTAATATTTGGTACTAAACTTAATTCAAAAATTAGCAGCGTTGGCAGTACCAACAAAAGTAGCAACCAAATACCAGACGGTGCAAGTAATACTAAAGGTTGTAGCCAGTTTATCTGGGGACGAGGTATTTTTTTTATATCAGTAGTATTATCTGGTAAATTTTGTTGAAAAGAATTATTTTTTGTAGACACGACTTTTAATTATTTTTATTTTTAACTACTAGTTAATTGAGTCCAATAACGCTCATAAACATCTTCAAAATCTCCCAAAGGAGTCAGGCGTTCACACTTTTCTAACAATGAAGCTGGAGGATATAAATTGACATTATTTTTGATTTGATTTGGTAATTGTTCAAACCCAGCACTATTAGGAGTGGCAAGGTTCAAACGTTGGCTGATTGTGGCTGCTACTTCTGGTTGTAAAATAAAGTTAATCCAGCCATAGGCTCCATCTATATTAGGTGCTGATTTGGGTATCACAATAGTATCAGTCCATAGGGAAGAACCACTGCGGGGAATTACATATTTAAGTTTGGGGTTTTCTTTGATAACTCGGATTGCATCTGATGAATAACACATTGCTAAAGTTAAATCACCTGCGAGCATTTGGTTTTGCCAAGCATCAGTGTCAAAGGATGCGATCGCTGGTTTTAGAGCTACTAATTTTTCATAAGCCTGTTTAATTTGGTTTTCGTCCTGGGAGTTGTAAGAGTAACCCAGCATCCGCAACACTGCACCCATGACCTCACGGACATCATTTAACAATGTCATCCGCCTATTGAGTATTCCCTGGTTTTGCCAAAGATATTCCCAATCCTCTGGTGCTTCTTGGAGGGTTTCCGAATTATAAATTAAACCTGTTGTTCCCCAATTAAAGGGGATACTATAACGGTTTTTGGGATCATAACTAGGATTTTGGAACTGGGGAAATAAATTATCGATCCCAATTAAGCGATCGCGGTTGATTTCGGTTAATAAATTTTGCTCTTCCATCTTTTGCACCATATAGTCAGATGGATAGATTAAGCCGTAAGCACCACCACCCCCGGCCAACAGCTTAGCTAACATGACTTCGTTAGAATCATACACATCAACCAGCACTTTTAAGCCAGTCTGAGCGGTGAAAGTTTGCAGTAATTGTTGATCAGAGTATTGTGTCCAGGTGTAAATATATAGTTGGTCGCTGCGACTAGAGGTAGTAGGATTAGCTCGCACATCAGCCAGCCTCCAGCCACAACCAGCTAAAGACAAACTAGAAAGTGCTGCTATCCCTTGTAAAAATTGCCGTCTGTTATTCATTCTGCTCAGTCCATCTCATGGTTATGCACTTTAACCACTACGAAATTAATATATCTGCGTGTAGTGTAATATGTCACTAATTTAAATAGCCAATTTTTAGAAGCAGTTTTGGTGAGATAATGGCAAATTAACATAAAAAAATATATGTAGAGATCCCCGACTTCTTCAAGAAGTCGGGGATCTGAGCCTCTTGCAAGCGCCACTACACCTATAAATTTATATGAAAACACCTATTGAATATTTAAAAAAACGCAGTAAAAATAATTGGATTTTAGGTTATGACAGTTTAGAATTTTTAGCTTTAACTGAAGCTTTATTTGATGAATTTACTCATCCGTCTCCCCAAAAAATATTATTAGTAGAGCCGAATCCGATTCGCTTTCTTGCTGGCTTAATTGCAGCTTATTCAAGAGGTCATCACGTTTTTTTATGTAATCCTACCTGGGGTTCATCTGAATGGCAACAAGTATTTAATTTAGTTAAACCTGATTTAGTTTGGGGTAACTGCGAATATGTTCAACAATATGATAAAATGCTGCGATCGCCTGTTCCTAAATCCCTAGAGAATCAACCCAATAATTTGATGATGATTCCTACAGGTGGGTCATCAGGAAAGATGCGTTTTGCTATGCATACCTGGCAAACTCTTACAGCATCAGTACAGGGTTTTCAAGAATATTTCCAAGTCAGTCAAGTTAATTCTATATGTGTATTGCCACTTTATCATGTTAGTGGTCTAATGCAATTCATGCGCTCTTTTATATCTGAAGGTCAGTTGTTAATTTTACCTTTTTCAGAGTTAAAATTAGGCAAGTTGTGTGACTTTGAGCCAAATGAATTTTTTATCTCTTTAGTGCCTACACAATTGCAATTTCTACTTAGCAAACCTATATTGACAAATTGGCTATCTCAATGTCAAACTGTGTTGCTAGGTGGCGCACCTGCTTGGACTGAGCTTTTACAAAAAGCTAGATTTCATCATATTAAACTTGCTCCTTCCTATGGCATGACGGAAACCGCTTCGCAGATTGTCACCCTCAAGCCAGAAAATTTCCTGAGTGGTAATAACAGTAGTGGTCAAGTTTTACCACATGCAAAAGTTAAAATTTGTAGTGCAGATGGGCAAATTTTATCTTCTCCACAAATAGGGAAAATTTCTCTAGAAAGTTCATCTTTATCACTGGGTTATTACCCTCAATTATTTCCTGATGCAAAAAACTTTTATCCTGATGATATGGGATTTTTGGATCAAGCAGGATATTTAAATATAGTTGGTCGTGACAGTGATAAAATCATCACTGGTGGGGAAAATGTGTTTCCTGGTGAAGTAGAATCTGTTATTAGAGCTACTAATTTAGTCATAGATGTAGCAGTTATTGGTGTCAAAGACAGTTATTGGGGACAGATTGTTACTGCCATTTATATTCCAGTAAATTTTCATATTTCATCCCAACAAATTCAAGAAGCAATTATTGATAAAATAACTCGCTACAAATTGCCAAAATTATGGATACCCATCAAAAAAATGCCCAGAAATGAACAAGGAAAACTGAATCGTCAACAACTTCAGACATTAGTAATTCAATATCAAACCACTAATTAAAAGCATCACTGAATTAGAATATCAAACTCAAAAATCAACTCTTCTCAACTCTTACCTCTGCGACTCTGCGCCTCTGCGTGATCCAAACTCATATTTCCACTCAGCACTCCCCTTCGACTTCGCTCAGGGCAAGCGCACTCAGCACTTTCCTATAGCTACACAGTCACTTTCCGTCCACCAAGCGTAGATAGGCGTGTCGCGGTCTGGTAAATTACCAATAGTGTTGGGCTGCAAAACGTTGATGCTGACACCGTTTGTTAATTCCACAACATAGTTAACATGAGTCCCCAAAAACATGACATTGACCAATCGTCCTTCAAAGCAATTAGTCATGACACTAGGCTGATAAAGTGAGAGTTGAATTTTTTCCGGGCGCACACTCACCACAACTACTTGAGATAATTCGGTCGGTGTATCTTCATTACGGGTGACGACAATTTTTAGTCCTGTTTTGGTGGTAATTTGCACACAAGAAGATTCTACAGTCGTGATTTCACCACTAAATAAATTAGTATCACCAATAAAATCAGCGACAAAGGAGGTTTGCGGATGTTCGTAAATTTGTCTGGGAGTAGCAACTTGCTCAATTTTACCTTGATTCATCACAGCAATGCGATCGCTCAAGGACATAGCCTCCTCTTGGTCGTGTGTCACCATAATAAAGGTCAATCCCAACTCTTTGTGTAAATTCGCTAACTCCACCTGCATATCCTTACGCAGTTTTAAGTCTAACGCGCCTAAAGGTTCATCTAGCAGCACGACTGCGGGGCGATTGACTAGCGCCCTAGCCAAAGCAACTCGCTGCTGTTGACCTCCAGAGAGTTGACTGGGAAAGCGCGATCGCAAACTTTCCATTTTTACTAGTTTTAAAGCTTCTTTAACTCGGCTTTCAATTTCTGATTTACGTAATTTTTGCAGGCGCAGTCCAAAAGCAATGTTATCCCACACATTCAAGTGGTTAAACAAAGCATAGCTTTGAAATACGGTGTTGACGGGTCGGCGATATGGAGGGACATTAGTCATAGACTGACCCTGAATCAATATCTTGCCCGCATCAGTTATTTCAAACCCGGCAATTAATCGTAGCGTGGTTGTCTTGCCACAGCCAGATGGCCCTAAAATACTAAAAAATTCCCCTTGTCTGACATCCAAGTCTACACCATGTACTGCTGGTTCTTGGTTGAAAAACTTGAACACGTTTCGCAGTTCAACATCAAGTGGCTGAAAAGTCGTGATCCCACTATGATTCTGTGTGACAGTTTGAGCCATAATCCTCAGTAGAATGCAGTGATATTAGGTAGTTTTGTCGATTAATGTAGTCTATTAAGTAAACTAGACACAACACTTTGGTTTATTGTATCCGCCTAAATCCATCGATGAGGAATATACTTCCTCAATTGTTACAAGCTCAATACCAGGTCAAAGTTTAGGGGATCAGTACAAATATCCAAATAAGTTCAGAATTCTCAGCTAGAGGAATTAAAATTCAGCATTTAGCACTCACAATTTAGTAACTATAACTGGAGACTAAATGAATTATGAAGTATAAAATTTAAAAGTTCATACTTCAGGCGATCGCTTTTTCATTAACGTGAGTTCGACAAATATCAACAACCCCTCTCCAAACTTCTCCTCTCGCAGGGGCTACCGTGTACACACAAATCATCTGATCCCCCTAAACCCCCCTTTTTAAGGGGGACTTGAAGACATTTTCCCCCTTTTCAAGGGTAGGGGGGAACGAAACGCTGTTAGGCAACTTGATAAGACTTATGTGTACACCGTAGCTCGCAGGGGAGAGGCTTTGAAACCTTGATTTTTAGTTCAAAACCAGGGATATTTTTGCCCCTCTGGGTGTCGGAGAGGGGTTGGAGTGAGGTTCATCGAATTCACATTTCATTAAGTACCTGGTAGGCACTTAGCACAATTGTATACACAGTAATACTAGTTAAGAAACTTTCTTTGTCTTATGGCTTTATTGCAACCATCCCCACTTGGTGGAAAAAAAAATACACGTACCGTGGGACGAAATTTTCAGCCCATATTTTTAATTGCATTTACTTTGTTGATGATGGGGACAATAAGTGTCCGTTTAGCATACTTGCAAATTGTCGAAGGAGCGAACCACCGAAAACGCGCAGAGGCTAACCGGGTGCGGATCATCCCCAAACAACCAGAAAGAGGTAATATTTTTGACCGTAATGGTCAACTTTTAGCGAGTACGCGTTATCCTCGTTCTGTGTATTTGTGGCCAATGGCACATACCAAGCCTGGATGGACGGTTGTGAGTTCGCGTCTGGAGAAAATTCTGGAAATCTCCTCAGAGGAAATAGAAAAGAAGTTACAAGAGGCAGGCCCGAATTCTTCTTCACTGATTCGGATTGCTCGTGACCTAGATGAAGCACAAATAACAGCATTGAAGGAGTATGAAAACGAACTCCAAGATGTGGAAATACACACAGAAGCTGTTCGCTACTACCCCCACGGCAAAGAATTAGCTCATGTACTGGGTTATACGCGGGAATTGACTGCCGAACAATTAAAAGAGAAGAAGGAGGAAGGTTATCGATTGGGCGATGTAATTGGTCAAATGGGGTCGGAAAAGGCTTATGAGAAAATTCTCCGGGGTGAATGGGGCGGTCAACAGGTAGAGGTGGATGGTGCAGGTCGTCCCATTCGAGTTTTGGGAGAAAAACAAGCAAAAGCTGGTAAAGATATACACTTAACTATAGATTTAAATGTCCAAAAGACGGCAGAAAAGGCTTTGGGTACACGCGATGGTGCGATCGTGGCACTTGATCCCAACAATGGTGCTGTCTTAGCGATGGTGTCTCATCCCACCTTTGATCCCAATATCTTCTCCAAGCAAAAACTCTCCCAAAAAGATTGGGAAACTGTTCAAGGTGCAGACCATCCTTTAGTTAACCGCGCCCTCAGTGCCTTTCCGCCGGCCAGTACCTTCAAAATAGTCACAACTACGGCTGGACTGGAATCGGGTAAATTTTCTCCTAACACAGTGCTACAAACCTACGGTTCCTTAACTATTGGTGGCACTCGATTTGGTGAGTGGAACCACGCCGGATTTGGCCCTTTAGGTTTTGTGGGCGCAATGCAGTGGAGTAGTGATACTTTCTTTTATCAAATTGGTAGGGCAGTCGGAGGCCCTACTTTAATTGAATGGACTCGTAAATACGGATTTGGGCAAAAAACCGGCTTTGAATTCGCCTCGGAAGAAACCAGAGGTTTAGTACCAGATGAGACATGGAAGCGAAAGGTTTGGAAGATGCCTTGGACTGTAGGCGATAGTATCAACATGTCAATTGGTCAAGGTGCTTTATTAACTACTCCTTTGCAAGTCGCTGTGATGTTTGCAGTGCCAGCCAACGGTGGCTATCGAGTCCAGCCACATTTGCTCAAAGATAATGAAGAGGCTAAAAGCTGGCGAGAGCCTGTACACATGAAGCCAACAACACTCAGAGTTCTCCGTGAGGGATTGAGGAAGGTGATCTCTGAAGGTACTGGTAAAGTTTTATATCAGCCAACAATTCCCCCAGTAGCTGGCAAAAGTGGCACAGCTGAAGCATGGAAGCGTGGGGTGAAACAAAATCATGCTTGGTTTGGTGCTTATGCTCCTGCTGATAAACCAGAAATTTTAATCGTAGCTTTTGCTGAACATTCTGGCGGCGGTGGTGGTAGTGTTGCTGCTCCAATGATTTTAAAAATCATGGAGGACTATTTTCAACGCAAGTACCCTGGCAAATATCAGAAGCCGGTGGAGGGGAACTAGTACTCAGTTACTTTGAATAGGGTGAGTGAGGGAGCAGGGGAAGATTAATAACTCTTAACTCAGCAACGCCAGTGACGCCATTCCACAAGCGTCTACAGCACTACACTCACCTGATACCTGATGAATCTGAATAACCAGTAGGAGGTTTTTGATCTGGGGGTGGTTGATATCCAGGATGTGCAGCTTGAGTTACACCTATGGTTATAGTCATAACACAAATTGTTAAAATCTTGGCGCTCAAAAGCTTGTGCAAGAGCCAATTTATATAATTCATGATATTTTCTCCTTCGGCATTGCACTGGATAAAATGAACGAAATTTTTATAAGTTTTGTTTTTCTATTAATTTCAGCTAGCGTTGTACATCTATTTAAAAATATCACATATTTTGATACATTTTTGTTAAATAAAATGGCATAATTTATATATTTATAATTCTGTAAATTTTTGATAAAGCTTGAATTTAAAATCAATAATTTATCCGGTTTTTAATTTTAAAAAATATGATTTATTGCTGATCTTTTATATTAAAAAATATTAAAATATCCATTTTATTAAAAAAATATTATATTGCCTAATTTTTAATCTAACTACAATAAACTAATACAGCATAATTAGTTTGTAGTGAGGACTTTAGTCCTCATTTTTAGGTTACTTAACGCAAAAATTCACCGCCGCCAAAACTTGGCAATTGGCCAAGATAATTCACACAGCGATCCTCTAGGAGAAAGATTTACTCGCCGAAATTTTCCCTTGAGTTGTCGAGCTAAATTTCTAAACTGTTGTGTTCCTCGACCTTCTTTAGGTGAGTTGATACCTAGTCCATCATCAACAACGCTCAAGGTGTACCAGCCTTCAGATGAAGAGCAACTAACTTCCAGACGAGTTACTCCTGTGGCATGTTTACCAACATTACACAAAGCTTCTTCCAGAAATCGGCAGATTCCTCGCTTGTGTTCAATATTCAAGCGTTGCTCATCGACAGGCTCAAAAGTTCGGACTTTCACCCTGATAGTTTTAAAATAGGGCAGGTCTCGGTCTAAGGTATAGCTGTAAACTTGATAGAGAATTTCGTGTAAAGGATCTTGCAAATTCAATATTAGGCTGTTGCCTAAATAAAGACTGCTATCTTGGGTGAGGGGTTCGCGTTGTAAAAATTCATAAATTCCTCTGAGTTCGTGGTTTAATTTATCAATTTCTTTTTCTAGTTCCAGCAGTAACTTATCGGTGGGCAAGTCTTGGCTGCGAACTAATTTTAAGGCTTTAGCTAAACTTTGTAGTGGCCCATTATGAATAGTTTCAAATGTGCGTTCGATAATAGCTTGACGAACTTTAATGCCAGACCTCAAAGCTAGGTCATATTGATATAAAGCTGTGAGTTCAATACTATTTAAAGCTAAAATAATAACTGCTGGTACTACTGGAACCCACCAACCCCAAATTATCAGTAAATAACTAATTGCCAAGAGGCTAAAGCTAGCAAGACCAAAAACTACAAGATTTGTCAAAGGAGATTTAGTTAGTCCAGCAATCACAATTCCTAAACAACCCCAAGCCACAATCCATAAATATTCCCATATCTCATCCCAAGTCTTTAAGAGTGGCCTAGAGTCAAGGACTGCACTGATAATTTGACTAACAGCATGGGCTTGGATTTCGACTCCATAAACTCGCCCTGTTGCAGGTTTGATCGATGGAACGGCGGCGGTAGTCATAAAATCTCTGCGGCTAGGAGCAGTCATACCAATAATGACAATGCGATCGCGTATCCAGTCAGGATTAAAATTGTTGCTGGTAATATCGCTCAAAGAGACAATTCTAAATCTTCCTTGACCACTGCGAAAATTTAGGAGTATCTGAACTCCACCTGCATCAGTTCGCACATATCCCCCAGAATTGGGTAAAAACCGGGGTAGTTCAGTATTGCCAAATCTCATGGCGGCGCGATCGCGGATACCATTTTCTAATTTCAGGCCTTTGTGAGCTAAGTAAACTTTGGCTAAACGTAGAGACAAAGATAACTTGTATCCTTCAGGCGTTGGTGTCCCTAACAAAATGCGTCTTAATTTGCCATCACTATCGAGAATTTGATCAGCAAAACCCAGTTGTTCAGGTGGTAATGCTGCTGGTGGAGCAATTTGCTCTGGTAAAACTTTTTCAATGGCAATTAAATTGGGGAATTTTTCTAAGGCTGCAACTAATTCAGTATGACCAGGATTAACTGGTAAATCTCTATAAATATCTAGACCAATAACTTTAGGCTGGTAACTTTGTAATTTTAATAATAGTGCTGCCAAGTCACGATCTGGTATGGGGTAATCTTGAAGACTACGGATATCATCTTCATTAATCCCTACCAATAACACACGCTCATCTATTGGTTCTTCAGGGCGGATACGCAGAAAATGATCATAGGCCAGCCACTCTAATGATTGCATTGAACCTATAAGACGCGTGATAACTACTAGGGTAATCATGATCAAGCCTGGTAAAGTGCCTACACGCCAAATAGCAATTTCTTCTTTAATTCTTCTCCAAAGTCTAGGATACATAAGCTGCTGTTTGAGTCCTTTAGACAGAGCCGTTTTTTTGACAATGGCAAACTGATTTACCTTACTCAGGAAGGAAGTACTTTCAACTCAGCACTCTTCATAGGAGCGATCGCTTGGAATCTAACCAGCATGGTACTGGTGGGTCATCACTAAAATCCAGAAATCTGACAGATGAATTTATTTTCAAAACCTGTTAAAGACAATATCGCTGATTGCTAGATTTGGATGTAAGAAATAATCATAAAAAATCTGTATGTTTACTAAATCAAGTAATTTTTTCAAAAAATAGTATAAAAACATACAGATTTTTCTAGCGCCTTGATTCTAGAGATGAGCGTTTAATACTCATCTCTAGAATGAAATAGCCCTGTTAAAACTAATCAATCAAACCCTCTTCTCTAGCTCGCATTTCCGTTTGAATGCGGATATTTCTGCCTTCTTCAGGATAAACGTCTAAAGCGTCTTGCAGCTTACTCCAATAATGACGCACCATCCGTTCAGATATACACATCCTTTCGGCAATAGTCTTGTCTTGCAATCCTTCGGCAAATGCTAGCGTTAGCACTCGCAGCCATTCTGGTTTTACTTCTAATCCAGAATGAATTCCTTTAATGTCTTTCGTATGAGTTAATCCCTGTAATGCCCAATCTACTCTAGTTAACATTTCTTGAGTGGAAAGGCTTTTATCAGCAACTGTAAAGCCTCCTTTATGACTATCAATATCGGGTCTAATTCGCACTAATGTTCTCACATGAGCAGTTTGAACAACTAAATTTAGGTGGGGATAGTCTTTCATCAAAATCCTGAGCAGTTGCACACCTGTATCAGGTCGCGCCGTCATTCCTGGTTGTTCTGGAATCGAAAGATCCATCACCACCAAATCGGGTTGTGAAACGGTGATTTGTTCCAGAGCATTATTAGCGTTGATAGCAGTGATAAATTCGGCATCAGGGTAACGCTTTTTGAGGACATCTACTGTTCCACCTAGAACTAATTCGTGGTCATCAATTACTAAAATTTTTAGTAATGCCTTCTCAGATAAAGCTTGTTTCATAATTAACACCCCGCCAATTTACACAGAACTATCAAACTTGTTTTTGCATCTGTATCAATAAATTTAATTTAGTAACTATAATGAGATTTTTTTATTATTGGTAATTTATCTACTTGATTAAATAATATTAAATATTTTAAGATATAATGAGAATATTTGCCAATTTTTGCAGGCATTTCTGTGATAAAACTTACCAAAAAAAATACCAAGCTGCGTTGAGGTTTTTACTACGGCAAAAGCATTTCCCCGAAGTTAAAATCCGAAAACTTTCGCAAAGATAATCTAATTCAGGTAGATGCGAATAAAAACCCAGTGTAGATACATCAGGATAACTAATTTGTACTACTAGTTGAGCCACATCGTTCTGTTGTTTTAAACTAATATATATTGATATTGGTATCAAAAGTTCTGGTAAAGTTAATTTTAGTAACTCCTCTAAAGAGAGTAAGACTATCATGCTGCGTTCGGCTGGTTCACGTCGCCAGGAGGCTGGCAAATCAAAATGAAAGTCCCGATGAGGATGGGATGTTAACCAGGGTTCCAATAAACATTCAATAGCTAAAGGAAAGCTATCTTGTAATGATTCAGGAAATAAGCGATCGCTCAATTTCGCTAAAGCATGATGAAAGTTATCAATTTTTGTTAGACAATCTTGAGTTTTTTTGGGTGATAAATTTAGGTGTTCTACTGCCAATAAATCTAAGCTACGACGGATAATGAATGACTCCTGTAATAAGCCGTCGCGAATTTTTTCAGCTTCCATAAAGAGTTTCATTGATTGTCTCGAAGACCACCACTGCAATGCTTGTTGAATTTTATGAGAAGACCTCAGAAAATGGACAAGAGTGATTACGTAGACAATTGAAAGTATAATTTGCGTACACAATTTCCAAGTCATGTGATATCCGCAGTTTAGTGATTTTACTAGCATAAAAGAAAAATGCTAGGAAAACGATGGCATATTTATGCCATGCAAATTCTGTTAAGTGTACAAGATATTCTCTAAAATATGCCATAGTGATTCCCGTAAACTGTATGGTGAATAACTAACTCAAGCTGTTGCCTAGAAGTCGAAAGTTAAAAGACTTTTATACTAGGCTGTTGTGCTGTTGTAAATGAAATCTTGATTTCTGTCATGCTTTACCAGTAATACATAGCAAAAGAACTATGTAGTTATAAATAAAGCCAAGTTGTATTACATTCGTATGATTTTTGTCATTATTGGTTGGTATATAAATGAAGATGTTCTCCGGTTTTGCCAGAGAACGAAACACTTTCAGGAGAAAATAGCAACACATAAGCTTGTAACTGCTCACAAATCAGTAATTAACCTAGCTTTCCTCAGCATAAATTGCATAGCTGTTTCTTCTTGAGAGATGATATCAGCTTGGGTATTCATGCCTGATTGAATCCGACATTGGCGATCGCCATTACCAAAGGTCAAACTTTCTGGTTTTACTGTGGCTTCAAAGTAACTAGTTGTCTCTGCGCCTGTATTACTATTTTGAGTTGTCATCACATCTGGAGAAATGTTACTAACCACAGCTTTGAGAGTGCCATAATCAGGATAAGGACAGGCATTAACTCGCAATAATACATCTTGACCAACTGCAACCTTTTTAATCTCTGCGGTGGGAATCATTGCTTTAATGACCAAAGGAGCATTTTGAGGCACAATTTCGGCCACAGGTTCACTAGCACGCACGACTTGGCCAGAGTTGCGTAAATTGAGCTTGAGGATAATACCGTCGCTAGTCGCACGAATAATGCTATTTTGCAGTTGATTTTCTAGTTGTTGAAGTTCTTTGCGAAATTGGTTGAGTTGATTGTGCATGTCAACTCGCCGTTGAATTAAAGCTTGTTTTTCTTTTTTTAAGGTAGCAATTGTTGCTTCACCTCTAGCAGCTTCTTGAGCAATACGTTCTTGAGCAATATCTACCATTGCTGGAGAAGGATTGATCGCAGCTTTAGCTACTTGCACTTTTGTTTGTGCAATTTCCACAGCTTTCATTTCAGCTTCTAGGATGGCTTTTGTTTGTTGGACTAGGAGCTTTTTCTGTTCATACTCACGTTGACCAATCGCGCCAGTTCCGGATAATTGCTCATAGCGATCGCGATCCAATTTAGCAAAGTCTAAATCGGCATTAGCTTTTTGTAACTCTGCTTGTGTTCTTTGCAAACTTGCTTCTGCTGCTTGTAATTCATTTTGCGTAGCAATTTGGCGTTCTTGATAGTCTCTTTGATTACGTGCTAAATCGGAGCGAGCCGCAGCAACCGTTCGTTCTATTACTCTTTGTTCAGCCAAAATTTGAGTATCTAAAGAGTCGATTTGAGCATTAATTTGAATTAATTGTAGATTGCCTTGTTGAATATTTCCTTGTAGTTGACTTTTTTTAATTTGTAATTCTTCCGAATCAAGGCGAGCAATGACATCACCTTGTTTAACAATTTGATTTTCTTTAACTAAAATTTTTTCTACAGTACCTTCTGTCTTCGGCTGTACTAATCTAATTTCTCCTGTAGGACGAACAGTAGCCGTAGCCTTGACTGTGACTTTATATTTCACCCATGAAGAGAGAGCGATCGCTGAAATAACCGTCCCCATTAACAGAATTCCCGCTAAAGACATCCAGATGCTAATAGGAGGCAAAAAATCTTCAGTTTTCACTGAAGGAACGATTTTATTGTTATGAGTATAGAGCATATTTTTATAGGCGAATTAGTACTAATCAAGAAATCAAAAAATCCAAATGTTCTCCTGGCTTTTCTCTTAATTCTTTTAAAGAACCCTCTTGTTTTAATTTTCCATTTTCTAACAAAACAACCCAATCAGCCCGATTAATCACTTTAGGACGATGAGTAATTAAAATTGTAGTTTTCCCACGGCGATGCTTAAACAACTGATCTAAAACTTGCGCTTCACTAACTGGATCAAGTCCACCAGTAGATTCGTCTAAAATTAAAATTGATGGTTCTGTTACTATAGCTCTGGCTATTGCTAATCTTTGGCGTTGTCCACCAGAAATATTTGCCCCAAACTCTCCTAAAACAGTTTGATATTTGTCAGGTAATTTACTGATAAATTCATCAGCATCAGCAATTTTACAAGCTCTGACAATCTGTTCAAAAGAAACATGGGGCGCTCCTAAGCGGAAATTTTCTACTATAGAACGACTCCAAAAATGAGCATCTTGAGGAACAAGTACTACCTGTTGTCGTAAACAATCAAGAGAAAGATCTGGAAGATTATATAACCCAATTTGGATGTTACCAGATTGCAGTGTATACAACCCAGCAATTAGTTTTGCTAAAGTGCTTTTACCACAGCCAGATTTGCCAATAACGGCAACAACTTTACCTCCAGGAATTGTTAAAGAAAAATCTTCTAAAAGGTCAAGCCGACCAGCATAGTGGAAGTTAACATTGCTGCAAACAATATCAGCATCACCTGAAATTTTTGCAAAAGGCTTTTTACCATCGCTTTCATTTTCAGGCGTAGCATCTATCACTTCTGTGAGACGCTGCGTTGCCGTTTTTACCCGAGTAAATTCTTCAACAAAACTAATAACCGTTGCAATTAATCCTAAGAAGTTAGCATTCATCGAGTTAAATGCTAATAGCTGCCCAATACTAAGATTTTCTGCGGGATTAATAACTAAATAGCCGCCAAACCAAAGTAAAATTACACCACCAATAGCCGAAACAAAACTAGAAAAAGTATTATTAATAATTCCAATTTGCATTGTGCGAAATGCTAAGTTGCTCAGAACTCCAAACCTACCTTGTAATTCATCTCTAAATTGTGGGACTGATGTGGTAGTTTTGAGAGTAAGAGCGCCTTTAAAGGTTTCTACTAAAACACCTTGCGTTTCAGCATCTTTGACTAATAACTCACGAGTTTTTTGCCGCAAAGTTGGTTGAAATACAACTGTAGATAAAGTCATAAATACAGCAATAATTGCAGCTAAAGCAGTCAGTTTCCAACTATAAAAAACCATCAAGCAAAGAGAAATAACCGCAATAAAGAAGCGGCTAGGTAAACTGACAACCACCTGAGCTACTAACTGATTTATCTGATCAATATCCTGTAGTCTACTAACAATTTCTCCACTACGCCGAGCCTCATAGTAAGAGAGAGGTAATTGTAAAATTTGTCGCCCAAATTCCAAAACTAAACCTAGTTTTAGACGTTGAGCAAAGTGAGCAATTAAATTAGACTGCACATATGAAAGGCTAGTAGAAATAAAATTCATCACCACTACAGCGATCGCTACTGTAGCGAGTAAACTTGTATCACCTCGAACTAGCACATCATCAGTAAGAATTTGCAGCAGGAAAGGAGAAGCCAAAGACAGTAACCCCAACATTAAGTTAAGAGGTAAAGCTTGGGCAAGAATTGCACGATAAGTCCAAACGCGCTTGAAGAAACGCAAAAACCCACCAACTTGGTCATCTTTCTGGGCAAAAAAGCGGATTGGATCTGGTTCTAGTAAGAGCATTAACCAGTCTGTCCAACCCTCTGCTAAATCTTGGGGAGACAGATAACGAACCCCCACAGCCGGATCAGCAATTAAACATTTTTTACCTTTTTTGCCGTATAAAACAACCCAGTGATTTCCTTTCCAGTGAATAATTGCCGGTAAGGGAGCTTCATTTAACCGCTCAAGTAACTCTGGTGAAGTTTTTACAGGACGAGCATTAAAACCAAGTGTTTCTGCACCTCGTCTTAATCCCAACAAAGTTGTGCCAAATTGTCCCGTACCTACGGCTTCACGAATATGGCTGAGAGTGAAAGTGCGCCCGTGATATTGAGAAATTGCTGCGAGACAAGCTGCACCACAATCTTCCTCACTATGCTGCCGCACAAATTGGTATTTCATAAGTAAAGCACCCTAAAGTTGAAGAAGCAAAGCAGATTATGCTAGCTAAAAAATCTACTTAATAAACTACTTCCTCTACTTTTGTAATTTCTAGGAAGATTAAAACCTCCAGAGAATGAAGCAAGAATTAAGGTTGTTTGAGAATACTGATATACCGCTTGGTCACGAAAAGAAGCTACCAAATTACCATCAAAGAGATTAAGTTCACTACTAGCAAAACTGAGAATGTTTGTCTGTTGGAAAAACAGAAAATCGAACGCACCACCCCCAGAAATCTCTTCTTGTTGCTGCTCAGGCAATTCCATGAATAATTCAGCTTGTTTGATTTCATTCTCAAAAGACATGGTATTTATTCCCTCTCTAAAGGTTGTAATAGTATCTATGAGGATTCTCTAGCCGCAAAGCATATCAAGGTATATATCTCATTAAATATGTTTATATAAGCATCGTATATACGGTTAATATTAAAATAATAACTTCATGGTAAAATATAGGTAAATTCAAGAGAGGATTCCGGAGTAATACCTGTTTCTAAAATTCCAATTCACACACAAAATTGTAATTTTAGTCTACTTACAATGAGAAAGTAAGGCACTCCTGGAATCCATTTTTGAGCTATTCAATTTCCGAGTAATTGGGAGTAGTTAACTCGGCAAATTAAATTACAAACCAAAAGCAGATAGGAAACTGCTAGCACCTGTATTTGTGGTGCTGTACACATTCAATGAACCTGAGCTACTGCCATTAGGTCCTGCGCTAGCGCTAGCTACTCTTACTGCCAAAACGCTGGAAAAGAAGGCACTTTCACCTGTGAAAACATCGAAGCCACCAGTTACGATTTCTTGTTGTTCAACAGATACTTCAGTAAACAATTGGTTAGACATGGTTTTAATCTCTTGGTATTAGGGATAATTACCAGAGTCAGTAGTCGTTTTGACTACTCAACTCTTGGGTTGTTATTAAAGTAACCTCCCTTGAATAACTAAGTCATTTACATTTTCTGCAAACTTAATTACCTGATTTAGAAATAGCTGTTGCATAATCAAGCCAGGGTAATTACCGAAAACTACATCAAGGTATTACACTTTTCGGTAATGAAGAGCAAACAGTACAAAGGTATAGCAAGGAACAGCACACAAATTTATAGAGACGTAGCATTGCTAAGTTTCTACATCTTGTAGAACGAAACATCAGTCGTCTCAAGCAGTACCGGCGGTTTGCAACTCGTTATGAGAGGCGAAGAGAAAACTACCTGGAAATGCTGAAGATCGCTGCCATTCTGTTGTGGTTATAGTTTAAAAATTTGCCCTGGGCTTCACCAGCTAAAAGGATTTGCGAAGAGCAGAACATGCTCAAATTTTGGAGAATTTCCTTGTAGTTCAGCGACCGTCACGCCACCACCACATACTAATTGTTGTTGGTGTTCATCTAACTCTTTGACAAGTTCAGGCAATATTTCACAATTGGAAACAGTCTTTGATGATTTTTTGGTGAGGGATTTACGAAACATATTGTACCTTCCTTCAAGACATTGATACACAAGACATTAATAGGAATATATTTTGTAATCTTCAATTTTTGGTTTAAATTTAGTCCGCATGACAAGAATCCCTAAATCTGGAGAATTTTCTTGTAGTTCGGCGATCGCGCCTTTACTACCAGATACTAATTGTTGTTGGTATTCATCTAACTCTTCGACAAGTTCAGGCAATATTTCACAACGGGAAACAGTCTTTGATGACTTTTTGTTGAAGAATTTACGAAACATATCGCACTTCCTTTTTTGATATGAGGCGAGAAATATTTTAACTGATGCGCTGTATGTGCAAGTTACCAGTAATTAAAGTTACTGGAATATTTAAGTAGGGTTAACAACATCCTTAATAACGTCACCTACTGTTTGAGATTGAGGGCCTTGATCACTTTCCATACTTCTCAAAATTGCTAATCCGATTACTCTTCCGACTTTTAGTGCGATTTTTACGGCAGGACCAGCTGCACCACCAACTACATAAGCAGCATCTTCGTCAGAAAGTTCTTCCCACTTAAATTCAGTAGAGTGCAAATCGGAAGTTTTTAATTTAGTCATTGTTCAATTTCCTGAAAAACTTATGGTCAATCTATACAGATGGATAATAAACATTAAGTCTTTCGTACTCAATACGGAAATTCCCGTACTCAAATATTAAGAAATTGATACGCTGTGAATTTAACAGCAAAACCTCTGTCAAAGTGATTTCATGGCAAGAGAAGAGGGAAAATGACCACTTTGAAGCACAGGGATGTTCGGCTGATGCAGCATTTTCTTCAGGAACTGCATACACTCTGCAACCTGGAAATGCTAGCAACAAAAGTAATCTCAGCTTTGCCACAGGTAGTTGGGTCGGATGTGACAGTTTGGTCGCCAGCAAATTTTCCCCAACACCGGATATTACCCTGGATTACCTCCAGGAAGTTTGACTCTCCTATGCTGGAAGAAGTTGAACAGACTGCCAATAGTCATTTCTATGAACATCCCCTAGTCAGATACTATCTGGAAACCAATGATGGCAGGGCTTACAAAATATCAGATTTCCTGTGTGAACAAGAACTTCACCACCTAGAGGGCTTATATCATAGGTTTTTGCACTTGATCGATGCAGAAGAGCAAATGATTTTGGTCTTACCGATCGCTTCTGCAAGTTTTTCATTACGGAATTCATTCACAGATATTGTAATTGCATTACATCGACCACAACGGAATTTTTCTGATCGCGATCGCTTGGTGTTGAACTTACTACGTCCCCATCTGATTCAGGCTTATGAAAATGCCCAAGCTGTTACCCAAATGCAGCAAGAGTTAGCCCAATTGCACCGCACCATAGAACAGTTAGGGATGATTACCTTGTCAGCAACTGGACAAGTCCAAACGATGACGAGAAAAGCCTGGGAGTTACTGACTCAGTATTTTCAGGATTCTTTACCACAAGCTTTTCAACTACCAGAACTATTGCAGCGCTGGGTAAAATATCAAATTTCTCTCATGTCTGAGGGTGATGATGTCACACAATTCTATCCACCCTTGCGAATTGAACGAGAAAATCAGTATTTGATTGTGCGGTTAATTTGCGATCGCCAACAAGAACAATACATACTCATACTGGAAGAACAGCCGCCTAGTTCTTTGTCTCCCGAATCCTTGACCATGTTGGGATTAACTAAACGTGAAGCAGAAGTCTTGTTTTGGGTTGCTAAAAACAAAAGCACAAAGGAGATTGCTGCTCTTCTGAACTGTAGTGATAAAACTTTGGAAAAACACTTCGAGCATATCTATGAAAAACTCGGTGTGCGGACTCGTGTTGCCGCGATTATGAAAGCTTTAGAACTGCTGGGAATGATTACAGCGTTTTGCAATTAGGTGAGATACAGCTGAATGAACAGCTGTATCAGTATGTGAAGAAGGGTGTAATTACTTGGGTATTAGGATTTTTGAGTAGAAATCGCTAACTTTGCACCCTTTACCTGACGTACCTGATCCATGACCTCTACTACCTGACCATGCCCTACTTTCTCATCAGCATTAATAATTACCAACGCTTCTGTGTTAGAACCAATCAAAGTACGTAGTTGTTCTGCTAGTGAATTAACTAGGACTGGTTGACGATTGAGGCTGATCATTCCACTTTCGTCTAACGTTATGGTAATTTTAGTAGAAACTTGTTGTCGTGTTGCTGTCGTCGCCTTAGGTAAATTAACTGGTAAACCTTCCGACCTGGTGAGAAACAGCGTTGACATGATAAAAAACGTGAGAATTGCAAATATCACGTCAATCATCGGTACGATATTGATTTGTGCTGGTATATCTGCTTCATCTGGTAGACGCATAGCTTTTCTCTCCTCGTTCGTAGCGTCGGCGGTAAAGTAATTCTAGTTGTCCCCCATACTCCTGAATCAGAGCCATTTGACGTACATACAGTCCCCGAAAGGAGTTGGCAAATAAAAGTGTAAATATAGCAACTACCAATCCTGCTGCGGTAGACACCAACGCTTCACTTATCCCAGCCGTGACACCTGCCGTTTTTGTACCTCCCACATCACCGATATCCAGAGAGGCGAAGGAAGTAATCAATCCCAATACGGTACCAAGTAAACCTAATAGTGGTGCCAAACCGATAATTGTCTCAAAGATGTTTTGAAAGCGTTTGAGCAAAGGAATCTCCGCTTGAGCCTCACTTTCTAACGCCAAACGGAACTCTTCAGGATTCGGTTCTTCTAATTCCAACGCCGCCAGAAAAATGCGTGCCAAGGGCAAATCGGCATTTTTCTGGAGTTTATCTATGGCACCTACTACGTTATCTAGCCGATAAAGATTCAACACATCTCTAACTACACGGCTTTGACGGTTATTGATTCTTACCCAAAACCGGATACGTTCAATAATTAGTGCCACCGCCAACACCGAAAACCCAAACAAGGGCCACATCACTACGCCGCCTGCCGTAAACAGACTATTAATTCCCATTTAGCGCCTCGCCATAAATCAATGAATACACAGCTAGATTACCAGAATCTTCGGGCAAATTGAGATTCTTTATCAAGAGACTTTAAAATATAGTGTAAGTATTTTTCAAGTACATGTTATTGTTATTCATATAAAATTGCATAAAATTCAGAAAAAGTTGTTGTATGGAGAGAACTAGTAAGAGTACCTCCAGAAAATCTGCATTTGTTTACAGCAGCTAATAACTTGAATAATGATTAATTTAATTTGTATTTAGGTATTTTACTATAGCTAATTTTAATGAAATTAAAATGCAACAAGAACAGCACCAGGCGTCATGTTTGTGTAGCCGCTTACAGCCTACGGATGCTGTAGGCTCTTTTCTAATTGCCAGGGCAGGGTGCAAGATATCAGTCTATATATAGATTTGCGGCTCTTTTTTGGGTATTTTTTGTCTAAGTCCCACCATTAAGGGCAAATTTCTGTTTTTATTCATGCAACAAAGCTGCATAACGAGCTAGAAAAGTTTCTACCGCATTGACAATTACATTCTCAATTTCACTCTCATTCATTTTCAGATCCACGATCAAGAATCGGGGCCAAAAGATGATGTCATTGATCATCCCTAGAAACTGTCGAGTGGCAATTGGAATATCTGTAATTACTAAATTCCCAGATGTAACTTGAGCTTCTAGATAAGCATTGAGACGTTTGAGAAATGGCTCTTTGCCACGATGGTAAAGTTCAGTTCCTAGTTCTGGAAACCGGGGGGCTTCCGCAATGATGAGGCGAAACAGTGGCTGAATTGTAGGGCTATTTAATAGCTGGGCATACTCTCGACCAATATTTATCAAAGCATTTCTAGGAGCAATATCAGGTTTAATCGGCACAGCACTAATTTCATCAGTCATCCATATCTGCGCCATGATGCCGCCAAACAAATCGGCTTTGCTGGGGAAGTGCTTATATAAAGTAGCTGTGGAAACTTCTGCCTGTTGTGCCACGTAGTCAATGGTAGTGCGATCGTACCCAAACTCCAAAAAAGCATCTAAAGCCGCCTTGAGAATTGCTTCTTGCTTTTGGCGACTAATTTCCGCGCGATAACGTGCCAGCCCCATAGTGAAACGATAGTTTTATTTTGCTTATACCTCCCTCATCATACTCCCCATCGTTGACGAAGATACAGTATAATAAAACGAGTGGCTTACTTTATGCAATAGAAAATCATGTATCGACGACTACTTGCTCTGGGACTGGTAACATTGACAGCAATGCCTGGAATAGTTATAGCCCAGACGCTAGACCGTGCAGCACCATTTGATTTTCAAGGACGTTATCTCATCTCTGTTTCAGATGCCGATATGCTGGCATCAGCGTATGTAGATGGCAGGCTTGGGCCTCCTGAAGGACGAGATGCACTGAGCGTGGTTCCTCTGGAAGGCCATGTGAGAGACCTGAAAGTTTATGAAACTGAGGCCAGTAATTCTGTGGCAGGGCCACCTGTTGTTGTTGATGTAACGCCTGATGGTCGTTACGCATTTGTTGTTGAAACCTTGACACAACGTCCCGAAGGTAATTGGCAAAAACAAACCTTTGCGGATTTACGGCATGGGAATCGCATTCAAGTGTTCGACCTGGCAGACCCTACACAACCTACATTGGTTCAAAATATGGAAATTGCAGAGCGCCCTGGCTCTGTCAGTGTGAATGCAGATGGCTCTCTGGTAGCAGTCACTTTTGATCCAGAAGGTGCTGGTAAAACAACTCCTTTAGCACTGATTCCCTTCACTGAAGGGCGACTCGGACAACCCATTTATCCTTCAGTACCTAGCTTACCTTTAGAACAACGGCTGATCCATGCAGAATGGCACCCAACTCAAGATGTGCTAGCACTTGTCAATGAGACTGTTGCGGCAGTGGCATTTGCAAGAGTGATGCGTCAAGGTGCTAACCTGACGCTGGAACCTTGGGGAAATATCGTGCAAATTGAGAAGGCTCCTTACATGGCTCGATTTACCCCAGATGGTCGCCATGTCATTGTGAACAATCTCTATTGGGGAGCAGATGTCGAAGGAACGTGGTCTGAAGCTCCTCGTGGTAGTGTTGTCAGCATTCGCTTAGAAGCAGGAACTCAGGCGGATGGTTCTCCTCGCCATGCCCTGGTTTCGCGAGCTATGACAGGAGTAAGTCCTGAAGGATTAGCTGTTAGCCCGAATGGGAAATATGTAGTCACAACTAATTTAGAGCGGAGCTATTTGCCCTACGATGACGATCGCATTACTTGGTTCTCATCATTGAGTTTTTTCACATTAGATCCGCAAATGGGGCAATTGAATCATGTCGCCGACTACGCTTTTGATGGCATTTTGCCAGAGGCTGCGGCTTTTGATGCCTCCAGCCAATATCTTGCTGTAGTTAGTTTTGATCATTTTGATGACCGAATGCCAGGAAGTTCTATCGATTTTTGGCGAATTGCAACTGATCCACTCAACCCTCAACCACGACTGGTTCAGACTCGTTACTCAATCACAGTCACACGGGGGGCACATTCAATGGTGTTAGTTCCATAGGGGATGAAGAGGAAAATGAAACAGCACAAATGGTTTGTATTGCTGACATTATTTATTAGCGCGATCGCACTAGTGCATCTCATTTCTTTGTTCTCTTACCGACTTTCAGGCAATGGATATACTCAGGGCAATTTTGCTGTAGCCATTACTTCACCTGTGCAATTTCCAGTTAACTATCAACAAAAGTTTATGCACTATGCTACGGTAGACTGTCCTAACAGCCGAATTGTGAGACAAATGTATGTGAACCATGATTCCTTGGATGTGGTTGCAACAAGTGAAGTAGTTCCCAGTAATACAGTGATTGTGATGGAAACTTATTCAGCTAATCAGAGTGATCAGGGTAATTTAACTCCGACTCAGCTAAATAATATTTTCATTCGAGAGAAACGCAATGGATGGAACATTGATCCCCATAGTGGTGAATGGCAATCTGCTTGGTACAGCCCATCTGGTTCTTTGGTTTCTGATAATCAAGGCTCTTGCATTGGTTGCCATACAAGGGTGCGAGAGCGAGACTATGTATTCACATTACCTGCTTTGATCGCGGCTGCCAAAACTAGGCAGTTGCAGTATCAACAAACTGAGTTTGGTTCTTCTGTATGTCAATAACTACTTGGTAGAATTTAATCCAAGTATTGGAAAACTCAGAGCAACATGATCAAGGTGTTGATTGGGATGTAGAAGATGGGGGCAAATTTTTAGCTTTGTAGAATAACTCCAAACTATGGCGATCGCCGACAAAACGCCAGTGCCAAGGTTCATAACTCACACCTTGGGGATTATCTTTGGGAAAGGAAAGTTCAAAGCCAAAACGGGCAGCATTTGCTTCTAGCCACTTATAAGCTTTGGTATTTTCAAAGTTAGTTTGGAGATTAGTTGCTGGTACTGCACCATCTCCGATATCCACCGCGTAACCTGTGTGATGTTCACTATGCCCAGGCGGCGCACTGACAGCAGCTCTTTCTGCTGGGGTTTGATTGCGCCTAGCACTAATACCGAAAAATAACTGCTCCTGCTCCTTCACCGAACGAAAACCAGAAATTGGCACTAAAATTACACCTGCACTCCGCGCTGCTTGTGCCATCGCCTGATACCTTTGTGCAGCTGCTTTTCGCATTCTCATCCGCCCATCTGCGGTAATTGCTACTAGTTCTGACTCTGGTGCTTCTGGGTATGTCAAATGTCCCAATAAAGCATTGCTGTTATTCTCTGGGATATTGACAGAATTACTAGATTCTGTATTTGGTGCAGTTGTAGAACTTGGCGATGCAGATGAAGAATCAACGGTATTTTTAGGTGCTGTGACGAAAAACAAAAAACCCGTAATTAAAACCAGCAGGATAAATCCCCCTACTCCCCCAACTAGTAAAAATAGGGTTCGCAAAGGTAGCTTGGGTGTGGCATCAGGAATATCGCGTAAAGCAACTGGAATATCTTCACTAGAGGCACCTGATAAATTTGGCGATTGTCCAGAAAACCCGGCTTTATTCAAGGATCAACTCCTGCTTATGTTCAAGATTCATTTGAGATTGTAGACTGGACAGAAATAAACTTCTTGGGTATTATTTTACATCTGTAATTCCTAGGCGCAATCTTGGATAACCTCCTAGAACTATACGTCAAACTTGTGGGATTAGTCCTAGTAGGTTTTATTCTGGGACGTAAATTACCTGACACAGTTCCTATACGTATAGGGCAGTTTTTGTTTTGGGTGGGAGTACCTATAAGTATTGTAGCTTTTTTACGTCAAGCTGATTTGTCCAGTCAAATTTGGATTGCCCCGGCGATCGCCTATTTAGCTATCTTTTTAGGGGCATGTTTAGCTTGGTTGGGAATCAAAGGGCAAGCTTATTTCACAAATACCACTCCTCAAGAAGCAACGCAAGGTAGTTTTATCTTGGCAGCAATGGTGGGTAACACAGGTTATCTGGGCTTTCCCATTACCTTGGCAATGGTGGGGCAAGAATATTTTGCTTGGGCTTTATTCTACGATTTGTTAGGGTCACTCTTCGGCGCTTATGGCTTAGGTGTAGCATTAGCATCTCATTACAGTGGTAATACTAGTAATTATTGGCACGTTACAAAGGCCATCTTCATTAATCCTGCCCTGTGGAGTTTTGGCTTGGGCTTACTATTTCGGCAGGTGAAACTTTCCACCTTCGGAGAATTGAGCCTGGAAAAAGTAGGTTGGAGTGTCGTTGCTTTATCTCTAGTATTAATTGGGATGCGGCTTTCTCAGATGAATTCTTGGCACAGACTACCAGAGGCAGGGATAAGTTTAGCAATCAAAATGCTACTAGTTCCCTTAGTTGTTGGTAGCACACTACCACTTTTGGGTGTGACCGGGGAACCAGCCCAGGTGATTGTGTTACAAATGGCAATGCCGCCAGCATTTGCCACACTAGTAATAGCCGAAACCTTTAATCTTGATCGTGACCTCGCGGTTACATCCTTAGCCGTGGGATGTGTGGCACTATTGGTTACTCTTCCAGTGTGGCTGTGGATATTTTGATTTTGAATTTATGCGAGAAATTTTAATAGTTTATGTTAGTTTTTACCTGTGAATGATAGATATATACAAGTACATAAACCTAGAATTTGACCTAAAATTATAGAAATAATTACTATTCCTCTGTATAAAGTCTGAACCTCAAAATTTAATTTATTAGATGTAAAGAAATCTATAAAAATAGTTTAAGGTAACGTTGCTATAAATAAGAACAATCCTATCAGGATGCCTATAAGACTGCCCATTACAAAAGCTAAAGCTCCTTTAATAGTAATTTTTAAGCCTTTTGCTATATCTTCCATAACCCTGACATGCTATTGTTCTTACCAAAATTAAGAAACAAATTACTCGCCCATAGACCTTTAGGTAGGCCCTCTTGCTTTGTAGTGCACTCTTAAAGCGATCAATTCAAACGCTGATTTAGCGATGAGTGAGTGTGAAATTAACTTTGTCTAGGTAATTTATCAACACGGCTGACTGACCTTCGCCGCCAATTCTGCCGGGTTCATCTGCTCATAGTGTTCAAAAGGTTGATGAATCCAGGGATTATCGGGCAGATAATCGACATAATAATCTGGTACTATCACCGAACAAGCTTTGTACCAAAGTACGGCTGTGCGAATTTCCTCAATTGGGAAATCACTATTGTGCTTTAGCCAAGGAATAGTTTGCTGGAGTGTAATTCCAGAGTCTACCAAATCATCTACTAGAAGAATGCGCACACCTAACTTTTCGGTTGTCATTGTTAAATGGCGCGAAAATGTTAAACTGCCTCTTTCTTGCTTGCCGGGGCCACTGTAAGATGATGTTGCTAAAATTGCCAATGGCTGCTGGTATATACGGGAGAGAATATCTCCGACTCGCAGTCCCCCTCTGGCAAGACAAACAATCTGGTTGAATTCCCAGCTTGACTGATAAATTTGAGCAGCCAGGTATTCAATTTTTTGGTGATAATCTGACCAAGAAACGTAAAGGTCTGGCATAAGAAATATGATTTCTAGGTGATACTGAAGTCAACTGCAAACTTTTTATTTTAATATGAGCGCAAGCTGTTATGACCGATTCTGCTGATGACTTTGCCCAAAATACTCCTGACAGTCAAAAACTGGATTTTAAAACCAAGCTGGCTTATGGTGCAGGAGATTTAGGCCCAGCGATTACTGGCAATATTTCGATTTTTTTTCTGCTAGTTTTCTTTACTAATGTTGCTGGGATTCCGGCGGGTTTAGCCGGCAGTGTTTTAATGATTGGTAAAATTTGGGATGCCATCAACGATCCAATTATCGGGGTGTTGTCAGATAGAACTAAATCTCGTCACTGGGGACGTCGTTTGCCTTGGATGTTTTATGGGGCAATTCCTTTTGGCATGATCTTTTTCTTGCAGTGGATTGTACCGCAATTTAGTAGTGATCAGAGTAGTAATGTTTGGCCATTGTTTTGGTATTACGTCGTGATTGGGTTATTGTCTCAGGTGGTTTACACCGTTGTCAGTTTGCCTTATACGGCGATGACACCAGAACTCACTCAAGATTACGACGAACGCACTACCCTAAATAGCTTTCGCTTTGCTTTTTCTATTGGTGGCAGTATTTTATCGCTGATTTTGGCACAAATCATTTTTTCGGCGATCGCCGATCGCCAGCAACAATATCTAGTTTTAGCGGCAATTTGTGCAATAATTTCGGTTTTGGCGTTGTATACGTGCATATTTGGAGTCCGCGATCGCGTGTTGGCTTTTGAAGCAAAACGCACCCAAGCCGAGGAACCTCCATCTATTCCTTTCTTTGAGCAACTAAAAATCGTTTTCAGTAATCGGCCTTTTCTATTTGTTATTGGTATATATCTTTTTTCTTGGTTAGGAGTGCAGGTAACAGCCAGCATTATTCCCTATTTTGTAGTTAACTATATGCGTCTGCGTGACTCAGATGTACCATCTGTCATGATTGCAGTTCAAGGCACCGCCTTGTTGATGCTATTTGTTTGGAGTGCTTTGAGCAAAAAAATTGGTAAAAGACTGGTTTATTTTTTGGGAATGAGTTTATGGATTATGGCAGCCGGGGGTCTATTTTTCTTACAACCTGGTCAAATAGGTGTCATGTATCTGATGGCTGTCATGGCGGGTTTTGGTGTATCCACTGCTTATCTAGTTCCTTGGTCGCTGATTCCAGACGTGATTGAATTAGATGAACTGCAAACCGGACAACGCCGAGAAGGAATTTTTTACGGCTTCATGGTTTTACTGCAAAAACTTGGTTTAGCTTTGGGGTTATTTTTAGTGGGCAATGCCTTACAAGCAGCAGGTTTCCAAGCAACTATACCAGGACAACCTACACCCATTCAACCAGAATCGGCGCTATTAGCCATTCGTCTCGCTGTTGGCCCTCTACCGACATTTTTCTTAATTTGTGGCTTATTTCTCACATATTTTTACCCAATTACTCGCGAAATGCACGCAGAAATTATGCTGAAACTAAAAGCACGTCAGGAAAAGTAGGACTGTACTGTAGGAGGGGAGGTAAGACCAAAACTCGGACAAAGGTTTAAGTTGCGGTACTCGCCTGTGGGTACGGAAACCCCTAGTTTCGCTGCGCGAAACTAGGGGTTGTTCACAATGAAGTGTTTTTACACTATTTCACACTATCTTCTGGCTGCAAATTATACCAGCCATACCAGTGACGCACTGCTAACCAAATGACTGAAAGCAAACCTGCAACACTGAGAGTGATACCACTGAACGGAACTAATAATCCTAGAACTGGTAATATTGCTCCAGCAATGGTACAAATGATGGCAGCTAGAGAAGCACTGCGGTTATAACCTAATCCCCATGTCAATGCTAGTAAAATGAGAGATATCATTGTCCAAGCTAATTGTGCATTCATGAAGCGAGCTAAATAGGTCAAAGTCAACAGACAAGCGAAGAAAATACTACCAGCGATCGCTACATTTTTTAAACTCATTGGTAGTGACCAATATAGTAAGAATATCCACCACAGAAATAACGCTGGTGCTAACAATAAAAGACGGGGAATAATGCCAGTGTTGCGAATGGGATTTGTATTAGTAAACACTCCAAATGGATTTCGCACCGACACGTTATCATCAAATATCCATGTAAATTCAGTACTTCTTCTCTCAACTTTAGTCTCATGAGGAACAATACCACTGGCAAAATCAGCAGAGGCAAAGTTAGCAATTGCCGTAAGCCGAAAGTTAGAAAGCAATTGCCCTGCTGTGTTATAAACCCAGCGTGACCCTCCTTGCGCCTGATAGGTAACGCGAAAGTTAGTTTCTTCTCCCGGTTGTAGACGGAAGGGAAAGCCATATTCCCCTGGATTGTTTGGTTCTAACCGAGTCTGGTCACGCTCAACTTTATAGTTAGAAAGTAATGAGTAACCGTTGGGTGGTGGTGCTTCAAAGAAAAAACTATTAATATCTTTTAGTTTGTTAATAACTTTGTAATCAGCAGTATAGTCTGCTCGATAAATGGCACTGCGACCTTGAACATCTGTGTTTTGGTCAAGTTTGACCAGAACTTGCGATCCAGATAATGCTAGAAAGCGGTTAACCTCTTGTGTATCAGTTACCTTGATAATCTTGCCATCAACTTGGGTAGTGTATGTGAATGGCTGTTGAGTAACATAGCGAACTTGAGGGGCAATTTGCTCTAACTTATCACCAGCAACACTTTGAACTACTTGAGCTACCTTGGCTTGTTCCCAATGGTGATATCGATTACTTAAGGTTGAACACAGAAAAAATCCGACTACCAACAGAACTAATATTAGGGTTAAATGCTGTAATCCCTGCAAAATTTGGGAGTAACGAACAGCCCACTCACCAAGGAAAATTAATTGTTCCGACTGATGACGACGGACAGAAAAACTGACTAGAGCGATCGCCACTCCCAAGGCTAAGACTAAAAAAACTAATAACAGCGAAGCTTGGATTACCTGAGTACCAAACTGGATTAGTTCTATCGGATGTGTCAAATCAGGCACACCGGGAATACCCTGACTAGAGAAAGACATGGGTGCTTTTTTAGAGAATTTGGAGAATCAGACTGATGAAATCTCTGAAAAGTTTCTCAAAAAATGTTCTCAATAGCACAAGAAGTCATGTGTTTCTGTAGTGTTTACAAGTGCAGATATCACTGATCACTACGAGTGTCTGCTACGCGGCAAACAATTTCCATAGATGTAGCGTCAGCAGTTCCCAGTTGAGGAAAAATTTCTCGCTCAGTTTTATCATCACTGGTTAACTGACCTGTTGAAGTATAAAGAGAAAATCTTTTAGAAAATAACCTACCTTGACTACAAGCAGCCTTAAGAGTAGTTTTTGCCATACCATCACCATGCTTCTGAGAAATGATATATTCGGTTCCTTTAACAGATGACAAATCAAGTAGAATCGGATTGCCATTACTATCAGAACCTACTTGAATATGAAAGAAAGCATTGTTGCTAGTTGTTTCAGCGATCGCTGTACTACTAAATGCCAGTGTTATCACAGTTACTAACCCACCAATTCTTTTTAAAAACATAACAATTAAAAAATGAGAAGCTGTATACTATTCTTATTCTTATAAAGGTAATTTTTGGCGCGGTGAAATCACTAAATTTTTCTTAATTAGCGATACTTGGCTGTATACTAATACTATGTAATTATATTTAGAGAAACTTATTTTCCAGCTACAATTACCATTTTTTCTATTTACGCATAAAAAAACTCCAGAGCCTGTTTATCAAGTCTGGAGCAAAGGACATCAATCATGATTTATAAACTTATTATTCCCTAAATTATGGGAAATTTCTCATAAAAAAAACCGTAGCTGGACTACTACGGCTTTTTTGAGTGGATTACTGAACTCTAACTCTATGTGAAAAGCTGGTGTCTTTTAACTTCAGCTTTTTACCTATATCGAATCTCTTTGTTTGTAAACTCTAACTGCTTTATATACATTCGTCATTACTTACTTAAGAAAGTTCGCCTGGTAACATATTGATCTCCACTAACCGTAAAGTTTTATTTTTTTGGTAAACTTGAAGCTACCAAACTAGCCATTTTTAAGTATAATCACGACTAAAATTTATTATTAAAGATACTTTGCTGCTAAGATAAGCATTTTTAAAGTTAAAATTAGCACAATTTTAGTAAAGAAAAATTCAGTGACCTAGAGAAAATAAAGTTTATTTGAGTAATTAGAAAAGAGCGATCGCGTTAGCGGAGCTTATGCCTACGGTACATTACGTGATAAGCGCAGCCATACCCGTCAAGGCTGATACGCGGTTATACAAACGTAGATGCTTTGCGGTTTCCCGCAGGGAACGGAAAATCAAGTCTTTTAACCCGCGTAGGCGGCCTTTCCTGTGTAGCCGCGACTTCCAGTCGCCTGGTGCAAGATATAATCTGCTAGCACAGTATCTTTTTTTACACTTATTGAAGGTTACGGGTACCGCTTACGCTAGTTCCTTTTCAGGAATGAATTAAATATTACAATTTATTGCAATATCTATGTTGAGGGTTCCCATGTCAAAGTCATTTCGACTACGCTATTAAAGCAAACTCATAACGACTATGAATAAGTCCGTTGTTGATGAGTTGCTAAACAGACATTGCAACATCTCAGTAAACTGATGGAGAAATCATCTAATATGGCAGACCCCAAAACATTGACAACGGCTGATGGGATTCCGGTTGCGGATAACCAGAACTCTTTAACAGCAGGTGCTCGTGGCCCTGTGCTAATGCAGGATTTTCACCTGATGGAGAAGCTAGCTCACTTTAACCGGGAACGGATTCCTGAACGCGTTGTCCATGCAAAAGGAGCTGCTGCATTTGGCACGTTCACAGTCACTCACGATATTACTCGTTATAGTCAAGCCAAAGTTTTTGCCGAGATTGGCAAACAAACTCCGGTGCTTTTGCGGTTCTCTACTGTGGGAGGCGAAAAAGGTTCAGCCGATGCAGAGCGTGACCCTAGAGGCTTTGCAGTCAAATTTTATACAGAAGAAGGTAACTGGGACGTGGCAGGTAATAATACACCAGTCTTCTTTATCCGTGATCCCCTGAAGTTTCCTGATTTTGTCCACACACAAAAGCGCCATCCCCAAACTAATTGTAAAGATACTAACGCCATGTGGGATTTCTGGTCACTTAGCCCAGAGGCTCTACATCAAGTGACAATTCTGTTTTCCGATCGCGGTACACCCAAAACCTACCGACACATGAACGGCTATGGTAGCCATACATTCAGCCTCATCAATGCTCAAGGACAAAGAGTATGGTGCAAGTTTCAATTCAAAACCATTCAAGGTATTGAAAACTTCACAGCCGAAGAAGCAGTGCGAGTTAAAGGCGAAGATCCAGATCATGCAACCCGTGACTTATTTGACGCGATCGCGCGCGGAGAATTTCCTAAATGGCGAGTCTGCATTCAAGTAATGACCGAGGAACAAGCAGCACATCATCAGGATAATCCTTTTGACCTAACGAAGGTTTGGAAACATTCCGAGTATCCCTTAATTGACGTGGGTATTCTGGAACTTAATCGCAATCCGCAAAACTACTTTGCTGAAGTTGAACAAGCGGCGTTTTCTCCTTCTAATGTTGTTCCTGGTATTGGTTTCTCTCCCGATAAAGTACTACAAGCTCGGATCATGTCCTATCCTGATGCTCAACGCTATCGCATCGGTGCCAACTATCAGCAATTACCTGTAAATCAACCAAAGTGCCCGGTGATGCATTATCAGCGCGATGGGGCTATGGCATTGGGAGACAATGGCGGTAATACACCCAACTATGAACCCAACAGCTATGAAGATATGCCAAAACAAAATTGTGCTTATGCAGAACCTGCTTTGGATTTAGGCCATGTTAAAGGCGATCGCTATGACCACCGTGTCGGCAATGACGATTATACCCAAGCAGGGGATCTTTATCGATTAATGACACCAGATCAACAAGAACGTTTGATCCAAAACATTGTCGGCAGTTTAAGTCAAGCACGACATGACCTGCAAATGCGCCAACTCTGCCATTTCTTTCGGGCAGATGTGAATTACGGCCGTCGTGTGGCAGAAGGTTTGGGCATTGCGATCGATCCATCCATGATGCCAACATCTGCTCAACCCGTCCAGGCATAACAATTGGCAAAAACACAATTGAGCTATCCGAACGCCTCTGGTGATGCATCAGGGGCTTTCTGGTTAAACTTTAGCAATGGTTACAGTTTGAGGTTGGTTTTGATATTTTCCGAAGCGATCGGCATAAGTTGTTTGGCATGGTTCTCCTTCTAGGAATAGAAGTTGTAACACACCCTCATTAGCATAGATTCGACAATCTGCACTAGAAGCATTACTGAACTCCAAAGTCAAGTAACCTTCCCATGAAGCCTCGGCAGGAGTTATGTTGGCAATAATACCGCAACGCGCCATTGTTGATTTGCCAATACAAATGACTGTGATATTAGCAGGAATCCGCAATCGCTCCAGCGAAACACCCAAAGCGTATGAATTTGCGGGAATGATGAAAAATGATCCATCTGCATCGGTTTGTAATGCAATAGATTCTAGGTTGTCAGGGTTAAACCGCTTAGGATTAACAATAGTACCTGGAATATGTCTAAAAACCCGAAAATCTGTAGGAGCTAGCCTTAAATCATAGCCATAGCTAGATAATCCGTAACTAATAACTCGCCTATCTTCAATTTGGCGCACTAAAGAACTTTCAAATGGAGCAATCATCCCTAGTTTGGCTTGTTCGATGATCCATTTATCGTTTTTCAACATGTTTAACCTCTAAAATTTGGCTCGAAGGGTGATATTATCACCTGTTGAGCTTTTTTAGTAATCCAGATATTGCCCAACTACTGAGCATATCGTGAAGTAGTGTATTCTTTACGGTCGATGACTGCGACGGATTTCTGTAATTTGGTCTGCTACATCCAAGAGTGATTGCGGCATTTCTGGCCCTGTGAGAATGATATCGACATGGGGAGGGCGTGCTGCCAGAAACCCCAAAACTTCTGTTTCAGGAATTAAGCCAAAGTTAATCGCTAAACTTAACTCATCTAAAACCACGAGAGAATACTTACCCTCACATACTACCTGTTGTGTATACTGCCACAGCTTTTGTAGAGCTTGGTTTTCTGCGTCGTCTAGATGCGGTGTATCGATGCAACGAGGTAAATCACAGCGAATCCAATCTAAATTTTGCCCTAACTGAATAGGTCGCTCTTGTCCTTGACGAATGCCACCTTTGAGGAATTGTACTACTAATACTGGTGTCCCTTGACCAGCAATTCTCAGAGACTGAGCCATAACGCTGGTAAAAAAGTTACGGTGAGAACTAGTGAAAACTTGTACTAGTCCTGCAACTGGGTACGGTGAGCTGAGAGTCGAATTGATGCTTGGGGTTTCTAACTGAGCAACCATAGGGGTAGTTAAAAAAATAGTCAAGAATTAAAGAATTTTGCAGATAGTAGTTCTAGTAGTTCCAAATTTAATTGTATGGTTAGTGCTGTTTTTGGCAAGTTGTAGTATAACTGGCAATCTGCATTCTTAGTCAAACACTAGGTTTGTCTTGAAGTCAAGAGTTATAGATATTGACATTTTGGTTTTTTGGATGAAACTAGTCATAAAAATGCAAATACATAATTGACAATTCAAAATAGTTGAGAAAGCTGGGAACGACAAGTGGGAATATTTAAGCGTTAAATATGATCTTGATTTGGGCAAAACAGACTTGAACTGTCATAAATTTTACTTAAAAAGGAGTCATTTATAGTGAGATTAGTGATTCTAGGAGGTTCAGGATCGGGGAAAAGCACTCAAGCACAAAAGCTTTGTAGATATTTTGATATACCTCAAATTTCCACAGGTGAAATGTTACGGGAAGCAATATCTGGAGACCAGCTCCCCGGCGTTTACACTAATGTGAGTGATCTAGGTCGCCATGCACAGCCATATGTGGCCAAGGGGGAGCTAGTCCCAGACGAAATGATGATTGAATTGATCCGCTTGCGGTTCAAAAAGTCTGATGTCAATTGCGGTTGGGTATTAGAAGGTTATCCCCGGACTGCCTTTCAAGCCGAGGAATTGGATTTTTTGTTGGATGATTTAGGGCAAAAGTTAGACTGGGCTATTTATTTACAAGTACCAGAAGCTGTAATGGTTAGTCGCTCTCTGGGGCGTTCTCTCCCAGATGACCAACCCGAAATTGTCCAGCGTCGGGTAGAAATATTTTACGATCGCACAATTCCCATTCTCGAATATTATGACCGTCGTCGCTGTTTGCTAACTATCAATGGAGATCAGTTACCAGAGATGGTACAGCAAAACATTTTGACTTTGCTCTCAATCCCTTAACAGAACTTTATTAATTCCCTAACATTACAGTTTGATGACTGTATGTTATTTCTTTTTCACATCACGAGCCATGTTGAGGTAGTAGTCATCCATTTTGACATGAGGACGACGACGGGTAGGGGAGGTAACTTCAGGAGTCTTGTCCGGCTTGGTTTCTATTGGCTCTTGTGCTGAATTGCGATTGATACCCTGTGCTTCATCAGATTCCAAGAAATAACCAGGTTTGTTGAATCCGAATACCTTGGCAAAAAAGCCCAAAAAATTGCCTACAAGACTAAATAAACTTTTGAAAACAACAGATAAAAAGCCTTCAAGCCGAAGGAACAAGTTCCGAATGATTTGATTGAGACGAAACATAGTATTACCCTCTATGATTGCATATTATTATTGTGACCTAATTGCATGATGATCTATAATACTGTCAACATTCTTTAGCGATTACCTCCGGCACTGCGTTGCGTGCGATCGCCTATTCATATATCGATTATTTCAAATTGCCATAAATAAAATTGTTGGCGATCTCATATGAGATTTCCCACAAAGCAATCCTCAATCTCTTAAGGGAGATTACTAATATTTAAGTTCTTTCCTCCCTGCCTCTTCTTGAATGTGCTTTTATCATCAAAGGCTGTATCTGGTAACCTTAAGGCAGTATTCTTCTGTATAAAAATTCTGAGGCAACTCTCATGGTTTGGCAGCGTCCCGATGGTCGGCAACCCTACCAACTCCGTCCGATCAGCTTTCATACCGGTTTTACCCGTTTTGCCCCCGGTTCCGTCCTCACAAAATGTGGAGACACTCAGGTACTTTGTACTGTCAGCATTACTGAAGGAGTGCCCAAATTTTTAGTAGGAACTGGCAAAGGTTGGTTAACATCTGAGTATCGAATGTTACCCTCAGCTACAGAACAACGACAAGAACGGGAATTGTTGAAATTGTCTGGACGGACTCAAGAAATTCAACGTTTAATTGGACGCAGTTTACGGGCAGCAATTGATTTTGAGGCATTGGGAGAACGGACACTGACCGTAGATGCTGATGTATTGCAAGCTGATGCAGGCACCAGAACCACGGCAATTACAGGTGGGTTTGTAGCCTTAGCTCATGCAGTTTCTCAATTGTTGCAGCAGGGAGTATTAGAGCGATCGCCTCTATGCGGGCAAGTAGCAGCAATATCTGTGGGTTTATTGCAAGGCGAGCCATATTTAGATTTAAACTACATTGAGGATGTAGCCGCAACAGTAGATTTCAACGTGGTGATGAATCAACACCTGGGCATTATTGAAATTCAGGGAACCGCAGAGGAAGGCACTTATAGCCGTACCCAGTTGAATCAACTGCTAGATTTTGCCGAAAAAGGAATTCAGCAGTTATTAATCGCTCAACGAGAAGCGATCGCAGCCTGGGATGTGCTGTAGGTGGGAGAGTGGGGAGTGGGGACAAGGGGAATGCCCAATGCCCAAATTAATGCATCATGTTAAAAGTTTCAAAAGTTAAAAAGGCAGATTGTCATAAGTTCGGTATGGTATTGCTGGAAGACGGCAATGTAATGATGAAACCATGAAGAAAACGGTTGAAGTTCTCCCGGATCTGTCTGCGCTAGTTGCGCGATCGCTGGATTTGATTCTGTCCAAAGTCGAACCCGCCATTGAGCAGAGGGGGCGATTTACCATCGCCTTATCTGGTGGTAGTACACCTAAGCCGTTGTATGAGGCGATTGCTAATCAAAATCTGCCTTGGGATAAAATTCATGTGTTCTGGGGAGATGAACGTTATGTACCACCCGATCATCCCGATAGCAATGAACTCATGGCGCGGCGTGCATGGTTAGATCGCGTTGACCTCCCCGCAACTAATATTCACACTGTCCCGACTTTAGAGGCAGATCCAGCAGTGTCATCTGCAAAATATGAACAGCATCTGCGAGAATTTTTTAATTCTGCCTCTGCCGAGTTTCCCGCTTTGGATGTAGTATTGCTAGGAATGGGTGATGATGCACATACCGCGTCTTTGTTTCCCCATACCGCAGCTTTAAGGGTGCATGATCGGCTGATTACTGTGGGTAACAAAGACGGAAACCCCCGCATAACCTTCACATATCCGTTTATCAATGCTGCTCGCAGTGTGATTTTTGTGGTTGCTGGTGCTAATAAACGGCCAGCTTTAGCTCAAGTTTTTGCGCCTGTAGCAGATGACTTCACTTATCCATCCCGCTTAATTCAACCCCAAGGTGAACTTTGGTGGTTAATGGATGCAGCAGCAGGTTCGGAACTCCCAGCTTAACTTTTCTATCAGGAATAATTGTGAAAGCATCAGCATTTACATAGTTCTCTCTGCTTGCCAATATTATTCTACGATGATCTTGAACAAAGGCTTAAATTGATGATCGTCTGTCCTAATTGCAATCACCCCAATCCAGACGGCGCTGTCCAGTGCGAAGCTTGTTATACGCCGTTACCCACAACTAGTAATTGCCCTAACTGTGGCGCAACTGTGCAAGCAGATGCTGCTTTCTGCGGTCAATGTGGTTATAACCTGCACTCAAATGCTGCCCCTGCTGCTGTCACGTCAGTAGCCACTGTTGCTCCTGACATCCCGGTAGAAGTGCCACCGTTAGTAGAACCTGACCCGCTTTTAGAACTGTTACAACCAGATCCTTTGGGAATCAATCCGCCTGCTGCTTCACCTTTACCTCCAACAGCAATGGCAGCACCTCCAGCAGAAGCGGCTGTCTCAGAAAGTAGCCCTCCATCACAGCCGCCGACTGTTGCAGCTCAAGCTCCAGTTTCTGAGCAAGAAGTTTCGACTCCACCACCTGAAGCAACACCAGCGCCGCCACAACCTGTACAAACCCCCGTCGCTGCTTCTAGGACGCAATTGCAGCAAGTAACAGCGCGGTTATTTCACGTCCAAAGCGATCGCGAAATTGAATTGCCGCAAACTTTGTCTGTGATTCACATCGGCAAACCCAATGACCGAATTCCCCCGGATGTAGATGTTTCAGGATTTTCCAATTCGGAAATTGTCTCACGGATACATGCAGATATTCGCATCGAGGGAGATGCTCACTACATAGAAGATGTGGGCAGTTCTAATGGCACCTACATTAATAATTTGCCCTTACTACCAGGGAACCGACACCGCCTAAGACCAGGCGATCGCATCAGTTTAGGTAAGGGAGACTTAGTAACGTTTCTGTTTCAACTTGCTTAACTGATTATTTCCATCCTCCAGTAGCCTCTATCATCCATCTTGGAGGATGAACAAATTATCCACATCAGACTGGCGACGGATAACCATATCGCTCTTTGTAGCTTTTTTAAGTGCCTCCTTCCTGAGTGCGCTGGCCCTGAGCGAAGTCGCAGGGGAGTGGTTAATTCTTTAGTCCTTAGCCTCTTTTTCATTTGTCCTAGTGTACGCAGTGAATAACGGGTACTGGTATAGCATTTACCAAGTAACTGAGGACATAAACTAATGATAAAACATGGACACCAAGGGACTTTCAAGCCTGTATCCTATATCCTGTTCCCTGTCCCCTGCGATATAAGTACACTAGGATAGATGAAAGTACATTCCCCTAATGGGGGTAATTTCGTTTAGGAAAGTAACCTATGAGGGAACCAGGAAAAGATTTTGAGTCTTTGCTCAGTAGAGAAGCTCCGCCAGCACTCGAACGCATGGGGCTAACTTGGCTGATAGCAGCAGCGATCGCGACTATTTTGCTATGGCAAGTACCAGGAGGCGACTATATTTTATACCCTTTTAGTATCCTGGCAACGTGGTTTCATGAAATGGGTCACGGCTTGATGGCCTTGCTATTGGGGGGAAGGTTTCATCAATTACAGATTTTTAGTAATGGTTCCGGTGTGGCAACTTATGGCATCTCGCGGTCTTTATGGCCAATTGGCCCGGCTTTAGTTGCAGCCGCAGGGCCTATGGGGCCGCCTCTTGCCGGTGCGGCTTTAATTTTGGCTTCCCGCAGTTTTACAGCAGCCTCCCTGAGTTTAAAGATATTAGGGGGTTTTTTGTTACTGTCAACATTAATTTGGGTACGTTCTTGGTTTGGATTGGTAGCAATCCCTTTACTAGGTTTAATTATCTTGGGTATCTCCCTAAAAGCTCCTCGTTGGATGCAGGGATTTGCTATTCAATTTCTGGGTGTACAAGCTTGTGTGAGTTCGTACCACCAATTAAATTATTTATTTAGCTACAATGCTGGCCCTCTAGGAATTTCCGATACAGGGCAAATGCAAAAGTATTTACTTTTACCTTACTGGTTTTGGGGTGGATTGATGGCGATCGCATCTCTGGTGATTTTATTCCAAAGTCTCCGCATCGCCTATCGCTCGCAGTAATAGGAAAATGAAATCAACAATCTGAAATTCTGTTTCAGATTTGATGAATTAGGATTATGGAGAGCGATCGTCTCAGCTTTGAGCATCACGAATTGCTTTATTGAGTTCGTCTTTGTTCATCTTGCTACGACCTGCGATATTCAGTGCTTTTGCTTGCTCATACAACTCCCGCTTTGTCGGTTCATGGTCAGAACCATCATCCTGCGCTGATGCTTCCTCAATTTCATCCATAGCCTGCTTGATAGCAGGAGTCCACTCAACGTGCTGTTTACCTTCCCTCGAAGCTTCTTCCTTTGTTTGCTCGGCTTCTTGTTTCTCCTCATCGCTCAGTTTGTCCCAAACCGCCTTCGGTAGGTAGCGTTTAGTAACTTCGCCTTCACGGGCGCGATGTTCATCTTCTTCAGTCTGCCAATCTTGTTCAGACCATTCTTCGAGTGATTTCGCCGCTTCATCTTTTTCCGCTTGCTTATAGCCACCACCATGTTTCTCATATTCCCGTACCAAAAGCTGGCTCTTTCGCGCTGACCACTGACCAGGATTGCCACCTTTATCGGATTTTTTGATTTCTTCCTTGAGTTGGCTACGCAAGTCAGGATTGGTGTATTTCTCTTCGTAATTGTCCTTAGCCATATTTTTTCTCCACTTAAATGCCTACCAAACTTAGAAACCCTTGTGAAATCTGGCTTTCTTAATTTTGTCAAGTCCTTGCGAGTATAGCTGCGCTTACCACGTAGCGTGCCATAGGCTCTATTTTGAATTGGTATTACAGGACTTTGCCATCAAGTCCCAATGTATGTTGCCAATCAAGAGCTGCACTCCTACCGTAGTTTGAAGAAGTGCTTAAGCGCTTGTTGTTTGATACTAAAAAGCACCCTCCCCAAGGGAGAGCGCTTATAATCTTTATATTCAGTTTGACATTACTGCTCAGGTCGCTTGATTAACCATTGATAGCAGGAGCGCTGATGGCAACAGGAGCGCTATCACCAGCAGCCAAATCCAAGGGGAAGTTGTGAGCATTACGCTCGTGCATCACTTCCATACCCAAGTTAGCGCGGTTGATCACATCAGCCCAGGTAGCGATAACGCGACCTTGAGAATCAATTACAGACTGGTTGAAGTTGAAACCGTTCAAGTTGAACGCCATGGTGCTGACACCCAGTGCAGTAAACCAGATACCGATGACAGGCCATGCAGCTAGGAAGAAGTGCAGTGAACGGCTGTTGTTGAAAGAAGCGTATTGGAAGATTAACCGACCGAAGTAACCGTGTGCAGCAACAATGTTGTAGGTTTCTTCTTCTTGACCGAACTTATAACCGTAGTTTTGTGATTCGTTTTCTGTGGTTTCACGAACTAAGGAAGAAGTTACCAAGGAACCGTGCATTGCAGAGAACAAGCTACCACCGAAGACACCAGCTACACCTAACATGTGGAAGGGGTGCATCAAGATGTTGTGTTCTGCTTGGAAGACGATCATGAAGTTGAAGGTACCGGAAATACCCAAGGGCATACCGTCAGAGAATGAACCTTGTCCGATGGGGTATACCAAGA
>JADEXK010000014.1 GCA_015207155.1 Nostocales cyanobacterium LEGE 11386 | reverse complement strand
CCGCCACCACCACGGCGAGCGTTGTTGCCACCCCAGCCGCCACCGCGAGGAGAGCTTCTTTCCTCACGGGGTTTCGCTTTATTTACTTTCAAATCACGGCCCATCCACTCTGCGCCATCAAGTGCTTCGATGGCAGCAGTTTCTTGTGCGTCTGTTTCCATCTCTACAAAGGCAAAGCCACGGGGACGACCTGTCTCCCGGTCGGTGGGTAACTGAACACGATTAACTGTCCCATATTCCGCAAAAGCCCTCTTCAGGTCTTCTTCTGTGACCTGATAGGATAAATTCCCGACATAAATTGACATAGAATGTCTCCGAATTCAGAGAAGTGTAGAGAGTTAAATTCGGAGAGACGCTTTTTAGAAACCAAAACGAGTTACTCAACCGAAAATAATCCTTATATCCACAAATATAGCACAGCCTTTCACTATTGTCTCACAAGACGTCACTTTAAAAAATAAAACTTTGAGAGCAGGTTACCAAAGCTAATAATGGCAAGGCTTGTATGGTCTTTCATACATGAAATTTGTGAAGATAAATGAGTATCAACAAGCGATCGCCTACTTAATTTAAATTAGGAAATGACGTATTAACTAACACATTTAGATGGTGCAAAAACATCAAAAGATCATCAATAAATAATCCTAATTTTAGCCACTAGCCAACTGTGCTAATATCCTTTGTGCTTCTTTGCATATCACCTCATGATACTGACCATTACTAGCAAGTAAACCACCCCACTGATTGATATCATCGGTGTTGTAATGCAACAAAGTACCATCAAAGTGAGTAAACTTACCACCAGCTTCTGTTAAAATTAGTTCTGGGGCGGCTATATCCCAGTCTTTAGGGGCAGACTTGCCGGAAAGAGAAACGTAAATATCCGCTTGTTGCTCAAGAATGGCAGCAATTTTGCAGCCTACACTGCCAACAGCTTTCTGATTTTGGCAAGGTAAGTTTTGTAATAAATAATTTAACGATTCATGGCGGTGAGAGCGACTGACAACGACGGTTAAGTCTTCGATGTGTTTGCCAGATGAAACTTGTATGGGAACAAATCCATTACGGGTTTCTACAAATGTACCTCCGCCTTTGGTAGCGAAATACAACTTTTCTGCTTCCGGTACTGCCACAACTGCTAAAATTGGGCGGGTTTCTTTCACTAAAGCAATGTGAATGGCATAGTCCCCGGTTTTTTCGATAAAGTCTCTTGTACCATCTAAAGGGTCAATGATCCATACCCAACTGGGGGGTTTCCTACTTAGTTGTGATTTATAGGTTTCTTCACTAATATAGGCAAAATCTTCATTACCTAAAGCTGCTTGTAGTCTCTCCACAATAAATTGACTCACAGTTACATCTGCAACTGTGACAGGCTCATTCTGTTTGTATTGCACCTCTAGGTTAAAGTCTGCTGTTGTTTCGTGATAATAAGAACGTAGTATATCTGATGCACCCCAACCGACCTCACGCGCGATCGCTAATATTTCTTGTAAGTCCTTCATTAATTCAGCCTTGTCTATTTAACTAACTCTAACTACTCAGCACTCAGGAAGGAAGCACTAAAAAAGCGACGTGTCCCAAAAAATTGACAGGAATTAGCAGCGATATTAGCTGCCTGTGTGAGGGCATCAATAAAATTTCCCTGTAAGATGTAATGGCAGAATGCACCGTGAAAAACATCTCCAGCCCCAAGTGTATCAACTGCCTGAATTTGTGGTACATCTACAGATCCAGTCTTGCTCTCAGTCAAATATGCAATTGGTTTTTCCCCGTGGGTAATGGCAATGTGGGGAATGCCAAATGCACTGAGGTAAGTAAACACTTCGGCTTGAGTGTGGCAGTAGGGGGGATAAAAATTAGCAGAACAAAGGGCATAATCAACAAAAGGCAAAACTTGCTCAAAACCAGTTTTCCAACTACCACCATCAATAATTACTGGTATATTCTTAGCTTTAGCCATTAGCGCTATGTCATAACTAACCGCCATTTGATGACCATCAATCAGCACGATATCAATATTTTGTAAAATATCTGGTGGGATAGAGGTACTGCTGGCTTGAGTTTTGACAGCATTCATGGAAACCACGGCTCGTTCGCCTGTAGCTTGGGTAATAATTATTGATGAGACAGGCGGTGGGTTGCTATTACTAGGTTCAAGATCAGCGATCGCTACTTGGTAATTTGCCAAATCTTTGCGAATTAGTTGGGTTATAGCGTGAGAACCCATCACACCTAAGACTTGAGCTTGATTACCTAAATAACTAAAAGTTACAGCCGCATTTGTAGCCGGGCCGCCTGCTGCTAAAGTATAGTCAGCAGCGACAATCTTCTGATTATTCCTAGGGGCAGAATCAGCAAGGTAGATTAAATCCAAGGTGACTAAACCCACAAATAACCCACCTGAGGATTTTAGATTAGTCATTAGTAACCTGTCCCTAGCTTCTATTTTCTCACTCATGCAGACTGATCCCAAACCAGGAACACTTTACGTCGTCGGTACACCAATTGGCAACCTGGAAGATATTACCTTTCGGGCGGTGCGAATTTTGCAAACGGTGAATCTGATTGCTGCGGAAGATACCCGCCATACAGGAAAACTGTTACAGCATTTTCAAATTAAAACACCACAGCTAAGTTACCACGAACACAATCGCACTAGTCGTATCCCGGAATTATTAGAGTATCTGGTTAACGACCAGGCGATCGCTTTGGTGAGTGATGCGGGAATGCCAGGAATTTCTGATCCTGTTTATGAATTGGTCAAAGCCTGTATTGAAGCTGGGATCACAGTAGTTCCTATTCCTGGTGCTAGTGCTGCCATTACGGCTTTAAGCGCTGCGGGACTACCAACAGACAGATTTGTTTTTGAAGGCTTTCTACCTGCCAAAGGCCAAAAACGGCGTGAACATTTAGAATCTCTGCAAACAGAATCCCGTACTTTAATTTTCTATGAATCGCCGCACCGCTTGCGAGAAACTTTGCAAGACTTAGCACAAGTGTGGGGAAGCGATCGCCAAATTGTCCTGGCCAGGGAGTTAACTAAATTTTACGAGGAATTTTGGCGGGGAACGATTGCCGAGGCGATCGCTCATTACAGCCAACGTGAACCCCAAGGTGAATACACGCTAGTTGTCGCAGGAACTCCAGCCACTCAACTCCAACTTTCCGAAGCCGAACTCAAAGCCGAATTGCAACAATTAATCTCTCAAGGAATATCGCGATCGCAAGCTAGCCGTCAATTGGCAAAAATAACTTCTCTTCCCCGGCGTCAAATTTACCAATTAGCTCTTTCTTTATGAGTGCTGAGTGCTGAGTGCTGAGTCCTGAGTCCTGAGTCCTGAGTCCTGAGTGCTGAGTGCTGAGTGCTGAGTCCTGAGTCCTGAGTCCTGAGTCCTGAGTGCTGAGTGCTGAGTGCTGAGTGCTGAGTGCTGAGTGCTGAGTGCTGAGTGCTGAGTGCTGAGTCCTGAGTCCTGAGTCCTGAGTCCTGAGTAAAAACTCAGTTTCCAGTTTCTACTTAGTTGTGAAATTCGTTTCATCGGGACTGCCTTAATGATAGGTCTTTAACCAAACTTGATATTAGGCAATCCCTATTTTTAGGTAGTATATTTACTTATTTTAAATTAAGTAAAATTAATCTTAAATTCAGTATAAATTTAAAAATTTAGGTATAATTAAGTTTAAATTTGTTTCAGCCAATAAAAAACTAAAAAATTATGGGCAGGCTGTTGATCAAACTTATAGGTTTAATCCTACTTTTTATCGGTATCTACTTTTTTACTCAGAACATCATATTTGTTAGTGGTTATTATAGCCTTTTTTACCGCAGATTGCCTGCCACAGTCTCAGTTTTAGCAATTATGTCAGGAGTTTTTACACTCTTATTTTTTCGTAAAGAAACTAGCAACTTGGGATGGATTTTATTAGCTATTGGAATAGTATTAGTTTTCTTGAGCGGTGGCGTAATTTTCAGGTCAACTAGTTTGTGGAATTTATTGGTTGCTTTTGCCGCATTAATATCTGGATATAAATTATTAAATGAGGGTAAAATCAACTTTTAAAATCTTGGACAAAGAGAATATTTGCTGATGGTTTATAGTAATTAAAGTTACATATGTCCTAGACTGGAACAGATAATGTGCCGTTAAGCATACAGATTTTTGGTTGGACGCTACCGTTAACTGAACCGCATGGAAACTGTAGTACAGCCAAGAACACTTAAGATATAATTTCCCCATCTTCTCTATTGCGCTCAAAGTGCATTCAGGCACTAGCATTAATTTGAAGTTAAGTGCTAATTTCTCTAAAGAGAAGCACAAATCAGCCTCATTAAAATGAATGAATCACTTCTTATCCTGGCTTTAGCCTGGGGGTGTTTTGTTAAGTTTGAGGCTACTATTACAATGGAAACAATTGATCATGAGGAAACAGCAAGAATGACCCAAGTGGTTCTAGGAGAAAACGAAGGCATAGATTCAGCTTTGCGTCGGTTTAAACGCCAGGTCTCTAAAGCTGGTATATTAGCTGACGTTAAATACCATCGGCACTTTGAAACACCGTTGGAAAAACGCAAACGTAAGGCAGTATCAGCTAGACGCAAGCGACGTTTTAAATAAACCTATTCGGGTTGGTACTGGCATTGCTCTAGGATATTACCTGAAACCAGCAATAGCACGTCGCCTTATATTCTTACATAAAATTAGTAATATACCCGTACGGCAATCAGGCGTGCGGGTGTATTGCTTTGTTGATGCGTAGGACTGATATAAAAAACCGTCCACAAAGGAATAGGCGAACTGTGTACACTAGAATAAATGAAAAAAAAGGCGCTGAGACTAGGAACTAGTATATTTTACTCAGGACTCAGCACTGAGAAGCACTCAGCCCTCATCTTTGCGGCTATTACAACGATTCATAGCCTTTTCTACTCCCTGTTTGAGACTAAATTCTACACACTCAACTACAAACTGAAGTACAAGAGACATCAGTTGAGTTTCAGACGCAGAAAATCTTCCTAAAACATGGGAGATAGACTCGGAGTTCTCGCCATTAGTGGTATCTTTTGGTTTACCAATGCCAATTCGCAAACGTGGGAAGTTTTGGGTGCTAAGATGAGCGATCGCACTCTTCATTCCATTATGTCCCCCAGCAGAGCCAGACAAGCGCAGACGAGTTTTACCTAAAGGTAAATCCATGTCGTCATAAATCACCAATACAGACTCTGGCGGCAATTTATACCAACTAGTCACTGCTTGTATTGACTGTCCAGAGCGATTCATGTAAGTCAAAGGCTTGAGCAAGCGGACTTTATTGCCACCTGCGGCGATACCCTCACCATATTCCCCCTGAAACTTACGATTTTCCCCCAGGGGAATTTGCCAAGCACGGGATAATGCATCCACAGCAGCAAAGCCAATATTATGGCGTGTTTGGTCGTATTTAGGCTCTGGATTCCCTAACCCGACAATTAGTTGGGGAATCACCACAGCTGATTTTGTTACAGCTTCTGTCATTTTGACCATAATCAATCAATTCGCATCACTTTTTCAAGTCAGCAGTTATTAACTACGTACACTTGAACAAATGAAAAACAGCCTAGGGACTAGGAACTAGTATTTTTTACTCAGCACTCAGAAAGGAAGCACTTTTTTAAGCCTGCTCAGATTTAGCTGCTTCGATTTGCTTGGGTTCAATTTCGGCAGAAGTTTTCACAGCTTGTTCTATTTGTTCAGCTTCTCGCTTAAACTCGTTTTGAAATTCATTAGAAGCTTCTTGAAAACCGCGAACTGCTTTGCCGACACTACGACCAATCTCCGGTAACTTCTTTGGGCCAAAGATTAACAGTGCAACCACCATAATTAAAGCCATTTCCGGCAGACCAATACCAAATATATTCATGCGGTTTCTCCTATAAACAGACAATCCAGGTAAAGCTAGAGCAATGGGTAATAGGGATGAAAACCCTTTCCATCTATACCATGCTTACTTGTTTGAGACTAATGTCTTCAGTATAAAACTCATAAAAAAACCCGGACAAGCCGGGTATAGGGTCGCTGATTATACAAGCAAAAATGCTATATATCAGTTAGCCGCCCAAACTCCGCCAATCAACCATTACATCCTGAATCATCAGTGATTTATTGTAAAGTTGCAGAATAATTAGCAGAAACACGAAAAATAGAGCCATAAAAACGCCCATTACAGGGGTCGTGCCCCAACCGGGAGCAACCTTACCATACTCAGAGTTTAGGGGCCTCAGTATATCTCCCAACCTAGTCCGTTGTGCCATAGTTCACCTAAGATGAGTTGCCAAAGCTTTTTTTAATCTTCTGTAATATTCTATAAGAATAGCACTCATAATTTATCCCTAATTTATGGAACCCGCAATAGTTCTTAGTATTTCTGTAGGCGCAGCCTTAGTTGCCATCACTGGTTTTGCAATTTATACTTCCTTTGGGCCTCCCAGCAAGCAATTGGCAGACCCGTTTGAAGACCACGAAGATTAGACTGGGGAATGGGGAGTAGGGAGTGAGGGAAGAAGAGTCTTTGTCAATCTTCAAACCCTTCCTCTTTCTCTGTGTTCTTTGTGTCTCTGTGGTTCGTTCACCTGAAATGTGGTAATTTTCTCAGGCTGGATGGTTGCTGGCTGAGATAAGGATACAGTATTTTTTGAGGTACGCTCCAATAAATCTACTGTGTCCTTCAATTTCATGGAAGTTAGTTTTGATGCTTGATAAAGATGGTTACTGTTTCGTCGTATTGTATTCCAATTAATTCAGCGATCGCCTCAGCTCCTCCAATAGTGTTTCGATGAGGGTGCGATCGCTAACAACATGCGTTTGAATCCAATCAGGGTTTGTACTTCAGTTGCGCCTGCAACGGGAAAGTTAGGATCAATTTCATACGGGTTGCGGTTTACAACAAACAAAAACTAATTCTGCCCTTCTTATAGTGACACCTGGAATGTGGTGATTTTCCAAGGCTGTATAGTTGCTTTGTGAGATGAGGATACAGTAGTTGTTGAGGCACGCTCTAATAAATCTACTGTATCCCCTAACTTCATGCCTAAATCACTGTGTAAAGATAACTCGGCTGTTGCTCCGTGACATTCGTAACACCGGAGGATTAGTTGTTGTGGGTTATCTTCGGCTGGTTTGCAGGCCATTAAGATTAAATTTTCAGCACCTAAATCTAGGAAACTCACGCTTTTGGGATGGCTGTGTGCTGAGTTTTCAGTAGTCAGGGGATTTACTATTACTTGTAATGGGATATTTAACTCGTAACCACGCCGTACAGTTTGGGCTGATTCCCAGCTACCAGCATGGGGATACAAGGTATATGTAAATTCATGCAAGCCTCGGTCTGCTTCTGGATTTGGCCAGTTGGGACTGCGGAGTAATGTGAGGCGTAGTTGATGCGGTTGGCTATCGTAACCGTATTTACAATCATTCAGCAAACTAACACCGTAAATACCTGTATTTGTCTCCCCAGTTAAATCAGCCCAGCGCAATGCGGGAACTTCCCATTTTGCTTGTTCTGCGGGTGTCTGGGGTTTCGTTGGGCGACGAATTGCACCACAGGGAATTTCGTAGGTAGCAAAGTCTGCTTCTACGTTCAGAGGAAAAGCTGCTTTCACTAAAACTTGATTTTCTTGCCAATCAACAGTTGTTTGAATTTTGAGAACAGCAGAAGCTTTTTCTAGGATATAGTCTTGCAAAAATTCTGACTTTCCAATTGTGCGTACCACACGCACACGACTACGCAACTCGCCCTGTTCTAGATGAGAAATCAATGATAATTTAGCTGGTGGTAAAGGATTCTGGGCATAATTTGGGTCAATATTCCACGCATCCCAGTATTGTCCACTATCTTGAAAGGCTTGCAGTTGATTTCCTAAACCGTTGAGAACTTCACGCTGATTGATTTTATCAAAGACGCTGGACAAATCACCTGTTAGTTGGTCAACTGTAACTCGCAAATACTCGTTTTCTAGAACATACTGTTCTTTAATTTGTTGATTATCTGGGCACAAAGGTTTACAGGGACATAGCCAAAATACACGATAACCACAAGCAGGAATATCATTGGCCAAAAACGAGACTGACATGATGGGTGTGTCACCAGTAGGTTTGTGTCTAGTCCCAAGAAACCGTTCTTGGGTTTGGATCTCATTTCCATCTAGGTCACAAATTTGCCAGTCAAAGCTTTGCTCAAGTTCGAGGTCTGGGAAAACGATTTCCACTACCTCAGAACGCTGCCAATTGAGAGCATTAAAAACGAATATTGGTTGAGCTTGAGGATGGGGTGGTGAAGGTAAAATAGCATGGGAAGCGATCGCTAATAATGATTCTTGTAATATCTTCGTTCCGACTTGTTCAACCTGCTGCCACTGAGGCAACGCATCTGTATAAACTTGGGTAATGGAAGAACCAGGCAAAATATCGTGAAACTGGTTAAATAACACTTGCTTCCAAGCTGCTTCTATTGCGGTTTGGGGATATGACACTCCACAGCTGATACTTGCTAAAGTCGCAAATAATTCAGCTTGATACAGCAAATTTTCACAAAGCCGATTCCAACGTTTTTGATCTGCATGGGTAGTGTAGCAGCCGCGATGGAATTCTAAGTATAGTTCGTCATTCCACGTAGGGAGTGGGGTGGAGTGGGTTTTGATTCGCTGTAGATATTTTTCTGCGGTGGTAAATTCTAGGTCTGGGAAGAGAGGAGATTTTTGCCAGCGTCGAGCAGTTTCTAACATATCACGGGTGGGGCCGCCGCCGTGGTCACCTACGCCGGGAAGCCAGAGGGCTTCTTGTAAGCCTGTTTGGGTTTGCCATTCACATGCGTATGCTGCCATTTTCACAGGGTCAATTCCTTCCCCGATGAGTGCAGACATCACACTAAAAATTTCGCTACCATCAGGCGATCGCCACCAAAAAGCCCCATAATCAAACTTAGTAGTGTCATTCCAGCGCAACTTCTGGGTGACAAAAAACTCAATCCCCGCACTCACCAAAAACTGTGGTAAAGTTCCACAAAAACCAAAAGTATCTGGTAACCACGCCACAGTAGCCAGCTGACCGAACTTTGCTTGGACGTAGCGCTGACCATACAATAGCTGACGCACAATCGACTCACCAGCAATCAAATTCAGTTCCGGTTCCACCCATAAACCGCCCACAACTTCCCAACATCCAGCAGCCACAGCCTCTTGAATAGCCCTAAACAAATCCGGGCGATGTTCTTCCACCCAAGCATAAAGCGCCGGCGTTGAATGACAAAAAATTAACTCAGAAAAATCTTGTTGTAGTTTGAGAACCGACTCAAAAGTATTTTGTGCCGCCCGCCAAGTTTCACTCACAGGCCAAAGCCATGCTAAATCTAAATGAGCATGACCCAATAAATAGATCTTCGAGTGACAACAAGCAGCTAAAACATCCGAATCCAATAACTTTTGGCGCAAAGACAAGAATGATTCTATCAACTCCTCCTTGGCTTCCTTGGCCCCTTGGCGGTTCATTATCTCCCCCACCACCTTAGCCAAAATATCCAACCTCTCCGGTGCTAAACTTTCCCAATAAAGCTGTATCACCGCCAACTCATCAGCCACAAAACCCGGATCAGGATTATTCTCATCATCAGACTCATAAACCAGGAGCGATCGCACCAAAGCACCATGATCATGTCCCGGACTCACCAACCGCAAAGCCACATTAAACTCTTCACCAGGAGTCACCCCTTGACACAGAAGCACTCTCGGCGAACAATCAAATAAATCTCCCTCCAAAACCAACTTTCCATTTACATAAATCTCAGCCACATCTGCCCACCAAACCAACGCCAAACGCAAAGACAACCCAGCCAAAGGATAACCCTGTAAATCCTGGGGAACCACAACTCTTTGCATTAGCCAAAGGACTTTTTTTCCCCCTGTCCAAGCAATGTGTTTTCTAGCATTTAGCTGCACTAGCTGCCAATTAGACAAATCAGATGCGCTAATTTCAGTAATATCCCGGTCAGATTCCTGGTATAGCCAAGTAGACTGAATATTAACTTGACAGCAGGAACGCAGTTGTTCAATAGTTTCCGAGATAAATTTAGTCTGGGATTTCGAGATGGGAAGGGTCATATTTTCGTTAAAATTAGGTCACTGACAATAATTAACAGTTTGGCGGGAGTCTCATCACTCAACAAGACTCAAACTCACAAATCACCACCATGTCCTCTGGTTCCTCAGGTCGTTATCAAAGCAGACTATTTAACTTTGTCCACCAGCAATCTCGGCGGTTGACAGAACAATGGGAACACACCTTTCGGCATTTGCAAGTTGCCAGTAAATGGGGTGTGGAACTATTACTTTACCCCGTGTACCTATTATTTAATTCAACTGCATCAGCCGGGAAAACACTGGGCACGCAAGAACCACAATCTCGGCCTCAGTTACAACCAAATGATACTGACTTTGAGCCAATAACTCCTCCATCTGCTGATACACCCATTCAGCATGTCTTAGAGGCAGTCAAAAATTTATCATCTGAGTCAGCCACTACCAAGCCCTCCATAACATCTAATCCTTTCAAGTTTTTAGGTGTATTGTGGTCGAAATTTTTTCATCATCCCCCAACTCACCCTATTCCTGCCCCATCCTTAAAGATTTCACACAATTCGGCTACAAGTATCAAACATCATTTACCAGTAGTGCAAGGAATTGCTACAAATTTGCTCAACCGTAATTTGGTACTTGTCACCGCCGATAATGAAATTTTAGATATTTTGACACCCCAGCAGCAGGCAAAGTTAAAAGCCCGAATTATTAGCGAAATTGGTAATTATTGGCATTCTTGGCAGTTAACTGCAACTCAACAAAAAACTAAGTTACTACCAGAAATTGAGCGGATTTTGGCAAAACTCATCGGCAAAAATACAGCGCTTCCTGATAAAACACCAAAAGATTTTCTTCATCCTCACAGGTTGATAGCATTCCTAGACGCATCTATTGCTAAATGGGAAACAAATGCTTTATTACCCATACAACAGCATAGCCAGGAAATTATCCGAGCTGCCCGAACTCAGCTAGACATATTTGTTTATGGTAAACAACAGGTAGATGCTAGAGGGAATGTAGTAGTTACTGTTAATAGTTTGGAAACTCAAACCTTGAATTTTTCAGCTTTAATTGAGGCGGCACTTAATTACTTTTTTGGTGTTAATAAAGGGCACAAAATTAAGTCTAAAAACATTGATGGACAATCACGGAGTCAGTTACCCCATCATCGCCGTTTTCAGTCTTTGCCTAAAAGCACACAGTTACAGAATGAAGATTCAGCAAGAGATCCTTGGTTGAAGTTGAGTGATTTATTTGGTAAATCCGATACTGTTGCTGACAAGCCAGCGTCATCTCAAAACTTGACTGTAAAAAAACCCAAAGCTAAATCTGTTTTGTCGCCTAGGCAACAAAATAACACAGAATTATCTGTAAAACACTCTTTAACCCGTACTTCCCAAGCGATAACAGAGAGCCACCAAAATAGCCAAGTCGAGGTTCAGCCAGATTGGATAGACGTTGAAGCAATTTTTATAGGCTATGATAGACACCCTTTAGAGAAAATTTTAGAGTGGCTTGATCATGCTATGCTCTGGCTAGAAGAGATATTTGTGAAAATTTTTCACTGGTTGCAAAGGCTATGGCGAGGTAAGTGAAGTTAAACTTGGCATCATTTAATGAAGGAAGTGTTGTTGGAGTCAGGAGGAAAAAGGTTGAGGTACAAGAGGTTTTTACCCTCCTTCCCTCTGACTTCTTCCCTCTGACTTCTTTAATTTGGTTGCCACAAATTGCCAGGATACTTACTATAATTAGTTTTTACGTTTCAGACTTGGAAGTTTGAATTGTCGAATAATATTGGTGGTTTTCTGCGTGAAAATTATTGTTTACTGTAAATACTTCAATTTTAAAAATCCACTAGATAAGCCGAAAATGGAAACATTTACGGTAAATTTACCACAAATTCCCAAAGTAGGTGAAACAATTGTAGTTGAGAGAATTTCCCCCCAAAAACAGTTTGTAATTATTTTTGAATACATTGTGACGGCAGTGCAGTTTAATGCTTCTAGAGAATCGACTGATGCAGCTGATGCTCAAGTGAGTGCATCCTTGAATCACTGTTGGGAGGGAACATCAAATTTTAAAGTTAATAACTTTTTAGAAAAATAAGTATCTACCACAACATATGATTGAGGAAATTACGTAAGAACTTTGGCCCTTTTGGTTCTTGATAATTATTTGGTAATAAAGCCAGCATTGCGTTCTGTAATCTCTCCAAAACTGCATCTACTTCCTGTCGCTTGAATTTAGTTGTTTGGGAAAAGTACAACGGCTCCCCAAAGCGAATAGTTAATTGCTTTCCTAAATAGAGATCATGAGTGCCAATTAGCACAGCCGGTACTATTGGCACACCAGCCCGCAAAGCGTAAATCACAGTTCCTCGCTTTAGAGGAAGATGTAATTTACCTTCGGTGTTGCCTAATCGTCCTTCAGGAAAGAGAACTAACCCATCCCCTTGGGACAAAATTCCCTGGACAATACGGTCTATTTGTCGCAGTGTTTGTATATCCCCCCCTGTAGGTACAGTCTCTTTAATTGCTGTAGCCAGTTCAACAAGGTCTTGCCGTCCGGCTTTAGCCGCTTCCATGACGGCTACTTCTTCTTTCCATATCCGTTCCAAAGGAATTACACCTCCCACTAGACGCAGGATCAAGCGTTTCCACCACTTGTTATAAAGAGTACGAGCATCGCCCAGGACGTAGTAGTGGGGATGGGTAGGAAGTTCAGCCAGCAGGAGTAAAGGATCGATATGGTGGAGATGGTTGACAGCCAGGATTGCTGGTTTTTCAGGTATCCGCTCGCTGTTTTCCAGGCGTACTCGGAAAAGAGGATGAATAAGCGATCGCAATACACAACGACGCACCATAGCATGGATTCTGGGTTCTGGATGCCCCTGGCTCATTGCTTCTAAGCGACTTAAAATTTTGGCAATCATCTCGCGCACAGCGCGATCGCTAGCCGCAGCTACACCTTCTTGCACTCGCTTAATTGTTGCAGCAGTCAAGGGCGGCGAAGTTACCGATTGTGTACTATCTTCTTGCTGATGATGGGATGTCAAGTCGGCTGTTTTCTCATCGCCATGAACTTGGGGTGTTGTCTCATCAGCTCGGTCTTCGGGAAAAGATTCGTTAGAAGAACTTTTGATAATACCCTCTTTGAATTCATGAACCAATCATAATTCTTGATTGCACACTAAATAAATATCCCCCAGTTAGAAGCCGTGGTCTGCAACTCTAACTTTCTTGTTTAGCGGCAACTAAAGTCCATAGTCATTCTTCCCCCGCTTGGAAGATATTTTCCTGAAAATATCGGTTTAACGCTGCTCTTAATTGGTTGCTACCCCTGAGACGGCGCAATTTTTGCCTTTGAACAAACTCAGCATCAAGGTATTTTAACCGTTTTCTGAAAAATTAGTCTTGTCTGCTTGTCCAATCATGCTAATAGAGCATGGGATTTGTCTTTGGTTGATAGTCAGAACAATTAATAGCTTCTTCTGTATTGGCTGTAGATGGGTGTACAGTGCATTTCAGGCGATAATTGTCGGTAAAAAATTGGCAGTTAGTACAGGGTATTTGATGCATTTGTTTAGCTGTGGTGACACTATCCCGCGCTGCTGCCCACAGACTCCAAACAAAGAGAATCAGTACAGTCCAAGCAGCAACAAAACAAATAGGGACTAATAAAGGTTGAATTTCCTTAATGACAAGAGATATCAGTTCCAACACAGTAATTCCTGATAAAAATTAAGAGTTAAAAGTATATTAACTCCTAACTCCTCGTTGCTAACTTCTGACTATAGAAGTATAAATTTAGTGACTTGGGAATTGGGCATTGGGAATTGGGCATTGGTTATTTCCCGATCTCCGCACACCTCCCACACTTCCCAGTCCCTAGCTAAACGCCAGCATGACCGAGAGCTAAACCAGCTACGAGCATTCCGATCACCAGGAAGGGTTGGGCGCTGGCTTGGTATTTCACATCATTCTTGAGGGGGTCACGCAGGAAATACATATCCTGAAAGGTGATTTGTGGGATGATTAACAACAGCAAAATCGCTGCATACAAGTTTTCGTGGATGGTGATGAGATAAAACGCAATCACAGCTTGAAATACATCAATCATCACTGCACAAATCCAAGCGGCTCTGTTAACGCCAAACATGACGGGTAATGATTTTAATCCGAACTGGCGATCGCCTTCGACGCTCTTAAAATCATTGACAATGGCAATACCCAACCCAGCCAAGCTGTAAACGACAGTAATGACAACAATTTTCCAATTGAGTTCGCCAAACAAAGCATGACCAGTACACCAAGGAAAAGCCATATAGCTAGCACCCAAGGCGTAACCACCTAACCAACCGTTTTGTTTGAGTTTTAATGGTGGTGCCGAATAAATGTAAGCAATAAATGAACCTAGTATAGCTATGGTGGTAATCGTCGGAAATTCGTTACCTGCCCAAACGTCTAGTAAAAACGCCAGGACGTTACCAGAAATTAACAATACCCAAATCTGTGTAATTACCTGGGGTAAGGGAATTGCTCCTGAGGGAATAGGGCGGTAAGGTTCATTTACAGCATCAATTTCCCGGTCATAGTATTCATTGAGGGTTTGGGTATACCCAGCAAGCAGCGGCCCAGAAAGTAACATACAAGCTGCTGACATCAACACATTTTCCAGTGTCCAGGTATAGTTACCCGAAGAAGCTGCACCACAGACTACACCCCAAATTAGGGGAATCCAGGTGATGGGTTTCATGAGCTGCAAACGGATTTTCCAGATGGATTTTTCCCCTGGTGCAGCACCTTTCATGCCTAGTAGCTGCCGAGTTTTGGCACTGCGATCAGCAACTGCAATAATTTCTTCATTGGGTTTAACTGCGTCTATAGCCTCGGCTGGCTGGGAATTGGGATTAATGGGGGATGATTCTGACATAAGACTTACTTATGAATGGCGAATGGGGCATTGGGTATAGGGCATTGGCCTGATGGCAAACTCTACTCTAGCCTCTAGCCTCTAGCCCCTAATCCCTAGCCCCTGGTACTTAAAAAGAAATTATCAAATAATTATTCTGAAATTTTGCTCCAGTCACCTGTCTACCAGTTAGTGCTGGGGGTAGAAAGAGATTACGCCTCTGGTCTCCTGCTTCTACTGTAACTTCTGGGCCATACTGGGTGAGTTTGACTTGCTTTTTATCAAATCCCGGTAAAAATAAGCGTACCTGACGGTTGTGGATGTCAATTTCTATTGGTTTGGGAGCCTGTAGTGCTTGTTCTCCAAAGTTGGGTAGAGCATCTATCAAAGGTTGCCATTCGCCTGTGGGAGGATCAGGAACAACACTTACAGGAAGAGGTGTAAATTCGTCGGCAAGGTTAACGTTTGACTCAGATGACACCAAAATTACACCACCAACAGTTAAACCGATTTGCTGGGCACTTCCCCACAAATAACGGGAACTTGCTACTTCTACAGGGTCTACTGTACTCACTAAGAAAGCAGCAATGCGACTAGGATCAGTCAGAGCGGCTTTTCCTTTGTCTAAAAAATTATTGACTTGATTGGTGGGCCCTGCAAAGTTATCTGCTGTCCAGTTAACGTTAAAAAAGCCGCTAATTAAAGGTTGAATCAAGGGCGATTCCGCAATAGTTTTCCCTAAATCAGAGTTAACAAATAATTGCCGAAATCGCCGCACATACCAACTGAGAGATTCTGGCATCCCCAACATCCGCAGGGTAAAGGAATCACCTGTACCATCGTAGATAATCGCGTCATATTTGCCACTGGCATCATATTCGCGGATCGCATTCAAGGCCAGGGCGTTGTCCATCCCCGGTAATACTACCAGTTCTTGACCATAAACATCTTTGAAGATGGGCGTGCGGAGGTATTGCGCCTCCAGTTTTTTCACTTCTTCCCAGTTGCGTTCTAACAATACAGATGATTGCAACTGCACAACTTGTAAATTAGGAGCAATTTCTTGGGGGTCGGCAGTCAGGGTGTGATCCAGTAGGATGGGTAATACTGGTTCTGCCAACCCTGCTAGAAGTACACGCTTGCCTTGGCTTGCCAATAATTTGGCGGCGGCGATCGCAATTTTGGTACGAGCTACACCGCCTTTGCCCAAAAATGTCAATATCAGGGACATTACTTGATTCTCAATTACCTCTGATCTGTTCAACTCCAACTTAGCACTAGGCAAATACTCTTAGCTTCCGCGTTGAGTTCTTTCTATTACACAAGTTTGATTTCATCGTCAAAAAACCAAGTGGAAGAATTGTCATCAAACAGTACCACTACACCAATCCCGCCACCATCGGTGACTTTGTAGCCTTGGATAATGCCTATTTGTCCGAGTTTTTTCACAATAGGGGCAGATACGCGATCGCGCAGACGAAAAACTTTAACCTTTTGTCCGATTTCCATGCCTAGTCACAATGCAATAAACCAAGTCTCAGTTTAGCCGAATCGGTGTCGCATCGGTCATAGATTTGGGGGAAGATGAGGATGAGGGGACAAGGGGATAGAGTCTGAGGTTATTTACGAATTAAAATGCGATCGCCACAACTGGCAGATAATTTGCTTGATTAGGGAAAAGCTGATGACTACAACCATCAATTTAGCAGATAAAACCATTGCATATCCTAGTTCTGATGGAGAGCCTGTGGCAGAAACGTATTTACATCTGTATGCAATTTTAACGACGTTGGAAGTTTTGCAGCAGTACCTAGCAGGCAGACAAGCAACGGTACTAGCAAATCAATTTCTCTATTATGCTCAAGGGTTTCCCAAATTAAGAGTTGCACCAGATGTGATGGTAATTTTTGATGTGCCTCCTGGAGGTAGAGATAACTATAAAGTCTGGGAAGAAGGTCAAGTTCCGCAAGTAGTCTTTGAAATCACCAGTAAAGCGACTCAAAAGCAGGATCAAGAGCAAAAGAAACTATTGTATGAACAGTTAGGAATTTTCGAATACTGGTTATTTGACCCGAAGGGAGAATGGGTCAAAGAAAAATTGCAAGGGTATCGTTTACAAGATGAAATTTATCAACCGCTTACTGATGGTTTATGTCAACCTTTGGGATTGCGGGTAGCAGTAGAAAAAGAACTTTTGCGATTTTATCGATTAGATACGGGGGATAAATTATTGATACCCACGGAGCTAGCAGAATTGGCAGAACAAGAACGCCAACGGGCTGAACAAGAGCGACAACGCGCAGATCAAGAACGACAACGCGCAGAAAAATTGGCAGAACATTTGCGTTCTTTAGGAATTGACCCTGATAGTTTAAGTTAAGGAAAAACCTGCTTTTAATATTGTTGAGGTAGCAATCATGTATCAACCTGATCCACCCCTTTCCCCACAAAAAACCATGCCCACAATGTATGATTTACCCAGTGAATTAGTGGGAGAATCAGGCTTGCCGGACGAATTTCATTGCATTCAGGCAGATTTACTCAGTGAGACTTGTCAGCCTGCTAACTATTCATCTGAAGAAATTTTACTTGCTAGCGACTTAAACCTTTACTATGACCCCCGCCATACTTTGTGGTATAAGCGCCCAGATTGGTACATGGTTTTGGGAGTACCAAGTGCTAGTCAACAACAAGACTTACGTTTAAGTTATGTGATTTGGCAAGAGGGAGTTGCACCATTTTTAGTAGTGGAACTACTTTCACCAGGTACAGAACTAGAAGATTTAGGGAAAACACTACGAGAAGTAAACAAACCCCCAACTAAATGGGAAGTTTATGAACGTATTCTGCGGGTCCCCTACTACGTTGTCTATGACCGCTACGAAAATAACTTGCGTGTGTTTCGACTCATTGGCGCTCATTACGAGGCAATATCTCTAGCAGAAAACCGATTTTGGTTGGCAGAGATAGAACTAGGATTGGGTCTTTGGCAAGGAACTTATCAGCAGACAAACGGTTTATGGTTGCGTTGGTACAATGCAGAAGGTTGGGTGCTAACCCCAAAAGAGGAAGTTGAACAAGAACGCCAACGGGCTGAACAGGAACGCCAACGGGCTGAACGGCTGGCTGAGTATTTGCGCTCGCAAGGAATAGATCCAGACAACCTACCTTAATATGAAGCAGCTATGACCACCACCATAAAATTAGTCAATCCGCATATTGAATATCCTAGTGCAGACGGTGAACCTTTGGCAGAAACCTATACCCATCTCTACGCAATTCTGACTACCCTAGAAGTAATAAAACAATATCTAGCAGGTAGACAAGCCACAGTCCTCGCTAACCAATTTCTCTACTATGCTCAGGGTTTTCCCAAATTAAGAGTTGCCCCAGATGTCATGGTAATTTTTGATGTGCCGCCTGGGGGTCGGGATAGCTATAAAGTTTGGGAGGAAGGTCAAGTTCCCCAGGTAGTATTTGAAATGACTTCTCAAGGAACTCAACAACAAGACCAAGAGCAAAAGAAAAACCTTTATGAACAGTTAGGAATTTTAGAATACTGGTTATTTGACCCCAAAGGAGAATGGATTCCAGAAAAGTTACGGGGATATAGATTAGAGGGGGAAACTTATCAATTAATTAAGGATGGAATCTGTCAACCTTTGGCATTAAGGGTGATAGTTGAGGGGGAGTTACTGGGATTCTATAGGTTAGATACTGGTGATAAATTACTCATACCTACGGAATTATCAGCACAATTACAACAAGAACGTCAACGGGCTGAACAGGAACGCCAACGGGCTGAACAAGAACGTCAACGGGCTGAACAAGAACGCCAACGGGCTGAACAAGAATGCCAACGGGCTGAACAGGAACGCCAACGGGCTGAACGACTGGCTGAGTATTTGCGATCGCAAGGAATTGACCCTGATAGTTTAAGTTAAGCCAATATATTTAGATATAGTTGATTCATTGTATAATCACGCAGATAACTAGCAATTAAAATACTCTATACTATCTATGATTTATACCAAAAATCACCTAAGGGAACTTTCATAAAATAGTCAGCTTCATTGATGGCAATTAAGTGTGTGGGTAATGAGGAGTAGAAATTGGTGCGAATAATGCGGCGCGCTGTACGTAAGGCTGGGACACTGAGACGTATCCTGCCAATAAATGAGCAGTTATGGGCTAAGTTCGATTTACTCAGAACTCTAGTACGGCGAGACTTAGAAGCGCGGTACAAAGGTTCTATTCTGGGCAATTTTTGGCCTTTGGTAAATCAGCTATCACAATTACTGATTTACACCTATGTATTTTCGATTGTGTTAAGAGTTAAGCTAACTCTTACAAGTCTGCCAGAAAGTAATTTCACTTTTGGATTGTGGCTATTTGCTGGTTTGCTTCCCTGGATTGCTTTTTCAGGTGGACTAATGCAGTCTGCTGGTTCAGTGGTAGGACAGCCAAATTTAGTCAAAAAGGTGGTATTTCCCTTGGCTTTGTTGCCCTTAGTGCCAATTTTATCAACGTTTATCGAAAGTTCTTTTGGCTTAATGGCGTTGATTTTTTTTGTGGCGATACAAGCTCATACTTTACATACTACGTTAGCGCTGTTACCCTTAGTCTGGTTAACGCAGTTGTTGTTAACGGCAGGTTTGGGTTATTTGGCTGCTGGATTAACGGTCTTTTTGCGTGATATCCCGCAGACACTGGGAGTAGTTTTAAATATTTGGATGTATTTAACACCAATTATTTATCCTGCCTCAGCAATTCCCGAAGCCTGGCGTAATTGGGTATTTTGGTTAAATCCCTTGACGGCGATCGCCGAAGTTTATCGTGATTTAATTTTAGTTGGGGAGGTGCAGCATTGGGGGGAATGGGGAGTTGCTAGTGTGATCGCAGTAGTGATATTTTGTTGTGGATTTGCGGTTTATAAGCGATTACGTCCGGCTTTTGCAGATGTGTTGTAGAAAGTTTCACTGTCCAAATAGTCTGAAATCAGCCTAGTGGTAATGTGAAATATGCAGTGTGTGATGATGTGTTATTTGTAAGTGTGTTGTGGTATGGGTGAGGAGATTGCAATTTCACTGAAAAATATCTCGAAATGCTACAAGCGATATGCTCGTCCGGTAGATAGGCTCAAGGAAATTTTGCTACCTGGAAAAAGTAGAGCAGATACGTTTTGGGCACTGCAAGATATTAGTTTTGATATTTACAAAGGACAGACAATAGGAATTGTGGGAAAAAACGGTTCTGGGAAAAGTACCCTACTGCAAATTATTGCGGGGACACTTACACCTACAACCGGGGATATTCAAATTAACGGTCGAGTCGCAGCATTATTAGAATTAGGTAGTGGTTTTAATTTAGAGTTTACTGGTAGGCAAAATATATTTTTTAATGCTCAATTACTAGGACTTAAAAAAGAAGAAATTATTGCTAAATTTGATGATATTGTTGCGTTTGCAGATATTGGAGATTTTATTGACCAACCTGTGAAGACATATTCTAGCGGTATGTTTGTTAGGTTAGCATTTGCTGTGGCAACAAGCACTACTCCTGATATTTTGATTGTTGATGAAGCTCTTTCTGTTGGAGACGAAGCTTTCCAACGTAAATGCTTTGCTAGAATTCAATCAATTCAAGAACAAGGAGGAACAATTTTATTTGTTTCTCATTCAGCATCCTCCATTGTGGAACTATGCAAGTCTGCAATTTTAATGCATCATGGAGAACTTTTGCTTTCTGCCTCTCCAAAAATTGTAGTATCAAAGTATCAAAAGCTCATATACGCACCAACTGACCAGCTAGAAAGACTTAAGCAAGAAATTCGTGATTTGAATAATTATCATTCTGTTCATGAAGAAAAAAATTTATCTATTATTCATGGTATTGAAGAAAAACAAAATCATCAGGAAACTAAAAAACAAGAATCTCTTAGTCAATATGACCCCAATTTAATACCCAAAAGTACAATATCTTATATATCTCGTGGAGCTAAGATAGAAAATTCACATATCACAACGTTAGATGGTAAGTTAGTTAATATTCTGTGTGCAAGACATAAATATATATACAAGTATCAAGTTAGTTTTATTAATACAGCTTATCGAGTTAGATTCGGAATGTTAATTAAAACTGTAAGTGGTTTGGAGCTAGGAGGAGCAGTTTCTCATACTACATGTCAACCAATAGAATATTTAGATAAAGGCGCAATTGTGGAAGTTGAATTTAAATTCAACTGTTTACTTCAGCCTGGAGTATATTTTTTAAATGCAGGTGTTGTGGGAAATGTAGATGGTAGTGAGCAATTCCTTGATAGACATATAGATATTGCTATGTTTCGAGTTCAACCAGAAGATGATAATTTGGCAACAGGAATAATAGATTTTTGTATAGAGCCTGATATCTCTTTTGCTAAGAATAACCAAAATTCAAAGTCAGCATCATCAATAAAATAACTATGGAAAATCAGGTTACAAAGCCAAATCAAACCTTGGTAAGTCCAGGTTTTACTTGTTGGTTGACAGGTCTGTCTGGAGCAGGTAAATCTACAATTGCTACAGAACTATCAAAAGCTTTAAATAATTTATCTGTATCCTGTGAGGTCTTAGATGGAGATGTAATTCGCAAGCATTTATCTAGTGATTTAGGTTTTTCTCCTAAAGATAGAGAAACTAACGTCTTGAGAGTTGGCTATCTTTGTAGTTTGTTAAATAAACATAATATTAATACAATTGTTGCTTTAATTTCTCCTTTCAATGCTACAAGAGATAAGCTAAGACAATCATTAGGAAAATTCATAGAAATTTATGTAGATTGTCCTTTAGAAGAGTGCATAAAAAGAGATCCCAAAGGTTTATATCAGAGAGCTATATCTGGTGAAATTACCGAATTCACAGGAATTTCTTCACCATATGAAACTCCTGTAAGTCCTGATATTGTGCTTAAAACTTATGAGGAAGATGTCAATCAATCAGTGGAAAAAATACTGAAATATCTGCATCATTTAAAACTTATTGATATTAATTAAAATAATTCATTAATTACGAAAGGAACTTATGATAAATCAAGAGAACAAATCTGCTATTTTCATAATTACGGGAATGCATCGTTCTGGAACTTCTCTCACCGCATCATTGATGCAAAGTGCGGGAGTGCATATAGGTGAAAGATTGATGGGTGCAGCTCATAGTAACCCAAAAGGTCATTTTGAAAACCTAGATTTTGTAGGTTTTCATGAATATGCTTTGCGTTCTCAAGGTATTAGTCAGGAAGGATGGACAATACAAAACAATATTCAGACACCACAGCAATTGCTTGATAAAGCAAAAATAATAATAGCAGAAAACTCAACAACAAATTGTTGGGGATGGAAAGACCCACGTACCACTCTTTTCCTGGATTTTTGGAGAAATTTACTACCGCAAGCATATTTTATATTTACATTTAGATCACCTTGGGAAGTAGTCGATTCTTTATATCGTCGGGGAGATGTAATATTTTCTAGTAATCCTAAATATGCTTTACAAATTTGGATGCACTATAACCACATTATCCTAAATTTTTATCATCAGTTTCCAGAGCAAACTATTTTATTAAATACTGATACTATAATTGCTAACCATACTGTTATTTCAAAATTATGTGAACAGAAATTTGGCATCAAACTGAATGAGCCTAATGAAGGTATTGTAGATAAATCATTGATGAAAAATTTAGCATCAAACTCTCACAGGCAGATGCTAATTAAAAAGTTTTTTCCAGAAGCAGTGGAATTATATAATGATTTGAACAATCTAGCTGATATAAAATACCAGTCAGTGAATTTAAATGTGTTGGAAACTGACATTTCTTTTAGAGACTGGATGCTACAAGATTGGCTTGATGTTTACAAAATTAGTAATCATTCCAAAAGAGAATTAGAGCGATCTCAGTTGCAAATACAGCAAACTGAGGCGGAGTTAGCGCGGTTACAATCTCAACTGCAACAAACTGAAACAGAGTTAGCGCGATCGCAGTTCCAACTACAACAAACCGAAACGGAATTCGAGCGATCGCAGTTTCAGCTACAACAAACACAGACAGAATTCGAGCGATCGCAGTTCCAAATGCAACAAACACAGACAGAATTCGAGCGATCGCAGTTCCAAATGCAACAAACACAGACTGAACTAGAGCGATCGCAATCTCAACTACAGCAAACTCAAGCACAATTGGAGCGATCGCAGATCACTATCGCCGCAATGGAAACCAGCAAGTTTTGGAAAATGCGAAAGCTATGGTTTAAAATAAAAGGGTTATTTGGTCTAGATAAAAATAATACGTCACAAAATAGCAAGTTTTTTTTTAAGAAATTAATCGTCAAAGTAAAATTTTTATCAACCATCTTAAAAACCAGAGGTATTGGTTATGCAATAGCCAAGGTGTGTAAATATGGCTTTTTAGAAGTCATCTCATCTTCGCCACCTCAACAACAAACGAAATCCGACTTTTTAGAACTACCTTGGCAACAGCTAATTAAACATAAACCGCAAGGTTGTAAACACTTTAAAATATTATTAATCTCTCATGATGCCACCCGCACAGGCGCGCCAATTTGCTTACTAATGCTGTTGAAAGAATTAGTAAATCAACCGGATTTTGATTGCTGGGTTATTTTAGATCGTGGAGAAGAAATGGAAGAAGAATTTGCTAAGTATGCTCCCACGTTAAACTTAAGCAAACTGGCAAAATCTAATCTTTACAAAGACCAGATTTTGCAAGATGTTCTCTCTAGTTTCCGTCAATTCTCTCACAGTAGCGTTGCGATATGTAACACAGCCGCCATCTCCCACATCAATAAAGCTTGTGATGAAAACAAAATTCCTGTTTTGGCTTGGTTACACGAATTGCCAACATCTATTGAAACATACTTAGAAGGCAAACCAAGTTTTGAAAAGATTATCAAACATTCCCGAAAAACTATTGTTGTTTCTGAGTTTGTCAAATCTTCACTTGCGAAATATTATGGAGTAGATCAGCAGCTATTTTCAACAGTTTATGCTGCACCCGCCAAAAACTTTGCCCACATCGATCCTGAAAATGCTAGAAAAAAACTCAGGCAAGAGTTTAGCTTGCCAAATGATGCTTTGATCATTTTGGGCTGTGGCACAGTTGATATGCGTAAAGGAAGCGATCTGTTTGTTCAGGTGGCAAAACGAGTGCTAAATTCGGGTAATGTTACTAACATTTGGTTTATCTGGATTGGTAAATGCTACGATGATATTTTCCGCAATTGGTTACTTCATGACACAAAAGTCATGGGTATAGAAAACCAGATTATTTTCGCAGGACCAAGAAATGATACATCAAATTATTTTGCTGGCGCGGATATATTTTTATTGACATCACGTGAAGATCCCTTCCCACTGGTTAATCTAGAAGCCATGAGTTGTGGTCTACCAGTCATAGCTTTTGAAGGAGGCGGTGGTGCTACAGAAATTTATCCTAACGAGTGTGGAGTATCTGTAGAATATCTCAACGTCGATGCAATGGTGCAAGAAATTATCTCTCTGGTTTCAGATCAAGAACGTCGAGAAAAAATATCATTAAATGCCAAGAATTTAATTGAGCAGCATCTGACGTGGAATCGATTTTCTGAGCAAATTGTTAACATCTTCAAAAGTGACTTTAATTACTGCCCATCACAACAATTTAAAATTTCAGTAATCGTTCCTAACTATAATTATAGTCAATATATAGAGCAACGTCTGCAAACAATTTTAAGCCAAACTCTTAAGCCAGATGAAATTATTTTTTTAGATGATGCTTCCCAAGACGACAGTTTAGAGAAAGCCCGAAAAATCGCCGAAAAATCGCATATTTATTTCAAATTTATTGAAAATACAGAAAATAGTGGTAGTCCATTTAAGCAGTGGATTAAAGGTTTAGAAGCTTGTAGTGGCGATTTAATTTGGATTGCTGAAGCTGATGATTACTGTGAGTCAAAATTTCTGGAAAAATTAGTATCTACTTTCTTTGATCCAGATATCGTACTGGCTTACTCTCAATCAGCACCTGTGGGTGAGCATAATCAATTGTTCGCACCAAATTATCTTTTCTACACCAACGATATTTCTCTCGAAAAATGGCAAACATCATATTTTAATGAAGGAATCACAGAAATCCAAGATATTCTCAGCTTAAAAAATACCATTCCCAATGCTAGCGCAGTTGTGTTTCGCAAACCCAAGTCTTCTAGTTTTACCGCAAAACTGGCTTCATTTCGGTTCACAGGTGATTGGTTTTTTTATATCAGCTTATTAAAGCAAGGAAAGATAGCATTTGTCTCAGAGACCCTGAATTTTCACCGTAGGCATTTAGAGACTGTCACCAATAAAATAGAATCACAGGAAAAAGGTATACAAGAAATTTTGGAAGTTAAAGCAGAAATATATGAGACAACTAAAATATCTTTGAATCGGATCTCCGAAAGCTTGGGAAGAACAATATATGAGTATTATGATTTAGCAATTCGCAAAAAAGTATATAGACCTAAATTTACTCAGAATGAAAATCTTCAACCCAACATAGAACGTATTCAAAAAATCTTGCATCATGAATATTCTGCGCTACCAAATAAACTGAACATATTAGTTGTAATTGGTGATGCTGAAGTTGGTGGTGGGCAAATTGCAGGTATCCGCTTGGCTAATGAATTTGCCAAGAAAAACCGAGTTTTTCTCTGTAACGCCAGACCTGACTTATATAGCCATGACATTATCGGTTTAGTAGATAAAAGTGTAGTCTTCCTTGAGGGTTCTCTAGAGCCAAACTCTTGGTCAAACTGCCAAGAACAACCACTCAACAATCCTAGTCAAATTTCTGAAGGCGAATTACGTTTGCAGGTAGTCCGCGATTTGATCCGCCTGCACCAGATAGATGTTATTTTATCTCACGTTTGGTGGGCAGACCGCTTTGTTTATAAATTAAATCAAGAATTAGAACTTCCGTGGTTTATCCGAATGCATGGATGCTATGAGGGACTTTTAGCAAATCCATGTTGGGATGTAGAGTTTAAACAATTGATTCGTCCTTTAATGCAGTCTGCGACAGGTATATGCTATTCTACCGAGCGCAACATTAAATGTTTTCAAAAGCAGAATATTGCCCTACCAAAACACGTTAAGCAACTATTTAACGGTTTGAGTAAAGATGATCTTCACATTCCATCTTCATCTATAGTTCATCGTCAAACAGGAGATTTTATTTTCTGTCTCTGTTCCCGTGCTATTCCTGAGAAAGGTTGGGAAGAAGCGATTAAATCAATTATATTTATTAATCAATTACCACCAGAAAAACGTGATCACAAAACTGCAAAGCTAATCCTCATAGGATACAGCGACTATGCTCAACATTTGCAATTAAGCTACCAAGATATTGCCGAGATAGAATTTAGAAAAGAAGTACAATATCCTACAGAAATCATTGCATTTTGTGATGTGGGTTTACTGCCAACACGTTTTATATCCGAATCATTACCATCAACAATTATAGAATATCTTGCTTGCAGTAAACCCACAATTGCAACAGACAAAGGTTCAATTGCAGAAATGATTTCTTTGGACGGTAAAGATGCTGGAATCATTGTACCGCTTCAACCTTCAGGAGAAGTTAATCAAGATCAACTAATTGCGGCAATGTTGCTTTACATAAATAATGAAGAATTATTAAATTTGCATAAAATGAATACTACTTATGTATTTAATAATCTCTTTGCCTCTGATATAGTTGCTGATACTTATCTTGATTTTTTCGCCAGCACACAAAAAATAGAATAAATTTATATGATTAAGAAAGTTAAAATGAAATAATTAGAGAAAAGACAACCTATCCGCAGTATTTGGATGGGTTATATCTTTCCAGTAGATTATTAATGAAGGAGATTTAAAATGCAAACTCTAGATAATTTGATTCAAGCAATTCAGGAGTCAGGTAATTGGTCACATACATCGACTAAATATCAAAACGATGTTGCTCGTATTCTACAAGATATAGGCGATAAAAATGAAAATGATTGTGTGATTGAAGTAGGTTGTTATAAAGGGGGACTTACGGCCCAACTATCTTTTTTGTTACAAGAAATTAAGAAAACTCTAATCGTCATAGATATTGACCCTGAGATGATTAGAACCACAAAACAATTATTGCAAAAGCAGGATCTTGAAAGAAATGTAGAATTTTTTACTGGGACTTTGCAACAGTTTATTGATACTCGGATAGGTGATAGAAAACCGTCATTGTTAGTGATAGATGGAGATCATCGTTATAGCGGAGTAATAGCTGATATCAAAGCTGTAGAAAGCATGAAGAATAAACCTGCGGCTATAATTTTTCATGACTATAGTCTAAGATATTTAGAAAATTCTGGATTAACTGATGTTTTAGTAGATAAAGCAATTCACGATTGTTGGGGCGATAAAATCAAGGTTAATTTCATTGGTGATAAGCCGGAGAAAGGAGGATTTCTGAACTTAAAAGAAAATCCAGGTCCTCATGGTCATTATTTTAATGAAGGAGGTAGCGAGGGTGTATTAATCTATTGGCATGATATACAGAATTATCTAGCTAGTGGGAGAAAATAACTTAATTATTACTTTTAAACACGGATGACATTAAAATATTAAAAAATGTGTCCGTGTTTTAGATTTTGTGTGTTTTGATATTTTTCTAAAACAATTTAGACTTATTGGATGAACAAATAAAAATACAACACATAGGAATCCGGTTTTATTTCTGAAAAAAATTAAGTAATCTAGGGTGCGTTACGCTTGCACACCTTACGTGCATCTAAAATTCACAGACAAACTGGGTATCACTGTCAACTTCGTCCAAGACAACCACTCAGCTTCCCAGCAAAATGTCCTCAGGGGTCTGCACTACCAAATTATCCAACCTCAAGGTAAACTTGTCCGTGCTGTTGTTGGTAGATTTTTGACGTAGCTGTAGATATTAGAAAAAGTTCTCCCACCTTCGGACAATGGGTAGGTTATGAACTCAGCGCTGAGAACAAACACCAACTGTGGATACCACCAGGCTTTGCTCACGGTTTTCTCGTGCTATCAGAAGTTGCTGAAGTTATTTACAAAACTACAGATTACTACGCACCTCAAGGCGAACTAATAAGTTAACTTTCGTACTATTTTTTTCTTGGGTTTGACTGACAAAATTTAGTAGTCAAATCAGTAAAATATATATGTAACTACTATAAAATATTGTTCATGAACACAACAGTAGAACTACCTAGCGGCAAAATACTAGATATAGCTCGTTTTATTGCTCTTATTCCAGATAGCAATAGTAATTATCAACTAATTTTAGAAGGATATCCTAATCCTATTAACTTAGAAGTATCAGATGTTCAAAGTTTGAAAAAAATTTTGGAATTAGATAAAGGGAAAACAGGAAACTTTAGTCAATCAGGATGGGATAAAGAGCAGCAAATACAGAAAAACCAAAAAGCGATCGCACTTTTAGCTAAACGTATAGAAAAACATCACAATATGTCTGAGGAAGAAGCCAGAGAACGGGAAGAACTTTTTGAAGAATTTAAGCAAATAGTTGATGCACAAAGACCACCAGGACAAAAGTTATATTCACAATCATGATTGTTTTGATTGACTCCGGTGTACTAGGAATACTTGTAAATCCCAATAAAGGTGGTGAAACAAGTGATTGTGAGCAGTGGTTATACAGCTTGCTTTCTCAAGGTGTGTATGTGTGTTCGTCAGATTTATGTGATTATGAAGTAAGAAGAAGCCTAATTTTAGAAACTAAGCGTAAACCTCATCTTAAAAATATAGAAAATTTAAATAACATCAGAGAAATAATTGATTTCTTACCTGTTTCTTCTTCATTATTAATACAAGCCTCCTCGCTTTGGGCATCTGCTCGTAGTCAAGGTATCCCAACAGCAGACAACAAAAGCCTTGATATTGACATTATTATCTGTAGCCAGTGGCAAGAACTTAAACAAGAATTTCCTGGTCGTTACGTTGTAATCGCAACTACAAATGTCAAGCATTTAAGCCGCTTTGCTGAAGCTCACACGTGGAGAAATGTTATGTGCTAAATTATTCTTGCCAATACCAGTAGCATCAACTCCGTGAAAGTTATACCCACTGAAATCCCTGAAGTTTATCTCATCGAACCGCAAGTATTCACTGACTCACGTGGTTTTTTCTTGGAATCGTACAATCACCAAAAATTTGTAGACAAGTTGGGTATTACCGTTAACTTCGTCCAAGACAACCACTCGGCTTCCCAGCAAAATGTCCTACGCGGACTGCACTACCAAATTATCCAACCCCAAGGTAAACTCGTTCGTGCCATTGTTGGTACCATCTTTGACGTAGCCGTAGACATTAGAAAAAACTCCCCTACCTTCGGACAATGGGTAGGTTATGAACTCAGTGCTGAGAACAAACATCAACTGTGGATACCACCAGGCTTCGCTCACGGTTTTCTCGTGCTATCAGAAGTTGCTGAAGTTATTTACAAAACTACAGATTATTACGCACCTCAAGGCGATCGCACTATTCTATGGAATGATCCAGATTTAGCTATAGATTGGCCGATCACAGAACAACCAATATTATCAGCTAAAGATAGCAACGGTCAGCCATTTAGAACTGCAAAAGTATATGAGTGAATCAATTTTACTACTGGGTAGTAATGGTCAAGTAGGTCAAGAATTAGAAAAAATCCTTGCACCCAATCATAAAATCATCCCACTTGCACGCCCCGAAATAGACCTAACTCAACCCGATCGCCTGCGTCAAATCATCAGAGAAATCCAACCACAAATAATCATTAACGCCGCCGCTTACACTGCTGTAGACAAAGCCGAAACCGAACCCGAACTAGCAACAGCTATCAATGCTACAGCCCCCCAAATTATCGCCGAAGCCAGCCAAGAACTCGGCTGTTTTTTAATTCACTTGTCCACAGATTACGTATTTGATGGACAGCAAAGTCGCCCATACCAAGAAACTGATGCAACCAACCCTTTAGGTATTTACGGTAAAACCAAACTAGCGGGAGAAATAGCAATTGGACAAACTCATCCCCATCATATTATTCTTCGCACAGCTTGGGTTTACGGCACGTTTGGCAAAAGTAACTTTGTCAAAACCATGCTGCGACTAGGTAAAGAACGCCCAGAAATTGGTGTAGTTACTGATCAAATTGGTAGTCCCACATGGGCGCAAGATATAGCTGATGTTATCGCCCAGATGATACCCCAATTAACACCAGAAATTGCTGGTACATATCACTATACCAATAGTGGTGTTATTAGCTGGTACGATTTTGCCGTGGCGATTTTTGAAGAAGCCCAACAGTTAGGCTTTCCCCTCACAGCCCAAAAAATTATCCCCATCACCACCGCCGAATATCCCACCTTAGCCCGTCGCCCTGCTTATCCTGTCCTGGCTTGTGGGAAGATATCACAAGTTTTAGGAACTTACCCCCCCCACTGGCGACAAAGACTGAGATTAATGCTCAAAGACTGGTTCTCTAAATCTTAATCACTATGAAAGCACTGATTCTCTCCGGCGGTAAAGGTACACGCTTACGCCCACTCACCTATACAGGCGCAAAACAACTCGTTCCAGTTGCCAATAAACCAATTTTGTGGTATGGGATTGAAGAGATGGTTGCTGCGGGTATTACTGATATTGGTATCATTATCAGTCCAGAAACAGGCGCAGAGGTACAAAGCAAAACTGGAAATGGCGAACTATTTGGAGCTAAAATCACTTACATTTTACAAGACCAGCCAGCCGGTCTAGCTCATGCTGTTACAGTCGCTCGTCCTTTTTTAGCAGATTCACCCTTTATTATGTATTTGGGTGATAACCTGATTCAACAAGGTGATTTAAGCTACTTTTTACAAGAATTTATCCAACAACAACCAGAAGCATTAATTCTGCTGCGTGAAGTTGTTAATCCTAGCGCTTTTGGTGTAGCTAAGGTAGATGATACAGGGCGGGTATTAGAATTAATTGAAAAACCCAAAGTGCCCCCATCAAATTTAGCATTGGTAGGGGTTTATTTCTTTTCCCCTATTATCCATGATGCCATTTCTCTGATCCAACCTTCAAAGAGAGGCGAGTTAGAAATCACCGATGCTATTCAATGTTTAATAGACCAACAGAAACAAGTTGTAGCCTGTAAGCTATATGGTTGGTGGCTAGATACTGGTAAAAAAGATGATTTACTAGAAGCTAACCGTTTGATTCTCGATACTTGTTTAAAAACATCTAATTTAGGCGAAGTAGATCCCAAAAGTCAGATTATTGGGCGAGTCCAAATTGGGACTAATTCTCAAATCATCAATTGTACAATTCGCGGGCCAGTGGTTATTGGTAGCAATTGTTATTTAGAAAACTGCTTCATTGGCCCCTACAGTAGCATTGCTAATCATACAACGCTGATTGATACCGATTTAGAACACAGCGTAATTTTAGAAGGTGCGAAAATTGTGGGAATTAATCAGCGCATTATTGATAGTGTCATTGGGCAACGCGCACAATTGACTATTGCCCCCCGTCGTCCTAAAGCTATACGGTTTTTGATTGGTGATGACTGTCAAATTGAACTGACATGATTTACTTTTTAACAGTTAACTATTATTCGACGCATCTCTTAACTAAATTAATCAATTCATTGCCAGCAAATCAAGATATTGCTTACAAAGTCTTAGTAATCAATAATTCTCCCGAAGATACTGATTTTAACCAGATCCAAAGTGAATATGTGCAGATTATACATGCTGAAGAAAATATTGGTTTTGGTAATGCTTGTAACTTAGGTATACAATATATTTTTCATCAAGATAAGCAAGCAATTATTTGGATAATTAATCCAGATGCTTATTTACTAAAAAATTTTCTAGCAGAAGTTAATATATTTTTTAATTCTCATTCAGAGTTATCAATTCTTGGCACTATTATTTATACGCCTAAAGGTGAAGTTTGGTTTGCAGGTGGTCGCTTTATTCCTAGAACAGGTGCAATTCTTCATGAAGACTTGTTAACACATATAGATAAATCTTATGTTACTTGTGACTGGGTTTCAGGCTGTAGCCTAATAATTAATTTACGGAAATTTTCTGCTGCTCCTTTATTTGACCCTGCTTACTTTTTATACTATGAAGATTTTGATTTTTGTAGACGCTATGCTCTTCAAGGTCATGTAATTGCAGTAACCAAGCATTTCAGTGCGATTCATCAACCCTCTTCAATTACGAATAGAAATGTTTATTTAAAAATTAAATATAGTACATATAGCTATTTAATAACATTAGAAAAATATACAAATCTAGCAGTACAAACAATCAGATTCACTCGGCTCATTGTGTACGCAATTATTTTGATTGCTGCCAAACCTCAAGTATCACTAGGAAAACTTGACGGGGTGTTAATGTATTTAAGGCGATGTCTGACTAAGACACACTAAAGATTTACTACTCTGTTAAGTAAGTTGGCGGGAATATATCACACTATTTCAGGTCATGAAAAAAATAAGTTCGTAGTCAGGGTTTTAGCCCTTTTTTGCCAAAAAGCTGTGCAGTAAGCGCAGCGTCAACCACAAGAAATAGAGTGAGGACTAAAGTCCTCACTACAAACCTTGAATTATTTATGTCGTCCCACTTATTCTCTGGTTCAGCCATGTAATACTAAAAGTAAGAAAAGTCTTACTTAACAGCAAAAATTATGAGAATTACATCTAAAGGACAAGTAACTATTCCCGTAGAAATACGGGAAAAACTAGGACTATTACCCAATACGGAAATAGAGTTTGAAGTTATTGGAGATGCTGTTTACTTAAGAAAAGCTAAAGGTCACTTCACTTCTGCTCAAAATCTAGTAGAAAGGATGCGAGGTAAAGCAACAGTCAAAATGACTACCGATGAGATAATGGCACTAACTAGACAAGATGAATGAAAGAAATACTGGTTGACAGTAACATTATTCTTAATGTTGTCACAGAAGATGCCAATTGGTTTGATTGGTCGGCTGAGAAATTAATTAAATATGCTGAACAGACTCAACTTAACATTAACCCCATTATTTATGCCGAAGTTTCAATTGGCTTTCACAATATAGAAGAACTAGAGGCAATCTTACCTCTAAATTTTTTTTCACCGTTTAGACTTACCTTGGGAAGCAGGATTTCTGGCGGGAAAATGCTTTGTGCAATATCGCCAAAAAGGTGGAACAAAACGATCGCCTTTACCTCACTTTTATATTGGCGCTCATGCGGCGATCGCGGATATGATGCTGTTAACAAGAGATGTTAATCGATACCGCACTTACTTTCCCACATTAGAACTCATAGCTCCAGAATATTAATTATTGAATACAGATGACAATTAAAAAAGCCCTAATCACCGGACTAACCGGACAAGATGGTTCTTATCTCGCTGAACTTCTGATCACAAAAGGTTACCAAGTCTTCGGCTTAGTCCGCCGTTCCAGCACCAGCAACTTAGAACGCATTAGCCACCTTTCAGATAATGTTCAAATTGTATCCGGTGACCTTCTCGATCAATCTTCCTTAATGGACGTAATTACAGACTCACAACCGGATGAAATCTATAACCTTGCCTCTCAAAGCTACGTCCCCCTATCTTGGACTCAACCAGCCCTCACTGCCGAATACACAGCCCTTGGTGTTTCCCGTCTCTTAGAATCAATCCGTCGCTGCAAACCGGATGCAAGATTTTATCAAGCATCGAGTAGTGAAGTTTTTGGTCAACCCGACGAATCGCCCCAAACTGAACGCACCGCCTTCCGTCCCCGTAACCCCTACGGAGTTGCCAAAGCTTACGCCCACTGGATGACTGTCAACTATCGGCAAAAATACAACCTCTATGGCTGCTGCGGTATTACTTATACGCACGAATCCCCACGACGCGGCACAGAATTTGTTTTCCGCAAAATTACCCACGCAGCAGCCCAAATCAAACTCGGTTTGGCAAATGAACTCAAATTAGGCAATTTAGATGCCCGACGTGATTGGTGCTACGCCAAAGATGCTGTTTATGCTATGTGGCTGATGTTACAACAAGAACAACCAGACGATTATATTATTGCCAGTGGTGAAACTCATTCGGTGAGAGAACTCGTTGAGTGTGCTTTCAACTGCGTTGGTTTAAATTGGCAAGATTATGTCTCAGTAGACCCCGCATTCTATCGCCCTGATGAACCAGTACAATTAGTTGGTTCCATTGATAAAATTAACACTAAACTAGGTTGGCAACCTCAACACCCTTTTCAGCAAATGGTTGAATTAATGGTTGATTATGACCTCAAAAAATTGAGCAACGGCGTAGCTTAAAGATTTTGATGTTAAAGGTTGTAGATGATACCACCTCCATAAAAAACAAGTGAGGTGGGTTTTATATTGCCAAAATTTAATTAATAAAGGTAGAGAAAGAGCGAAATTATTTTCCTGGTCAAGAATGGCGAAAGATACATTAAAGGCTTATAGAACTATTATTTAATGAAACTCTTAGATAATTTTGACTCTCATCAATTAATTATTAACTTATCCATTCTCTTACCTCAACCAACAGGTATTAGTAACTATGCTCAAAATATTTTTCCTTATTTAAAATCTTTAGAACCCACTCTATTAACAGCACAGAAATACCCGGAATTTAATTGCTACCCAGTCCCAAATAATCTTACTCCTGCTCAAGGCACAAAAGGGCATTGCGATCGCCTGATCTGGACACAGTTTCAACTACCGCAAATCTATCACCAACTAAAATCACGGCTGTTGTTTTCCCCTCTACCGGAAGCACCGCTTTATGGTAACTGTCGTTTTGTCGTCATGTCTCACGACTTAATACCGTTACGCTTTCCCAAACGCTTTTCACCGTTGACACCATACCATCGCTACTATATTCCCCAAGTCCTTAAACAATCCCAACACATTATCTGTAATTCCCACGCTACAGCAAAGGATATTATCGACTTTTACCAAATTCCCGCCCACAAAATTACCCCCATTCCCCTCGCTCACGATCGCACTCACTTTCGTTTTCTCAATCTACCTACCTGCAATTATTTCCTCTACATTGGACGACATGACCCTCATAAGAATCTATATCGCCTAATTGCTGCTTTTGCTGCATTACCAAACAGAGGCGAATACGAACTATGGCTAGCAGGCCCCATCGATCCGCGTTATACACCAGCTTTGCAAACGCAGGTTGCAGAACTGGGGATAACTCACCAAGTGAAGTTTCTCAACTATGTATCTCATAGCGAATTGCCAAAAATTATTAATGAGGCGATCGCTCTTGTCTTCCCTAGTCTCTGGGAGGGTTTTGGTTTCCCTGTCCTAGAAGCAATGGCTTGTGGTACGCCGGTAATTACCTCTAACCTCTCCTCTCTTCCAGAAGTTGCTGGCGATGCAGCTATTTTAATCAATCCCTACAACACCGCAGAAATTACCGAGGCGATGCAGATGATAGCTGAGGATTTAGAACTGCGATCGCGCCTTTCCATTCAAGGTATCAATAGAGCAAATCAATTTACTTGGGAAAAAACCGGACTTGCTACCACCGAAGTTTTATCACGGTATTTATGAATGTTAGGCTAAAGTTATCTTGCTCCAGCCCCCACAAAGATATCCTATGGTTGTGCAAACTCCCCCCCGCCAATATTCTATAGAAGAATACCTGTTACATGAAGAAACTGCTGAGTATCGCAGCGAATATCGTAATGGAGAAATTGTACCAATGACAGGAGGCTCAATTAATCACAACCAAATTATTATCAACTTAGTAATTGCTTTAGGTCTTGCCCTCAGAGAACAAGATTACCGCGTTTACACTAGTGACCTCCGCCTATGGATTCCTCGATACCGAGAATACACATATCCGGATATTCTCATCATCAAAGATGAAGCCATCTTCCCAGAAGGACGCACTGACACAGTGCTAAATCCTAGCATTATTTTTGAGGTACTTTCTAAATCTACTAGTAGTAGAGATAGAGGAGATAAATTTACTTATTACCGTTCCATCCCCGAATTCCAAGAATATATATTAATTGACCAATATCAAATTCATATTGAGCAATTCAGCAAAACTCCAGAAGGTAACTGGCTATTTAAAGAATCTGACGATGCAGATGGAATTTTAACCTTAGCTTCCGCAAACAGCCAAATTCCCCATCGCCAGATTTACGAAAAAGTTAAATTTGAAACTCAACCCCAATAACTATTTACTAAAACATCCATAATTACAAATTACGGAGTTCCCACCGCCCCAGAGTAAACTAAACCCCGTTGCAGATCCAGCGTCAAAATCGCTCCATCACGAATTACCTGTGTTGCCGTCTTTACCCCCACAATTACAGGCACACCCAGACGCAAGCCAATGACTGCTGCATGACTCGTGAGACTTTCATCTTCTGTAATAATCCCGGCAGCTTTGCGAATCGCCTCGACAAAATCAGCCCCAGTGCGGGGTGCAACCAAAATATCACCAGGGTTAAAATTACTAACTTCCATACCAGTGTGAGCCACTCTAGCGCGGCCACTTACTGAACCTTGTCCTAGTCCAATTCCCTGACCTAGCACTGCTGTCACCACCTCAACCTTCACCAAATCCGTTGAGCCGGAAACACCTTGGAGTGTGCCAGCAGTCATCACCACCAAATCACCCTCAAACAAAAACTTATGCTCTTGAGCCACATTGATAGCAGCTTGAAATGTTTGTCCAGTGGAAGGTAACCCCAGTACCAACAACGGTTTGACTCCCCACACCATCTGTAGCTGTCGTGCCACATTCACATGGGGTGTCACCGCCAAAATTGGTGTGTGAGGACGGAACTTAGAGACATTACGGGCAGTTGCTCCTGTTTGCGTTAGGGTCATAATTGCCGCCGCTCCCAACTGTTCAGCAATTTGCCCGACAGCTTGACTAATAGCATTAGGAATAGAACGCCTATCATCTCTTTGTGGGCGGACTGCTGGATGATTGACTTCCTCCTGCTCCATGCGTTCAGCAATCCGTGCCATTGTTGCCACTGCTTCCACTGGGTAGTTACCTACAGCAGTTTCATTAGAAAGCATCACCGCATCCGTGCCATCTAAAATCGCATTAGCCACATCTGATACTTCAGCACGTGTGGGACGGGGATTGTTTACCATGCTGTCCAACATTTGAGTGGCTGTAATGATGGGAATTCCCAAGCGATTTGCCGTGGCAATTAGCCGCTTTTGCAGTACAGGTACATCCTCAGCAGGTAATTCCACACCTAAGTCACCTCTAGCAACCATAACGCCATCGCACAAAGCCAGAACCGCTTCCATTTGTTCAATAGCTTCATGCTTTTCGATTTTGGCAATTACTGGCACCTGCTTGCCTGTACTAGAAATTAGCTCTTTAATTTCGATCATGTCCTGGGGGTTGCGGACAAAGGAAAGAGCTACCCAGTCTACACCTTGATCTAGACCAAACATTAGATCCTCGCGGTCTTTGTCGGTCATGGCCTTAATCGACAGGTAAACGCCAGGAAAGTTGACACCTTTATTGTTAGATAACTTACCTGGCACAGTGATGCGGCAATGTAAATCGCCTTTGTCACGGTTAATATCCTCCACCAGCATTTCTACTCGGCCATCATCCAGGAGGATTTTTGCACCTACGGGGACTTCTTCGGCCAAATAATCGTAGGTAACACAGCTAATTTCTTGTGAACCGATAACTGGGCGATTTGTCAAGGTGAAGCGATCGCCTTTTGCCAAAATAATCGACCCGTTTTCAAATCGACCCAAGCGAATTTTTGGCCCTTGCAAATCTTGGAGAATTGCCACTGGCTGATTTAGTTCAAAGGCAGTTTGCCGAATTAGGCGAATATTACGCTGATGGTCGGCATGAGTACCATGGGAGAAGTTTAGCCGCAGTGTCGTTGCACCCGCTTCAATAATTGCCTTCAGCGTTTCTGGGCTGCTAGTGGCAGGACCAATCGTAGCAACAATTTTTGTCCGGCGTAGAGAATCTCTTAATTGCATAGGGCTGATTCTAGTGGGCTATCTCTGTCTAGAGAGTCATAGTAAATTAAGGGGCATTGCGGTTTCAGTCACTGCTATATCCATGACAAGAGAGGCAGAAGACGAATAGGGCTGTGGGAGTAACTTTGATCTGAAATGAGAAATTATTTATTTTCTCTTCCGCATCACTCCCTGAGAGTTGTGGGATAGAGTAGATATCGTACACCAATCTTGGTTCCATCCTCCTGAAGAGAGATTTTTTTAAATCAACTCTTCGGTGATTGGCTGGCATACCCTACTGAGTCAGCAAAAACTTAGCTCTCGTCTGGAATCATAGCGCTATTCATCTACTAATCAGCAAAGATGAAGATAAATCTTGCTAAACAAAAGCTTACAAAAGTTTATTATTTCCTCATCTTTGTCGTATATTCGTAATGTTTGAATCAGAAAGGAGTTACGAATGCTCACATTGGAGGCACAGAAGTCACTGAAAGTCCCGCCTAAGGAATTTTTAGCGCCTCCTGGTGATTTCAATCCCACACTACTGCTGTTTTTCACAACGGTAGCAATGCTGGTGTTATCTAACTTTGGTTACTGGCTTTGGCAATGGCCAGACTGGCTGTGCTTTAGCATTAATACTCTAGCCTTACATTGCGCTGGCACAGTAATTCATGATGCCTGTCACCAATCAGCCCATCGCAACCGAGTAATTAATGCTATGTTAGGTCATGGTAGCGCCCTAATATTAGCTTTTGCCTTTCCAGTCTTTACACGGGTGCATTTACAGCATCACGCCCATGTAAATCACCCTAAAGATGATCCAGATCATTATGTTTCTACCGGGGGGCCGTTATGGTTAATTGCCGTGCGGTTTTTGTACCATGAAGTATTTTTCTTTCAACGGCAACTGTGGCGCAAATATGAACTATTGGAATGGTTCATCAGCCGCTTAATTGTCGGGACAATTTTTTATATTTCAATTCAATATCATTTTTTGGGTTACATTCTCAATTTTTGGTTTATTCCAGCCTTTTTGGTGGGGATAGCGTTGGGATTATTTTTTGACTATTTACCCCATCGCCCCTTTGTGGAACGCGATCGCTGGAAAAATGCCCGCGTTTATCCTGGTAAAATTCTGAATATTCTGATTTTGGGACAAAACTACCACTTAATACATCATTTGTGGCCTTCTATTCCTTGGTATAACTACCAACCTGCATATTATGTGATGAAGCCACTTTTGGATGAAAAAGAATGTTATCAAAGTTCTGGTTTATTACAAAAAAAAGACTTTTTTGAATTTGTTTATGACATTTTTGTAGGAATTAGATTTCATCATCACAAAGAATAAATAATTGCCGCTATTTTTAAGTCACGGTTAAAGAGATTACTTTTAAACCACAGAGGCACAGAGGAGCCACTGCGGTGGACGGGTTCCCCGGCATAAAGCAAGTGGCGTAACACAGAGAGGTGTATCCCTAAATTTTTGTAGATTTGAGATTAGCAGTGACTCCAAAATCCACTAATGCTATATAGAAGATTTGGCCGTACAGAATTACAGATGCCAGTGTTTTCCTGCGGTGGTATGAGATACCAGTTTAAATGGCAAGATGTTCCTCAGTCGGAAATTCCTGCGGATAGTCAGGCTAATCTGGAAGCAACTATTCGACGAGCAGTTAAGGTGGGTATTAATCACATTGAAACTGCTCGCGGTTATGGTACTTCGGAAATGCAGTTGGGGAGAATATTGCCTCAGTTTCCTCGCGACCAATTAATTGTGCAGACAAAAGTTGGATTGGTTGCAGATGCGAAGGAATTTCGGCAAAAATTTACACAATCATTGCAAAATCTCCAGCTAGATTATGTTGATTTATTGGGATTACACGGCATCAATCATGCTGAATCATTAGATTACAGTATGCGTCCCGGTGGCTGTTTAGAAGTGGCACAACAGTTACAAGCAGAGGGAAAAGTCAGATTTATTGGCTTTTCTACCCACGGATCTAAAGATTTGATTATACAGGCAATTAATACTAACCAATTTGATTATGTTAATCTGCATTGGTACTACATTAATCAATGGAATTGGCAGGCAATTAAAGCAGCTACCCGTCATGATATGGGGGTATTTATTATTAGCCCTTCTGATAAAGGAGGGATGCTATATAAACCACCGCAAAAATTAGTTAATCTTTGCGCTCCCTTGAGTCCAATGGTGTTTAATGACTTATTCTGTCTAAGTCATCCAGAAGTGCATACCTTGAGTTTGGGAGCAGCAAGACCCGAAGATTTTGATGAACACCTCAAAACTTTAGCATTGCTGGATCAGTCAGATGAAATTTTACCAGCAATTTTGCAGAGACTAGAAACAGAAGCGATCGCTACTTTAGGAGCAGACTGGGTAAAATCTTGGGAAACTAACTTACCCACCTTTGAAGAAACGCCAGGACAGGTAAATATTCCCGTGATTTTGTGGTTATTGAATTTAGCGATCGCCTACGATTTGGTAGACTATGCCAAAATGCGCTATAACCTACTAGGTAATGGCAGTCACTGGTTCCCTGGTAATAAAGCAGACCGACTAGATGAACTAGACCTGCGGCCAGCTCTTGCCAACAGTCCTCACGCTGATAAAATTCCCCAAATGTTGGCAAAAGCCCATCAAATGTTAGCTGGTGCTGAGGTTAAACGTTTATCCAAGACTTAAGAAATAGAGCGTAGGTAGAGATGGGGAAATAGGAAGGTAGAAATAATTTTTCTTATCCCCTTTTCCCCCAGGGTCGTTTCATTCGTTGCTGTGTGCAATATTTAATCTCGCGCAAAGGCAAGCCAGTGCGTTGGGCGGCTCCGCCGACTTGTTCGCGAAGCGTCTCGAAGAGAAGCAACTGGCGCGCAAAGACGCAAAGAAAAATCACGTATTTAAAACTTAAGACGCAAAAAATCTTGGCTAAAATTGTCTGCCTGCGCTCAATTTTTATCTCTCTAACTCTTGCAATTTTAACTATCCTAGGGGATGAAACAGCCCTGCCCTGTCCCCTGTCACCTATCACCTATCACCTCATCTAGCATTGGTATTACCAGCACTTTATCAACACGGTTACCATCCATATCCATCACTTCAATCCGCATCCCATGCCATTCAAAATAATCTGCTGCTGTAGGGATGCGACCAAGATGATTGATGACAAAACCACCTAATGTTTGATAACTACCCCGCTCCTCGACTTCCCACTCTTCCATATCGAAAAGTTCCAGAAACTCTTCTACAGGTAACATCCCATCTAAAAGCCAGGAACCATCTTCCCGTTGCACGGCTTGTGGTTCGTCCTCTCCAGGCCCTTCAGGAACATCACCGACGATTTCACTCATAATGTCGTTAAGCGTGACTAATCCTTGAATTACACCGTATTCATCTACAACCAAGGCCATGTGAGTAATAGTTTGCTTGAACAACTCCAAAACTTTTAAACCACGGGTACTTTCAGGCACAAATACGGGCTGCCGCAATCCCATTGTTAAGTCCAGGGGTTCATTGCGGAAACTCCGGGCGAGTAAGTCGGTAACTGGGATCACGCCTAGTACATTATCGAGTCCTCCCTGACAAACTGGATACCGAGAATAAGCGCTTTCAACCATCTTCTGGCGGTTTTCTTCGGGAGAGTCCTCTAAATCCAGCCAAACTATATCGGGACGGGGTGTCATCAAGTAGCTAACAGGGCGATCGCCTAAACGAAAAACTCGCTCAACCATATCTTGCTCTGCTTCCTCAAAGGTTCCCGCCTCCGTACCTTGTTCAATTAAAATTTTAATTTCTTCCTCAGTAACTTGCGGCTCAATGGAGGGTGTAATGCCCAATCCTAGCAGTATCATATCTGTAGTAGCACTTAAGAGATACACCACTGGTGCCGCCAGAGCCGCTAAGGCTCGCATGGGAATGGCAACAATTGACGCAATTCGTTCCGGGTTATTTAATGCCAAACGTTTCGGCACAAGTTCGCCGACAATTAGCGACAAATAGGTAATGAGCAAAACCACTATCCCAAAGGAGATTGGTTCACTATAAGGAGCTAAGAAGGGGATCAACCGCACATAGACAGCTAATCGTGAGGCAATTGTTGCTCCTCCGAAAGCACCAGTAAGAATACCGATGAGGGTAATCCCAATTTGAATTGTAGACAGGAAATGATTTGGAGACTCCGCTAGTTTCAATGCTGCCCGTGCCTTGGCATCTCCTTGATTGGCAAGCTGTTGTAGTCTTACTTTGCGTGCCGAGACAACTGCCATCTCAGACATAGAAAATACACCGTTGGCAATAACTAGGATCAAGATGATGAAAACTTCAAAAGTGATGGAGGACATGTTTTAGAATTGTCGCTTATCAGAGCGAACGTAGCTCAACTCTTAGTATCTAGTATTAAAGGTGCCGGCATAAATGCTTTAACCTTACATAAAGGAGTAGTTTAATTTTTTAAGTCTATATAGTAGTTAAATATTATTCTTCCACACAAATAATTAGCTAGGACTTACGCAAAATACTTCTCTAACTCTCATTCCTCCGTGTTCTCTGTGCCTCTGCGGTTTGATTCTTCCGTAACTTGTGCGTAAGTCCTATTAGCTATGACCAGAAGAGGCAGAGGTGCAGGGTGCAGGGAGGAAGTTTCTTCCCAATACCCAATGCTCAATGCCCCATTCCCCATTCCCCTACTCAACACTTTTAAAATAGTGAACATACACCGACTCTAGATTTTCTTATCTTTAACGACTTCCTCCTGTAGTAAAACTTATGGCATTTTCTTCTATTGTGCGTGCATTGGCGCGATCGCCTCTCACCACTGAATTACTTTCCAAGCTCAATCGCCAACAAGATTTGCGGTTAAATGGCATCTCTCGCCTACCCAAAGGTCTGGTAACTTCGGCATTAGCGCAAAACTCAGGAAGAAATTTGTTGGTAGTCTGTGCCACTTTGGAGGAAGCCGGACGCGCTTATGCCCAGTTAGAAGTGATGGGATGGCAAACAGTACATTTTTACCCCACCTCCGAAGCATCTCCTTATGAACCATTTGACCCCGAAACTGAGATGATTTGGGGACAGATGCAAGTTTTGTCGGATTTGGTGAGCGGGGAAAACTCCCATCCCGGAGCGAAGCAATCCTTGGCAATTGTTGCCACGGCTGGGGCACTGCAACCTCATTTACCACCACCAGAGGTTTTTACGCCTTATTGTCTCACTCTGAAGCGGGGGATGGAATTTGACTTGGATAGCTTCGGCGAAAAAATCACCACTTTGGGGTACGAACGAGTACCACTGGTAGAAACAGAAGGGCAATGGAGTCGGCGCGGTGATATTGTCGATGTTTTCCCTGTTTCTTCAGAAATGCCAGTCAGACTGGAGTGGTTTGGCGACGAAATCGAGAAAATCCGTGAATTTGATGCGGCAACTCAACGTTCTGCCCTTGACAAAATTGAGCAGCTGATACTGACTCCCACTAGTTTTGCGCCTATTATCTTGACAAAACTGGCAAATAATGGAAAATCTCAAGCCCTCACTGCTGATTTAAACTCAGGACTCAGCACTCAGGACTCAGGACTCAGCACTCAGGACTCAGCACTCAGCACTCAGCACTCAGGACTCAGCACTCAGCACTCAGCACTTTTAGAAGGTAGTCGCAGATTTTTAGGGATGGCATTTGCAAAACCAGCCTCACTGTTAGATTACTTACCAGAAAACACCTTGATTGCTGTTGATGAACCAGAACAGTGTCATGCTCATAGCGATCGCTGGGTGGAAAATGCTGAGGAACAATGGAGTGTAGAGATTGGGGAGGAATCTTCTGTGACATTGCCGAAAATTCATCGGTCTTTTGATGAATGTTTGGTGGATGTAAATAAATTTCCCACTGTATATTTATCGGAACTGGCGGAAGAAAATAGTGGGATAAATCTGGCTAGTCGGGCGTTACCTGTGACACCACATCAGTTTGGTAAACTAGCACAAACACTGAGACAAGAGCGCGATCGCAATTTCTCGATTTGGCTAATTTCTGCCCAGCCTTCGCGTTCTGTTTCTCTACTCCAAGAACACGATTGTCCGGCTCAGTTTATCCCTAATCCCCGCGACTATCAAGCGATCGACAAGCTGCAAATTAACCATACACCTGTAGCTCTCAAATACTCTGGACTAGCGGAACTCGAAGGTTTTATTCTGCCTACATATCGGTTGGTAGTCGTCACTGACCGCGAATTTTATGGACAGCATTCTTTGGCGACACCCGGCTATATCCGCAAGCGTCGCCAAGCAAGTTCTAAGCAAGTAGACCCGAACAAGCTACGTCAGGGTGATTATGTAGTTCATAGAAGCCATGGGATTGGTAAATTTGTCAAGCTAGAAAGCTTAACGATTAATCACGAAACCCGTGATTACATAGTGGTGCAGTATGCTGACGGTATCTTGAGAGTTGCCGCCGATCAAGTCGGTTCTTTATCCCGGTTTCGCCGCACAGGAGATAAAGCACCAGAACTGCACAAAATGACTGGTAAGGCTTGGGACAACACCAAAAACCGCGTCCGTAAAGCCATTAAAAAATTAGCGGTGGACTTACTGAAACTGTATGCAGCCAGGTCAAAACAACAAGGTTTTACTTATCCTCAAGATATGCCTTGGCAAGAGGAAATGGAAGATTCTTTCCCCTACCAACCGACAACAGACCAGCTAAAAGCAGTGCAAGATGTCAAACGGGACATGGAAAGCGATCGCCCAATGGATCGGTTAGTATGTGGTGATGTGGGTTTCGGGAAAACAGAAGTAGCTATTCGTGCCATTTTCAAAGCTGTTACCGCCGGTAAACAAGTCGCACTATTAGCCCCTACTACCATTCTTACCCAGCAACATTACCACACCCTCAAAGAACGCTTTGCCCCATACCCGGTAAATGTCGGCTTACTTAATCGTTTTCGCAGTGCGGAAGAACGCCGCAATATTCAAAAGCGACTCGCCACAGGTGAATTAGATATAGTTGTCGGGACACACCAACTTTTAGGTAAAGGTGTGACATTCCACGATTTAGGACTGTTGGTGGTGGATGAAGAACAAAGGTTTGGGGTGAACCAAAAAGAGAAAATTAAAAGCCTGAAAACTCAAGTTGATGTGCTGACACTTTCGGCTACTCCCATTCCCCGTACCTTATATATGTCTTTGTCAGGGATTCGGGAAATGAGTTTAATTACCACACCACCGCCTACCAGAAGACCAATCAAAACTCATTTAGCACCCCTCAACCCGGAAAGTGTCCGCAGTGCCATTCGTCAAGAATTAGACAGGGGAGGACAAGTATTCTACGTAGTACCACGAGTTGAGGGCATTGAAGAGATCACAGCTAATTTGCGGGAGATGATACCGGGGGGAAGATTTGCGATCGCTCACGGTCAAATGGATGAAAGCGAGTTAGAGTCTACTATGCTCACCTTTAGTAATGGTGATGCGGATATTCTTGTCTGCACGACAATTATTGAATCTGGCTTAGATATTCCCCGTGTCAACACTATCTTAATTGAAGATGCTCATCGATTTGGTTTATCGCAACTATACCAATTAAGGGGAAGGGTGGGACGTGCAGGGATACAAGCCCATGCATGGTTATTTTACCCCAAACAACGGGCTTTATCTGATGCCGCACGGCAAAGACTGCGGGCAATTCAGGAATTTACCCAACTCGGTTCCGGCTATCAACTAGCCATGCGCGACATGGAAATTCGGGGTGTGGGTAACTTACTAGGTGCAGAACAATCCGGTCAAATGGAAGCGATCGGTTTTGATTTGTATATGGAAATGTTAGAAGAAGCAATTCGAGAAATTCGCGGTCAAGAAATACCCAAAGTTGATGATACACAAATTGACCTCAACCTCACAGCCTTTATTCCCGCAGATTACATTCCCGATGTCGATCAAAAGATGAGTGCATATCGTGCAGTAGCGGCGGCGAAATCTCCAGAAGAGCTAAAATTGATTGCGGCTGAGTGGGGCGATCGCTATGGTACTTTACCCGTGCCAGCGAATCAACTTTTACGCGTAATGGAACTCAAACAACTAGCGAAAAAATTAGGATTTAGCCGCATTAAACCAGAAAATAAACAGCACATTATTTTAGAAACGCCAATGGAAGAACCTGCATGGAATTTATTAGCAGCGAACTTACCGGAACATCTGAAAACGCGTTTTGTTTATTCTCCTGGTAAGGTGACAGTAAGGGGTTTAGCAGTGCTGAAAGCCGACCAACAATTGCAAAGTTTAATTGATGCTTTCGTTAAAATGCAAGGTGCTGTGGCAGAGGCGGTTGTTGTGTGAATAATGATCAGGAATAAGCATGATAAATCTTGAATTAAAAAAAATTTACAGCGCACGAGTGTAAATTTATGGCTCAAGTCTTAACCAAACAAGTAACTTTTGATGAATTTATCGAGTGGCTACCAGAAAACTCAGAGGTACGCTATGAACTGCATGATGGAGTGATTGTCGAAATGCCAAAACCGACGGGAAAGCATTCCACTGTGACTGGTTTCCTGATAGAAGAATTGCTCCTAACCATCATCCAGATGAATAAGCGTGGTATTTGGACAATTCCCAGAGAATCGATTGTCAAGACCAGCAATGAAAAATCTGGCTATGAGCCGGATATCATTGTTTTAGATCAGCAAGCTTTAGGTAGCGAACCTCGTTGGGAGCGTGAGTCAATCATTGAGAATGCTACCAGCGTGAAGTTAATTGTTGAAGTGGTCAGCACTAATTGGCGTGATGATTATCACAAAAAACTGGCTGACTATGAGGAGATGAGCATCCCCGAATACTGGATTGTAGATTACGCCGCCTTAGGCGGTCGAGCGCTAATCGGTAACCCCAAACAGCCGACTGTCTCTGTTTACGAGTTAATTGAAGGTGAGTATCAAGTCAGTCAGTTTCAGCAAGGCTCACTCATTCAATCACCCACATTCCCAAATTTAAATCTGACAGCCGAGCAGATTTTTCAGGTAGGTAGGAAGCGATGAGGCGGGCGATCGCTATAGTACTTTACCTTTTGTAAGTCCGCGCATGCGGACTTAGTTAGTTAAGCAATAAACATTGTTGGAGCAATTGTAAACCTCTAAATTCCAGTGGAGATATGATTGAGAGGTTAATGCTAAGGTGTGACACCCAAGTAGCTGATAGTGGGAAAGGTTTTTTTGAGTGATCGCGCAAATAACAGCATAGTTAGAGAGTAATAGTAGGGGATAATTGCTAAAGGAATACGGCAATGAAAATTAAAGTCAAAAATCTTGGTGCTTTAAAGCAAGCCGAATTCACACTTGGCGATCTGACAATCCTTTGTGGCTGTAATAATACAGGCAAGACCTACGCTACTTATGCGTTGTTTGGCTTTTTGTATACTTGGCGGCGAATGTTTTCGATTCAAATCAGTAGCGATAAAATCGGGCAACTTTTGGCGAATGGCGTAGTTCGTCTTGATGTACAAGAATATGTCAAACAGTCTGAACATATTATTGCTCAGGGTTGTCAAGCTTATACCCAACAATTACCAAAGATTTTTGCAGCACAAGCAGAACGATTTAAAACAACAGACTTTCAGGTAAGTCTGGGCATCCAAAATATTAGTTTGGCCGGCAAATTTGATTTAAAAATGAGAGCCGCCAATGCAGAGCTTTTTTCCATCACCAAAAACGAAAACAGCACAGAATTAGTTGTAACTTTACTTGTTGAGAAAGAAAAGGTAACAATCCCCACCGACGTCCTTGAACGCATCATTGCTGATGCTCTCAAAGACATCATTTTTGCGCAGATGTTTCCTAACCCTTTTATTGCCAGTGCAGAACGAACCGGCGCTGCCATTTTTCGCAAAGAGTTGAACTTTGCCCGTAATCGTCTGTTGGAAGAAATGGGTCAGGCTGACAAAAATATCGATCCAAGGGAGCTTTTATTTAAAGATTATGATGATTATGCCCTGCCCATAAAGACAAATGTAGACTTTATTCGGCAACTTGAAAGTATTGTCAAAAAAAGTAGTTTTGTTGCCGAAAATCATCCTGATGTGTTGGCATATTTTGCTGACATTATCGGCGGTGAGTATACAGTTACCCGTAACGATGAGCTTTATTTTGTACCGAAGAATGGTAAACGTGTCAAGCTTTCTATGGGTGAAAGTTCTAGTGCGGTGCGTTCTCTAATAGACATCGGCTTTTATTTAAGACACGAAGCCCAGGTTGGTGATTTATTGATGGTGGATGAACCAGAACTGAATCTGCATCCCGAAAACCAGCGTCGTGTCGCACGCCTATTTGCTCGACTGGTTAACCTGGGTATTAAGGTTTTCATCACCACCCACAGTGATTACATCATTAAAGAACTGAATACGTTAATCATGCTCAACCACGATAAACCTCATCTCCAGCGAATTGCTGAAGAAGAAGGTTATCAGCCAGAGGAACTGATATCTTCTGAAAAAATCAAAGTCTATATTGCAGAAGAAGCATCAATAATATTAGAGGGCAAGACAAAAAAAACTAAATGCCAGACCCTGACACTAGCAGACATCGACCCAGAATTGGGTATAGAAGCTCGCAGCTTTGATAAAACTATTGAAACGATGAACCGGATTCAGGAAGCGATCGTCTGGGGTGAAGAGTAATGTCTGATATTGCCATCCTCAAAGAGATGATCAAGGAAACCGCTACAATACCATTGGAAAATCGCCACAGCAAAAAGCAGGTCACACTCACAGAGCCTCCGCCCGCTAACTATTCCGTAACTATTAATGGAATGCCTGATGATAATGAAGTCATTGTAATTAAGGCAGATGCTTTTAACTCACCAAAGACAGTATTTAAAGGAAAGTTTGGTGAATGCAAGCGTGCGGATTTTGTCATTATTGCTGATACTGAGAACAAAAAAGTTATCCTCTGTATTGAGATGAAGGGCGGGAAAGGAGGAACAGAAACAGAAATCATTCAGCAACTGAAAGGAGCGCAGTGTTTCGTTGCTTATTGTCGGGAAATTGGTCAGTCATTTTGGGAGCATCAAAATTTTCTCAGTGATTATGTGTATCGTTTCGTCAGCATTAGGGAAATTAGCATTTCTAAACAAAAAACACGCATTGATCGCCCAAAAGGCAATCATGATCGTCCAGATCGGATGTTAAAAATTAGCTCTCCACATTACCTTCAGTTCAATCATTTGATCGGAAGAACATAGGTAATGGCTCTTGATCAAGACTTTCTCAACTTGCCCATACTATCTTCTATACAGTGCAATCGCTCCTCTAGAATTGTCCAACGAAAGACAAAGTATGCGAGTCACGTTTGATAACACGGCTTTTCAGTAATATCTACCCTTGGTTAACAGTAAAATTAGAGGTGAAACTACATAAGTTTCACAAAAGGTGACTGTTATGGAAAAAATAATGACCATTGCTCAGATAGAAGAGCAGTTTGAATCAGAATGGATACTAGTGGAAGACCCACAAACTAATGAAGCTTTAGATATTCAAAGCGGAAAGGTACTGTGGCACAGTAAGGATCGAGATGAGGTTTATCGGAAAGCTGTAGAATTACGTCCCAAAAGATTTGCAATGCTTTACACTGGTCAGATCCCTGAAAATACAGCGATCGCGCTATGAATTTCTCGTTCAATCCTAGACGTGGGTTAGTTGTTGTTCGTGCAGAGTTATTTGGTGCTTCTGGTAGTAACGTGTTGAGATTAGCCCTAGATACAGGTGCGACTTACACTGTGATCAACATAGCAATGTTGGTTGCCATCGGTTACGATCCAGCTTTAGTTCCGAATCGAGTTCAAGTGACAACGGGTAGTAGCGTTGAATTTGCTCCTCAGATCAAGTTGCAGAAAATTGCAGCACTGGGTCAAGAACGCACGGATTTTGCAGTATTGGGTCACACATTACCACCGAGTGCGGGTGTTGATGGTCTTTTGGGTCTTGACTTCTTCCGAGGACTGACTTTGACGATTAACTTTGATAATGGGCATATATCATGGGTCTGAAATTGATATGTCAACCTTTGGTGAAGCGTTTTCGGCTGTATTTGCAAGAGCTTCAAGAAAAACTTGTAAACTCCCGGTGAGCGATTGCGCACAGCGCTAGAGGCGATCGCCTGTCAAATAAACTCCTAGCTTCGAGCATAATTAGGGCGATCGCGATTATCTTAGATTGCGTTTCGCAATACACATCAAAGATAACGCCGCCTCTGGTAAATCAGAATTAATCCCAGATAACCATTGACTTAGGCGATATTTGCTCACTGAGCGACCATAATTTCCCTGTAAAACTTCCGCTCCCAGGGTGTGATTGTGGGGATAAACTTTTACTGTAAAACCCCTAGCTTCTAAAACTTGGTAATAAAACTGTGGCGTTAAACCATGACCAGGTTTGTGGTAAGTTTCAGTTGCGAGCATAGCATTATGTTCTTCTGGCGACATGAAATTACCACCGCTCAATAATCGATAAATTGGTACTCGTATTTTATACAAAAGCATACCCAAACCTTTCCAGTTCCAAGCAGTTTGCTGCGGATCATGATCAGTAATTAACAATCCGCCAGGACGAACTAGACGTGCAGCTTGAAGCAAAGTTTTAGTCATATCGTCGCAATGGTGTAATGTAGCGTTGACAACAACGATATCGGCAAAAGAGTCAATAAATGGTAAATTTTGGGCATCTGCCAAGATAGGTGTATAGCCGACAGTTTGCGCCATTTCTAAAGATGTATGGGATATATCTACACCAATCATCAGTCTTGGTGAACCACCCAATGTTGCAAACAAATTACCAGGGCCACAACCAATATCAACGACAATTTTATCATCCCAACAATCTATTGCTGACTGCCAGCGTTCTTGAAATACTTGATCCCGATGACAGGCTTTAAAGTAGCCTTTTGCCCATTCAGGATGATCGTAATAATATTGGTTTGCTTCCATTGCTGGAGTGAAATTGCTCATTTGGCAAATAGGAATACTTCCAGTTTGCCAATCCACATTAGCATCCTTAGCAATAAATTGACGCAGAGCTAAAAGTTTGGAATTTATACTGAGCATGTTTAAACTGTACTTTTGAGAAAGCTAATTTTAAATATATGATTACTTGAGTGTTATTAACATAATTTTTAAATAAGTTCGCAAATTCTTTATATACTTGAAAATCGTTTTATCATAGCTTAAGCAAAAATGTATGATTTATTTTTAGAAGTTTTTGATATTTTTTAAGAATATGCATTTTGAAGATTATCTAAGTATAAAAAATAGATTTATCAGATGTGTAAATCAAGCTTTTTTATACAAATTTGATCACCGCAATTTCCACCAATAAATAAGTAATAATCAATCACTCATATTCAACCAGCGAACACTGTTGCTGCGCGAGTATGAGTAAGTAACTGATAAAAAATATCAGTCTTTTGACTTTCGTACAACGGTATTAGTCCCCTTTTCGGTAAAATAACTGGGCAACTCAGCAAGTAACAGGTTAAGGATAATGACTAAAGCTAGTATTGGAATTATTGGTGGTAGTGGTCTATACAAAATGGCAGACCTCAAGGACGTGGAAGAGGTACAAATTCAAACGCCTTTTGGTTCGCCTTCTGATGCTTTAATTTTGGGGACATTGGCAGGAACACAGGTAGCCTTTTTGGCACGTCATGGACGCAATCATACTCTACTGCCTTCTGAGTTGCCGTTTCGCGCCAATATCTATGCAATGAAGCAACTGGGTGTAGAGTATTTAATTTCAGCTAGTGCGGTTGGTTCCTTAAAAGCAGAAGCGAAACCGCTAGACATGGTAGTACCAGATCAATTTATTGACAGGACAAAAAATCGGATTTCAACGTTTTTTGGCGAAGGAATTGTAGCTCACATTGCCTTTGGTGATCCGATTTGTCAAAATTTGGCTGGGGTGTTGGCGGATGCGATCGCCTCTTTGGATTTACCAGATGTGACTCTGCATCGTGGTGGTACTTATGTGTGCATGGAAGGCCCGGCGTTTTCCACTAAGGCGGAATCAAATCTTTACCGCAGTTGGGGTGCAACAGTAATTGGCATGACGAATTTACCAGAGGCCAAGTTGGCTAGGGAAGCAGAAATTGCCTATGCAACTTTAGCGCTGGTGACAGATTACGATTGCTGGCATCCGGATCACGATAGTGTGACGGTAGAGATGGTAATTGGTAATTTGCAACGCAATGCAGTTAATGCTCAAAAGGTAATTCAAGAAACTGTGCGACGTTTGAGTGAAAATCCGCCAACTAGTGACGCACATTCGGCTTTAAAGTATGCGATTTTGACGAATTTGCAGCAAGCACCAACGGCGACGAAAGAAAAGTTGGGTTTGTTGTTGCAAAAGTATTTATAGTACTCAGATACCCGACTTCTTGAAGAAGTCGGGTATCTCTTCAAGAAGTCGGGTATCTGTACGGGTTTACACCACTTGAAAATCAAAGTTGAAACTAGCCCAATTGTTAACATCTAATACATAGGAGTCAGCAGATATACCATTGATGTCTGACTTGACCGCACTGGCATTATGCAAGTCTTGTAGAAGTGCTTGGGCAATTTCTAAAGAATTTAATAATGCACCAAAGGGTCGTTGGTCTGTGATGGGATACTTAGAAGTTTCTAAATGTCCTAGGGTTTCACGGAAAGGGGCAGTACTGAGGATCAATTGGTGTTCACATTCATAAGCTGGCCCTGGAATCACCCATTCAGAGGCAGTAATATTTTTTGGTAATGTGAGAGTCTGACCTGGGGCGATCGCAACTTGTTGGAACAAGGATTTAGAGTCAATGCTGGTCGATTCTTGGGGGGATTGCCAGGGATAAAACGCGATCGCGGTTCGATCATTTTTTAATCCTAGCAGCATTAAATATACTGGGCGATCGCTCTTATTTTGTAATTTGTACTGCATCCGACTACCAATAGGCACAGTAGGATTACTAAGTACTGTTAGCAGTGATTTGCCGTGGCGTTTTTCCGCATCCAGAGTTCGTGTTGTTTCGCGTTGCATGACTACCCGTGATGACAAGCCGTTGATGATCTCCAGGGTTGCCTTGATGGGTAAGCGGGAAGAACCTTCATTTTCTGTGAGTCGCCATAACTTTGCTGCTAATAGTATTGGTAATTTTGGCACTAATCTCTGCACTGCCAATTTTACCGCTTCCCCAACTTCTCCAGCTGTGTTGGGAATTAGCTCGCCGCCTGGAGTAAATAAACCGTAGCGACTAGGAGTTTCCAATAGTTTACCAAATACACAATCGGCTGGTTGTTCTCCTGCCACGACAGTGGATATATGATTGACTGAGGCAAAGGCACTTGTGGCATCTACCCGCTCAATTCTTTCTAGTCCCGTATCCAGGGCAACTGTTAAACTAACACTCCGGGGTAGCACCCGAACTACTTCTTGGTAGAGTTGTCCTACTTGTAGGGAACTTTCTCCTTTAACTTTAGAGATTTGGGCTTTTGCTGTTAACCCAGTACGCGATCGCAATATTAACTGTTCTCCAGTTGATAAAGTGAGTCGGGAATTAACTCCATAGTATTCCAGTACTTGTGGAGGTATTCCTGCTAACCACAGATGAGTTGTTTTACCCTCGTCTTCAATGGCTTTGATTGCTCCCTCGGCGCTAACTGTGGGTTCTGGGAGGAGATTTTCAATAGTTAATCCTCCCTGTTGAGTTTTTGGCTCACTCAATAATCCTGGTTGCTGTTTGCTACCCAGCTTGTGTATGGAACTTCCCACATGGGAGAGGCTAAATTGAATTGTCGCTGCTGGTGTGGTTTCCCACAGGTATTGTGTCAATGCATAGGTAAATAACCCCGCACTAAAACCAGAAAAGAGCGCTTCCATCGCCAATTGCTGGGGATCTGAAGTAGCGGATAACACAACACCACTATTGAGTCCCGAGTTTTGACTTTTGAGTTGTTGTAAAAACTCAAGTTCGGCTGTTGCTAGCTGTGCGTCTGGTAATTCATGGCGAGCACGAATTCGCCAGGCTGTTGGCTGGACTTTTGTCGGTGCATAATAACTGGTATCCAATACAGCTGTAACTTGGTTTGTGGGCAGCGATCGCAACAATAGCTGTACGGTTTCTTCCAATATATAGTTGACTATTTTCTTATCTTGTGTATCTTGATGCTCATGAGATGGAACTAAAGCATTTTGTACTGTATCGATAAATTGTCCCGATTTAATCCGGGTACCATAGCCACTAAAGTGGAATACCACCACATCATCAGCTTTAGTTTGCTTACCGAGGTGTTCCTCAAAAGCCGCCTCAATCGATTTCCTGCTAGCTTGTTCGTCAGTTAAGGTCAGGATATCTGAGCTTTGGAAGCCAAACCGATGAATTAACAGTTCTTTTTGCAGCTCTACATCGGTAAGACAACCACTCAAAGAGGGACTTTTTTGGTATTGATTAATGCCGATCAATAATGCCAATTTCCGCGCACTAGGTTGTGCTAAAGCTTGAGAGTAGCGATCGCTCAAAGTCAACCACTCAACTTCAGTTACACCCAACACCGCGAGTATTGAACCAATCCGTTGTACAAAAGTCCGACGCTTCATAATTAGCCATCAGTCCTCAGCCCGTCAGCTAACAGCTTAAAGGGCTGAAGTCTGTAGTGTAAAGTTAAAGTTTATACTGTTTGTCAATTGATAGATTAACTTAAACCAATGCTTGTACTTGCATGGCTCGAGCCAATTCTGCTGCCACTTCGGGACGGGAAAATTCTGGCGGGGGTAATTCACCCCGGCGCAGCATTTCTCTGACTTTGGTTCCCGACAGATGAACGCGCTCTTCTGGCTTACTGGGGCTGGTTTTAGTTGTGGCCATTTGTTTGGTGCGTGTGCAGTAGAAAGCGTGTTCAAATTTCATCGGCACAATGCCCAATTCAGCTGGCTCAAACTCGTCAAAGATGTGTTGAGCATCATAAGTGCCGTAATAATCACCCACACCTGCATGATCCCGTCCGACAATAAAGTGGGTACAACCGTAATTTTTCCGAACTAAGGCATGGAAGATGGCCTCCCGAGGCCCAGCATAACGCATTGCCGCCGGATTGATGGCTAAAATAACTCGGTCTAAGGGATAGTGGTGTTCTAGCAAAATTTCATAGCAGCGCATCCGCACATCGGCGGGAATATCATCTTCTTTGGTCGCCCCTACCAACGGATGCAAAAATAAACCATCAACGGTTTCTAAAGCACACTTTTGGATGTATTCATGAGCGCGGTGGATGGGGTTGCGAGTTTGAAAACCGACAATAGTTTTCCAACCCTTGTCTCTAAACATCTGCCGTGAAGCAGCTGGATCGATTTGGTATTTAGGAAACTGGGGATGGCGATCGCGTTGTAATAACCAAATGTCACCTGCGAGATTTACAGAACCTTGGTTATAGACTACCTGCACACCTGGATGTTTAGCGTCATCAGTGCGGTAGACGTTAATAGCCTCACGGGTTTTGTCATAAAGATACTTTTGCGCGAGTTGCAAAACGCCGATAAACTCACCACTGGGGTTGTCCAGGCGGATCAAGCCGCCTTCCTTGAGTGGGGATGCTACTTCTTCTGTGACTGAAAGTGTAATCGGTATTGACCACGCCAGACCATTGGCTAGCCGCATTTGGGTGACCACGCGATCGTAGTCTTCCTGGTTCATAAAACCCGTGAGTGGACTAAAGCCGCCGATCGCAATCATCTCTAAATCAGAAACCGCCCGCTCATCAAGTTGTACTCGCGGTAAAAAGTCGGCTTTTGAGAGAAACTCTGCCTTTTGTTCAGCTGTGACGATCCGGTTAATCAATTGTCCACCGTGGGGGGCAATGGCATCTGGATGGTGACTCAATGTAATCCCCTCTTGTTTTAACTGTAATTGTTTCAAACTATGTACTAACTTATCAAAATGCTGGTACGCAGAGAACAAAGAGTTTTTTCATGTGGAAGTACCAAAGAGCGATCGCTTTTCTGCGTTGATGACGCAGTAGGGGTACAAAGCCTTGCACTCCTAAGGTTTACCATAAAATTACGTGAGTCTCCAACGGAGGCGCACCTGCGGGAAGGACGAAAGAAACATAATCCTCCGTACTTTTTACAGAATAAGAAAGAAGTTAAGAGGAAGAAGGAAGAAGGAATAACTAACAAAAACTTTAGTTGTGGGTTTAGAGCCGCACTTTAAAAAAACGTGAGTTCGACAAATATCAAAAACCCCTCTCCAAACCTCTCCCCTGGCAGGGGAGAGGCTTTGAAACATCGAATTCACGTTAAAACAGATGTTTTTTGAGACGCGCAGCGCAAAAAAAACGGCGTCGGAGTTTCAATCCCACTTTTTAAAATGTGGGTCTCTTCTTCCCTCTTCCTTCGTGAATCCTCACTCAATCGTTGTGGGACGGGCATCTTGCCCGTCCTTTGTATTTCGTGTGGAAACTTAGGGGATACCTAGCCCTTGAAGCGTGAAGCTTTTTTATGATTTGGTAGTTTGTAAAATCTTTATTCTTAAATTAGAGGCTCCCGTTATACCCGAAGGATTAGCGGGAGAGAACTGCATCATGGCATAACCTGCCCATATCAATCGGGAGCAACAACTCGACCACCACTATGATGGTTAATTGACCAACGGTGGTCTATGCCTACAGAAGAAAACTGGCAAATTTCTTCTAGCTGCTTTTGTTGCACTGCGGCTTTACGCAAAGTAATAATTAGTTGATTTACCTGACGCCGCAAATCGGGGTTTTGACTGACGGCTGACATGGTTTGTCTTTCTAAGAGTTGAAGTAAAAGTTCGTAATGGATAGGTGAAGGTAAAGGAATTTGCTCCATGTAGTTGATGTAAAACTTTAAATTGGGGATTTTGTGTTAATCAGAGTTTTATCTCTATGCCAAAATTGTTACACAAGAAACAAGTATTTGGTTATGTCCTTGATGTATCTGGAGATGAAGATTCAGCAAAGAGACTAGCGATCGCTAACTGGGGATCTGGTTGTTTAACTAGAGATTCTCCGATCAGTACAGCAGTAGCCCCTGCTTGTGTGACTACATTTAAATCATTTGGGGTATGTAATCCCGATTCACTAACAACTAAAATATTCCGTTCTTGTAATTGACTACCTCGTGCCGCTAATAGTTGGCAAGTAGTTTGGAGATCAACAGAGAAATCTGCCAAATTTCGATTATTTATTCCTACTAAAAACACACCATCTAAAGCTAATACACGGTCAAGTTCTGCCAAGCTATGGACTTCAATCAAAGCTGTCATCTTCAGGGCATTGGCAATTTTGAGGAAGTATTGTAAATCTTGATCACTGAGGATCGCCGCAATTAACAAAACCGCATCTGCACCCTGAACACGAGCTAAGTACATTTGGTAAGGATAGATAATAAAATCCTTACATAATAATGGTAAATCTACGGTGTTACGAACTTTAACTAAGTTATCAAAGCCACCTTGAAAAAACTTGACATCAGTCAAAACAGAAAGACAACTAGCACCACCTTGCTGATAGGCCAAAGCGATCGCTACTGGGTCAAAATCTGATCGTAAAACGCCTTTACTGGGTGAAGCTTTTTTAACTTCAGCAATCAACGCTGGATGAGTTTTGCCTGGGTGTAGAGCTGCGATAAAATCACGAGTTGGCGGTGCTGTCAATACTTGCTTTTGTAATTCCCGTAAAGGCCGCTTTTCCCGCATTTGCTCAACTTCGATTTCCTTATGCCAGACAATTTCCTCCAAGATGTTATTGGGTTCTGCATCTGGCAAGGCAGACTGATAGCGCAAAAAAGAGACATTAATAGCTGTGTTCGGTGAACGGCGGCGGATTTGCATCATTCTAAGTGCTGAGTGCTGAGTGCTGAGTGAGGGAGTGAGGGAGTGAGGGAGTGAGGGAGTGAGGGAGTGAGGGAGTGAGGGAGTATGTTTGTTCTTGGCCTCACTCTCTATTCCCTATTTCCTAAACAACGGCTCGTTTATATGCTTCATCTAACACTTCTGAAAGTGTGGGATGGGCGTGTACTAAATGGGCGAGGTTTTGGACTGATTGACGGTTAGCGATCGCGGCTGAGGCTTCGTGAATTAAATCGGCGGCGTGCATCCCAAAAATATGTACACCTAAGACTTCGCCTGTGTCTTGGCGATATACTACCTTGGCTATACCGTCGGCTTCGTTTTCTGCTAAGGCTTTGGAATTACCTTTGAAGTAACTTCTACTGGTAGCTATTTCAAAACCTTCAGTTTGTCCCAATTCTTTGGCGGCTGTTTCTGTTAAACCGACATAGCTGACTTCTGGGTGGGTGAATGCAGCTGCGGGGATGCTGCGATAGTCTACCACACGCGTTCGCCCGATGATATTTTCTACGGCGACGATGCCTTGAGCAGAAGCGGCGTGTGCCAGCATCATTTTGCCAGTAGCATCGCCAATTGCCCATACATGGGGAACTACTTCTCCGGCTGATAGCACTGCCATGTGATCATCAACGGGAATAAAGTTCCGTCTGTCTAATTCCACACCCACAGATTCTAAACCGAGGTTTTTTGTCGCGGGGATGCGTCCTGTGGCAACTAGGCAAGCATCTACCTCGATGACATCAATATCTTCTTTGGTTTTGAAATCTGCTAATTCAATTACCACGGGTGAACCGGGGATAATTTTTTTAGCGTATATCCCTACTTTGGTTTCAATGTCGCGGGGAGTAATTAGTACGCGTTCTGCCAGTTTGGCAATATCGCGGTCAAATCCTGGCATTAATTGGTCTAGGGCTTCAATCATGGTGATTTCACAGCCCAAAGCTGAGTAAACATCGGAAAATTCTAAGCCGATGTAACCACTGCCAATAATCGCTACCCATTCTGGTAGAGATTCCAGTTTCACGCCTTGATCGCTGGTAAAAACGGTTTTTCCGTCTACTTCAATACCTGGAGGTACGAAGGGTACTGAACCAGGGGAAAGGATAATGTCTTTAGCTGTGACCGTTTTGTCACTGCCATCCCCGGTTATGGTAACTTTTTGTGTTCCCGCAATTTTTCCCCAGCCTCTAATAATATCGACTCCCAGACGTTTGAGGCTGTTGGTTAAGTCGCCTTGAATTTTTGAGACGAGATTGCCGGCATGATCGGCGATCGCTTGTCGATCAAACTCCACATTACCAACTTGAATTCCCAGCGACTTGAGGTGGTGGGCATTGCGTAACTCCCGCACACGTCCAGATGCTGCCAGCAGCGCTTTAGAAGGAATGCAACCTCGATTGACACAGGTTCCTCCCATGTCAGCTGCTTCAATAATCGCTGTTTTCAGACCGCAGCTGACGGCGTGTAGGGCTGCGCCATGTCCGCCTACACCCGCGCCGATAATGACTAAATCGTAATCAAATCCATGACTCACGTTAGTTTCCCCGTGTGCTTCGCCTATTTATTCTCAACTTGACAAGCAATCTATGCAAGCCCATTAAGGTTCGGGCGTTACTAGATTAAAATTAAATATTATGATTTACGTTGGCACTCGAAGATGTTGATTTTTTACTATTTTAGTAAAAACCGTATATTTAATTTTATTTTATACTTAAAACTATTAATTAATTCAAAAAGGCAGTCCTGATAAAACGAGTTTCATCGAGACTAGCTTTCTTTGTCAAATAATATCTTTAATTTTTTTTACTTTACTCAGGACTACTCAACTTATCCTGTCCTACGAAGGGATAGCAGTTGCCACATAGTTGAGGACATATAACTAATTACAACCTGTCACCTGTGGTCACTGAGCTTGTCGAAGTGTGTGGTCACTGAGCCTAGTTGAAGTGTCCCCTGTCCTCTGCCATATAAGCTCTCCTGATGTATTCCTGTCAGGATTGCAGATAACTTCTTTGATTAGTCGGCCATCTTCCATATAAATTATTCGGTCTGCAACATCTAAAATACGGTTGTCGTGAGTGACTATTAAGATGGCACAATTCTGTTCTATAGCCAACTCTTGCATTAGGTTGACGATATCTCGTCCAGATTTACTATCTAAGGCAGCTGTGGGTTCGTCGGCTAAGACTAATTTGGGAGAACCGACTAAAGCACGAGCGATCGCTACCCGTTGCTTTTGTCCTCCTGAGAGATCAGATGGGTAGTAATTTACTCGATTTTCTAATTTAACAGCGTGAAGCATCGCTTCTGATTTACGACGAGCTTCCCATTCGGGAATATTTTTGTGTAACTCCAGTGTCATTTGGACGTTCTGTCGAGCCGTTAAAAAATCCAATAAGTTATGAGCCTGAAAAATATAGCCAATATGACGACGGACTTGTACTAATTTCTCATTGCTGGCTCCATAAAGTTCTTGTCCTAAAAATTTGAGACTTCCCTCTTGAATGGAACGTAAGCCACCAATCAAAGTTAGTAAAGTTGTTTTTCCTGAACCTGAAGGTCCAGTCATAATTACAATTTCACCAGGTTTAATCACCAAATTAATATCAAATAAAATTTGGCTTTTTAGTTTTTTATTACCAAAATATTGATTAAGGTTTTCAATCTCAATAATAGATTTTGCTTTCATCTTGATATAAGCCAATGTTCCTTGTTAACGATTAAAAAATATCTGCTGGATCTACTTTTCGTAACTTATTTGTAGATAAGAAACCAGAAATCAAGCACATAGAAACAGCAAAAATTAATACTATAGTTGCCCTTTGCAGATTCATAAAAATAGGTAATCTAGTAGCATTTTTTGCCACATTATATAGACCTATAGATATAACAAAACCTGGAATGTAACCCAGAGATGCTAGAATTAAAGCTTGTTGAAAAACTACACTTAATAAATATTTGTTTTTAAATCCCATTGCTTTTAGCGTTGCATATTCAGCTAAATGAGTAGAAATATTGCTGTATAAAATCTGATAAACAACGATAATGCCAACAACAAAACCCATAATCACCATGAGGTCAAATACAAACCCAATCGGTGTTCTTAAAGTCCAATAATTTTTCTCCAAAGTGATAAAATCCTGCTGAGTCATTACTGTTACATCTTTAGGTAACTTGGCTAACAAATCCTGCAAAACTTTCTGAGGGTTAGCACCAGGTTTAAGCTTAATTAAACCTATATCTATATTTTGAACAGAGCGATCTTGAAATATTCGCAGAAAAGTTGAGGTACTAACAATTAAATTTCCATCAACTCCAAAAGAAGGACCTAAACTAAATAAGCCGCCAATTTTCACTTTATAACCAACTAGGGCAGTATAGCTAAATATCTCTAATTCTACATTATTTCCCTGGGAAAAATTTTGAGCAATTGGCCCAAATTCTTTCCGAGAAGCACTATCAAATAGCACCTTGTTAGGGAGTTGTAGTAAATGAAGATTTTCCTGAATATTTGGCAATCGGAAAATTGATTCTACTGGATCAAATCCGAGTACATATATTGGGTATTTGATGCCAGTATCTTGGTTTTTTAGTTTAGCAAATTGTACATATAAAGGTCTAACAGATTCAACTTCTTTAAAACCTAAAGTCTGGAATAAACGCTGACGAGGAAAGCTTTGATTAGATGTTAAAGATTGATATTGAATACTTATTAAAAATAAGTCTCCTTGCAAGTTATTATGCAATTGTGTAGCACTGGCATAGAGTGCATCCTGAAAACCAATTTGCATAAACATCAAAACAGAAACAAAAGCGATTCCAGCTAAAGCAACAAGAAAACGCACTCGTTGTCGGACTAATTGTAACCAAGCTAGAGGTATAGTGAGAATCATGAGAATCATTTAGTAACCTCATAGGGAATAGGTGACAGGTGATAGATAACAGCTAAGAAGTGGCGTAAATAAACTTGAAAAAGTGCTAAGTACACATTTTATTAATTCGTACCGAATTCTTTGCGTACCTTTGCGTTTACCTCTGCGCTCCTTTGCGTTTAAATTTCAACTAGCTCTTTGAGAGTTTATATATTAATGAGTACCTGCACCTGTAAATCAGTCAGAATGGTAATTTGTGGGTTATCTGCTGGTTGATCGATACGGATTTTGACATCAACTACTTTGTTATCTGTATTGGCTTGTGGATTATTATCAAAGATATTTTGTCTATTAACCTGCAAACCAATATCTGTAACTTTTCCGCGTAATTCTCCAGAAAAAGCATTGCTAGTAATAATCGCTGACTGACCCAGACGCACATTTTGAATATCAGTTTCATAAACTTCTGCAACTACGTACATTTGTTGTGTGCGTCCTAAGTCAGCTATTCCTGTATTGCCAATAAGTTCTCCTGGACGAGCATTAATTTTGAGTACTTGACCATCTATAGGCGATCGCACAGAACTCAAATCCCAGTCAGCCTGAGCTTGTTTGACTGAGGCGATCGCACTTTCAATGTCAGTTTGTGCTGCTTGTATATCGGTAGGCCGAACCTCAGCAATACTATTGAGCCTAGCTTCAGCCTCGTTTAACTGCTTTTGCAGAGTTTCTACAGTACGATTGAGAGCAGCTTTAGCTTCATTGAGCTGCTGTCGCACAGTATCAACTCGCAAGAGCCTAGCTTCTGACTCAGAAGCTGAAATAGCACCTTCTCTGTATAACTGTTGATATCGGCGATTTTCGCTGTTAGCATTTTGCAACTCAGCTTCTAGACGAGCAATTGTCGCTTGTTGTGCGGAAATTTCTCCCCGTAACTCAGCTTCTAAACGAGCAATTGTCGCTTGTTGTGCCGAAATATCCCCGGCTTTTGCTCCCGCTTTTACCTGATTGAGATTAGCTTGAGCCACTAAAACTTGTTTTTGAGCTTTTTCTAAGGCTGCAAGCCGAGTATAGTAATTGTCAAGAATTGCCACCACTTGTCCTTGAGATACCCAGTCGCCTTTGTTAACCAAAAGCTTTGCCACCCGAACACCCGTTTGGGAATTAGCCGCAGACAAACGAATGACTTCGCCTTGAGGCTCTAAACGTCCTAAAGCCGCAACAGCATTCATTGCAGGAGAACTGCTTGGTGTAGCAGTTGGAGGCTCCAAATTAGAAGTTGAACGAAATCGTGAAAAGCTGTAAAAAGAAACTGTACCAGTGGCTACAGCTATACTAATTGCCAAAATTATTGACCCTGGATTTACAGGTTTTGTGAATGACTGCCTTTGTTTGGGTACCATACTCTTTTTATTACTCAACACTTTTTTGGTCATTCCCGAAGTTTGTGATGTCTACTGTACTGTGTGAGTATCTACGGCAACCCTTGTGAGGTTGCCGTAAAAAATGCTACAGACTGCCTTTGCATCTACGCCACTTGTGAATGATGAGGATGAAACTAGAGAGAGAAAAAGTATCCATCAACTCATTAACAGCATTGGCTTTCAGTAGAGCAATCCTGCAACATGTATTCTTACTTGTTCAGCGCTACCTTTTTTTTATTTTTCATCATTGCTAAGTATTCACTACGAGTTCCATCTATCCGATAATGGTCGCAAATTTGGCAGAGTTTCAAAAGATCCAATCGGCTGAATACTTTTTGATGCTCAATTCCGTTATCATTCCTCCACCGCCAGAAAGTTGTCCGATCAATGCGGCGATTGCTCTCACCCCATCTTCGTCGGGATAAGAAATCTATGATTTCTTGTTCATAAAACGAGTAGCCTTTCGGTAACTTAAGAAGTTCTTCTCTTAACTCATTTAGCGGTATGAGTGGATCTAACGCAGATAGTCTCATGCCAGCAAGCCCTTATAGTTTCATGTCAGTCTAATTATGTAGAACGCTTCAGGCAACACGGATGCATCATACTTAAAATTGCACTGTCATACTGTGGAATTACCAATGAATAGAGATATGAGAGAATTGAGCAAATTTAATATTTTTATTTCTCTCTGTATTTCTCTACGTTGGCAAGTTAATAGTATTTAATTGCATTTTCAATCACATACAATAAACATGTTGATACTCAATTGCAACCCATATGCAACATATTTAATGATAAATAATCTGTCACCTGACACAAACACACTTTGGAAAAAACTACGACTTCTGAGCGTTTTGGTTGAGCATGATTTTGATACATGATTCATTTATTACCAATTCTTCCCCCTTTAGGTATAGTTATTAGTAACTAAATTTACATACCAACAGCAATAAATTAATTTGGCTTAGATTATTTTTAATAAATCAACTAATAGATAGATGTACAAATGATTTTCAATGATTGTTGTAAAAGTCACAGTATAGTGGTAAATACTTGGATTTTTTAAGGGAATACGTGTGCTATTAATTCCTATTTTCTTCATGTCAAATTACTAAAATATGCTTTACTTGTTTGCTGATGGGGTGTTGTTATCTACAATTTCTCTTTTAAGTCTTGTGGGCTTTTTACAATAATTTTTACATTGTAAAACATGTTTTTAAATACAATCAATCTTTAGGCAGATGTAAAAGTTAGGTAGATAAATCAATATATCAACGCTTGGAGTTTTTTATACGCATTGGTATATAACAATAACAATTGGAAAATATACTGATTTATCTAATAAAAATATTTAGCTTTTACATGTTAATAACAAATATTGAGAATAAAATATATGCAATTCTTATGCAATTTGCTTAAATTAAACTTTCCCGTATGAGATACTAATGAATCAGACTTTGAACAAGTTTCAAACTGATAGTTATCGCCCTCTAAAGAGCATAGAGAAAATGAGATTACAGCGATTCATGCTCTCATTACCAAGTTTTGATAATAAGAGGCTAATTTTTCATGCAGCTCGTCAGACTCTTCGTAAAGCGGAGATGGCACGTCTGGCGGTGCATGAATGGCTCAATCAACATGATTTGGAGCTAGAAGAGTGGAAAAATAAAACAGCTTCTGAGCTTGGTATGAGTACTAGCGAGTTAGAGCAGAAACTATTAGCTGCTACTCAGCGACAAGCAATAACGAGAAAAAAAGATGATGATTCAGAGACCAATTCTTGATAACTTTGTATCAATTTACCCTACAACAATTGATATACTCAAATACTCATACTCTCTCAGCATTTTCTCTAGTGAGATATCTCGAGTTGATCATAAGTTGCATATGAGTTGCAATCGAGAATCAACCAGTCTAATATAACTGCAATTGGCAAATTAACAAGATGACATGCATTGGGTCATGTTTCTACATCAAACTATCCAAGCTAAAGTTGTGAAACAACTTACATTGCAGTTTTAAATGTATCAACAATCTATTTGCCAAAAGAAATGTTTTCCCTAACAGCTAATTTCGATTTCTCTAATTGATAGAGCCAACCAAATTATCCACATATCTACATTTTGCAAGCACAATAGTGAAAATGAAGTCATGGCTGCTTCTAGAATTGAAGCTGAATTGGAACAGTTGCAAGATGAAATAAGCAATTGTGAAAAATCTCTGCTTAAGCTCATACAGGTAAAGAAAACTATGATGAGAAATGTACCGCTAACGACTAGCGAAATCAATACAAAACTGCAACAGAGCAACATTGCCATTATTGGCATGGCTTCTATATTTCCGCAATCCAAAAACTTACAGGAATATTGGGAAAATATTATTCATAAAGTTGATTGTATTACTGATGTTCCGCCTTCGCGTTGGAACGTAGATGATTATTACGATCATGACCCCAAAACCCCTGATAAAACCTACTGTAAACGGGGTGGATTTATCCCAGATGTCGATTTTAATCCGATGGAATTTGGGCTACCCCCCAACATTTTAGAAGTCACAGATATTTCTCAGTTGCTAGGTTTGGTTGTTGCCAAAGCCGCAATAGAAGATGCCGGCTATGGCGAATCTCGGCAGTTGAATCGCGATATATATGAGCAGCTGCGCCAACGCACCGGCGTAGTTTTGGGTGTAGCTATTGGTAGGCAATTAGCGATGCCGCTCAGCTCTAGATTACAGTATCCTATTTGGGAAAAAGTTCTCAAAAGCAGTGGCTTATCTGATGAAGATACACAAAACATAGTTGAGAAAATTAAAAGCGCATATGTGCAATGGGATGAGAACGCTTTCCCGGGAATGCTAGCTAATGTAATTGCTGGGCGAATTGCCAATCGTCTAGATTTGGGGGGGATGAACTGTGTAGTAGATGCTGCCTGTGCTAGTTCATTAGGTGCGCTTAAGATAGCAATTAGTGAGCTAATTGAAGGTCGATCTGACATGATGCTTACTGGCGGAGTTGACACAGATAACTCAATTCTTGCCTACATGTGTTTCAGCAAAACCCCTGCTGTTTCCCCAGGTGAAAATGTCAAACCTTTCGATGCAGAATCTGATGGCATGATGTTGGGTGAAGGTGTAGGGATGTTGGTGCTAAAACGCCTGGAGGATGCCCAGCGCGATCATGACCGGATTTACGCGGTTATTAAAGGCATTGGTGCTTCCAGCGATGGTCGTTATAAGAGCATTTATGCCCCTCGTCCAGAAGGTCAAATTAGCGCCTTACGCCGTGCTTATGAAGATGCAGGATTGTCGCCTACCAGTGTCGGTTTAGTTGAAGCACATGGTACTGGCACTATGGTGGGAGACCCCACCGAATTTGCCTCTATTAAAGAAGTTTTTGGTGAAAATAATCCTAAAAAACAACATATTGCCCTAGGAAGTATCAAATCACAGATTGGGCACACCAAAGCGGCTGCGGGTGCAGCAAGTTTAATCAAAACTGCTTTGGCTCTGCATCACAAAGTATTGCCACCCACGATTAATGTCACTAAACCCCACCCTAAACTCAACATTGATAATTCCCCGTTTTATTTAAATACGGAAACCAGACCTTGGATTAAAACCGATGACCAGCCAAGGCGTGCTGGAGTCAGTGCTTTTGGTTTTGGTGGCACCAACTATCACGTTGTTTTGGAAGAATACAACAGCGAACACGACAGTTCTTATCGCATACATCATAGTTCTCCGGAGGTAGTTTTATCAGCAACAACACCGGAGCAGTTGTTATCGCGCTGTCAAGAAATCCAACAGCAATTACAATCCGATGAAAGAGAACGGCATTATGCAGAACTGATAGCGGCTAGTAAATCTTTAGAAATGCCGGTCACAGATGCCAGAGTGGGGTTTGTTGCCGATTCTCTAACTCAAGCTGGCAACTTGTTACAAAAAACTATTGACCTGCTGAGAAACCAGCCACAAGCAGAATCTTGGGAACATCCCCAAGGAATTTACTACCGCAAAACTGGCATCACCACAGAAGGAAAAGTAGTTGCTCTATTTTCCGGCCAAGGCTCGCAATACTTGGAAATGGGTCGGGAATTGGCAATCAACTTTCCTTGCCTACGGCAGGCTTATGCTGAGATGGACAGTCTTTTTCAAGACGGTTTAAAGTCCTTATCAGAGGTCGTTTTCCCGGCTCCCGTGTTCAATCCAGAACAAAAAGCAGCCCAGATAGAAGCTTTGCAGATGACAGAATATGCACAGCCGGCGATTGGGGCTTTTAGCGTTGGTTTGTACAAAATCCTTCAACAAGCTGGATTTAAACCAGATTTTGTTGCCGGACATAGCTTTGGAGAGCTGACTGCGCTGTGGGCTGCGGGCGTTTTGAGTGAGAAAGATTATTGCTTCTTGGTTAAAGCTAGGGGTGAAGCTATGGCTGCACCAAAAGACCCTCAGTTTGATGCCGGAGCGATGCTGGCGGTGAAAGGAGATGTGAATCAGGTTAAAGAACTGATTCAAAATTTCCCGTTAGTGAATATTGCCAACTTAAATTCCCCTCAGCAGGTAGTGCTGGCAGGAGCAAAAGCAGAAATTGCCAAAGTCGAAGAGGCTTTGACAGCGAAAGGATTCCATACCGTATTGCTGAAAGTTTCGGCAGCTTTTCACACATCTTTAGTGGCTCATGCACAGAAACCCTTTGCCAAAGCCATCGAAAAAGTTACTTTCAACCAACCACAAATCCCAGTTTACACCAACGTCACAGGGCAGCCTTACCCAACTGAACCACAAGTTATTCAAACAATCCTCCAAGAACACCTAGGGAATCAGGTGCTGTTTCAGCAGGAGATTGAAAACATTTATGCTACTGGCGGTTATTGCTTCATTGAATTTGGGCCGCGCAACACACTCACCAATTTAGTTAAAGATATCCTGAGCGATCGCCCGCATGTAGCTGTAGCTCTCAATGCTAATCCGCAAAAGGATAGCGATCGCGCTTTGCGAGAAGCTGTTGTGCAATTGCGTGTCGCTGGCTTGCCTTTGCTCAATCTAGATCCCTACCAACTAGAGAGCAAAATCCCCGCAGTTCCGAAAAATCAGGTCTTGAATATTCGCTTAAATAGCACTAACTATGTCTCGGAAAAAACCAAGCAATCGTTTGCAAAAGCTCTACAAAATGGGCATCAAGCAAAGTTACCCGTTAGCAATGGTAATCAATCAGCCGCAGTTGCCAATGAGGACTCAGCCACACCAAGTCTTTTCCCGCCTGATAGCTTGCCTACAAAGAGGGTAGCAGTCAATGGTATGGCTAAATCGATGAAAAACGGTCAATCAGATGGACTAGATGGACTGGATATCAAGTCTATGTCAACCAATTCAGAAGCATCTTTGAATTACCAAAGAGCTATAGATAACTTAGAGTACACCCTGATCGAGTTCAATCGCCATCAACGCAATATTTTGCAGGTTCATGAACAATCTTTAAAGCATCAAACAGAATACACCAAAACCTTCTTCCAGCTCATGCAACAACAGCATTTGTTGTGGGGAAATAGTAAATTTACTGAGCAACAAACGCCTACCCGGCAACTGGCAATTTCCAGTTCCGAACGTAGCATCATGCGGTTTCATGATCATCAAGCTGACAGCCTCCGTATCCATGAGCAATATCTGCTCTATCAGCAAGAATACACTAACAACTTTTTCCAATTACTCCAGCAACATCAACTGCCTACCTCTGATGATGTCGCTCAAAACAGACTGATACCACTGTTCAATGAGCAAGAGAGTTTGACTTCAGCAGAGCAGCCTGTTTCAGTTACAACCGATGCGATCGCTACTACATCTGAGTTATTTTCCACTAATGGTCATAGTAACGGAAATGGTAACGGCAACGGTAACGGAAATGGTAACGGCAACGGAAATGACGCCAATCATCAAATAAAACCAGTTGTTGAGATGATGACGCCAAAAGAGAATCATCCTGCAACTGCAACGATAGTATCTGCACCACCAGTAGCCATTGATTTAAACGACCTCAGTCAAACCCTGCTCTCCGTTGTCAGTGATAAAACAGGCTACCCCAGCGAAATGCTAGAACTGTCGATGGATATTGAAGCTGATTTGGGGATTGATTCCATTAAACGTGTGGAGATTTTGGGAGCATTATTAGAAATCTATCCCGATTTACCGCAGCCGAATCCCGAAGAACTGGCGCAGCTACGCACCCTTGAGCAAATAGTTGAGTATATCAGGACTTTGGCTCCAGAAAACTCAGCAGTACCCGCAACCATAAATGAAGTATTAGAAGACCAGGAAGAAGAAAGCTCAACAACCCCGGAAGAAGAGGCGATCGCATCTACATCTCCCCCTGTTCCCTCCATTGATTTAGGCAACCTCAGTCAAACTTTGCTCTCCGTTGTCAGCGATAAAACAGGCTACCCCAGCGAAATGTTAGAGCTGTCAATGGATATTGAAGCTGATTTGGGGATTGATTCCATTAAACGTGTGGAGATTTTGGGAGCATTATTAGAAATCTATCCCGATTTGCCCCAACCGAATCCCGAGGAACTGGGTCAACAGCGTACCCTGGGACAAATAGTTGAGTACATTCAACAGCAAACGGAAGTGGCTGAAAAAAAAATGCTATCCATAGAGACACAACAAGTAACGTCTCTACAAAATCAGCCACCTGAAACCAAACAACAGCAGGGGGAGGATTTTCCTCTCCCCCAATCCTTAATTCGCCGCAGTCCCATCAGACTCAAGTTTCTTCCTGAACCCGATATTTTAGATTTCACCTTACCTGCACAGCATATTGCCTTGCTGACCGATGATGGTACCCTCACCACTACGAAATTAGCAGAAACTTTGATTAAGCGCGGCTGGAAAATCGTGGTTTTGAGTTTTCCCCCAAGCTTGATTGGTCAACAGTCATCTTTACCGGAAGACATCAATCGTGTGGTGTTGGAAGATTTGAGCGAGGAGCATTTGCAACAACAGTTAGCAGCGATCGCGACTGAATATGGGGCGATCGCCGCCTTTATCCACCTGAATCCTCCCAGCGTCGAAGAGACAAGTCATGGTGTCTGCTTTCTAGAAAGCGAAAAAGCTATTTTGCGCCACGTCTTTCTGATCGCTAAATATCTCAAAGGGTCTCTGAATCAAGCAGCTAATCAAGGACATAGTTGTTTTCTCACAGTGGCTCGTCTTGATGGCGAATTCGGATTAGGACAAAAAACTAACTTTGGTGCGATTAGCAGTGGACTGTTCGGACTCACTAAAACTTTAAACCAGGAATGGGAACCTGTATTTTGTCGAGCGCTTGACCTCAGTCCTGATTTAGATGCTCAAACATCGGTACAGCATATCCTTGCTGAACTTCACGACCCTAATAAATTAGTTGTGGAAGTGGGATACAGTTCACAAGGACGCACAACTTTAGTGTGTGAACCAGAATTAGGGGAAATTTTTAGTTCTCAATCCTCAATCCCCCATCCCCAATCCCAAGTATTTCTTGTTAGTGGTGGTGCAAAAGGGATAACGGCTGAGTGTGTGATTAAACTAGCACAGCGTTATCAATGCAAATTTATTCTCCTGGGTCGTTCCGCCGCCGAGCCAGAGCCTGTGTGGGCTGAAGGCTACGTTGGTGAAGCGGAATTGAAAAAGCGCATTATGGAGGATTTTGTCGCTAAAGGAGACAAGCCCACACCTGCAATGGTGCAGAAAAAGTTTCAAGCTATTGCATCTAGGCGGGAAATTGCTGCTACCTTACAAGCCATTGAGCAGGCGGGTGGACAAGCCGAATACTTGAGTGTGGATGTCACCGATACAATTACTCTGGTTGAGCAAGTTGCTAGTGCAGTTGAGCGTTTAGGCGCAATTACAGGCATTATTCACGGAGCGGGGAATCTAGCTGATAAGCGGATTGAGAGAAAATCAGTCAAAGATTTTGAAACGGTTTACGCTGCTAAAGTTAAAGGCTTAGAAAACCTGCTGCGATGTGTACCACCCAGCCAACTGCAATGTTTAGTTCTATTTTCCTCTGTGGCTGGTTTCTACGGAAATGTGGGACAGTCAGATTATGCGATCGCTAACGAAATTCTCAACAAATCAGCCCATCTCTTCAAACTCAACCATCCTCATTGTCATGTAGTAGCAATTAATTGGGGTCCTTGGGACAGTGGGATGGTATCTCCAGAATTAAAAAAAGCTTTTGCTGAACGCAATATCGAGACAATTCCCCTGGAAATTGGGGCACAGATGTTAGTTGATGAACTAGATAGAGCAAATCACGATACTGCACAAGTGGTGATTGGTAGTCCGCTTGTATATGTACCAACAGCATTAAACCCAGAATTAAACAGCTTTCGTATCCAGCGACGATTAACATTATCAGCAAACCCATTTTTATCCGACCATGTGATTGTCGGCAATCCAGTTCTCCCAGCTACTTGTGCGGTAGCTTGGATTGCTAATACCTGTGAACAACTCCATCCTGGTTACAAGTTCTTCAGTTGCTCAAATTTCAAGGTTTTGAAGGGAATTATCTTTGATGGTAATCAAGCAAATGAATACAGTTTAGATTTGACAGAAATTGGTAAAAATGATGCTAATCAAATTGATTTGAAGGCTCAAATATGGAGTAAAAATTTAGGAAAAACTCGGTATCATTTTAGCTGTCATATCCAGCTACAACGTCAAACATTAATTCCCCCCAATTATGCAGGATTCAATCAAGAAATAGCCATCCCTAATCTTAGTAAGTCATATTATCAAAATGGGACATCAAGCTTGTTTCATGGGACTAGTTTTCAAGGCGTGAAAACAATTTTAAATATGAGTCCTAACAAGATAACCGTAGAATGCTTTTTGCCCAGTTTAGAATTAAGACAACAAGGACAATTCCCAGTTCAAACATTCAATCCTTACATTTTCGATGTTCAGATACAGTCACTGTGGATTTGGACTCAATATTTTCATCAAGTAGGTTGTTTACCTTCAGAATTACAAAATGTAAAACAGTTTGCACCTATACCGTTTGATGAAACATTCTACATTTCTTGTGAAATTAAATCAAAAACAGACTTGGCAGTAGTTGCTGATGTCATAACACACAATCAACAAGGGTATATATATTCCCATATAATTGGAGCCAAAGGCACAATTTTGCCAAAGGAGTTAGGGAAAAAGTAAATAAGCATTTGCAACTAAAAATTTAGACAATAGTTTTAGGAGTTCGGTGATGGAAGACTTAAAACAAAATAAAATACCGAAAATAGCGATTGTAGGAATGGATTGCTATTTAGGTGGTAACTGCAATGGATTAGATAGTTTTGAACACAGCATCTATGAAGGAAATCAACACTTTATTCCTCTTCCTGCTCAACGATGGCAAGGCATAGAAAAGCAAGAACAGCTACTCACAAAATATGGTTTTACCAGTAGTAAAGCGCCATTAGGAGCATATATTAAAGATTTTGCAATTGATGCTTTACGATTGCAAATTCCACCAGAAGCAGTGGACAAATTTAATCCTCAAGAACTTTTGATGCTTCAGGTAGCTGATCATGCTTTGCAAGATGCGGGTCTTCATCCAGGCTCAAGAATTGCCGTAGTGATCGTTAGTGCCACAGAACTTGCTTTTCCTGAATTTCAGGGAAGTATGCAACTTGAATCCCCATACATCGAAAACAGACTGGCTAATTATGTTTCTAAACTGTGGAATTTTGCTGGACTTACATTAACACTAACGGCCGAACAAAATTCTGTTTTCAAAGCCTTGGATTTGGCACAAAAACTACTTGCCATCAAAGAAGTCGATGCTGTTTTGGTTGGTGCGGTCGAACTAGCTGGAGATAGTGCAAGTGTGTTACTGCGAAATCAAATGTCAGCAGTCAACACAGGCGTGAATACCCTCAGTTACGACCAAAACGTTAATGGCTGGATGATAGGTGAGGGTGCAGGTGCTGTAGTCTTGAAGCTCCATGAAACAGCAACCCAAGATAGCAGTCGCATATATGCAGTAATTGACGCGCTCAGTCTTGTAGAAAATGCCAAATCTCAAGTTAACTCAATTCCCACTGACCTAAATGCGGCAGCAGTAACGCAAGCTTGTCAACAGGCGTTTGTATTGGCAGATATCAAACCAACAGATGTTAACTATTTAGAAGTTATTGGCAGTGGGATTCAATCACAAGATGAGTCAGAAATTCAGGGTTTGCTCCAAGCTTATCGGACTTCTCAACCAAAACTCAGTTGTGCTATCGGCAGTGCCAAAGCTAATATCGGTCATACCTATGCGGTATCGGGGTTGATTAGTTTAATTAAAACAGCACTCTGTTTGTATCGCCGCTATATACCCGTGGTTCCCCAGTGGTCTAGTCCCAAAATGCCAGAGATTTGGCAGGATAGTCCATTTTATGTTGCTGCGGAATCAAAACCTTGGTTTTTAGAACCAGGAGCTACTAAAAGAATAGCTGCTGTTAATGGCATGGAGGTAGATGGGAGTTACGCACATTTAATTTTGTCAGAGGAACCAGGTCAGAAAAAATATAGCAACAATTACCTACAGCAAATACCTTATTATTTATTTGCGATCGCAGCTGATGATCGTTCTAGTTTATTAGAGCAGATCCATGCTTTACAACAAACTATCCTTGATTGCTCTTCCCTTGCTGCTGCTGCCAGCCAAACTTTTACAGCTTTTCAAAAGCATCAAAAGGCAACTTACGCACTGGCTATTTTCGCACGCAATCAAGATGAATTAACACGAGAAATTCAGCGCGCTCTCCAAGGTGTTAATGTTGCCTTTGAAACAGGCAAAGACTGGCAAACGCCAGTAGGTAGCTATTTCACAGCTAAACCACTAGGTAAACAATCTGAGGTTGCTTTCGTTTACCCTGGTTCTTTCAATTCTTATATTGGCATAGCACGAAATCTTTTCCGCTTGTTTCCCCATATTTACGATGACTTAGTAATTAAGAGTGTTTACACCCGTGTTGCTAATATCGAGAAACTTCTCTATCCTAGAAGCTTAAAAAAATTCTCCACAAAGCAACTAGAAGTATTAGAACACCAATTGATTAATGATCCATTAACAATGCTCGAAGCTGAAGTGGGCATTGCCGGATTCATGACTGCAATTCTCAGAGATTACTTTCAAGTAAAACCCAACTGTGCTTTTGGATATAGTCTGGGCGAAATTAGTATGATGTTTGCTCAGGGAGTCTGGACTGGTTTTAAGCACAGCAGTGAAGGCTTAAATTCATCATCTCTATTTAAAACACGACTGTCTGGCCCTAAACACGCTGTGCGTGAGTATTGGGGATTACCAGCAAAGAATCATCAAGATGATAATTTTTGGAGCAACTATGTTCTCTTGTGTCCACTATCCCAGGTTAGGGAAGCTATCAAACAAGAAAAGCGCGTCTATATAACTCTGATCAATACGCCAGAAGAAGTTGTAATTGCTGGTGACACACAGGCTTGTCAGCGAGTAATTGAAACTCTTGATTGTCATGCTTACCATACCCCCATTAACCATGTAATTCATTGTGAGCCAATGCGCTCTGAGTACGATGAACTAGCTAAAATCAACACTCTACCTATTCAAGACCTGCCAAAAACTGTTTTTTATTCCGCAGCAGAATACCAACCTATTACCCTCGAAAGTCATGCTATTGGTCACAATATTGCCCAAACTCTTTGTCAAGAACTTAATTTTCCTCAGTTAGTAAACCGTGTCTACAACGATGGCTTGAGAATATTTATCGAAGTAGGTATTGGTAGTAACTGTTCGCGATGGATTAGTAAAATTCTCCAAGACAAAACACACTTCACAGTATCTCTAAATAGAAGAGGGGTGGAAGATCATACTTCTATTATCAGAGCTTTAGCAAAGCTGCTAAGTCATCGAGTTGAGATAGATTTATCGCCACTGTATGCGCCCATGCCTACAAATTCTAGCCAAAATCAAGTTTTACTGAAAACTATCACCTTAGGCAGTAATAAAAATGATGGCATATTTGTGAGTAGAAAAAACCAAGAAATCTTCAATAATAAATTTTCTAACTTACTGGTAAATGCTCCTAATCAGCAGTATGAGTTACTGCAAGTTAGTGAATTTAAAAAACCACTGTGTTCTGTAAGCCAAAACCTCATTACAAGTGAGCCAAAAGGTATGATGAAGACTTTAATCGCCGAAACATTGCCCAAAAATATTTATTTTGATGATAGTAGTAATACTTGTCCAGTTTTGCTATGCGATCGCAGTACTAAACCAGAAGAAAAATTACAAGATAATATTTCTCCTCCCGCACAAGAAAGTTATCAACACTCGTTACTTCCTAGCTATATAAATGACAGCTTTATTCACGAAAATCAACTACCTAATTTACGTAGTCCTTACTATCAAAAGCTGAATGAGAATGTTTCCCGAATGACCGCAGCCCACGCTGTTTTATTGCAGGCAAGACAAGAATCACTACATCAAATCAGCGCCATAATTCAGCAACAGCTAGCGTTGTACCAAAAATTATTTGACGAGGCAAATAATTTAACTGATGAGTGTAATTAAGTTCTGCGATCGCTGGGAAATTTCTTGTAATTAAAAGGCTAAAATTCTGATGCTCACAAATAATATTCTGAATAATCAACACACTAATCGCCTAAAAATATCAGATTTTTGTGTTAGTCCTCATCAAGTTTGGCAAGGTGCTTTAGATACTGTATCTTTTGATGAAGAGGGGATTAAATCTAAGCTAAATAACTTAAGTAAAGCTTGCTATATTATCAGATATCAAGGGCATATTGGTGTCACGCAAGAAGGCCATTGGATTCATGATAATAATGGCAAAACAGGACAAATGGAACTGCTTATAGCTGTTCCAGCTATGAAAATACAACAGCTAGGTGATCCCACTTTCCTGGATTTTCACAATGTAAAATATGCCTACACCACTGGTGCAATGGCTCATGGTATTGCTTCTGAAGAACTAGTAATTGCCCTCGGAAAAGAGAAAATTTTGAGTTCATTTGGTGCTGGAGGTTTACATCCTTCTCGTGTTGAAGCAGCCATTAACCGTATTCAGCAAGCCCTACCTCAAGGCCCTTATGCTTTTAACTTACTCCACAGTCCCAGTGAACCTGCTGTTGAACGCGGTGTTGTTGACTTATATCTTAAATATCAAGTTAGAACAATAGAAGCATCCGCCTTCTTGGATTTGACTGACAACATTGTTTACTACCGGGCTGCAGGGCTAGATGTGAATTCAGCCAATCAAATTGAAATTAAAAATAAAGTCATTGCCAAAGTTTCTAGAAGAGAAGTGGCAACAAAATTTTTACAACCTGCTCCCGCTAAAATTCTGAAACAATTAGTAGAAAAAGGTTTCATCAGTGAATTACAGGCAACTCTAGCCGAAAAAATTCCTATGGCTGATGATATCACTGTGGAAGCAGATTCTGGTGGTCACACAGATAATCGTCCTCTAATTTGTCTGTTACCATCGATTCTGGAATTACGAGACCAAATTCAAAGCAAATATAGTTACGCCACACCAGTCAGAATTGGAGTTGCAGGAGGAATTGCCACTCCACAATCAGCTTTAGGTGCTTTTATGATGGGTGCTGCTTATGTTGTGACTGGCTCCATTAACCAATCCTGTATTGAGGCTGGAACTTCACAACATACCAAACAATTACTGGCTCAAGCAGAGATGGCTGATGTCATGATGGCTCCAGCCGCAGATATGTTTGAAATGGGAGTAAAACTGCAAGTTCTTAAAAGAGGAACTCTTTTTCCTCTCCGGGCACAAAAATTGTTTGAGTTATACAAAAACTATGATTCAATTGAAGACATCCCCGTTGCAGAAAGAGAGAAACTAGAAAAACAAGTTTTCAGAACTGACCTAGAAGCGGTTTGGCAGGAAACAGTTAATTACTTATCTCAACGCAATCCCGATAAATTAAACCAAGCAGCCAAAAATCCCAAGTTGAAAATGGCGCTAATTTTTCGCTGGTATCTTGGATTATCTTCTCGCTGGTCTAACTCTGGTGAAAAAGGTCGGGAAATAGATTATCAAATTTGGTGTGGTCCCGCCATGGGAAGCTTCAATAACTGGATCAAAGGTTCCTATTTAGCAGACTTAAATAATCGCAAAGTAGTTGATGTCGCGCATCATATCATGACAGGAGCCGCATATCTATATCGGTTACAAAGTTTGCAAATTCAAGGCTTACAATTTCCCAATTTTTATAGTCAATATCATCCAGTCATTTCTACTAATTTTTAAGTCCAAATTTTGCTGATGCGTGACAGCCTCTCATTTCCTAATTTAATCAAAAAAACCATAAGTTAGTGTTGACTAGAATTTGTCAATACATGCTAACTGAGGATTATCTGGATAAGGACTTGATAGAGAACATGATTAATAACAGAAACCTGGGATGCATTGAGCAGGTTATGGAAAACTTAAATAGTCGTGCTAAAACCTGGAACATAGTAACTATCAGCCGCATTAAAGGACCTCTCAGTGCAGAAATTCTCAGACCGGCTCTAGATATGATTCAGCGTCGTCACCCTCGACTTAATTCTCGGATTGTCCGTTCGAGAAATAGTCTCTGCTTTCAAACTGAAGGAACAGCAAAGATTGCTTTGCGTGTTGTGAAAAAGGCAAATGAGGAGCAGTGGCAAGAAGTCGTTAGTGAAGAAATGAACCAGGAAATCGATAGTAGTAAATGTCTGCTACGAGCAGTGTTGGTTCATCTCCAGAGCAACAGCCATGTCAATTATCTGATTGTTACAGGACACCATGCGGTTGGAGATGGATTATCATCCATCCAGCTGCATTCAGAAATATTAACTTACTGTCAGCAAATTGTCTCTGATGGCATGATTAATCCAGTTGGTAGCTTGTTTCCACTTCCCCCTGTAGAAGAACTACTACCACCGTGGACACAAGGGTTAAAAGGTAAGATAGTTAGCACACTATTTTTCTTGCAAGTGGCGTTGCAAAAACTTTGGCATCGTCCACAAACATTAGGTTTTGAAAAGTATGCACCCATTGCACAGCGTCGATGCGATATTATTCACAGGACACTTGATCAAGAGTTAACTCAACAATTCATTCATCGTTGTCGGCAAGAACATACAACTGTCAACAGTGCTTTATGTGCTGCCATGATGTTTACAGTCGCTAGCAAATTTAATCAAGATAGTAGTAAAAATTTCAGAGTAAACTGCCTATCTTATATTGATTTGAGGAGACATTTAGAACCGATAATTAGTAATGAGCATATGGCTGTATTGGGTTCATCTATTATGAGTTTTTATACCATACAAACAAACAAGTCTTTCTGGGGTTTAGCTCGGGAGGTAAAGCAAAATCTGGAAACTAGCATCAAGCGTGGTGATATTTTTAAGATGATTTTGGTTGCCCGGCATTTCATAAATTTTTGTTTGGCTTATCCTCAGCAAGTAGCTGCTACAGTATCTGTATCTAATGCTGGCAGAGTCAATATCCCTAGTGTTTATGGTGAATTTGAACTAGAAGAAATCAGTTTTGTTGGCTCTCATGCTTTGTACGCAGGTATGTTTATTACCCATGTCTCAACTTTTCAAGGAAAAATGCTGTTAAACTTTGTGTTTTCTGAGCCTTCAATCAGCCGTTATACGATGGAGACTCTTGTCAATCAAGTCATGCACTACATATTTTATGTTTGCAACTTAAAATTAGAGTCAGTCTTAAACAATGCTTAATTTAAAATCAGCCTGTAGATTACTTACTCATGGAAAAACAGGACAAATATTAATGCGTGAGCAAAAGATTAATAACAGAAACCTGGGACGCCTTGAGCGGGTTACGGAAAACTTAAATAGTCGTGCTAAAACCGGGAACATAATAACTATCAGCCGCATTAAAGGACCTCTCAGTGCAGAAATTCTTAGACCGGCTCTAGATATGATTCAGCGTCGTCACCCTCGACTTAATTCTCGGATTGTCCGTTCGAGAAATAGTCTCTGTTTTCAAACTGAAGGAACAGCAAAGATTGCTTTGCGTGTTGTGAAAAAGGCAAATGAGGAGCAGTGGCAAGAAGTCGTTAGTGAAGAAATGAACCAGGAAATCGATAGTAGTAAATGTCTGCTACGAGCGGTGTTGGTTCATCTCCAGAGCAACAGCCATGTCAATTATCTGATTGTTACAGGACACCATGCGGTTGGAGATGGATTATCATCCATCCAGCTGCATTCAGAAATATTAACTTACTGTCAGCAAATTGTCTCTGATGGCATGATTAATCCAGTTGGTAGCTTGTTTCCACTTCCCCCTGTAGAAGAACTACTACCACCGTGGACACAAGGGTTAAAAGGTAAGATAGTTAGCACACTATTTTTCTTGCAAGTGGCGTTGCAAAAACTTTGGCATCGTCCACAAACATTAGGTTTTGAAAAGTATGCACCCATTGCACAGCGTCGATGCGATATTATTCACAGGACACTTGATCAAGAGTTAACTCAACAATTCATTCATCGTTGTCGGCAAGAACATACAACTGTCAACAGTGCTTTATGTGCTGCCATGATGTTTACAGTCGCTAGCAAAGTCAATAAAGGCAATAGAAAACCTATCCGACTAAACTGCCTATCAGCTATTGATTTACGGAAATATTTAGAACCGAAAATCAATGATCATCATATGGCTGTATTAGCCTCATTTATTATGGGATTTCATACCATACAAACAAATAAGTCCTTCTGGGGTTTAGCTCGGGAAGTAAAGCAAAATCTAGAAACTAGCATCAAGCGCGGTGATATCTTTAAAACGATATTGGTAACCCAGCAGATGATGAAAGTTTGTTTTACCTACCCTAAGCAAGTAGCTGGCACAGTGTTGCTATCCAATATTGGCAAAGTAAATATACCCAAAATTTACGGTGAATTTGAATTAGAAGAAATCAGTTTTGCTAGTTCGCAGTCTTTGTATGCGGGTGTGTTAATAAGTCATGTTTCAACTTTTCAAGGAAAAATGCTGTTAAACTTCGTGTTTTCTGAGCCTTCAATCAGCCGCGATAGTATGGAGGAACTTGTAAACAGTTTTATGCACCGAATTTCTCAAATTTGCAAGTTAAAACTTGAAAGAAAATTAACAAATGCTTAACTGAGAAAATCGTTCTTAATCTCTGAGATGAATGAGCATGTTTTACTCAACATATCATAACAATAACTGCATCTTTATCTCAATAAAAATTTAGAAAATACAAATGCAATTTTACTACTGAAAGTAGTATCTAATCGCTTTTACTCTAGAGGTAAGTAAATGAATCAGTTCATACCCAATTCAAACGCTAATCGGTCTTATACTGTAGAAGAAATTCAAGCTTGGCTAGTCTCTCACATTGCTGAACAGTTGAATGTTGAACCTGATGAAATAGATGTAAAAGAACCTCTAGATAGCTATGGACTGGATTCAGTACAAGCTATCTTGTTGGTAAATAAAGCCGAGAAATTACTGGGATTTAAGCTGTCTCCTATGCTGTTGTGGCATTACCCCACCATTGCATTACTAGCTAAACGGTTAGTTGAAGAATTGGAAACTTCGGAGTCAGAGGTATTTCAGATTTAATCACCAAAAAGATGCTGTAGACGCTGCTGCGGCTGACCGCAGGGTGGAGCCAGTGCATTGGTAAGGCATTTCGGTGATTCCAGCACGGAGCGACAGACCTCCGGGCAAACTCCTCCCAAAGGGAAACGCCAAAGGCAAATGGTAACTCAGCACTACTAAATGTCACTATCTTTAACAGAATAACAAACCAAGATTTTACAACAATTGGGTAATTTTGAAAGTATGAACGCATCAGAAATTGTGACCAACCTCATGCAACAAGGTGTTGATATTTGGGTTGATAATGACCAATTAAATATTCGTTCTCCCAAGGGAATCATTACACCAGAAATTCAGGCAAATCTCATTGCTTATAAAACAGAAATTTTGGCTTTTATGCGTGAAATGAGAATTGCTGAAGATCCCGCATGTTTACCTTTAATTCAAGGGCTAAATCTGCAAACTATTGGCTGTTTGATTGGCGGATTTATTGGTCAAACACTTGTGGATTATAAGCCACCTATTATTGACCCTAAAATGATGGCTCAAAAGCTAACAGTGACATTTAAACCTGTGCCTACGAGCTATAAAAATCAAGAAATATTAAAATTTCGCCAAGAATTAGAAAATCAACTCAGGGAATACGGTGTCAAAATTATCCCTTGGAATCAAGCAACTACAGAGTTACGCTATGACATTGTATTACCTATCATTAACCGCAAAAAAAGCTTTCAATTTAGGGGTATTATCTCCGAAATCAATGCCATTATTGATGTAGAAATTCCTCCCTCTTGCACCAAAAAAGTGGGAATTTTGGCAGCCGAAACCTGGTACAAATTTTATTCTAGTTTTATCTTGAAAAATCGAGAAATGTCTGTAGTAAAAATTGCTAAGTTTAGTAGTTGGGCGGAAGACCATGCAGCTAAATATATCCAAGACCCTACTAATACTCAGGTAATAGTTTTAACTGAAATAGATCATAATTTTATTAATCCCATAATACCATATAAGCAAAAGATAAATATTGGGTTAAATACTCTGATTAGAACTTTTTCAGAAATTGTAATTGGAGTTGCTCCTGATAAGATTTCTATTTTAAATATGAATCTTTCAGACTCTATTTTTGCCAAAAGTGAACTGGGAGAATTTGTCTTAAAATCACTAATTCCGAAAATTTTTGTGCCAATCGCTCCACTTTTATTGAACAGATTTAAATTGGGGCAGTATCAACCAGAAAAATCTAGCTATGCTAAAAAGTTGGTGAAATTGGGTCAAGAATTGGCATCAACAGGTTTATTTCCTCCTGGATTTAAACTTGGTGAGGTCATTAAAAGGAAGTCTCACCGAGATATTGTCAATGTCATCGTAAATGGGAGAACAGGTGTTTCTTATGGCTTTGTGGCTTATGCTGAACCACCACAATATTTTGGTGCGCTAGAAGTCACGTCCACTGAATGGGAAAGCTTGTCTGCTGTTGCAGGATTTAGCAGTAACGAACTACGTCAAAATGAACAAGGTCGACGTTATCTGAAAACTCAGATCAAAGGAGAGGATGTATTTAAGCAAATTCCTGATATTTGGCTTGTCAGTTCTCGTTCAGGCTCAAATAAAACTAATTTGAATATTGCCAGTGATGTCATGAGAATCGGTTTGAAAGAAAAGCTATATCTTGAATTACCTCAGGATATTCATACAGATTTAGTAGATATCAAACCTTCTTATGATATTTATGTGATGCTGGCTATTAGTCTTGCGGCTGCTTTGTATGCACCAGAATTAATTAAAGATGGTGCACCAATTGTTCATTTTCACGGCTACCCAGCATTTGATTGGTTTAAACCGAATGAATATTGTGTGGGAGTCCATAACCCTTCAGTCCCTTGTGGTACTTATGAATCAGGGGTATTCAATTTTTTGGGTATTTCTAGCTTGGCAAATCAACCGACGACAAATGTTTCCTTGGTTGGTCTAATAGAGCCAGATCATGGTACTAATTTTATAGCTCATGATTTAGAGTATCTTGTGGAAAGATTGAAAACTGGATGTGCCGAAGGGCAAATTGAGTTAGGTGGAAAGCATTTTGCTTCTCTTAAAGCCAAGGTAGAAAAAACGGAATTTAATTAAATCTGCATAGCTTTTAGCCCAGATTTCTCACTTGTAAGAAATCTGGGCTATACGGAATTGTAACTTACTAGGAGTTACGCATTGACAAAAAACATCATCTAAGGAGTCTAGATAATGCCATCACTGTTAAGATTAGCAAAAATATGCTCACGTACAACTAAAGTGAACAGATTCCGTTGTACTTCATACCAATTACTAATTATTTTTTCAGAACGCATAAACTCCAATCTGACAAAAGCTTGAAGTGAACAAAATATGTGAGTCTTGATTGCATAGGTATCTCTAACCATGAACCGACAAATTCCACATACTTGTTTTATGGCTCGATGAAAGGTTTCGATTCCCCAATGAGTATCATGAATTGTGATAAATTCACTTCTTGTTATTTCCTGGATTTTTTCTTCATCTAGAAGATACAAAATATAGTGTCTAAAGTCTTCTTTCTTAAAGACTTTCCTAAACAACTTTATAAATCCAAATTCTTTCAGATGAGTTCTTAATCCTGATTCGCAAATCTCCAGAGTGCCTACTTGGCAATATTTATGCAGTTCATTCGAGACAGTTCTATTTTTTTCAATTCCGAATAGAAACCCCAGTTTCTGGTTTTTTTTAAATTTCAAGTTTTCTACTCCTGAATACCAACTATCTCCTGTTACTATTCTTGGCTTCACTCCCCAATTTATTATTTCACTCACCATCTCTCTCAAATAATCGTTTTTTGTTTTTCCCTCCTTTTTGTCATATATCCTGTAATTTAATGGGACTGAATTACCATTAGTATCGCTGTAATATAGAGTGATTAGATTTAAGCTAATAATAGTTTTATGAGCTTTTCCCGACCAAAAATAACTGATTAATTCGGCATTTCTTGGGTCGCTGTAAATCTTTTCTATGACTGTATCGTCTACACTTAGTATCCCTTCTACTAAGTTAATGATTTTCTCTATTATGTTGAATAAATCTTTTGGTTCGTATCTTTCTCTTCATAAAAAGCGATTCACACTATCATGTGAAACGTCTCTCAATATCTCTGCTAACCTACTGCACCCTCCAAATTTTGGCTCTGACAGCAAAAATAAGGTGTAGAGGTCCTAATTGCATTGTGCTGTGGATGGTTTAGTGATTTCTCTGATTGTCCAATACCTAGACAGTAGATGACCATATTTATCAATCTACTATTTTGTTATTTTGTCAATGCGTAAGTCCTATACTAGTGTTGGATGAAGATAAAACCCTACATCCGTATTGTTTCCTACTACACCTAGACCTGTGGCTTTCAATCTGCCTACATGAGACTGCAAGTTTATTTCGCTCGTATCACTGATGGCTAGTATATGCTTGTCTTCTACCTTTGATACACAGTGGTCTGATAGGCTTTGGACTCATTCCCCAATAAGCAGCGATCGCCGCTTCTTGTTCACTGCGGAGTGTGTACCGCCGAAACGCTTTCTCGCTTTGATGCCCTGTCAACTTCCGCGCATGGCTGGGATCAACACCCAATAGCAATAACTCGGTAGCATAAGTATGTCTGAATTGGTGGGGATGCAAGTCTTCAATGTCTGCTAATTACCCAATTTTCTCCACTGCAAAGTAAATCCCGTGATAACTTAGGCGTTCGCCCTTATATGAAGCATGGTGTGAAATAAATCATCAATGGGGAGTCACTGTTTAAAACCTCCCCCTGTTGTTCTCGCCATTGTAAATACTGTGTAACCACTTCCCGGCTTTCTTGACGCAATGTGATTTTCTAGTGGGATCAGTTTTATTGGTAGTAAACAATCTTTTTCTGAACTATTAGGCGATCGCGCTTTATTACTCTCCAGTTAAAGATTACACACCAGCTTCAGTAAATGCCTGGCTTAAAGCATCCACCAAATCCAAGTTTTCTGCCCATTGAGTCAAATATTTGTAGTCTAAGCTTTCTGCTTGCAACTTTATTATCCCCAACACATCACGCCACTGCTTTTGGGACTGACTTCCTCTACCCCAGCGTAACTTTTGTAAAATTGTATCTTCTGCTGAGGCTACCCAAAATTTAGGTATCCCTTCTAAGTCGATGAGCCTGCGTCGTTCCATCTGAGACACTGCAAACGGTGAAACATCAGTAATATACAAGTCGGCATTGGCAATGGTTTCGGTATGGGTGATATTCAGCATTCTCTCATGTCCTTGCTTTAATCCTTCAACCGCACCAGATGGACAATAGTATCCCGCTTCTTCAAGTGTTGTCACCAATACATCGATGTCATCTGGTTGAATTTCCATCACCAAGTCTAAATCACGCGTTGAACGCGGTTCACCATGCAACGAAGCTGCTACACCACCACTCACATAGTAAGGAATATTTATTGACTCAAAAATAAAGTGTAATTCTGCGGCGAGCGTTATCGAATCTTGAATCCACATATCTTCATCATTACCTGTAGGTTGAAAGTCAACCCTCCATCTTTCTGCTAGTACAGCACGGCAAAAAATACCACGAATTTCTTCTTGTGACGCTCCACGATGCCGAGATTTAATTCCTGCAAGGCAGAGTTTCTTCACTCCACGCTCATGAGCAGTGAACATTTCTAAGCGTTGTTTCCAGGAAAGTTGTCGCAGACGAGCAAACAGATATTTATCTGCTTCAATGTTCGTGTCAGCTGCTTGTGGCTGGTACTTTGATTGTGGACTTATTTCTGGAGAAACCATCTTGGTATTTACTGAGCGAGTTGTCCTATTTTGACAACTTATGGCTAAAGTCACAAAAATTCTACCACGCCCAACACAAAATAAGTAACCCTATTGCACAAAATCCCGTGAACTTCTGTGATTAGATGCACCCATTTCACTTTATGTGCAAATTCCTCTTACAGCAATTTCTGATTTCTCAGCCCTGGTAGACTTCCAATTTAACAATGCTCGTTCCGACCGCGCTAACGAGACAATTTCCTACGATGTCACTCTCAAGAGTAAAGCTGACTCTGACTTACTGCTACCAGTCATGCTGGTGCTTGACCCGTCCCAGTATTTTACGGGTGTACCAACAGGTGCGACACGTAATCCGACTGGCGCATACATGATAGATTTGCGGGACAATTTACCTGAAGGTGTTCTCAAAAAAGGGCAATCTACGACTTCACGTACCATCACCGTTGACAACCCGGATGCGTTGCGGGTGGAATTTACCCCTGGTATATATGCGCTACCTTACCCAAATCAATCTCCTATTGTCACTTCCGCCCCAGTATTAACAGCTTATTCTGGTCAATCCTACACTTAACCAAGTAGCAGCTAATGATCCTGATGGTGCTGTGCTGGGGTATTTACTGTATGATGCACCCCAAGGGATGAATATTGACAGCAATGGTTTAATTACATGGACACCAACACAATTAAGCCCTGCTAGGAGTAATGTTACTTTGCAAGTATATGACCTACGCGGTGCTAAGACAACGCAGACTTTTAGTTTAAATGTCGTAGGTGGCAATCACAAACCTGTATTTAATACCCCTGTTGTCAGTAGTGGTGTTATCACCTCCCCCACTCCTTCACTCCCTCCCTCCCTCCTCATCAAAGGTGCAGAAGGTAAACCCTTACAAATTCAGCTTACTGCCACAGATAGCGATGGCGCAAAAACGCCCGCCGGAGGCGATCGCCATCAACTAACATTCTGGGCCAATAACTTACCCGGTGGAGCAAACTTTAAGGATAAGAAATCCGCTTCCGTGCCTTTGCTTTAGACCCAGATAACCCCGGCTTTGTGCCACAAGACCGCAATGCTGATGGTCAGTTAACTATTCTTGAAGGTAGCGACCCATCTGTTACTTATACTGTCTCAGGTTTGCCAGATGGTGCCACCTTTGACTCTGAAACAGCAATGTTTGTTTGGACATCAGGGTATGCCAGCGCTGGGACATACAATGTCACCTTTACTGCCAGTGATGATGGCAATGGTACTCCGACGAGCAAATCTGCCGAGATTACTGTACCAATTTCTGTTCTCAATACCAACCGTGCGCCGCAAATTAGCGAATTTACCAACATTACTGAGGTACAGGAATTAGTAATCAGGGTAACTGATGCTGATAATGACCCATTGGTGTTGCAACTCCAACCAGAGTCTACAGGATACAATATTCCTGATTTTGTTAGATTTACTGATAATGGTGATGGGACAGCTACTTTACGCCTAGCTCCAAGTGCTAATGATGGGGGTGATTATTCCTTCACTCTCACTGCATCTGATAACGGTAATGGCAGTGGTGCAAATGCTATTCAAAAGGATGAATATACCTTTATCGTCACGGTAAATGCACCCAATGACCCGCCGAAATTGCCCTTCATTGGTAACAAAGTTGCTGTTGTTGGCGAGACTTTGGAATTTACAGTCCGAGCGTCAGACCGCAATCAAGATAATTTAACCTTTAATCTGAGTGGTCTGCCTGCTGGTGCGACTCTTACACCTACCGATATTTACGGCGAAGCAGTATTTCGTTGGACACCGACACTTGCAGATATCAACACATATCCTGTCACCATTCAGGTTCAAGATAGCGGTAATGGCAACGAAGCAGAAGTTCTTGGTAGTCAGCAACAGTTCAATTTAATTGTTCGCACCGACAACACTGCACCTATACTTTCAGCGATTGCCAATCAAACTGTAGCTGAAGGGCAAACTCTTACTTTCGTATTATCAAGCAGCGATGCTGATGGCGATACCCTGACCTATTCTGCTGACAACTTGCCTCCTGGCGCGGTACTTGACCCAGTACAAGGAATACTGACTTGGACACCTAATTTATCACAAGCAGGAACTTACAATAACATTACTTTGATTGCTAGTGATGGCAATAAGAGCAGTTCTCAAAGCTTTGCAATTCTGGTCAACAATACTAACCAAGCTCCTGTACTAGCACCGTTACCTATTCAAACAGGACAAGAAAACAACCTCATCCAGTTTACCTTGGCAGCAGGAGACATTGATAATGATTCATTAATATATTCCGCAATTTCACTTCTACCAACTGGTGCCGCCTTTGACCCCCGCACTGGTCAATTTACCTGGAAGCCAAACTACGAACAGGCAGGTGAATATGTATTAAAATTTGCTGCAACTGATGCCCAAGGTGCTAGTGATGTCCGCGATGTTACCCTGCGTGTTGCCAACGTCAACCGCAATCCAGCAATCTCCGTATCGACCCATGCAGTGGCACTGGGTGAAACGCTACAATTTGCAGTTATTGGTACTGACCCAGATAATGGTACAAATCTTACCTACAGCGCTGTTGATTTACCAGATGGTGCAATACTAGATGCGGCGACAGGACAGTTTACTTGGACACCCAGCCCCGGACAAGTGGGTAATTATACTATTACCTATACGGTTTCGGATGGCGAGGTCACAGTAACGCAGACATCCCTTGTGCGTGTTGCTGTTGCATTGACAGCACCAACTGTTACCCTTGACCTCACGCCCAGTTTCCCAGCTGTTCCAGGACAAAAGGTAATAGTACAGACTCTTGCTTCTGGTTTGGCTGAAATTACCAATTTAACTGCTACGGTTGATGGCAAAACTATAACTGTTGATAGTCAAGGCAGAATTGAGGTCATACCAACTACTCCTGGTCGCTTGGTTATTGATGTGACTGCCACGGATGCAGATGGTCGCATTGGTTATAACAATACTGTAGTTAAGGTGCGTGATCCAGAAGACCAAGATGCACCCATTGTGGCGTTTGCGGCTGGGTTGGATGGAGCGAAACTGACGGCGGTTACTGACATTATTGCCAGTGTTAATGATAGTAACTTAGATAACTGAGTACTAGAAATCGCTGATTTTGGGGAGAATGTCTACAAAACATTGGCTAGTGGTAATGGTGCGGTGAGTGATCGCACTCTCGCTCAATTTGACCCCGCAAAGCTAGACAATGGTTTCTATCAGTTGCGCTTGCAGGCGACTGATATCAGCGATCGCACTTCTTCCACACAGGTGATAGTCGAGGTAAATACTAGCACTAGCAAGAGTGCGTATCGTCAAATTGAAACTGATTTATCTATCACCTTTTCCTCCACCCTCACTCCCTCACTCCCTCCCTCCCTCACTCCTCTTTCTTTGGTACGTACTTACAGTTCTCTCAACGCCGATGAGGTTGGTAGCTTTGGCTATGGTTGGCAATTGGCAAATGTAGATACCAATATTCAAACTAATGTACCGTTGACAGGTCGTGAATCATTAGGTGTATACGAACCATTCCGTGTGGGAACTCGGTTGTACCTCACTACTCGGGAGCAACGCGATTTTCTGAAGTCGAACAAAAACAATTGAAAATGCTCCACTCCAAGGTCAAGCGATGGCTGCGCCAACGTCTTCTCTTCGAGACGCTATGCGAACGACGAACGCTAAAACATAGCTTTCAGTGAATGTATAAAATATTTAAGCACTACTGGGATTAAGGAAAGAATCGAAAATAGAGTTACAAAAATTATCCCAACTGCTAGCTATCCATTGACATCGTAGATGTAACATAATCTCTGCGTTACCTTGCAGCCAAAATTTACTGTTTCCCTTCATACGTAAGTTAACAGCTTGACGAATTAAACTTTCAACGGCACCGCTACCAAGGGGTAGGTGATGGAGTGCGACTAAGTGATAGTTTAATAGTCGCCTGCGGTAAGCTTTGAGAATGTAATTACGCTCTCGCACTAAAATTTTAAACCGCGCTCCAGTGGCTGTTGAAATAAATTCACCCATATTTCTCATTAAATCGAGAGCTTGACCTTTTTTTAAATATTTCCGTGCTTTTTTAAACCAAGACTGACGCTCATTATCTGTAGTAAAAGCAGTATCAGCAAAATCTTGTAAATGTGATGCGGCGTGGTAAAAATCTAATAGTTGATAGGTGGTAGGTGGGCACTTGAGTTTCTCCAATAAAGGCGGAACATGTTTCCAAATCCATTCAGCACCATCGGCAACTAACAAAACTTGTTTAGCTTGGCTTATCCCCAAATCAACTAGATACATTTCTAAAATTTTGAGAAATTCTTGATAACCCAAATACGTACCATCATTGGTAATAGGTAGAGATGATGTCCTAATTTTTTTACCATGCTCATCCACTGTATAAATAGTTAATAATTTTGGCTCAACCCATTCTCCAGTAAAGCCTAGACGATTAGTCTTAAGTTTGCGTCTACCCTTTTTATTAATCCGAATCCTTGTTCTTCCACCGTCTACAGCAATGACAACTCGCTGGTCTTTGAGAACATTACCTGTGGGTAAATTACCCATTTCTAAACTTTTTAATTTAGACTGACGTAAATTTATGCCAATTTTACCAAAATAATATGTGAGGCGTTCTATTCGTTTCCAGCTTATTTTTACTCCCCAATCTGTTAAGATTGTGCGTGCAGCTTCAAACGAACCAGCAATTGCTCCATACTTGGTAATTGTTGTCCAAACTGATGGTGTTAATCCTTCTTCTATTCCTAACCATTTTCGAAATGGGCAAAATCCTAACTTTAAATATTTACCTTTTTGATGTGATTGTTTGTGACGTTCAACCATGTATGGTAATGAGAGAGTTACTTTCACTCCTCCAACTGTTAGTATCTGTCTAGTATAATTACCGTACTTCTTGTTTTCTTGATTTGACAAACTTCTTGTTTGATTCATTGCTATATCTAGAGCTTCTTGAGAGCGAGATAGTTTATTTAGTAAAACTGCTACACATTCTCCTGCTAGAGTTAATGCTGTATTCCTAATTTCTTCTTCTAATGTTTTAAAAGTTTGAGCCGACCATTCGCTCAGATTTTTAATTTCTAAAAGTTTCGTAACTTTTTCTTTAAAGTCGGACAATGATTTGCTTAAATCTAAACTTGAATATATTTTTTCATTCATGAAGTGTAGACATTCCCTGTTTTGATATTCAACATCAAAACCATTACTCAAAGGGCATCCTACACTTTTTTGTTTCCATAATAAATTTAAACAACTCTCAAAATAGACTACTCTCGTGTATTTTCAGTATTAACTCTATTTTAGAAGTATTTATTTTAACTGGCTACTTAAATACATGATTTAGCGTTCGTCGTTCGCATAGCGTCTCGAAGAGAAGACGTTGGCGCAGCCATCGCTTGTTTTTTACCCGACTTCAGAAAATCGCGTTGCTCCCGTTGGCAACTAAATAATTCTTGGTTAGGGGTATTGGACAGAAGAGACAGTTTTGAAGAGGATAAAACACTTCCAAGCCAATGGGATAAGGTTCAAGGAAGTGGAGATATTAATGGGAACCCGGACATTAACGGAGAAATATACGTTAGAGGCCATATGACTCCATCCGGCGATAGAATTAGAACTTTCAAGGATAACTATGCCACTTTCTTGATGAGTAATATCCTTCCTCAAAATCCAGATAATAATTCAGACCTCCCTCAAGCAAGATGGTGGTTAGGTCTGGAGAATTTTTCGAGAAACTTAGTTCAATCTGGTCGAGAATTATACATTATTGCAGGTGGAAGAGGGCAAAAATCAGACATAATTAGTCAAGATGGATTTTTAATTAATGTTCCTGAACAACTTTGGAAAGTTGTACTCGTTATAGATAGACCAGGGCAAGGAATAGCAGATATCACAAGTAATACTATGGCTTTTGCTATAGATATTCCTAATATTGACCCAGAAGATGATAATCTTGTTGACCCCAATTCTTGGAAAGATTACATAATTTCTGTAAAAGAGTTAGAAAATAGATTACAAGGAGAACCTTTTAACAACTATGACTTTCTATCAAATATTCCAACGGAAGTTGAAGAAATAGTTGAAAATAGATCCCGTTCAGAGATTTTAAAGTGGATTAATGAAGTGTCACCAACAGCCGCACTTTTAGCGGGTTACGAAACTCCTATTGTGTCAGATACTTCCTCAGCTATTATCACTTCGGATACTTCCATCAGGCATGATAGTTTCGTAGAAGATAGCACCCTTGCAATAATAGATACTAAACTCACTGGCTCCACTCAAATCAGCATAGCTGAGGTTGGCATTTTTGAAATTAACTTCGCTAAGGACAGCTCGTCTGAATATGGCACGAGTAAGATTAGCTCCTTTGAGATTACTTTGACCGAAGATAGCATCGCTAAAGTCAGCAGCTTCCAAATTAGCTCTTCCAAAACCACTGTCAAAGAAACGGATTCTTCTCAAGTTAGCGAAACTCAAGTCAACTTCATCAAACCCACTACGTTCAAAGTAAGCATCACTGAAGTCAGCACCCTTGAAAATGACTTGGTTAAGAATTTTATCGATCAAACGAACTCTTGGCAGCTTAACTCCAGTAAAATCTCTCTCCCCAGCAGCATAGCGTTGCAACAACTCTTCAGCATTCATAACTTATACCCTGCATTAACTAACACATATAAAGATAACCCACTAAATCTATTTGACCCCACCTTCAATATCAACCTGCAAATCACCGACCTCCCCACAGGACAACTAGCAGAAGCCCAAATCACCTCCTTCGACTCCTTTGGTCGCCCCAACAGTGGAACCCTCCTCATCGACGATGACGCTAACGGAATCGGCTGGTTCATCGACCCCACCCCTTGGGAAAATAGCGAATTCACCACCTCCCTCACCGACACCGCATTCCGCGCCACCACAGGCGAAGCATTTGGCAAATACGACCTCCTCACCACCATCCTCCACGAAATGGGACACCTAGCAGGCATCATTGCAGGCAATCCAGGCTTTGACCGCCACATCCAAACCATCAACAGCACAAAAACCTTCATCGGCAACAACTTCACCGCCACCCTCACCCCAGATGGTAGCCACCTTGACTCCCAGGTACACCCCTACGACCTAATGAACAACACCCTCGCCCCAGGCGTGCGTAAGCTACCATCATGGCTCAACCTGCAAATGCTCACCGCCATCCGTAATACCACAGTAGCGCCAAGCAGTACAACACAACTAACAGCACCACTAACAGCAATCCTGCTTGCAGACATCACCAACGGCAACTTCACCGAAACCGACACCACCAAACCCGAATACGCCTGGACAACACGTGGTGCAGCCACCATCCTCAATCAAGAAGCCATCCTCACCGAAGACTCACCCTTACTCAGTAACTTCACCCAAACCTTCATCATCCCAGAACAAGCCAAATACCTGCAATTCACCCTCAACAGCACCATCTTAGGAACAAACACCCCCACAGCCCCAGGTGACGCATTCGAGGTCGCATTACTCAACCCCAACACCAAACAATCCTTAATCAACACCAGCCAAGGACTCAGCCAAACCGACTCCCTACTCAACATCCAAAACAACGGCACATACTACACCAGCAACAAAGTCACCTTAGTCAACACCACACCCAACAGCACCCTCACCCTTAACCAACCCCTCACCTTTAAAGTAGACCTTACAGGCATTCAACCAGGAACCGCCGCCACCCTCTACTTCGACCTCCTCGGTTTCGGAGCCAGAGATGCCAAAGTCATCCTCGACAACGTAATGCTGCTGGGCTACGATTTTGTAGCACCAGTCGCCAACAACGACACCGCCACCACCAACCAAACCCAACCAGTTACAATTAACCTTCTTGCCAACGATACCGACGCTGACAGCAGCATCAACCCCTCAACCCTAATCATCCAAACCAACCCCAGTAACGGGACAATCCAACTAAACCCAGATAGCACAGTCACATACACCCCTAACCCCACCTTTGTGGGCACAGACACCTTCACCTACACCATCACCGACACAGAAGGCTTAACATCTAATACTGCCACCGTCAACATCACAGTCAACAATATAGCCCCAGTGATCACAGTAATTACAGGCGACACCACCACCACCGAAGGTACAACAGCCAACTTTAGTGCCACAGCAGTTGACCCTGGTGACGAACTGACCTACCTCTGGAACTTTGGCGACGGTTCACAACTGGTCGAAGGTGAAAACGTCACCCACACCTACACCGACAACGGCACATACATCGCCACCCTGACTGTTATCGATAGTCTTGGCGTCAATAGCTTCCAAACACTAGAAATCACCGTCAACAACGCCGCACCCATAGTAGAAGCAGGTGCAGACCAAACCATCAACGAAGGTCAAACAGTCACCTTCAACGGCAACTTCACCGACCCTGGTATACTTGATACCCATACTATCGAGTGGGACTTTGGCGACGGCACAACCGTAACAGGCATACTCAACCCCAACCACATCTACAAGTTAGATGGCACTTACACAGCCAAATTAACAGTTACAGACAATGACGGTGCAGTGACAACCGATACTCTACAGGTACAAGTCAATCATGTCGCGCCTCGAGAAATTACCAAACTCAAATTTGAGCAAAAACTACTCAATCTCAAAGTTTACGAAAATTCCCAACTAGTAGAACATGTTAAAGGCAGACAAAATCAACCAATATCACCCCTAGCCTTTGAAAGAATCCAAATACTCGCCCTCAACAGCAATGACCAATCCCAGATATTTGATGACATCACCTTCCATGATAGTGGAGAAGGTATTGGCATCACCGACGGAGAAGACGGCAACACCGCACGTAAAAAGCGCATTGATGGTGATGAAATTTTACAAATCAAAATCCAACCTACGGATAAATACAACAGCGCCAAAACCGCCTTCGTTACTGTAGATAAAGTCCAATCCACCACAAATAAAACCATTGGCGGTCAAGTGAAAATTGTCGCACTCCGCGGTGCCACAATAGTTGGAGAACAAACTTATACTCTCACTGACAAAAATCAAACACTCACATTTACCAACACTACAGCCTTCGACCGTCTGCACTTAATGGCTGGAGATGCGGATACTGAATTTACCCTCAGAGTCGCTGAATTTGAGGCAATTAAAACCAACAGTCACTTACCTACCTACCTGGAATTCTCCCAAGAATTAATGACGTTGAAAGTCAGAGAAAACGGTTCTGTAGTAGAACAAATACGCGGTAGCCAAAATCAACCCGTAGTAGATGCTTTTGCACGCATCAAAGTAACTGCCATTGATAGCCAAGATATTGGTCATCCATTGACAGACAGAACCTTCCATGACAACGGTGAAGGAATTGGCATTGTCGATGGAGAAGACGGTAACACTGCAAGTAAGAAACGCATCGATGGAGATGAAATCTTGCAACTGCAAATCCTACCCAGCGAAAATTACAATAGTGCCTTATCGGCAATTGTCAAGGTAGACAAAGTTAAATCTATTGCTCACGAAAACAATGGCGGTCAAGTGAGAATTATATCTTGGAGAAATGGAGTCATAGTCGGCGGTAAAACCTACACTATCAGCCAACAAACACAAGAACTGTTTTTCTTCAGCAACCAAGCCTTTGATCAACTACAAATCTTAGCAGCAGATGACGATACCGAATTTACCTTCCGTGCTGCGGAATTTGAAACTGTTCACACTACTCCACCTGCTACAGCTAGCTTGAAACTGGTTCTAGATCAGCACTTGCAAATCAAAGTCTCTGAAAACGATGTTATTGTCAATCAAGTTAAAGCAATGCAAAATCAACCCCTAGCAGATGCTTTTGCACGTATTCAAGTAACTGCAATTGATGCGGATGATAGTCAATCGACTTTTGTTGACCACACTAGGGTTGACCAAAGAGAAGGAATCGGTATCGCAGATGGAGATGACGGTAACTCTGGAAACAACAAGCGCATTGACGGTGACGAAATTCTGCAATTGCAGATTCAACCCCAAGCCAACTATAGCAGTGCTAATCAAGCTACTGTGGGTTTGGATAGGGTGCAATCAAACGATAACAATGGTGGTGTTGTCAAAGTCGTCGCTATGATGGGTGATACGGTAGTTGGTGAACAGTTCTACACCATTGATAGTCAACAAGGGGAAATTATTTTTCACAGCGATACTCCTTTTGACGCTTTGCGCTTGATGGCTGGAGACGAGGACACTCAGTTCACCTTTAAGTATCTCGATTTTCAGGTCTTGCTTGATTAGGTTAGTTGTGCTGGCTGATTTGGGTAGTGCGACTAAGTTTAGTGCGATCGCCACTAATGGCAATTTGGCAGGGCAAACTGACTGCTACACTTATGATGCCTTTGGGGTGTTGTCGAATCAATATGGTACTTTTAGTAATTCCTTATTGCCAACCCCAAAAACGTCGGTTCAAGCCCTTATTCTTTCGTTAACTTCCCAAAATTTTCGATCTACTAATATTGATAAAGTTGAGAAAGAAGAGGGCAATTCCAGGATTACAACTTTAAGACAGTATCCTCTTAAAAGCTATTTTCAGTATTTCTCAGTAATCAACAGCTATTCCTCCTGCCAATATACGTATACTCATCGTTATCATATTTACCACCATTCAGCCATGATCCGTAAGGGAAACGCTCACATCATAATTTCCCTCACCTTGCTGCATCTTACCCTATGGCTCAAATTCTCCAATTTGGCAACCACCGCATCAGCACCGCAGAAATTTTCCCGGTGCTAGCTGGTTATCAAATGCTACCGCAGTTGTGCCGTTTCCTAATTATTGATCAAGCGATAACTTCGTTAAGCTCCGCTAACGCTCCCTACTCTCTCACCATAGAAGAAAACACTAACGCCATAGAGCAGTTTTACCAAAAAAATCAAATAACTACACCAGAAGCACGCGCATCAATCCTTAAACATTACGGCATGAGTGAGGCACAATTAGCAGCCCTGGCCACAAGAGAAATCAGGATAGAAAAATTTAAAATAGCCACTTGGGGAGCAAAACTAGAATCATACTTCCTGCAATATAAACCCCAGTTAGATAAAGTAATTTATTCACTGATTCGCACATCTGACTTTGAGGTAGCCCAAGAACTCTACTTCCGCATTAAAGCAGGAGAACAAACCTTTGCTGAATCCGCCAAAGAGTATTCACAAGGTCAAGAAGCCCAAACAGGAGGACTACTAGGCCCTGTACCTATCAACCAACCCCATTTAGAAATCGCCCAAAAACTCGCCATCTCTCAACCAGGACAGTTGTGGCCACCCATGCGCTTAGATAACTGGATTGTCATCATCAAACTGGAAAAACTAATTAGCGCTCAACTAGATGATGCCACACGTTCCACCCTCCTCAATCACTTGTTTGAACAATGGCTAACCCAAGAGATGGAGAAAGCCTCGTTGAGTTTCCATGAAGATGCACCTACCCCAGTTCTAATCACAAGATGACATCAAGCACTGCCACCATTCCAGAATTTCTCGCCAGCATCCACCCATTTGACCAACTAGATATCACGACTGTTGAGCGCATCGCCGCCAAACTCGAACCTCTGCGCTACAGAATGGGATAAGCCATTCTCGTCCGCGACACATTACCTGCACGAGTCGCTATCCTCTATCAAGGACAAGCGCGATTACTAGGATATGCACCAGGAGCAATCACCCCAGATACTGTACAACTTCTCAAACCAGGAGCAATCTTAGGTGGGACAAGCTTAATCCGTGGTGTTGCTTGTGAAACAGCGATCGCTTGTGTTGAAACCCTTTGTCTCACCCTGAAAGCGGCGGACTTCCTAGCACTGCTGCAAGAAGAGGGAGAGCGAGAGAGTGAGAGAGTGAGAGAGGGAGGGACAAATTTCCCTCACTCCCTCCATCCCTCACTCCCTCACTCCTCATTTGCTGCATATTTCCGCAATCACTGTAGCCTTATTGAAATCTATGACCTATTGGGAGCAGAACTACAACGTCGGGGAAAGGCTGGCGATGATTTATTAGAAAAAGCGATCGCCGCTACCAAATCAGCTACTATCCTCAACCTACCTTCAGGACAAACACCACTCCAGCAGCTAGACCCCAATTTACTGTGGTTAGTTAGCAGCAATGGTTCTAATTATGCTGTAGGCGATCGCATTTCATGGGAGGGAGGGAGTGAGAGAGTGTGGGAG
>JADEXK010000013.1 GCA_015207155.1 Nostocales cyanobacterium LEGE 11386 | reverse complement strand
CTTCGTCCAGCCAGAAAGTTATACTGCCTCGTTGTTTGAGGGCTGCATCATAAGCATTCCAATTTTTAACTTTGTACTGGGCTTTCGTCTTCATCGTTGGGATAGGCGGCTAGAAAACATCGGCGATCAGTAAAATTTACCATTTTGCCTATTCACGCAACAACGCCGATTTACCGCAAAAAGTCGGATTAGTCACTCAAGATGTGCAACTATTTCAAACTACCGTCCGCAACAATCTCACCTTTTTTAATAAACATATTAATGATGAACGCATCTATGAAACTTTAGAAATATTGGGACTTTCAGCATGGTTACACTCATTACCCCAAGGTTTAGATACAACATTAGGGCCAGATAGTAGCGGCTTATCTGCGGGACAAGCACAGTTACTTGCATTTACGCGCGTGTTTCTAAAAAACCCTGGTTTAGTGATTTTAGATGAAGCCTCCTCACGGCTCGACCCCATCACAGAAAAACTGATTGAAAAAGCCGTAGATAAATTATTAACTGGACGTACAGGGATAATTATTGCCCATCGTTTAGCGACTGTAGAAAGAGCTAATCAAATTTTAATTTTAGAACAAGGTCAAATTGTTGAATACGGTCAAAGAGAAGAATTAATTAAAAATTCTCATTCACGTTTTTCCCAGTTAGTAAAAACTGGTTTAACCGATTTATTAATTTAATACCATTCCTAAAATTACTAATTAAAAATTACAAAATATCATGTTAGCAACAAAACAGCGCAAACATTGGGCATTATTATGGCAACTGATTCGCTACAACCCAACACTATACACTATTGACTCTTGTTTCTGGATTTTTATTATGGGCTTACCTGCCCTACCTGGGTTAATTATCCGGGAATTCTTCAACAGTTTGACTAATGGAGCAAAATTTGGTTTATCACCTCTAGCTTTAATTGCATTATTCCTAGCTCTGAATTTAGGACAAATTGCAGCTTTATTTGCTGGACGTATTACCAAAACTCAGTACCGTTTTACTGTACGGTCATTACTGCGACATAATTTACTAGACCGCCTTTTCAAGAATCCTACAGCACAGCCAATAGTTGTGACTAAAGAGGCTGAAAAAACTATATCTCAGGGTGAAATAATCAGTTATTTTCGTGATGATGCTGAACAAATAGAAGAAAATGTTGCATTGTTATCACAAGTTTTAGGACAAGGAATATTTGCTGTTATTTGTTTAATCATTTTATTAAATATCAATATGCAGATGACACTGTTTGTCTTCCTGCCATTGATAGGAATGATATTGATTCTTCGCCAAGCAGAAACTCGGATTAAACATTATAGAAAAGCCAGTCGCCAAGCTACCGAAAAAGTGACAGGAATTTTAGGTGAAATATTTGGTTCAGTGCAGGCGATTAAGGTAGCTGGGTCTGAAGAAAATGTGCTGGATTATTTTCGTACTTTAAATGACCAACGCCGCCAAATGATGATTAAGGATAGCCTATTCAAGGCTATTCTTAATTCTCTATTTCAAAATATGGTAAGTCTGGGGATAGGGATAATTCTACTGCTGGCTTCTCAATTAATGCAGAGTAAGGTTGGTCAGTTAACAGTAGGTGATTTTGCCCTGTTTATCTATAACCTCTCTTTTGTGACTAGCTTTTTTATTATCTAGGCAACTTCATCGCCTTGTCTAAACATACAGAAGTATCTTTTGAGCGGATGGCTAGTTTACTATCTGGTGCATCAGCAGATACTTTAGTAGCCCCAAATCAACTTTATCTAAATGACCTGAATGGTCGCCAGAAAGATTTACCAGTAATAGAACAAGCGTTGAGGAATCGGGGCAATAATCTCCAATCTTTGAGAGTTTCTCATCTAACTTATATTTATCCTGGTACTAATCAAGGAATTACAGATATCAGCTTTGAAATTCAGCGCGGTAGTTTGACTGTGATTACTGGTCAAATTGGTTCGGGAAAGACTACATTGCTGCGGCTATTGTTAGGATTATTACCTCTGCAAAACGGATGTATTTACTGGAATGGGAATGTTGTGGAAAACCCTGCCAGTTTCTTTGTTCCGCCTCGCAGTGCTTATACTCCCCAGATTCCGCAACTTTTTAGCTATACCTTGCGAGAAAATATTTTGTTGGGTTTATCTAAAGATGATCATGATATCGCTACAGCTTTAAACATGGCTGTATTTGAGCAAGATTTGGTAACAATGAATGAAAGTCTAGAAACGTTAGTTGGTTCTAAAGGTGTACGACTTTCTGGTGGACAAATACAACGGGTAGCAGCAGCGCGAATGTTCGTCCGTCAACCGGAATTATTAGTATTTGATGACCTTTCTAGCGCCCTAGATGTGGAGACAGAATTGGCGTTATGGTCACGGATATTTGTTAATAGCACAGAACAAGAGCAAAATCATTGGACACCAACCTGTCTTGTGGTTTCTCATCGCCCTGCTGTATTGCGTCGTGCTGACCAAATTATTGTCATGAAAGCAGGTAGAGTACAAGCCCAAGGGAAGTTTGATGAGATTTTTAAAGAAGGTTTGTAGTGAGTTAGCGCGGTCTTGGGGGTTTCCCCCATGAGCGACTAACGTAAAGCCCTGACGGGCATAGCGGCGCTTATCGCGCAGCGTGCCGGAGGCATTACCCGTAGGGTCAGGACTTTAGTCCTTTCCGCTAACGCGCCAGCGTCCGGAGGCTCTACTGCCAATTGCTACTTCAAGAGATATCCTTTGATTTACCTGCTGGAAAGAATTCTCATAGCAATGCGTAAGTCCTATGAAATAATTAATATAATGCTCTTACTATGAGCATCTACCAATCCTTAAAAAAATCTTATAGAGAGAACCGTCAAAGTAACAGTGACTGGCGGTTGTTTTTACGTCTAGTGCCTTATGCCCGTCGCAGTGGACTACTGCTGACACTGGCAATTTTGCTACTTGTACCGATCGCAGTAGCTAACGCTGTACAACCACTGCTAATTGGCCAGGTAATCTCTCTGATTCGCAATGAACCAAGCACTTATGAATTTCTCCAGAATCGCCCTTTGTGGCAAGGACTAAACATCCTGCAAGTGCTGATATTGATAGCGATCGCTGTGCGACTGCTATTGACTGGTGTTCAAGGTTATATATTACAAAAACTAGGGCAAAAAATCACGGCGGCTATTCGCGAGGATTTATTTCATCATGTAACATCTCTGGCAGTACGTTTTTTTGACCGGACGCCCATCGGTAAATTAATTACTCGCCTTACCAGTGATGTAGAAGTCTTGGGGGATGTTTTTTCCACTGGGGCGATCGGTATTGTCTCCAATGTGTTTACCATGTTGGTGATCATCGGTATCATGTTGTCTATCGAGTGGAAACTCGCTTGCTTATTGCTGGTGATGCTGTTGCCAATTACTTGGTTAATTATTTACTTTCAGCAACAGTACCGCAAAGCCAATTACAAAGCACGGGAAGAACTTTCTGTTTTGAACTCCCAGCTACAGGAAAATGTAGTTGGCATTAATGTAGTACAGTTGTTCCGACGCGAAAGATTCAATGCTGATTTGTTTCGCCATATCAACCAACGTTACGCCCAGCAAGTAGATCAAACCATTTTTTATGATTCAGCTGTTTCGGCAACCTTAGAATGGATCGGATTAGTAGCGATCGCTGGGGTTTTATGGCTAGGTGGTTGGTTGCTGTTAGACGAAGCTCTCACCTTTGGGGTTTTATCGGCATTTATTTTATATGCTCAACGATTATTTGATCCTTTGAGGGATTTTGCCGAAAAATTTACAGTCATTCAAGCCGGTTTCACTGCGATCGAACGCATCACCGACGTTTTAGATGAACCCATAGAAATCCGCGATAGTAGCAATCCCCGCTTTTCCATATTTGATTCTCGACTCGGCTACATAGACGAAATAGTCGCCAATCTAGAATCTCAAAATTTCCATCCCACCCCAGAATTGGGAGAAATCCGCTTTGAACACGTCTGGTTTGCCTACAAAGATGATGATTATGTGATTAAAGATTTAGACTTTGTGATTCATCCTGGGGAAAAAGTCGCATTAGTCGGCCCCACTGGTGCAGGTAAAAGTTCGATTATTCGGCTTTTGTGTCGTCTTTACGAACCTACCCAAGGACGGATTTTAGTGGATGGCGTAGACATCCGGGAGTTACCACAGGCCGATTTAAGGCGTTACATGGCGGTAATTTTGCAAGAAGGCTTTTTGTTTGCTGGCGATGTTAAAAGTAATATCACTTTAGGAGACCATTACACCTTTGAGGAAATTCAACAAGCTGCCAGTAAAACAAATATTGCTGAGTTTATTGAACAATTACCCCAAGGCTATAATACTCAACTGCGACAACGCGGGACAAATATTTCTAGTGGTCAAAAGCAACTTTTAGCCTTTGCCCGTGCGGCTATTCGCGATCCACAAATTTTGGTTTTAGATGAAGCCACTGCTAGTTTGGATGTCAGTACAGAAGCTTTAGTGCAAGAGGCATTGAATCAACTTTTGGTGAAACGTACTGCAATTATTATTGCTCACCGTTTGTCTACAATTCGCAATGTGGATCGAATTCTGGTGTTGAAGCGAGGTGAATTAATCGAACAGGGAAGTCATGAAGAATTGTTAGAACAAGGGGGACTATATGCCACTTTGCATAATTTGCAAATGTTGGGAAGTTAGGTAGAGATTTTTAAACGCACAATGACGCAAAGGTTGTTTGTGTAATTTTGTATTTTTATGAATCTAAATGGAAAGTCTTGAGTCATTCAAGGCTTTCTTAGAATTTTTTCAGATAATTTTTGGTAGATAGCAACCCTGTTTATGAGTTCTATAAATTAGCTTTTCAAGTACTGTAAGTTACAACTTTCTTACAGACTAGTCCGATACTATCTACAACATATTTAACAATTACAGAATTTTCTTTAGCGTGACAAGAACTCTTCGTCTGTAGTGTCTTTGTTTTATCTTTGACAAGTTTTGCTTGGTAAGTGGATAGAGAACCAGAAGTTTCTTCAAAAGTTAACTCAGCTAATATTGTATTGTTGTCTAAACTCTGTTCAATGATTTTGCCAGATACTTTGTAATCAAACCAATTCCATCCATGACAAAACATTAGTTCTCTTTCTAATATCTGAATTGGCGTCGGCAGAATTCCCCAGCCTCTATAAACTTTATTTAGGCATTGAATATCGCCTGTACGGGTCAAAATTGACCGAAATGATTCTTGATTGAGAACACCGTAATATCTGCCATCTGGTAAATCTATCGCTGTTGGTGCAAATCGATGTCCACCAAAGTGACTGGATTTCCAAATCCGGACATTATCTAATTCCAAATCAGCAATAGTAGCGTTAGCGTGAAAATAAAAAGGACTGCCATATCTGGCACAACACTGATCATGGCTACCATGAGTACAAACTAAAATATCTCTGGTGATATTTGTTTCTATTTCAGAATCAGGTATTTTGTCCCAGAGGCATTTTTTTACCACCGTTGCTACTTGCTCAATGTGTGGTAGCTTAAATTCATGTTTTTGGTATCCATGACTTAACCGTGCTGATTTTTGATAAATCAAAAGAGTTGTATAATCTGCTTTATGCGAAAAATCATTAGCAATTAAGAGAAATCTAATTGGTAATTTAGTACGTCGTACTTCTTCTACTAAAATCTGTAAGTTATTTGGTACCCATTTAGAATTAAAGGCATCTGATGTCCAGGGTTGAGGGCACTCAACAAGAATATAAGTTTGGTAATTTGTTGCACTACCAATAATGTCTTCTTCTACTTGTCGCGCATAATCAGAACAAAAAAAATTATTCATCGAAACTTACTCATCAGTGAATTTTATCGAGAACAGGTTATGAGAAAAGGGATATTGTCATCGTGAATACAATATTTCTAACTCATAAAAGTAAACGAGAATAATCTGCATTTACTGGTGGACAGCAGGTAGCCACTTTATAACATCAATTTCCATAAACGTCTCTCTGGTTAATAAAATCTCCATAATAGAATCAACTAACCTCAAGAGAGATATTTCTGCAAGTTCCAGATATTTTTGTATCGTTTTTATCTGGCAGAGCCAAAATTTTACTTGCTCAGTCTAAGTTTGTCTGAACTTAGTATCAGCGCTATCACAAAATTTTTTGCATCCTATTACCTCATGTAAAGAGTCTTTGAGGAATTCAGTGACACTATTTGCTTTTAATATATCAAACAAAAAATCCATATTGCAAATAATTTTCAATTAAAATTCAAAAAAAAGTCGGATTCTTGAGGTTAATGGTAATTAATCATGCATTTTAGCCTTTTGAATGCGGTTTTATGAGAAGATTTGCCAGTAAACTAGGAAAAATTTTAGTCTTATTTGTCAAGCTGATCTTGGCTTTGCACCTGAGTTAAATTGCTGAAAGCGAGATTTAGAGACTATTTGGACTAATAGCTTAACTGTAACTGAAGTCAATAAGAAATGCAAGAATTAAATAAGATTTATGAAGTTTATTAAAGTTGTTGACTCCTCAGAAGTAGGTTAAGTTCAGGCAATACTTAATTATCATGATCATGAGAATTTTCAATGATCATGATATAGAGATAAATTCTTAACGAAGGAAGAGGGAAGCAGTCTTCTTTCTGACTCCAACAGCACTTCCTTCTTTAATTGTTAAACATTGTGCTTTCATCTAATTGATACTAATATCAGAACTTTGGTTAATTTCCCAACGAAACAATCTTGGTAACTGTGACAAATCTAGGGCATAGTTAACAATCCACAGTAGTATTTCTAAAAAAAATAAATTTTTTACCCAAAACAGTTCGCTTGCAGAACCCAATAGTGTTAAACCTTCATACATTTGCCAGACACGGTAAGGCACATATAAGTAAGGAATCATCACCCAAGCAACGTTGTGAAATAATCTCAACGAGATAGTTTCCGAGAGTATTTGTAACGCTAACATCACAAAGTACCAACTAAGTATACTTAAAACAGATGCGTAGCCCCACAATACACCCCATAACAGCATTACTACTAAGGGTAGTAATCCTCCCAGTATTTGCACTGAGCCAAACCAAAGTGCAAACCATCCGGGGAGTGGCTTGGGAATACTAAAGGGTTTTGCGTGTTTCCACGCCCAACCCACAACGACAAAAAAAGAGCTAGCACAGAGGAAAAACAGGAAATTTTCCAGAAATAAGTAGAGGTTAATGTTGAAGGCAATCATGGCAGTATTATCAACCTCTAACGTTCTGGTGCCATACACCTCTAGTAGTATTTTTGGTAAATTAACGACTCAGCCAAGCCTTGATTATATCAAGGAGACTGGAACCACCCCAAATCACGGCAATGATAATTGAAGTACTCAAAATTGCTCCCATTAAACACAAAACTAAACCACTTAAGCTAATAGCACCATCATCTTCTAGCAAGCCAAAGCTAGTGACGAAAACTCCAATGGCGGGTAAAGTATTAGTCCCTGGAATGGGAATCATCATGGAAATTGCCATTAAGGCGATCGCACTACCAATGATGACTCTACCTGGTAAAGTAGTACAAATATAAGTTAAACGAGGACGAGCGATCGCTTCAATCCTGCGTAACCAGGGAATCCCTGCCTTTAAAAACTTTTGTACTGTTTCCAGTTTAATGGGATGGTTCATCATTCGCTGGGGTAGCCAAGGAATTTTTGCACCGATAATTAGCTGTACAGCCAGCAAAAAAATCAGAATTCCGAAAGGAACTGAATAACCGGGTGCAGGAACTGGTAAAGCTGAAGGCAGAGACAGAATCACCAGTAAAAACCCAAAAATTCTTTCCTTTGCTAGTAGCAGAATCTCTGCTAAAGTAACCTGTCCAGGTCTGTCTTCCTCAAAAAAATAGCGTTGTAATTCGTTAGATAGTCTAGCCATACATTACTTAATTTTGGTGCAAAGTAACAAATTATACTTGTCGCTTATATCAATAAACAGGATACCCAAAAGCACATAGGACTTACGCAACGACTCTCTGAAACTCTCATTCCTCCGTGTTCTCAGCGTCTCTGTGGTTTGATAAATTAAGCCTTTTGGTGATTTTTGCGTAAGTCCTGGCACAATCCAGTTTTCTTTCCTGTGCCTAAGTCTTCAGGATAAGCTCTATTTTCAGCTCTAAAGAAATAATTACAATAACTCCCATCAGATCATGAATATTATTAAGTTTAGGTAAATTTATTGTGTACGCCTCAAAATGTCATGATCGGCGGTAGACCTTAGGTTAAGGGTGCAAGATGAAAAGATATTGGCAAGTATTAGGGTTATTTTGGAGTACGGCGATCGCCGCAGAGATGGAATATCGCCTCAATTTTTTCATAGCTACCCTCAGCAGTTTGGGCAATCTGGCGGGTAGTTTGTTTGGATTATTCTTGTTTTACCGTACAGGCTACACCTTTACTGGCTGGTCATGGGAAGCAGCTTTGGTGGTTCTGGGCGTTTTTACCTTACTGCAAGGCTTTGCTGCTACCTTTCTAGCTCCTAACCTGAATCGCATTGTCCGTCACGTCCAGGAAGGAACATTAGATTTTGTCTTACTCAAGCCTATCCGCAGCCAGTTTTGGCTTTCTACTCATACCCTTTCACCTTGGGGAGTACCAGATTTAATTTTCGGCAGTATGATCATTGGCTATGCAGGTAGACGCCTGAGTTTGGAAATTCATAATTACCTTTTGAGTGCAGTGCCATTGTTATTTGGCTTAATAATCCTTTACAGCCTGTGGTTTATGCTGGGAGCCACTAGCATTTGGTTTGTCAAAATATACAATGTTACGGAAGTGTTACGGGGTTTACTGGAAGCTGGCAGATATCCCATGGTAGCTTATCCTACAGCTTACCGATTTTTCTTCACCTTTGTTGTACCAGTAGCATTTTTAACCACTATACCAGCAGAAGCAATGCTGGGTCGTGGTCAAATTAATTGGTCGCTAGGTGCAGCTGTATTGGCAATAGTACTGTTTTGGGTTTCTAGCTGGTTTTGGCGGTTTGCATTGCGTTTTTATACTAGCGCTTCGAGTTAAGGGAAATTCCCACAAAATATGCTCAATTTTCCCCCAACTGGCTTAATTTAGCCTCTAGTAGCGTGTCAATGAGGGATAAAGGAACGAACCACAAAGGGCACAAAGAGCGCTAAGAAAAAGGAAAAGACAAGAATCAAAAATTGATTTATCCACCAAAATTACTTTGACAGACTACTAGCCCTAAAAAAATAATTGTCCTGAAACTACGCAAAAGCTGATAGCGTCAAACAATAGAAAATATTTTTGTGGAAGTTATAGCTTGAAAACCCGTTCTAATTATTGGCAATTATTACCTTATCTCCGACCCCAGTGGCAAAACATTACCAAGGGTTTTGTGGGTATCTGTGGTTATGTACTGGCAACATTAACACTGATTAATCTCGCGGGGAAATTGGCAACTCCTTTTGGAGAAGGTAATGTAGTAGCGATCGCTCAATTGGTGGGGATTTTATCCTTGGTCTTTCTTGTGCGTGGCTTTTTTCAGTCTGTGCAAGATATTTACATGGCGAGAGCTGCTTTAAGGGTGGCTTTTGACCTCCGTAAGCAGGTTTACTCTCACCTGCAAAAACTCGATCTCAGCTATTTTGAAACTGCAAAAGCAGGTGATTTATCTTACCGCCTCACGGAAGATATCGACCGCGTTGGGGAAGTGATCAATAAACTATTTCACGATTTTATTCCCTGTATTTTGCAATTGCTGGCCATACCCATCTACATGATTTACCTCAACTGGCAACTGACACTAGCTATAGTGATTGTTGCACCACTGATGGGTGTTTTAATTGGTTGGTTTGGTGAACGATTACGTAAGTATGCCCTCAAAAGTCAAAATCGAGTTTCGGGTTTATCAGCAATCCTCACAGAAGTATTTAGCGGTATCCGTCTAGTGCAAGCTTTTGCCGCCGAAAACTATGAAATTGCTCGGTTTGGTAATCAAGCAGAAAGCAGTTTTCAAGCAAAATACTCCGCCGAACGCCTCAAAGCAATTCAAATACCCATAGTGGGCTTTTTGGAAGCCTTAAGCGCCTTATCTTTATTGATGGTGGGAGCTTGGCAAATTTCGCAAAATAACTTAACGGTGGGTGAGTTTTTCAGCTACCTCGCGGCGGCGGCGTTGTTAATTGACCCCATCGGCCATACTACTAATAATTACAACGAATTTAAACAAGGTGAGGCATCCGTTGACCGCGTGTTTGAATTAATAGCAATTCAACCAACGGTATTAGAAAAACCCCATGCGATCGCCCTACCTCCAGTTAACGGCAAAGTAGAATATCGTCATATTTCTTTTGCCTACAAACCCGGTGAACCTGTATTAAAAGATATCAATTTAGTGGCATTACCAGGAGAAGCGATCGCCCTTGTGGGTGCTTCCGGTGCTGGTAAAACTACCTTTGTTAATCTCCTTCCCCGCTTTTATGACCCGGAAACTGGTCAAATCTTGATTGACGGTATTGATATTCGCGATGTGAAGTTGCATAGTTTACGGCGACAAATTGGTATTGTTCCCCAAGAAACCGTCATGTTTTCTGGGACAATTGCTCAAAATATTGCTTTTGGTCAAGACTTTTTTGATATGGAAGCAATTGCTGAAGCAGCTAAAATTGCCAACGCCCATCAATTTATTACCCAGCTACCAGAAGGTTACTATACATGGGTAGGTGAACGTGGGGTCAATTTATCCGGTGGACAACGCCAAAGAATTGCGATCGCTCGTGCTGTATTTCTCAACCCGCAAATCCTGATTTTGGATGAGGCGACATCTGCATTAGATTCCGAGTCAGAAGCACTAGTACAGGAAGCACTAGAGAGATTGATGCAGAACCGCACAGTATTTATTATTGCCCACCGTTTAAGTACAGTGCGCCGATGCGATCGGATTTTAGTTCTAGAACGAGGACAACTGGTAGAGTCGGGAACCCATGAAGAATTATTAGCACTGGAGCGACGCTATGCCAGTTTTTATGCTCAACAGTTTAGTTAGTTGGTCAGGCGATCGCTTGTAGGTTGACAATCACAAAAGCTGCGATTGTACTCAATTCTTCATCACAATAGAAAATTATTACCTCCGGTAATGCTATCTCTAAATTAGCAAATACAAATTACAATCAAGTTAGGAATTAATGTAAGGAAATTGAGTAATGGCTAGTGTAACCATCACCCCCAAAGGACAAGTAACTATTCCTAAAGAAATTAGAGATTATCTTCACCTTGATACAGGTAGTAAAGTTGATTTCGTCATTGATGAAAATGGAACAGTGAAACTGATTCCCTTGACTGTTCCTATTCACAGCTTATCTGGCATTTTACATCGCCCTGGGATGAAAAGCGTAACTTTAGAAGAAATGGAAACAGCAATTAGAGAAGGCGCAAGTGATTGGAGTTGATACCAACATCTTAGTACGCTACTTGACAAAAGATGATGAAAAGCAGTGGCAGCAAGCTGCTGAAATTATCGAAGGAGGAGAGCAATGTTTTGTTGCTAATATAGTTCTCTGTGAATTAGTTTGGGTACTAAGAGGAAAACCTTATCAATTTACTAGGGAACAAATTAGCAACACTATAGAATTAATGCTGCAATGTTCAGTATTTGATTTAGAAAACCGCTCTATAATTTATCAAGCATTACAGCGATTTAAACAAGGTAGTGCAGATTTTTCTGATTATTTAATTGGTGCAATTTCTCAGCATTCTGGTTGTAGTACAACAGCAACTTTTGACAGAAAATTGAGAAGCGAAAAGGGATTTGATTTATTAGAGTGATGGTTGTACCGAATTCAGGCGATCACTTGTAGGTTGACAATCTTAACCATTTGAAGAACAAAATCTCAAGCTCTGATTTTTCCAGGCCTTGACCAATTGAGGCGTAGGTTGGGGAACCACTGCGTTGGGCAGCTTTGCCAACTTGTAGCAAGTGGCGTTTGAGGAACGTAGACGCGCAGGGCGCGGCTGACTATCAGGGTAACACAACATCTAAAGACCTTATTAGCAACGCCAAAATACAATTAACTTAACTTGTCACAAATGCTCTGTTCTCCACTAAGGCTGTGTTTCCGATTGTTGAACATTTTCCACAGAACTAGCAAAAGCAATAGCGTCAAGGGACTGGGTGGGTGAATTTAACTGCGGGTGTTCGAGCGATGCTTCAATAGTTCTATCACTGAAGTAAGAGCCAATAATCTTGTCATAGTTAGAAGCCACAGCTAAAAATGCACCACCCAAAATATATATAGGCAAAGGCAGACTGAATGCTTTTAACCAGTCAAACAGTTCTGCCAAGGCAAACAACAATAAAAAACAGGCAAGCCAAACCTTCATGCTTTTATTCCCCGCGTGCAAGCAACTCTACTAATAGGGTAAACAGCTTGCATGATACTTGATGTTCAAGTTAACCACAATTGCCAACAAATTCTGACATTTCACTTTATTGATTGTGGTGTGGAATGAAACACCCACCCGCATATACAAGTTAAATCAGCTAAACAACATCTAGTTTGCATAATTAAATTAGATAAAACTCTTGTAGGGTGGGCATTTTGCCCGCCCATATTATGCAAGTTAAATGTGGAACATCTGCTAGAACAGCTAATTTTCAGCCGGCTTATGGGCAATGAAATACTTGCTCATAAAGTGAACTTGCACCTCAATATTTTCAAAACCCGCTTTTTCTAGACGTTCTATCAAGTCATCATGGGTGTAATCCCGATAGTAGGGTTCATGAAAAATTTCTGGGAAAGATTCCATTGTCACAGCTAATTCAGGTGAATCATGCAATTGAATTGAATCACAAATCACAAAGACTCCTCCGGGTTTTGTCACTCGGAAGCATTGTTCGATCACCGTTTGACGCACTTTTGCTGGTAACTCATGGAACAGGAAAACAGAAGTTACAGCATGAAAATAGTCGTTTAAGTAAGGTAATTCTTCGGCATTTGCTTGTAAAAGTTGCGGTAACTCTCCCTTAATTTGGGATAGTTGTTGATTTGCCTTACGCAAATAAGCCGGCGACAAATCTGTACCATATAGGGATGCTTGAGGTAAAGTTGCTCGAAGCATCCTCAGTGTCCGTCCAGTACCACAAGCTACATCTAAAACCCGAATTTGCTTTGGTGGGACAGATTCAAAAGCTTTCAGTCCTTGCGTTAGAGGTGCAAGAATCCGCCGCCGCATCGGGTCAGCTGTCCCACTAAAAAGAATTTCTACCTGTAAATCATATAAATTAGCTGACTCGTCGCTCAAATAGCCATTACTTTGGTGATGGAAGTTTTGCACATAGTAGCTGGGATAACCATCTGTCTCTACTTCCTGCGAAAATTCTTGATACTTCTTTTGTTCAGCCCGCTCCCAGATTTGAGGTATGTCTAGGCATACCAGTGGATAGTAGCGGAAAAAATCTGACCAGGGATTATCAAACAGTAAGCTTGTGGGATATAGTCCTTTTTGAGCATCCTGCCAGTCTGTTTCTAGTAACAGACTTAATCTTTGGTGAATTTTGAGTAAAACTTCGTTAGGAATAGGTTTGGTCTTTTGCCCTAAAGTTGGATGAATCAGGTTCATTAACTGTGAACTTAGCGTTTTGTGAGCTAGACCAAAGTAATTTTTACCTTGTTGGAAGGTCTGATAAGTTAGCTTGCTTAAAGTGTCCGACATGAGAGTAATTTAAGAATTTATGACTTTTAGTAATTATTTGTAAAATATTGTAACAAAAATACCATCTATCTGCGGAAAGTTGTATTTCCCAAAATTAGACCAGTCTGAATCAGAATATCAATTTCAAAAATCTTTGCAATAGACAATAAATCGTCTGCATGGTAGAGCCAATAATTGTTTAACCCTATCTTAACCCCAGGCTAAGGTAAATTTTTTCACGGCTTTCCACCAGAAAATAGTTACTACAAGCCCTTAAATATAAATTTTTGTAACAAAGACTCAATTTTGTAACTTTAGCTACAGAATTCTGTGTTACTGTAAGAAAGTAAGAGATAACTAGCTAATCATATATAACTAAAACGATAAGGAGGACTGTGGCTATGTCTATTCAAGATAGATCTCGTGCGCTAACAATGCTGCAATATAAGCAAGTCAAGAATCGGCAACAATCAATGCTGATGCGTGCAGCACAAGAACTCGGTCTTCCTGAAGAAATATCTGAATATTGGAATCCTATTCAGGGGAAGATCGACCCGACAACGCGGCTGATTTATGAAAGCAGCCACGTTGCCATGAGCTAGGTTTTGAGCCTTCCCAAGAAAATCTGCCCCAACCCATGTCTAGAAGGACAATCTAGCTTGTTGGTTGCAAAATTGCAGTTAATCTAGGTTCTTACAGTGCAACAAAAGGTGAAAAAAAAGCCACCCTAAACCTAAATAGGGTGGCAATAAATTCACTAATTTTGGCAATTAGCAATCGTAATAGAGATAAAATTCATAAGGATGAGGACGCAACTGCAACTGCTTAACTTCGTTAGCTAGCTTGTAGTCAATCCAGTTTTCGATGAAATCTTCAGAGAAAACGCCTGTTTCTGTTAAGAAAGCATGATCATTTTCTAATGCTTCCAATGCCAATTCCAGAGAACCCGGAGTTGAAGGAACTTTTGCCAGTTCTTCTGGAGAAAGTTCATAAATATTTTTATCCAAGGGTTCACCAGGATGGATTTTGTTCTTGATGCCATCGAGACCTGCACAAAGCATGGCAGCAAATGCCAAGTAAGGGTTAGAAGTAGCATCTGGACAACGGAACTCCAAGCGCTTGGCTTTGGGGTTATCGCCAGATAGAGGAATCCGCACAGAAGCAGAACGGTTACCTTGAGAATAAGCCAAGTTCACTGGTGCTTCGTAACCAGGTACTAAGCGTTTGTAAGAGTTAGTTGTAGGGTTAGTAATTGCTAGCAGTGCTGGTGCGTGCTTCAGGATACCACCAATGTAGTACAGCCCCATTTCACTTAAGCCAGCATACTTATCACCTGCAAATAGAGGTTGACCGTCTTTCCAAATGGACTGGTGACAGTGCATCCCGGAACCGTTGTCGCCAAAAATTGGTTTTGGCATGAAGGTGACGGTTTTACCATATTTCTTAGCAACATTCTTGATGACATATTTGTAAGTCATCAACCAGTCAGCAGCTTCAATCAACCTACCAAAACGGAAACCCAGTTCGCACTGACCACCAGTAGCAACTTCGTGGTGTTGCTTTTCAATGGGTACACCGCAGGCTACCATTGTTAATAGCATTTCTGTACGGATATCTTGGAAGCTATCCGTTGGCGATACGGGGAAATAACCTTCTTTGAAGCGTGGTTTGTAACCCAAGTTGGGGCTTTCTTTTTTACCAGAATTCCAACGCCCTTCTACAGAGTCTACGTGGTAATAACCTTCGTGGGCATTCTGGTCAAAACGGACATCATCAAAGATAAAGAATTCAGCTTCAGGTCCAAAGAAAGCTGTATCACCAATGCCAGTAGAAACTAGGTAGTCTATTGCTTTTTGGGCAATAACACGCGGGCAACGACTGTACCATTCACCCGTGCGTGGTTCTCTTATACTACAAACTATACTTAACGTTGGCTCTTTCATGAAGGGGTCGATCCAAGCAGTGTTGGCATCGAGTACCATCATCATGTCCGATTCGTTGATGCTTTTCCAACCCCGAATGCTGGAACCGTCGAAAGGCACGCCATCAGAGAAGGAACTTTCATCGATTTGATTGTGGTACACAGTAAGGTGCTGCCAAGTTCCTGGCGTATCGATGAATTTCAGATCAATCATCTGAATATTTTGGTCTTGAATCATCTTCAAGACTTCTTGTGGGGTTGTCATTGTTACTCCTTCTCTACCAATTTCCTAAAGTAAAACCAGAATCTTCCAAAGCATCCTAACCCAGATGATCTGAACCAAGTTGTTGATGACACACCTGAAATATCATAAATCCTGGACATTAGAGAATTTTGTAGTTTTTGTTACAGCCTATCTGGATTACAGGTTATATTAACCTTTGGCCAAACATCTCCACAAAACTGGAAAGTTCATCTCATAGGGGTCAACTTTGGCATAGAATCCTTAAATAGCGGATGGATTGTTTTTGTGCCGCATCTATTTTAAATGGCACAAAAGTTTACTGGTGCATAATTGCAACCAAATTAATATCAAACCATAGATAGTAACGATTGGGAGAAGAAGGAATGCGCGATGCAGTTACAAGCTTAATTAAGAATTATGACGTTGCCGGACGATATTTTGACCGGAATGCGATCGACAGCCTTAAATCTTATTTTGAAAGTGGTACAGCACGAGTACAAGCGGCGGCAGCAATCAACGCGAATGCTGCTGCACTTGTGAAGCAGGCTGGGTCTAAATTATTTGAAGAACAGCCAGAGTTGATTCGTCCTGGTGGCAATGCTTACACGACTCGTCGTTATGCTGCTTGTTTACGAGATATGGACTACTACCTGCGTTATGCTACCTATGCGTTGGTTGCTGGCAACATGAATGTGTTGGATGAGCGAGTACTACAAGGGCTACGAGAAACTTACAATTCTTTAAGTGTGCCCATTGGCCCCACTGTTTTTGGTATCCAGATTCTCAAGGATCTTGTCAAGGCACAAGTAGCAGCAGCAGGTGTTGCCGACACTGCCTTTGTTGATGAACCGTTTGATTATATGACTCGTGAATTAAGCGAGACAGATATTTAGAGAACTCAGGCAGTTGAGATTTCTGCTTGCTCAAGGAAAATGCACTTATCGCACTTTGTCCCTACAGTCAAAGTGCGTTTACTTTTTTTTACAAACTGCATAGATACGTTTGGCGCGATCGCTTGTATCATAACGGTTCAGTTAAGGATAATCGTAGGTTATTGAGTAGCCCTTTCAAGGTGGATAAAAATTATAGTCAAAACATTCGTTTTTAAAATCTTTACTCTGTGTCCTCTGCGTCTCTGTAGTTAAATAAATTACTTTTTAAACCACAGAGGCACAGAGAACGCGGAGAGAAAGAAGGAATTTTATGAGTCACCTTGAAAGGGCTAGTTATTGAGTCCTTCTGTTCCAGTCAGTATTAACCCTGAGAAAATTGACGAAGGGATAAAATACTTAACATAATTAAGACTACTACTTGACTAAATGTAAATTTATGCTCATGATAGTGTTATTTGCTTGATGTTACCACTAGCTTGTTACTGTCTGCCCTCAATATCAGCTAAGACATACAACCTAGTCAATTGCATACGAGCTAGTCCATTTCAAGCCGCACTCTGCCGCATGAAGGAAACCTCGTGCATCCACCGGACATTAGAGTTTGGGTGTATAGCCTGGATTTAAGGGTGACTTTTGCTTATGGACGGAAAGCCGTTAATTTTAGTTGTAGAACAGAATTTTCATAATTTAGAACTGCTGAATTCTCACCTAAAAACATTAAATTACTCATGTATTTGTGCCATGCAAGGAGTGAAAGCCGTGATACTAGCACAAACGCATAAGCCTGATTTAATTCTTTTAGATATGATGTTATCAGATTTAAGCGGTAGCCAAATAATAAATTACTTAAAACAAAACCAAAAAACCGCAACGATTCCGATTATCGCAGTCATGCCTTTTAATTTGGTAGAAAAATATAATCATCTTTTTTTAACAGGTGCTGATGATCATATTACCAAACCTTATAATTTTAGGAGATTAGAAATTGTTCTTGGGCGTTATCTCAGTCAGCTAAATACTTCAAATTTGCCTTGGGAATAGATTCAGGATTGCGAACCTCAGGTAACTGGTCTAAAACAATAATTATGCCAGTACGACCCGTTGCCAAGTTTGTATTAGTCATCAGATCAAGCACAATTTTGCCAATAACTTCTTCAATTAAACTTTTGAGTTTTGGTTTAATTATTTTATCTAAAGATATTCGCACTTGTTCTGCTAAATTTGCATAACCTTCATACATTAAAGTGCGCTCAGATTGAGTAACAGCATTTTCCAGAGAAACGACCAACTCTGTATCAAAAAAATGACAAACTACTTGGCTAGGACGCTGCCCCAATTTTTCAGTATATAGAGTACTGATACGTTGGGAAATTTCTCTTTCAATTTGTCCAATAGTTGGGGGTGTCATTAGTGAATAATAACTGGGAAACTATTTCTTGAATATAGTAATTATAAGCTACAAACTTTAATTGATTTATGCCTAGTTACTGATGTTTAATTTAGGCATATAAAAATAATAAATAGAACAACTTAGCTATTTCTCCCTCAATGGACATATTGCAAACTAGTAATCAATTAGGCAACCTATTTTGTACCAAACAAGCGATCGCCTGCATCTCCTAAACCGGGAATAATATAGCCGTGTTCATCTAGATAATCATCAATAGCTGCCGTATATATAGGCACATCAGGATGTACTGTACAGAAATGCTGAATACCTTCTGGTGCGGCGAGTAAACACACAAACTTGACTGATAAGGGATTAGTTGATTTTAGTCGTTCTATAGCTGCGATCGCCGAATTACCAGTTGCCAGCATAGGATCAACAACAATCATATCTCGCTGATCAACATCATGGGGAACCTTAAAATAATACTCAACAGGAATCAAAGTTTTCGGATCACGATATAAACCAATATGTCCCACTCGTGCCGATGGCATTAACTCCAGCATTCCATCTAAAATACCCTGTCCTGCCCGCATAATCGAAACTAACACTAGCTTTTTATCAGGTGCGAGTATCGGCGCATTCATAGGAGCTAATGGTGTTTTAATCTGCTCATGTTTTAGCGGTAAATCCCGCGTTACTTCATAAGCCAACAATAAGCTAACTTCTTTGAGGAGATTACGAAATTTCGTCGTACTGGTTTCAGCTTTACGCATCAGCGTTAGTTTGTGCTGAATCAAGGGATGCTCAATAATTGTTACTTGATTTTCCATATGTTAGTCAATTAATTATTAATCAAAATACAGTACCATCACTGTCAATTCGTATAGGAGGTTTACCACCCGTTCTCAGTTCAGCAGCAATTTTGCGTCCTGCTGTCCAGGTTCCTCCTTGCAGGATTTTCACAAGTGGCAATTCTTCAGAAGTCATATCCAACTTTTCGCGCACTTTGGCAGCGATGTGGTCTAAGAGAATTACAGTTAAGGCACGCCACTCAACTATAACTTCCGAGTCTACTGAATGCGATGAGTGGAAAATCCCTGAGTTTTTGGCACTAATTAACCCCAAATCAAGACATAGCCCACCGTTGCGATATTCTGGTAATCCCGTGAGGGCATCTAGACCAGTGATGACCAAACCCAGTTCTTGTAATGGTTCCAATAGAGAATACGTCAGCCATTGAGATAGTTTGTGAAATGGTACTAAACCATCATCTGCAACCCTTGAATGTTGCCAAACATCACCGAGATTCACCCCAGCCACTTCTAATCTTCCCGGCCAAATATCACCCAATCCTGCCAAAACTGTACTTAAAACCGTTGCAGCAGCTAACTGTCCATTTTCAGATTTACTCAAAAAATAATTTACCAAGTTCCCTGGACGGGGATTTTCATCTCCAAATAGATGAGGTGAAGAAACTAAAACTTGACCCAACTTTCGTAATAAACGCCATCGCCCGGAAATCCCCACCAGTGGATTTTCTGCATTTACCTGAAACCCAGTCACCAGTTCTGTTTCTGTGAAAGCTTGCAATCTTTGGGCATCGACTTGTGGCAAAGCATCACAAGAAAAACTTCCTTGAGAAAACATGTGCAAACTAGCGATAGCCAAACCTTCAGAACGCCCCCAAGTCAAATTAGTTGACTGCTCATCATAACGCCAAACATCCCCAGCCCCAGCATCCAACAACACACTAACAACTGCCAAATCAAACTTAGCAGCAGCCTTTTCCAGAGAAGTGAGTTCTGCCAATTGAGTATCCAACCAAGCTAAACGCGGCACACCCCCCACCTCAAAATGCCGCCAACGACTGTGAAACGGAACTTGCAGATTCGGGTACTCACAGCGCATCACCGAAATCACATAATCTGCTACCCGTCCCAACTGCCTCAAATCGACAGCAAAATGACGCGATTTCCCCTCACATACCAACGCAAACACCTGGTGACAACGTTCCCGAATAGCAATTGGAGAACGAAGATATGCCACCTTCTCCTCCTCTCTTCGCGTTCTTTGCGTCTTCGTGGTTCGTTTTTCCACCTGCAACTCCTGATTAAATTATGGGAGTGGGGAGTAGGGAGTCGTTAAAACTTTTCCTATTCCCTATTCCCTATTCCCTATTCCCTATTCCAAAGACCGCCCCTTGACATCAGCTAAACCACCGATATCTAAAACATCGCCTGTGGTGTAATAACCAGCAGCCTTCTTTGCTTCAATTTCCACCCGTGCATCTTGGGGAATTAAATCATCTGGAATCGCTACTCTTTCCCTAATCTCAATTCCCGCCTCAGTAATAGCGTTGTACTTCATATTACTCATCGACACCATCCGGTCAATCCGGGTAATACCTAACCAATGCAACACATCTGGCATCAGTTCTTGGAAACGCATATCTTGCACTCCCGCCACACATTCCGTCCGTGTAAAATAGGCATCAGCGCGATCGCCTCCTACTTGACGCTTGCGAGCATTGTAAACTAAGAACTTAGTCACTTCTCCCAAAGCGCGGCCTTCTTTGCGGAAATAGACAATTATTCCCACACCGCCTGACTGTGCCGTTTGTACACACACCTCAATCCCGTGTACTAGATAAGGACGACAGGTGCAAATATCCGAGCCAAACACATCAGAACCGTTACATTCATCATGTACCCGCACAGCTACTGGTTTATCAGGATCAGTAATTGCCGCTAGATCACCGACAATATACACCGTCAAACCCCCAATGGGCGGTAAAAACACCTCCAAATCGGAACGTGTCACTAGTTCAGGGAACATCCCCCCAGTTTGTTCAAATAAAGCTCGACGCAAATCACCTTCTGAGATGCCAAAGCGTTTGGCGACTCCTGGTAAATACCACACAGGCTCAATGGCAGCTTTGGTAACGACCAAATCACCATTTGGTTTCATAATCTGGCCATCCACCTGCAAGCGTCCTTTAGCTACTGCATCTTGCAGTTCCGGCATATTAATGTGAGCTGTAGTAATGGCGATAGTCGGGCGGATATCATAGCCCTGCTCATAATAAGATGCAAACACCTCAGGAGCGATCGCGCCAAATGGGTCAAGAGAGACAATCTTATCAGGATCAGCCCAACTAGGATGAGGCCCAATACGCTCAATGGGTGATGTATTAGTTAAATCAGCTCGATGGTCTGACTGTAAAGCACCACTAGCCACCGCTAAAGCGCGATAAATTGCATAACTGCCGGAGTGGGTGCCAATCACGTTGCGATGTGCTTGCTGCGTCAAAGTAGCAATAATCGGGCCGCGTTGCATAGCATCTGCGGCTCCCCAGTGAATGGGAATCGGCTTAGGCCCAAAGCGACTGGGATGGGAAGTGAGAACAATATGCCTGGAAACGCTGTTTGGCTTTGGCATAGTCATTTATTGTTTTGTGATGTTTTTATGAACTATTAGTCACCAGGGATTTGTCAACTGCTAATAGTTAGTTTTGGTTTTAAAAGTTTGGTATCCTAATGACCAATCACTGATAACTTTACATGTATAGCTTGAGATTAATAGTATTACTTAATACAATAAATAACATAGGAATTGCTTAATTTCCCATTATTATCTCAAAAATTTCAACAGGACTTTAAAAAAGACTTAGTAGATTTTCGGCGAAAGTTGATACCTTAATACTAAAGATACAACGTTACAATTACCAACCTCAAATTCATGGATTCTTTATCTATCAATTCCTTACTTGAAGACTTGAAAAATCCCGACTCCACAGTGCGAGAGCAAGCCACCAAGAAACTCTGGCGGATCTGGTTTCAGCAAAAGGGAATTTATGGGCTAGAAAGAATTGACCAGAGTCAAAAGTTACTGGATGCGGGGGAAATGGCTGAAGCCGAAGCCATGTTGACAGAACTAATTAAAGACCAACCAGATTTTGCCGAAGCCTGGAATCGACGTGCTTTTCTCTACTACAGTATGGGCGAGTATAAACAATCTCTAGCAGACTGTCAGATGGTGATCCAGATTAATCCAGTTCATTTTGGGGCACTTCATGGTATGGGCTTGTGTTACGCCGCCTTGGGGAAGTATGGTCAAGCTATCAAAGCTTTTAAACGCGCTTTAGAAATTCAACCTTATTCGCTAGTAAATCAAAAATTAATTTTAGAATGTACACTCAGACTTAGCTAAAACAGCAGTCATCCCCATTGTGGATTTTAGATTTTGGATTAAAAGTCTTTATACCATTTTCTGGAAACATGAAAACTACAGTTTAAAAACGCAGAGGGACACAGAGTAAAAACATCCTCGGCATTTCTTGGCGTTCCTCTGCGTGAAAGAACAGGATATAAACTATGACGAAAACATTAGATACACTGATTAAATCTCTAGAAGGCATAGAAACCATTACAGATACCACCCAAGTAGCAAAATTATCCCAGGATTACCACACCTTTAGCCCCGTGCTAGTGCCGAAACTAGAGGGAAAAGTGGGGGATATAGTGGTACGTCCTACCAACGAACAAGAAGTGTTACAAGTTGCCGCCGCCTGCGCCAAATACCGCGTACCTGTGACTGTGCGGGGTGCGGGAACCGGAAATTATGGACAATGTGTGCCTTTACATGGTGGCGTAATTGTCGATATGACCAAGATGCAGGGGATACGGTGGGTGAAACCAGGGGTAGCGCGAGTAGAAGCGGGCGTTAAGCTAGCAGCCTTAGATAAAAAAGCGCGAGAAATTGGCTGGGAAATGCGAATGACACCCTCTACATACCGCACAGCCACAATTGGCGGATTTATTGCTGGTGGAAGTGGGGGTATTGGTTCAATCCAATATGGGTTACTAGGCGATCGCGGTAATCTTTTGGCACTGCAAGTGGTAACTTTAGAAGATCAACCCCGTGTGATTGAATTGCGCGGCGATGATGTGCAAAAGGTAAATCATGCCTGGGGAATTAATGGCATCATCACCGAAGTAGAAATTCCCTTGGGGCCAGCTTATCCTTGGGCAGAAGTTATAGTCACATTTGATGACTTTATGACCGCAGCAAAATTCGGACAAGCCCTTGGTAATGCTGATGGCATAATTAAAAAATTGATTGCTGTTTTTGCAACGCCAATTCCTCAATACTTTCATGCTTTACAACAGTACATTCCTGAAGGTACTCACCCAGCATTATTGCTAATTGCCGAGCCAAATTTAGAAGTATTGCCTGGTTTAGTACAGCAATATAACGGTCAAATTACTTATCAAAAACCAGCCCAAGAAGCAGGTAAAGGTGTAAATTTGGGAGAATTTACTTGGAACCACACCACCTTACACGCCCGGACTGTAGATACTTCCATCACCTATTTGCAAAGTATGTTTCCGAATGATGCCAACTTAGAACTGGTGAGGCAGTTGTCTGATCATTTCGGTGATGAAGTGATGATGCATTTAGAATTTATTCGGGTAAATGGCAAGGTAATTCCTGCTGCTTTACAACTTGTGCGTTACACCACAGAAGCACGCCTCAACGAAATTATTCGCTATCACGAAGCCCAGGGTATATTTATCGCCAATCCTCATACATATATTATTGAAGACGGTGGCAGAAAAGTTATTGACCCTGAGCAGTTAAAATTTAAAGAAATGGTTGACCCCTATGGATTAATGAATCCTGGGAAAAGCAAAGTACTAGAATTCAAAATTCCCAATTAGGGAATCACAAGTTTATTAGTGGTGTGTTTCCCAGAACCGTGGTGACAATCCCAAAATCCAACATCAACATCACCCATGATTGAAATTGACGGTTCCTATGGAGAAGGAGGCGGACAAGTTCTCCGTACATCCTTAAGTCTAGCCGCCATCACTGGCGAACCGATCCGCATTGCCGGGATTCGCGCCGGACGCAAAAAGCCAGGATTAGCACCGCAACACCTAACAGCTGTTCGCGCTGCTGCGAGAATTTGTCATGCCCAAATGCGGGGTGATGCTTTGGGTTCAATGATGCTGGAATTTATTCCCGGTAGTTCTGTGCAAGCAGCTACTTACACTTTTGATGTCAGTGAAGTGCAACAAGGTGGTTCGGCTGGCGCGATTACTTTGGTTTTACAGACTATTCTTTTACCTTTGTCCTTGGCATCTGGTGATTCCTTAGTAACGCTGCGGGGTGGAACTCATGTCAACTTTAGCCCGACAATTACATATATTGAGCAAGTTTATCTTCCCATCCTCAACCGTATGGGGATAGATGCAGAAGTTAAATTAGGCGCTTGGGGGTGGTATCCCCAAGGTAGAGGAGAAATTCAGATGCGGGTGAGTGGTGGTAGCCAACTCGGCGGTATCAACTTGTTAGAACGTGGAGATTTACAACAGGTGAAGGGGTTGGCAGTGGTAACAGAATTACCTGCCCATATTCCCCAACGTATGGCGAACCGTGCCGAAAATTTGTTGCGGGAAGCAGGATTAAAAGCCACTGTCAAGGCTGTACGAGAAAAGGGTGTAGCACCAGGGGCAGGTATTTTTCTGACGGCTGAGTATGAGAACAGCTTAACTGGGTTTGGTGGGCTGGGACGTTTGCGGTTGTCATCTGAAAAAGTGGCAGAAATTGCCTGCGAACAACTACTGAAGTTTCATCAAACCGGCGCACCTGTAGATGAACATTTAGCTGATCAGTTATTATTACCAGCAGTTTTAGCGTCACAGCAAAGTCAGTATAGAGTAGCTGAAGTAAGTTCACATTTGACAACAAATGCAGCCATCATTGAACAGTTTGGGCTGGTGCGGATCACAGTAGATGAAGCTGCGAAAATTGTCAAAATTGCCGCTAGTTGAGGATCAGCGATCGCCTATTTAATTGTAAGTCCCTCATGTACTGAACTATCATTACAAATTAAAAACAAGTTTTTCTCGATCCAATCTTGCGTGTTAAAAGTAATATCGCTAGCACGATTAAGACAATCTAAAAGTAGTTTATTCGCATCCCAATATTGCTGTAAATCCTGCCACTCCTGTTGATTAAACTGCCAATCATAACCAATTTGGCGAGTCTCAATCATCAAAGTTCGCAATTTTTCAGTCCAAGTTTTGCCATGAGCCTGCCACCATATTTTGAGTGCTTCTTTACCTTGAATTGGTGATGGTAGCTGGTTTTTGATGTCTTGTAGCGCTGTTTGTAAAGATGGTTTATCTACTAACAAATGTCTGAGGTCGAGGGCTAAACTTAAAGCAGAGAACCTGAGAAAGAACATATCAGCAGTTATTGACTGACTCACAGTAAGTGCATGAGTCAGAGCTAAATCCAATGCTAAATCAATCGCCAGATTACCAGCCAGTTGATGATCTAAGGATATTGGCAAATCTTGGTTACAAGCCAGAGGATGTGCGGCGGGAAGGGCAATAGTAAAATAAAAAGCACGCACACTGGCTAAATTATAAGATGTATTGACTGTAGAAGATTTTTGGCATACCCATTTGCAAAAATTATGCAATTTTATATTTGTAGTTGTTAAATCATCAATTTTTTGCTTCATTAGCAATAACAGATCATCTGCCGGCTTCCACATTTCTGCAATTAATAGAAATATTTGCCGCCAACTTTGTTTATTGAGATGATTAACAACTTCTAGAAGTATTTGCAAATTGCGATTTGTCACAATTTCTCTCACAGCAAAGTACTCTTGAAAGATTAAATGAGAAAAAGTATAAATTCCTCGCGCCTTTTCAATCAATAAGCCATGTTGAACTGCAATTGCTTGTAACAGCGCTGCACTTTCTAAGTCTAAAGCATCTGCATCTGTTGTCCCATTGGGAAGCAGGCATAGATAGTCAGCGATGAGTTGTCGCATTTTAGTTTTAGGTAAAAAATAATCCCCTGAGAACAAGGAAATTGCTGCTATATGACTGAGTAATTTAATTGTATGTAGCAATGATAAATCACTATCAACTCGATCTCGTTTAATCCCTTTTATTTCATCCCATCGCACCAACAACAAATCCAATCCTTGTTTATAAAATTCAGAGCGATTAACTGGAAAATCCTCTACAGACTTAAAAACTAAGCAGACAAGATTCAGTAAAATTGGCAGACTAGCTAATTCCAGAATTGGCAAATTTTCTGTTAGTTCTAGCTTTTGCATCAACTTCTGTGCCAAAATTGGTGCTTCTGTTAGAGTATTTTTGGCAACTGTTAAAAACCACTTTTCAGCAAAAGCGGCAATTTGTGGTTTAGTAAAATCAGCAATTTCAACTTCAGTGAATCCCTGAAGTTTATAGTGATGGGAAGCCAGGCGACAAGTAACAATAATTTGATTTTTATAATACTTATCAGCGAATTTACGAATTTCCTGGAAAATCTTTTCTGAATCTTCTCCACTAATTTCATCTAATCCATCTAATAAAATTAAAGCTCTACCATGAAAAAAGACTGTGGCAAGTTCTTGTTCAGCAATCCCAAAATTTATAAAATATTCATACAGGTAGTTTAATAAATTGATGGAATTACGTCCTCGCATATCTTCAGCAAGGTTTTTTAACCTGATAAATACTGGTAGATAATCTGGTTGAAAATCTCCTTGATTACAACTAATAGCAATCGATTGCAAAAATGTAGTTTTACCGGAACCTGGTTTACCCAATACTATTAATTTAGAATGTTTTGTAACTGCCTCTATACCCTTAATTCGTGGTTGAGATAAATAATTTAAGTTAATTTTTTTAAATTCATTTATGTTAAATTGTTGCAAATCGCTAAGTTCTAGCCATCGCTTGCTTGTGATTTCTTCAAAAATATCAACATCAATATAAAGATGATTTAATTCGATGGGTCGGGCAATATCTAAAAGCTGCAAAGTAGCGCATTGTGCTTGAATCTTGTCATAGTTGGCAGCTCGCAATTTTTGCACCAAGGCATTAATATCTAGTGTGATATCTGCTGGCGTACATAAAAAAGTAGATTCATCAAAAATTAGCTTTTGAGCAATTTCCGAGGGTTCTAGTTCCAGCACAAAGCAAATATCATTAAAAACATGGCGGTCAATAGGCTTACCAGTAAAAAACTTCCAAATAGGCTGACGAGTTTCCAAACTTACTTCGGCCGCTAAATATTCTTGCGTCCAGCCTTTGCGCTTAAAAGCTTGTTTAGCCTTTCTAATGCCTTCAGCCGATGCTTGGAGCGATCGCTTTGCCATTGCCTTACACCACTATATACAGATCTGCTGATTTGAATACAATTTATACAACTCATACAAGTTATACGCTAACTTTAACGAAAACCCCAACATCAAATCAAACATCAGCCATACATAATAGTATTCGAGTCAGCCAAATCTACATACCCAACTAGCTTATGGCATTACCAAGATAGCTATTGCACCTTGAGTAATGCCTAAGCTTTTATTAAACTGAACTGCCTCCCGTATAAATGTACTTAAATAGACTTTAAAGGTTTGTATTTAAATAAATACAGCTTTATTCATGAACACCGTATCCGACTAATGGGAATACACATCGGTGTCCCAGCAACAGGATCAGTAACAATTTTAGAATCCAAACCAAATACTTCTTGCACAGTCGTTTGATTCATCACTTCTTCTGGTGTGCCATGAGTATAAACGTTACCTTGTTTCACCGCCACCAAATAATCTGCATAACGACAAGCTTGATTTAAATCATGCAGCACCATGACTAAAGTTCGTCCCTGAGTTTGGTTTAATTCCCACAACAAATCTAAAATTTCAATTTGATGTGCCAAGTCTAAAAAAGTTGTTGGTTCATCTAACAGCAAAATGTCTGTATTTTGCGCCAGTGCCATGGCAATCCACGCACGCTGTCGCTGTCCACCAGAAAGGGTATCTAACTCGCGTTCAGCCAGTTCTTTCATTCGAGTAATTTCTAATGCTATCTCGACAAATCGCTCATCTTCTTTAGACCACTGCTGCATCCAATTTTGATAAGGGAAACGTCCACAAGCGACTAAATCTCTTACTGTTAAACCCTCTGGTGCAACTGGCCCTTGAGCAAGAATTCCTAATTTTTTAGCGACATCTTTTGTTGATAACTTAAACAAATCTGCTGCATCTAAATAAACTGAACCTCCACACGGTTTTAACAATCTTGCTAATCCCCGTAGTAGTGTAGATTTACCGCAACCATTAGCACCAACTAAGGCACTAATTTTGCCTCTAGGTATAGTCAAATTTAAATTTTTAACTATTGTGACACCATCGTATCCTAAAGACAAGTTGTTAGCAGATAGTTGGTGATCCAAATGAGTTTGTAATTTCATTTTTTTCGAGTTTGTATTAATAGATATATAAAGTAAGGAGCACCAATTATAGCAGTAATAATTCCACAAGGAAGTTCCACAGGAGCAAAGATAATTCTTCCCAATAAATCAGCAATCACGACAATCATTGCTCCCCATACCGCAGATACAGGAATTAACCCCTCATGATTGCCACCTACTAACTGACGTGCAATGTGGGGCGCAATTAATCCGACAAAACTAATCGTGCCAGCCGTGGAAACTGCTGCACCAGTAAGCGCTGCACTAATTAATAGTAAAAAACTGCGTTGCCACTCTACCCGACTACCTAAACTCTTTGCTGTTTCATCCCCCAAAGCTAAAGCATTTAATTGTGGTGCGCTGGCTAAAGCTAGAGGTATAAAGACTAGTAACCAAGGTAACAACGAAAAAAGCTGTTCCCATGTGCGTCCATAAACACTACCAGCTAACCAAACTAAAGCTTGACTAACATTGTTAATTTCTCCAAATGTCACTAATAGATTAGTAAAAGCACCTGTGACAGCAGAAATTCCTACCCCAATTAAAATGAGACGAATGGGATGAGTACCCTGATCCCATGCCAGCAGGTAAATTAGTACAGAAGCAGCTAAAGCACCACCAAAAGCAGCCAAAGGTAAAGTTCCCACGGGCAAACTAGGAAAAAGTACAATCAAAGCAACAGCCGCCAGACTAGCACCCGCGTTAATGCCAATAATACCTGGATCAGCTAGAGGATTTCGGGTTAAGCCTTGCATAATTGCCCCAGAAGTTGCTAACGCCATTCCCACAAAGCCAGCCGTTAAAGTCCTTGGTAACCGCAGGGTATTGATGACAAAAGTATATTCGGGATTTCCAGTTTCTATTCCCAATACAGTTTGAATTACTGCTAGAGGCGGTGTGGGATATTCGCCGATAGAAGTACTAATTACCATTGCCACCAAAGTGATTATTACTAGGATGAATAAAACACTAGGAACACGTTTCTGGAGGCGGAAAGAAATAGGAAATATTTTAGAACGGAAAACTAAGGTATGATTCTTCATTTTTTGATTTTATTTTTGGCTAAATAAATGAAGAATGGCGCACCCACTAAAGCTGTCATAATCCCCACCGGGACTTCTTGGGGTCGAATCACCAATCTGGCAAAAATATCAGAACCTAGAAGTAGGATTGAGCCAAAAAGGGCGCTATAAGGTAGAATCCAACGGTAATCTACTCCAACCAAAAAGCGGACTATATGGGGAACAACTAAACCAATAAAACCAATGCCGCCAGCAACTGCAACTGCACTACCTTGCAGAAGAAAAATGCTCATAGCAGCTACAATTTTTATCCATAAGGTTTGTTGACCTAACCCTTTGGCAATATCTTCTCCTAGGCTGAGAATGGTGATTTGTCTTGCTAGGAGGAATGCCAAGATTAAGCCAATACAAATGTAAGGTAATACTTGAGCAATAATATTTGTATCAGCACCTGCCAAAGAACCCGCTAACCAAAAGCGAATTTCTTCTAATGTGCGTTGACTAACGATTAAGACAGTAGTAATTAGTGCAGCAAGTAAGGCGCTAATAGCTGCACCGGCGATAGTGAGATTTAAAGGAGTGATACCACTGCGCCCAAGAGAAGCTAAAAAATAAACGCTGACAGCAGTAATTCCCGCACCTGTAAAGGCATACCAAACATAAACACTTGGTGTAGATGCACCAAAGATAAAGATAGAAATCACCACAGCCAAGGATGCACCTGCGTTAATTCCCAAGATCCCAGGGTCAGCCAAAGGGTTACGAGTTATACCTTGCATCAACGCCCCAGATACGGAGATAGCCGCACCCACCATCACCGCCAGTAGCGATCGCGGTAATCTAACTGTACGAATAATTAAATGCTCTTTAGAACCATCAAACCCCATCAAGGCTGTATAGATAGTATCTACAGGGATATCTGCCGCACCGAGAGTAACGCTGAAGATTAAGCATATTAGGAGAATTATTAATCCCAAAACTAAACCCCCAACGGGTAAAGTTAGCGCTGACAAAAATCCTCTGGTTAAAGAGGAAGTTGATTTACTCATTACCCATCTGAATATTTCTGCTCAACAGACTATAAATTGATTGACAATTTATTTCAAGTGCATATAAAATTAAATAACATAAATTCTTATTTATTGAAATAGTTTAATTGGCAAAATTATTTAAATCGCACTTTTTAGCTGATGATAAAGTCACAAATTCTCTATATCGCAGTTAGCTTATGTTTGCCATGTGCTATTTTTAGGCTAAAAAACAAGTGAGAAGTAATAGCAATAAATTTAAATTATATGCTATTGTGCAAGAGCAGAGTTGAACCAAATGAATTCCCAGGAATATGCACAGCCCTGGTGCGCTGTGGGTTAAAAAATCGGGCATTGCTGAATCAATGGATGATTCTTGTAGGGTGGGCCGGACAGCCCGCCCGAAAATACAAGGGACAGGCTGTCCGGCCCATCCCACAAAACCAGCAAAATCATCTCGCAAATATGCAACGCTAAGAATCGGATTGCTATGTCTGCAATGCTTTGCCATCAGTTTATCTAAAAATGATGGAAGTTCAGGTAATTTACCTCAAGCTACTCTGCGATCGCCCAAGAAAAGGTTTCTTGATAACGCATATTTAATTTCTGGATAATGTATACTGACTGCCATCAAGCATTGTTGTTTGCAGTCTGAGCATGATTAAATATATTGCCCTAGTGCTGCTAATAATTCTCTCCAACTTAGTAGCATTTCCAGCCACCGCCTCTGTATGTCGTAATTATGAGGGTCAACAGATTTGTATTCTTAGTATCAATCGCAGTGCCAAAAACTATTGGGAATACAGAGCAATAGTTAGTATAGATCAAGTGAAAAGACCGATTGAAGTCTACAACTGTCGGGAGCGAGTCAGAGTTCGACAAGACGGAAAAATTGTACCATTTGCACATAATGGCGCTGGTAAGCTGATATGCAGTTTTTTGCAAAAGTCTTAATTTCAGGCTATGAATTTTATTTTTTCTCTGTATTCAAAACACGCCACATGATGAAAACTGCGAATCCTACATAGGCTAATACAGTTACCCATTCTTGCCAGCTACTAAGTTCGTTCATTATTTTCTTCTCTAAATCTTACGCTCTCAAGGTGACCAGGCGGGTGCTGTATTGTTCTCGAAAACTTGGTAATGATGCCTAGCTCAAAAAACTTTTTCTTGTTTTCCGGAATTGGTTAAACTCTAGTGGTATTACCTAATAGTACAGCGATTTATACAGAACTTCTATAACTACACTTTTGGGGAATATATCTCCACTACATTGAGCAAAAGCCCGGTCAATTATGACCGGGTTTTTGACTGCGATCGCTCTCTGTGGGAGGAAACGCTATACTCACATTTTTGAGTAGATTAGCATTAGATTATCTTAAGGACAGTTATGACTTCTGAAGATTTAGTGCTGGTTGCGGGTGCTACTGGCGGAGTAGGTCAACTTGTAGTGGCAAAGTTGTTGGAAAAGGGTTTGAAAGTTCGTACCCTCACACGCAACGCAGCCAAAGCCACAGAAATGTTTAATGACAAAGTGGAAATTGCTGTCGGTGACATCCGCGATGTGACTACATTACCCCCAGCTATGCAGAATGTCACCCATATCATCTGTTGTACTGGCACTACTGCTTTTCCCTCTGCTAGATGGGAGTTTGACCCAAAACCTAATTTGATTCAATGGGGAAAAATTTTCTTTGACCCTACATATAGAAATGCCAAGGCAAAAAATACTCCTGCAAAAGTAGATGCTCAAGGTGTTAGCAACTTAATAGCAACAGCACCATCTAATTTGAAGCGGTTCGTTTTCGTCTCCTCTTGTGGAGTTCTGCACAAAGATGAATTTCCTTATAAAATTCTCAATGCCTTTGGTGTGCTTGATGCTAAACAACAGGGTGAAGCAGCCATCATTGACTCGGGATTGCCCTACACTATTATTCGTCCAGGGCGTTTGATTGACGGGCCTTATACTTCATATGACCTCAATACATTACTACAGGCAAAAACGGGGGGTAAGCTGGATGTGGTATTGGGTACGGGTGACACATTATCAGGTGATGCTAGCCGGATTGATGTAGCAGCAGCTTGTGTAGAATCGATTTTTCACCCAGCAACTCAAAATCAGGCTTTTGAGTTAGTAAATAAGGGAGTAAGACCACCTGTAATGGACTGGGAGACACTTTTTACCCAGCTAGCATAGTTATGATACCTGATCCTGCAAAGGTGTACTTAAGTTATTGTCCCGTAATTTCACCCAGACAAAGAAAGGAATTGCCAGTAACTGTGTTGCACCAGAAAAAATAACTAATGAGGTGATAGAGCGATCGTACAAAATGCCCATGAAAGCGCTACCTAAAAACCACGATAAACCATAGCCAGTGCTGAAAATGCCGTAAGCTGTGGCACGTTTATTTTTTGGTACCATCCCAGCGATCGCGGCTTTGAGAACTGATTCTTGCGCTCCCATGCCAACACCCCAAAATGCCATGCCTAAAAGAGCGAGATGGGTATCTCCTAAAAATACTAATGGGGCAAACAAAGATGAAAGCAAGGCTGCAATTATGAGGATAGAAATTCCTATGCGATCAAACATGTATCCAAAAATCAGCGCGGCTACAGCATCCACTCCCATGGCTAGAGCATAAAATAGGGGAATTGTTTGCCCAGAAGCAATTCCTTGTTTCTGAAAATGAAAGGCAATGAGGGGAAAATCGGCATATCCAGCCGCAATAATCGCTACTGCACCGAGATAAATCCAAAATATTCCCGGTAATTTTTCTGCTTGATTGGTCTCAATTTTGTCTTCAAAATCACTGGGATTCGGATAAATAAATTGTAAAACTGTTAACACAATCAATCCCAAAACGGCAGGCACAATTAAGATTGTGAAACCATTGCGATATTCTCCCTGGAAATAAATCATTGCAGCTACAGCCAAAGGCCCCATAACGGCACCTGTTTGATCCATGGCTTCATGCAAACCAAAACCGAAACCCCTGCCAATTTGACTTGCACCGTGAGAAAGCAGCGCATCGCGGGGGGGAGTCCTAACTGCTTTACCTGTGCGTTCCGCCATCATCAAACCTGCGGCAGCTTCCCATCTGCCTGTCAGGGCTAGTAGTGGGACAACTGCGGTGTTCAAAATGTAACCTAAGGTTGTGATCCCCCAATATTTACCTGTCTGGTCGCTGAGGTAACCAATAACTAAGCGCAAGCCATAGCCAATTAACTCACCAAACCCAGCTACCAAACCCACCACAGTGCCGCTAGCTCCCAAAACCTCCAAATAAGCCCCTGTAATACTACGTGCGCCTTCATAGGTGGCATCAGCACAGAGACTCACAAAACCAAGTAAAATCACAAATTTCAAAGCGGCTGTTTTCTGTGGCATACCTTTCTCTATAATTTGCTGCTTTCATCCCTCATTTTGCCTTGAGAAGGTGAAAAATTACTGATTTGAAAGCAGGCAGTGGAGTGTAGTTATAACCCACATTCCGCAGGTAAGCGAGGAGATAAATGAGCAGAATTGAAATTTTGTGCTAAAATCCTCGGATGGTTTGCAAAGTCCGCCCCAAAAATTTGGGTTAATTCCCGAATGGGGCGGTGTTTCTTGTTAGTAACCGTCGTGAACTGCGTAGACCAATCACGGATGAAAACAGGGCTAGAGGCTGGTATTCTTACTCAGCAATTAATTGATTTTCTGGGTGTCACCAAAGATTACAGATGGAAAAATCCGTAAATAAGGTGATTTTTACATTGGTTGTATAGTATTTTTGGTGCAAGTCTGTCTTAAGAGATCATCCGATGAAACAGCTCCTCAACCAAATATTTAGTATTAAAAAATACTTACTCAGGCTAACTATACTGTTGCTGATGGTAGTGTTGGGTTCTTCTGTGTTTGTGATACCTACATCAGCTACAGGTGTGTATCAAATACCCAACCTGACAGCAAGCGATCGCTACTGGGTTTTAGATCAAGGTGAAGTTATCAGTCGCCTGAATGAAGGTAAAATTAGCAGCACTTTGGAGGATTTGGCTAAACAAACTGGCAACGAAGTCAGATTTGTGACGATTCACCGCCTCGACTATGGTGAAACACCAGAAAGTTTTACTCGAGGACTGTTTGAAAAGTGGTTTCCCACACCAGAAGCGCAGTCTCATCAAACCTTATTAGTACTCGACACAGTTACCAACGGTACTGCCATCATTACTGGAGATCAAGTTAAGTCTCTGTTGACTGACTCGATTGCTGAAAGTGTAGCAACGGAAACTTTAGGTGTGCCGTTACGGGACGGTAACAAATATAATCAGGCCTTTTTAGATGCCAGCGATCGCTTAGTCACCGTTCTTTCTGGTGAACCAGATCCAGGGCCACCCCAAGTCGTTGATACTGTACAGGTAGAAGGGACTTTCACCAAAGCAGAAGATACTGACCAAGGTAATGCGACTGCTTGGGTGGTAGGACTTTTAATTGCCGCTACCATTATTCCCATGGCGACTTACTATGTTTACCAGATCAATCAACCATCATCTGATGGCAATGGTCAAGTCATCAATCAGAAGTTAGAAGATTGAAAAACTAACTCTTGACTTTAATCCTGAACATACTCTTGCCTTGTCACTAAAGCTATCTCAGCCCGGACAAATTCTCGACCTAAATAAGCTGCATGGCTTAACTGAGTTACTGGACAGGGCTGAGTTTTTTCAAAAATCTGCACACACAGTTCTTTTGCTGTCCTCCCGCTAAAAACTGTAGTGTGAGTTCTTTCTACTTTTCCTTTGGCGGGAATCACCTTTCCCGTTTCCGGATCGACGGCTAAACCTTGTTCGTCAATCACATTTGTAAAATGCTTGGCGTAAATTAACCCCGCAGCTTGATCCAAATAGATAATAAAATAACCACCGGGGTCAAGGTCAATGTGACGCTGAGAAAGTTTATGATCAATTGCCGCCAAATTTTCAACTATCAAATCCATAAGCATTTAAAAAGCAAATTTCTTTCTTCAGGGTTTTTACACTCCATATCAAGTGTAATTCCTATCTTCCGTTTCTCTAATTTAAATCGGCAAGCGATTAATATCTTTGTTGCAGCCAATAACTACCATTGCTGTACCGCGTTCTAGACGCTTGGTAGGTTCTGGATTAATTTTAAATTTGCCATCCTGACTCACAGCTAGTAAATTCAAACCATAACGGTTACGAAGTTGAAGTTCGGAAATAGTTCTGCCGTGAAATTCATCAGGCACAATTAACTCAACAATACTGTTATCTGGGTCAAGGTCAAACCTGTCTAGGATAGATGGTTTAGTTAGCGATCGCGCTAGGGCACAACCCGCCTCATATTCCGGAAAAACAACATGGTCTGCGCCTACTCGCTTTAACAGTTTTCGGTGAACTTCACTAGAAGCTTTGGCGACTACATGGGGTACTCCACCTTCTTTAACATTTAAAGTAGTAATGATACTTTCTTGAATATAGTTACCAATGGCTATAATTACGGTATCAAATTCAAAAATTCCCGCTTCTTTGAGGGCACCTGGTTCAGTTGAGTCTAGTTGTAAAGCATGACCGACTATTTCCTCAGTTAATGCTTCTGATACTCGCTTTTCATCAACATCGGTTGCTAATACTTGGTAACCTAGTTTGTGCAGTGTTAAACAAACAGATCTACCAAAACGACCTAACCCAATCACCGCGAATTGGTGATTATCTCTACGTAAACTGCGAAAAAAACCTAACGATGCCAGATTCACAGTCGATATCCTTATTATCACTCCCTGGATCAGGGCAAAAAATGATTATACTGAATTAATCAAAAATTTTATTTTTTGCCTGCTCATGAATATTTTATCAGTTTAGGCTACTGGCATTGATTAATTCATTAATCATTAGTCATGTCTTCATCTACCCTCATCAGCTATCCCACAAGTAAATTTTCTTCAGGATAGTGAACTCTACTAGGGCGGGGATCTCCCAATACGGCAGCCATCAATAGTAACACACCTACGCGTCCCACATACATGATGGCAATTAAAATAAGTTTGGTCGCTAATGAAACACTGCCAGTGATACCTGTAGAAAGTCCTACAGTAGCGAAGGCTGATACCAATTCAAACAAAATTTGAATAAAGTCTAATTTTGGCTCGGCAAGAGCGATTAAAATTGTAGAGAAAATTACTACAGCCACCGAACCAACTAAAACGCCAACAGCTTTCAAAATTAAATTGATCGCTATTTTGCGTTCATATAATAAAACTTCTTCTTTTCCTTGGAGAATGGCTTTGGTGCAGCTAGTGAGAACTCTCACGGTTGTCGTTTTTATACCTCCTCCCGTTCCACCTGGACTGGCACCAATAAACATCAATGCAATGGTAATAAATAGACCTGCTGTGGTCATTTTGCTGATATCAATAGTATTAAAACCAGCAGTTCTGGTAGTCACTGATTGAAACCAAGCTACTAATAGCTGTTGATATAAATTGAGTGAGCCAAAGGTTTCAGGGTTTTTGATCTCTATGGCAAAAAATGCAATTGTTCCTAAAAACAACAGGATTAAAGTTGTACTAGTTGCAACTTTAAAATCCAGGGAAAATACTAAATTTGTATTTTTTTTGAGCAGGCGATCGCGCAACCAAAGATAAAGTTCTAAAATTACTTGATAACCAATTCCTCCAAAGATAATCAACATGGAGATAGTGAAGACAACTAATAAAGATGACTGATATCCTATTAAGCTATCTGAGAACAAACTAAAACCTGCATTATTCCAAGCAGAAATACTATGAAAAATCGCTAGCCACAGTCCTCTACTCCATCCATGATCAGGAATAAACACAGGCAGAAGTAACAAAATACCTGTAATTTCAAAAATTAAAGTAGTGGCAATAATTGAGCGAATAACTTGAGTGCTACCACTCATCCCTGGGCGGTCTAAAGCTTGTTGAATGGCTACTTTTTGTCGCAGATTAAATTTACGTCCAATTAGCACAATCAGAAAGGTGGTGCTGGTCATATAGCCCAAACCGCCAATTTGAGCCAACAACAGAATAAACAACTGACCCCAAAACGAAAAATAAGTACCAGTATCCACTACAGCTAAACCTGTAACGCAAACTGCGGATGTTGCTGTGAACAGTGCCACAATTGGGTCATTCCATGTACCATCGCTAGTCGAGAACGGCATCAGCAGCAGGATAGTTCCCACGGCGATGACAGCTAGAAATCCCAAGCAAACTGTGCGAGAAACCGTCATATAAAGGTAAAACTGATAAATTGTTCCCAGGCTGATCAATAGATTGACCTCCCTAGAATCAAAAACACTCTTATTTAATTAAAAACACACATGGTAGCCTACCAGTATGTTTATTTAAATTCGGCTTTGTTTTAACACTGCTTTCTTCATGAGTGCAACACTTTACCAGCAAATACAGCAATTTTACGATGCTTCCTCCGGGCTGTGGGAACAAATTTGGGGCGAACACATGCACCACGGTTATTATGGGGCAGATGGCAGCCAAACAAAAGACCGTCGTCAGGCGCAAATTGATTTAATCGAAGAACTGCTGCATTGGGCAGGGGTGCAAACAGCAGAGAATATTTTAGATGTGGGTTGTGGCATTGGCGGCAGTTCTCTTTATCTAGCAGCTAAATTTAATGCTAGAGCAACGGGGATTACTTTGAGTCCAGTACAAGCCGCTAGAGCTAAAGAACGTGCCCAAGAGGCTGGGTTGGGTGGTAGAAGTCATTTTCAGGTCGCAGATGCCCAAGCAATGCCCTTTGCTGACGACTCTTTTGACTTGGTGTGGTCGCTGGAAAGTGGTGAACACATGCCAGATAAAACCAAGTTTATGCAGGAGTGCTACCGAGTGTTGAAACCCGGTGGTACTTTGATCATGGTGACTTGGTGTCATCGACCAACTGATCATGCACCATTGACAGCAGATGAACAAAAGCACTTGCAAGATATTTATCGGGTATATTGTCTACCCTACGTGATTTCGTTACCAGAATATGCAGCGATCGCTCGTCAACTTTCATTAAACAATCTCCGCACTGCTGATTGGTCAACGGCTGTTGCCCCATTTTGGCATGTGGTAATTGATTCGGCATTCACACCCCAAGCACTTTGGGGTTTACTCAATGCTGGTTGGACTACTATTCAAGGCGCATTATCGCTGGGGTTAATGCGTCGGGGTTATCAGCGTGGGTTAATTCGGTTTGGGTTATTGTGCGGGAATAAGTAGGCAAGAGCATGAATTCATAGCATTTTGCGAGAATTCATGGCTACACAAACAAAGCCTACTTTCGTGGGCTTTGTGTGGAAACCTCGGGTTCTAATAATGAAGTCATTAAATTATTACCACCATTAATCATGGATGAGGCTGGACTAAAAACAGGATTTAATGTTCTGATTGAGAGCATTGATTGGTGTTTACAACATCAGCCCACTGGTCAAAAAACTCTGATTAGTGCAGATAATAGTGTGTAAATTTTGGCAGAATAAAAACCTGAATGTCAAAGAAAATATATATTTGAACGTTCAGGAAAGAATCAATAATTTACCAGCAAAAAAGCATGATAGAGACTTCCGAAATACATGTTGTTTTAGGAACAGGGCAATTGGGTACTACTGTAGTACATGAATTACTGCGACAAGGTAAGCGAGTACGGGCGGTAAATCGTCAGGGAAAAGCAACTTTTCCTCAAAATGTTGAGGTGGTGAAAGGAGATGTGACTGATCCGGTAAGTGTGCGAAATGCTTGCCTTAATGCCAAGGTTGTTTACCACTGTGTTAACGCTCCTTACACTGAGTGGGCCAACAAATTACCACCGATCATGACTGGCATTATTGATGGTGTGTCCGCAGTTGGAGCCAAGCTAGTCTATGCTGATAATCTTTATCTGTACGGGCCAGTCATCGGCAAGATTCAAGAAAATTTGCCGTACAAAGCAACTGGACGTAAAGGGCGGACGCGATCGCAACTCGCAGAAGCATTGATGAGAGCGCATCGCAGTGGCAAAGTACAAGCAACTATAGGACGTGCATCAAACTTTTATGGGCCAAATGTAACTGATTCTGTGGTTGGGGAAGGGGTATTTGCGGCAGCCTTGAAAGGTCAACCAGCACAAGTTTTAGGTGACCCTGATTTACCGCATACTTACACATTTATTGATGATTTTGCTAAGGGATTAATCACGTTGGGTGAACACGAAGCAGCCTTAGGCGAAAGTTGGCACATTCCCAATGCCGAAACATTCACTACTCGACAGTTTGTGGAAAAAGTTTTTGCTGAAGTTGTCCAACCGCCTAAACTGAGCGTGGCTCCTAAGTTAGGTATTCAGTTTTTATCTTTGTTTAATCCCATGATGCGGGAAGTTAAAGAGATGCTGTATGAATTTGAGGAGCCTTTTGTTGTTGACTCTAGCAAGTACGAGCGTACCTTCGGCAATCACGCCACCCCGCATCAAGAAGCCATCCGAAGGACAGTGCAGTGGTATCGTCAGCGCGTTGGTAGTGAGCGCTAAGTTGCACGCCATCAAATAGCTCAACATAAATATTTAAGGCGCTCACTGAGTTTGCGATGCCCTGAGCAGTTCGACAGGCTCACTGTATCACTTGTTGAAGGGTGGAAGTGTGGGTGGTTTTTTAACTCAGCTGGTTAACAAATTGACTTTGAACCACAAAGACACCAAGACACTAAGAAAAATACATCTATTTCAATTGAGATCATGCGGTGAAGATGCGTGCTAATCTGCGAATACCTTCCACTAATTGCTGTTCTGTCAGTTCACCGTAGCCGAAAATAAACTCACCTGTGCTGTGGGGTTGCAGATACTGTGGTTTGGCAGACATAATCCCCACACCTTTTTGGGTAGCATGTTGTATTATTTCTTCATCACTGAGATGGCTGTGCAATTTTACCATTAGATGAATTCCTGCTTTTTCTCCTAAAATGGTTGCTTTTTCCCCAAGGTAAACATTTAACGCCTGAACCAGGACTTGACAACGCCGTTCATAAAGCGATCGCATTTTTCTAATATGACGTTCTAAATGTCCTTCGGCGATGAAGTCTGCAAGTGCTTGCTGTTCTAGTATAGGCAGGTGGCGATCGCTTAACCATTTAGCACGGGCAAATAAAGCAACTAAATTCTTAGGTAATACTAAATAACCAATCCGCAATCCGGGAAACAGCACTTTGGAAAAAGTCCCAATATACAGTACTGAATCACTGCGATCCAAGCCTTGTAGAGCCGGAATTGGTCTATCACCATAGCGATATTCACTATCGTAGTCATCTTCAATAATCAATCCCCCGGTTTGCTGCGCCCAAGCTAGTAGTTCTAAACGACGAGGTAAAGATAAAATTGCTCCTGTGGGGAATTGGTGGGAAGGTGTCACATACACAAGCCGGATGGGTTTTTTGGTAGAGTTTACTAGTTCTTTCACCATCAAACCTGAGTCATCAACGGTAATGGGTAACAGTTCAGCGCCTTGAGTCTGAAAAATTAAACGTGCGCTCATATAACCAGGGTCTTCCAGTGCAATGATATCCCCAGGCTCAATTAATAGCCGCACAATTAAATCAAGTGCTTGCTGAGTACCATTGACAATTAGCACTTGGTCATATTCACACTTAACAGCACGGGAACTGGATAGATAACGAGCGATCGCCTCCCGCAAAGGTTGATAACCCAAGGGTTGTGTGGAATAATCCAGCCAACTCAAATCTTTGTAAAAGTAACGTGATAGTAATCTGCGCCACAACTTCAAGGGGAATTGGTCTATGGCTGGTTGTCCGTAGCGAAAGTTAATTGGGGTATTAGGTGCGGGAATTCTCGGTAAATCCTCTGTTTGAGATAAAACCTGTCCATATCGATTTAATTTGATAGGGGAACGAGTAATTATTTGGCTGGATTCTATGGGTGTAGAATGCAGCAAGTCATCGGGAAGTTGAGCGCAGACAAACGTCCCGGAACCCAAAACAGTTGTTAAATAACCCTCACTCAAGAGTTGTTCGTAGCTTTGGGTGACGGTAGTGCGAGAAATACTCAAATATTTGGCTAGCGATCGCGTGGAAGGAATCCGCACTCCAGGCGACAATCGCCCATTGAGAATGGCTTGACGCAGTTCTTGATATAGTTGCTGATGCAGAGGTAGAGGTGAATTATTATCAAAGGCGATCGCTAAATCCATAAATCGGCAATCAAAGTGGACTGGTATTAAATCATAAAAGTGGCTCTTGTTTAATACCACTTGGGAAATTACGCTTTAAATGTGCTGTTGAAAAGACTTGCCGTTGTCCAGAAAAATAGCGAGAAGAAAGTTTAATGAACACCAGTCTTTGCATGTTTCGCAGAGCAGAACTTCAGGATTTAACAACATTAGTGAATTTTAATCAAGCATTAGCTCAGGAAGCCAGAGGTGAAAAACTTGATTCACAACTTTTGACTTCCGGAATTCAAGCTGTGTTGCTGGACTCTCACCGTGGCTTTTATACCGTTGGTGAAATTGAAAATAAAATCGTCGCCGTCGCCTTAGTCACCTTTGAATGGAGTGACTGGAGAAATGCTTGGTTTTGGTGGTTACAAGATATCTTTGTTAAACCCAGTTATCGACAGCAAGGAATTTTTCATGCTTTTTATACTTATTTAAAAACCCAAGCACAAATAGAAAAAGTCTGTGGGCTACGCTTGTATGTCTACAAAGGTAATATCAGGGCACAGGAAGTTTATCAAAGGGTAGGGATGAATCCTGCAAACTCTATCATCTTTGAAGAATACCTGTAATCTCAAACAAAAAATGCTGACAGAACGACAAATCACTATTAGAGAAGCAATCCCCCAAGAAGACTCATTGATTGCACAGCACTTTTATCAAATGTGGCGAGATATTGGCATTTCTGATGAAGCAATTAACCCTAACTGGCTGGATATTACTCTCCAGTTTACCAAACAAGCTCGTCAGGAGTTGTTTTACCAAGCTTTTGTTGCAGAGATAGACAATGTAATCGTGGGTTCTGTCAGTTGTCAATTATTTTCCGGTTTGTACCCCAACGTATTCACAGCCGAGTACCGAAAATACGGATACATTTGGGGCGTTTATGTTGAACCAGCTTACCGCAGACAAGGCATTGCTAAGAAGTTAACTCAAAGTGCAGTTGCTCATTTGAAAGCGATCGGTTGCACGCGAGTCGTTCTGAATGCATCGCCATCAGGTAAGCCAGTCTACTCCAATTTGGGTTTTTTAGACAGTAATGCCATGCAACTTGATTTAGTGGAAATACAGTCATGAGTGAAATTAATCAGGAACAGTTAACCCCGACACAACGTAGTCAAATTAAGCGCGTACCTCAAAGGGGAAATTATGAACGTGAGGTGATTTATCAAATTTTAGATGAAGGGTTAATCTGTCATGTGGGATTTGCGGTAGATAGCCAACCTTATGTAATTCCTACTGCTTACGGTCGCGTCGCAGACCAATTATATATTCATGGTTCACCAGCTAGTCGGATGTTGCGAAGTCTGCAAACTGGGATCGAAGTTTGCTTGACTGTGACTCTCCTAGATGGGTTAGTATTGGCGCGGTCTGCGTTCCATCATTCGATGAACTACCGTTCAGTAGTGATATTTGGGACAGCAACCATAGTCAAAGATGCTGAAGAAAAGCTAGAAGCCCTACGAGCATTTACTGAGCATGTAATACCAAAAAGATGGACAGAAGTACGCCCGCCTAATCACCAGGAGTTACAAGGAACTTTGGTGCTTTCCCTACCCTTAACAGAAGCATCAGCCAAAGTGCGGACAGGGCCACCCCTTGATGATGAAGCAGACTATACCTTACCAGTGTGGGCGGGTGTTGTGCCATTAAAATTAGTGGCGGGGGAAGCGATCGCTGATGCTCGTGTACCGTCAACAATTAATACACCTATTGAAGTAAAAAACTACACTCGGTTAAATAGCAAAGTGCTGAAATGACCATCGTGCGAGAGGAGGGGGAAGGAGGCGAACGATGCTCACCTCCTTCCCGTTATATTTTTTGTAGTAATCATCATGAGCGTACACCAGGACACTTGAAACGGGGTAAACTGGATACTCTTTACAAAAAATGCTAAGTAAATTTAATTTTATTATTTAAAATTCCTATGGTGACAAATATAGAAAATTCTCACAATCAAGAGTTAGTCGGTTTTATCTGGAGTATTGCTGACAAACTCCGAGGCCCTTACCGTCCACCCCAGTACCGTCGGGTGATGTTACCTCTAATTGTATTGCGTCGTTTAGATTCTGTTCTAGAACCTACTAAACAAGCTGTCCTAGAGGCGAAAGCGAAATATACGGTGATGGGTTTAGCGGGGGATGCTTTTGAGAAGGCGATCGCTAAAGTTGCAATTGGAGGCAATCGCCAACAGCCGTTGTACAATCTCAGTGAATTTACATTTCAGAAATTATTAGGTGATCCGGATGGAATTGCTAGTAATTTAAGAGCTTACATCAATAGTTTCTCACCCAGAGCAAGGGATATTTTCGAGAAGTTTGATTTTGATAGTGAAATTCAAAAGCTCGATGAAAGTAATCGGCTATATCTAGTTATTAAAGAGTTTTGCAAGCCTGAAGTTGATTTATCTCCCGGTAAACTCTCTAATCTGCAAATGGGCTATCTGTTCGAGGAACTGGTGAGAAAGTTTAACGAACAAGCCAACGAAGAAGCGGGTGATCACTTTACACCCCGTGAAGTAATTCGGTTGATGGTGAATCTGGTTTTCTGTGATGAGCAGGATATCTTTAAACAAGGGATTTACCGGACAGTATACGACCCCACAGCCGGGACAGGGGGAATGTTATCTGTCGCGGAGGAATACATTAAAAAGCAGAATCCTAAGGCAAATTTAGGGTTATTTGGGCAAGAGTATAACCCTGAATCCTATGCGATTTGCTGTTCTGACTTACTGATTAAAGATGAACCAATTAACAATCTTGTTTATGGCGACACCTTGGGAGTAAAAAACGCCAAAAGCAAAAGTAATAATTTTTTACCCCATGATGGTCATCCTGATAAACAGTTTCACTATATGTTTGCTAATCCACCTTTTGGTGTGGAATGGAAGCCAGAAGAGGATTTTATTAAAGATGAGTATGAAGAGCTAGGATTTCAAGGGCGTTTTGGGGCTGGTGTACCTCGAATTAATGATGGTTCGCTGTTGTTTTTGCAACACATGATCTCAAAAATGCACTTATCACCAGAGGTAGGGGGTGATGGTTCGCGGATTGCGATTGTGTTTAATGGTTCACCTTTATTTACAGGGGATGCGGGGAGTGGTGAAAGTAATATCCGTCGCTGGATTATTGAAAATGACTGGCTAGATGCGGTGATTGCTTTACCTGACCAGATGTTTTATAACACGGGAATTTTTACTTATATCTGGCTGGTGACGAATAAAAAAGCGGCGCATCGTCAGGGAAAAGTGCAGCTTGTTGATGGTACTCACCATTTTCAGAAAATGAAAAAAAGTCTCGGTAATAAGCGTAATGAGTTATCCCCTGAGCATATTGCGGAACTGGTGCGACTGTATGGAGATTGTGAGGATAATGGTGTTAGTGAGGTGGAGTCAGACGGACAGACACAAAAGCGGGTTTGCTCAAAGATTTTTGATAATCGGGAGTTTGGCTTTATCAAAATTACGGTAGAACGTCCGTTAAGATTAAATTTTCAGGCAAGTGAGGAGCGTTTGGCGCGGTTGTCACAGCAGAAGGCGTTTCAGGATTTGGCAACGAGTAAGAAGCGTAAAGATGCTCAGGTACAACAGTTAGAAATTGAGATGGGTGAAAGTCTGCAAAATCAGATTTTAGCTACTTTGCAGAAATTGGATGCAAATAAACTTTATCTGTCCCGTGATGAGTTTGAAAAAGACTTAAATCGGGTGTTAAAAAATGCAGGGTTAAGTTTAAAAGCTCCTGTCAAAAAGGCGATTTTAGCAGCATTGGGAGAGACAGATACAGAAGCGGAAATCTGTCTAGATGCGAAGGGTAATCCTGAACCGGATAGTAATTTGCGGGATACAGAAATTGTAGCTTTACCGGATGATATTACCTTGCCGTTACCGTTGGGGTATGACAAGGATGCAAGCGTCAATGAGTTGGTTAATTTAGTAAAGGGACATTGTGAGGAGTATTTGGAAGTGGAAGTATTGCCCCATGTACCAGATGCTTGGATTGATTTTAATAAGACCAAGGTGGGGTATGAAATTCCGTTAAACCGTCATTTTTATGTATATCAGCCACCTCGTCCTTTGGATGAGATTGAGAATGATATTAAATCGCTGGAGTCGGACATTATGGCGATGTTGGGGGAAGTGGTTTAAAGGCTAGAATAAAAATGCAGAGTTAGTAAATTTTCAAATTATGCAAATCACAATTAATTTACCAGATAAGTTAACGGAAAAAATACAGGAACAATGGGGTAATTTACAACAGAAAATACTTGGAGATATTGTATTGGATGCTTTCCTAGATGGTTTAATTAATTTTGATGAACTACAAGAGATACTCAATTTCTCATCTAATGATGAATTAAAAGAGTTTCTTAAAGAAAAAAACATGCTTCATTCTGCGGGCATAATTAATTTATCTGGTACTTGCCCTTAGCTTGAATTGATAGAAGACGATTTAGGAGTTATTGATGAGATGGATGAGGATTTAAACGGAGTATTTGATGAGTATGACTACAATATATAACCAGGAGTTTTAGCAATGGCTGTGACAATTTCTGATGAATTTTTAGAGGCTTCCCAGTTAACACCCACAGAATTTTTGCAGGAAATTGCATTACATTTGTTTCAGTCGGGGCGATTAACTTTAGGTTATGCGGCGAAAATGGCAGAGATGGAGTGTGATGCTTTTCAAGATTTACTTAAAGCCCGTAAAATTCCCTTATATCATTATGATGTGGATGATTTTGAGGTTGATTTAAAAAATTTGCGGGAGTTAGGGAGATTGTGATTATTAGTGATACTTCTGTTATTACTAATTTGATTAGTATTGAACATATTTCCTTGCTGAAATTACTTTTTGAAAGGGTGATTATTCCTCAAGCAGTTTATCAAGAGTTACCCTGGGTGTCATCCCATAATACTAAGTGAATTACTCACAGAAATATCTCCTTTGTTGGAGATTAGAACTGTGATAGATAAGAATAAAGTTGATGAGTTAAAACAACAAGCTAAGTTGGATCAAGGAGAATCAGAGGCTATTATTTTGGCACTAGAGTTAAAAACTGATTTATTATTAATTGATGAGCGCAGGGGGAGGGCTGAAGCACAACGTTTAGGAATTAGAATCATAGGATTATTAGGGGTTTTATTGGAAGGTAAGACAAGAGGTTTTATTGTTGCTGTTAAGCCTTTAATGGATAAATTAATTGAAAGTTCTACTTTTTGGATTTCTCCTGTTTTATATGACAGAATTTTAATTTTAGCAGGGGAAAGAGAGGCGGAATAATGGGTAAGTATCAGGGTTATGAAAAGTATAAGGATTCTGCTGTTGAGTGGTTAGGGAAGATTCCTGAACATTGGGAAGTTAAGCGGTTAAAGCGTTTCGCAAAAATATGTAATGGCTGTGATCATAAAGATGTTTGGGATGAAAATGGTGAATATCCAATTATAGGTTCAGGTGGCATTTTTGGGAGAGCAAGCCAATATCTGTATGACAAACCCTCAGTTTTACTAGGAAGAAAAGGGACAATTGATAAACCTCAATTTATAAATGTTCCATTTTGGTCAGTAGATACCGCTTACTATACAGATATTTTTTCTATAACAAATCCAAAATTTTTCTATTATTTATGTCTAACAATAGATTTTGACCTCTATAAATATGGTTCAGCAGTTCCGAGTATGACGCAGGAAAAACTAAATCAAATTCTTTTTGCTGCTCCGCCACTAGATGAACAGGAGGCGATCGCCCGCTTTCTCGACCATAAAACCAAACAAATAGATGACCTCATCACCAAGAAAGAAGCCCTCCTCGAAAAACTCGACGAAAAACGCACCGCCCTCATCAGTCACGCTGTCACCAAAGGACTAGATCCAAGCGTCCCGATGAAAGATTCTGGTATTGAGTGGTTGGGTAAAATTCCTGAGCATTGGGAAATGAAAAGACTAAAGTTTATTAGTCCAGAACAGAGTGTTGGAGTTGTTATTAATCCTTCAAGCTATATTGATGAAAATGGAACCATCCCCTTTATTTACGGGGCAAATATTCGTGAATATCAAATTGATTTTGTAAATGCTAGAAGAATATCAGAAGAAAGTAATAAAATCTTGTTAAAATCTCAGCTAAAAGCTGGTGACATAGTTGTTGTAAGAGTAGGAGAACCAGGTGTTACATCTGTAATACCAAATACAGTTGATACTTGTAACTGTGCTTCCGTAATGTTCGTTCGTCAACATAAAACTTTTATTTCAGAGTGGCTGTGTCATGTTTTTAATTCTAGGATAGGAAGATATCAAGTTGAACTTGTCCAATATGGGGCGGCACAAAAACAGTTTAATATTTATCATGCTGTTGATTTTATCTTTCCGACTCCGCCACAGTATGAACAACAAATGATAGTAGATTACTTAGCAAAAGAAAATAAATCTATTGAATCAACAAAAGATGCCATAAACCGAGCAATCGAACAATTAAAAGAATATCGCACCTCCCTCATCACCAACGCCGTCACAGGTAAAATAGATGTCCGCCAAGTCCCCATTCCCTAACCCCAGAACCCACCATGAAACAAATTACCCTTGCAGAACTTCCCGAAACCGTCCAAAACCTAATTAACCAAGCGCAAAAAACAGGCGAACCCTTCACCATCATACAAAATGGTGTTGCGATCGCTATCATTTCCCCTATTCACAAAAGCAAAAGAGCCGCCTTCGGAGGGATGAAAGATAGCGGTAAAATTACAGGGGATATTGTCGAGCCTACTTCAAATCTAGTTACTTGGGATGTCCTATTATGAAACTTTTACTAGATACCCATATCTGGATTTGGTATCTTCTCGGTGATCTCCACCTTTCAGAAAATCTACAAAAAGCGATCTCTGACGAAATAAATGAACTATGGCTAAGTCCTATCAGCATTTGGGAAACCCTCTTACTTGCTGAAAAAGGAAGACTTATCCTAAAGCCAACTCCAGAACAATGGGTTCAAAACAGTCTACAGCAACTCGATACAAAAGAAGCCCCCTTATCGAATGATATTGCGATTTTGAGCCGTCAATTAGATTTAGTACATCAAGATCCCGCAGATCGTTTTATTGCAGCAACCGCAGTTCATTACAAACTTACCCTTGTCACCTTAGACGGAAACTTAATCAAAGCCACTTGTCTTAGTACATTGAGTTAAACCAGTTTATCAATTTAAAAAATAATAAAAAATTTTACCTCTTTTCTATGCGTAAATCACTGAATAAAATTTCTGTCATACCCGCCAATGATAGACCACGATAGACTATTTAAAGAATTAATCCAAACATTCTTTTGGGAATTTATAGAATTATTCATACCAGAAGTATTAGACTATGTAAATAAAGACAGCCTCACATTTTTACCAGAAGAAATATTTACCGATGTCACCTCTGGAGACAAAAGAAAAATCGACTTACTAGCCCAAGTCAAATTTAGAGAACAAGACACATATTTCCTGATTCATCTCGAAAATCAAGCATATAATCAAAAAGAATTTGAACGGCGGATGTTTCATTACTTCGCTCGTTTAGATGCTAAATATTTAATGCCCATATTTCCTATAGTTATTTTCTCCTACAACGAACCGAAACGCCCAGAAAAAAGCCAATATACAGTTAACTTCCCTAACAGAAAAATATTAGAATTTAATTACTTTGCTATTCAACTAAATAACCTCAACTGGCGCAATTTTTTAAATCAACCAAACCCCGTAGCTGCCGCATTAATGGCAAAAATGGAGTTTAAACCAGAGGAGAAAATTAAAGTCAAGCTCGAATGCTTAAGAATGTTAGTAACCTTGCAGTTAAATCCTGCTAAAATAGAAATAATTTCCGGTTTTATTGATACCTATCTCAGATTAAACGCCACGGAAGAACAAGAACTTGATACCGAACTAAAACAAGCCAACTTAGTAGAAGAGGAACAAATCATGGAAATTGTCACCAGTTGGATGGAAAAAGGCATTGAACGGGGAATTGAACAAGGAGAACAAAAGATTGTTAAAAGACTAGTTAAACGACGCTTTAATAATATTGATTCTACCTTAGAAAGTCGGATTGATTCTTTATCTGTAGAGCAAATAGAAAACCTAGCAGATGCGATTTTTGATTTCCAATCTTTGGCAGACTTGATCAATTGGTTAGACCAACAAAATTGATGTATTTTTTAGAGAATGGTTTAAAAATGTAGGGTGTGTTGTCGCGCAGCGCAACGCACCTTGATTGTTTACTGAAAAGGGCTTGTAAAGTTACTGTTAAACGCAGAGTCTCGCGGAGGTAAACGCAGAGGTACGCAGAGTTTTTGTTCAGGTTTTCGCTCTGAGTTTATGCAATAATGCAAATTCCAGAGATTAGCTGTTTGGAGTATAATTCACGCTTATACTTGATTATGTTTATACTTCATACCTCATGCACACGGAAGACAAATTTGAGGACATCATCGAACGGGAACTCCTGCAACTGAGTGGCTACCACCAAGGCAATCACGCTGACTACGACGCAGAAACGGCCCTTTTCCCCACAGAGATTATCAATTTCATCCAAACCACCCAACCCCAACAATGGCAACGCCTAGCCAACACCAGCCCCAGCGATGCCCAAAAAGTCATTATAGATAGCCTCACCAAAGAACTCAAAGGCCGAGGAATGCTCGATGTCCTCCGCAATGGCTTCAAATGTTATGGTAAAACCCTGCGAGTTGCTTACTTCCAGCCAAACACAGGCATGAACCCGGAAACTTTGGCACTTTACGAAAAAAATCGCCTCACCATCACCCGCCAAGTCAAAATTAAAACTGGACGTATTCCCGATATTCTCCTCAGCATCAACGGTTTACCTATCGCCACCATCGAACTGAAAAACCCCTTCACCGGGCAAACATACCAAAACGCCATCCACCAATACAGACACGATCGCGACCCCAAAGACCCGCTATTTGCCTTTAAACAACGGTGCTTAGTCCATTTCGCCGTAGACACCGATGAAGTCTGGATGACCACCAAACTCGCTGGGGAAAGTACCTATTTCCTACCCTTCAACAAAGGAAATAATCACGGTGCGGGTAATCCCCCTGGTGATAATGAAGAATATCGCACTAGTTACTTTTGGTTAGAAGTTTTACAAAAAGATAGCCTTTTGGACATCTTAGCCCGTTTTTTACATATCGAAATTAAGGAAAGCAAAATTCCTACCGCCACTGGCGTTAATTACCAGAAAAAAGAAACCCTGATTTTCCCCCGCTACCATCAACTTGATGTGGTTCGCAGACTTATAGCCCACACTAAACAACACAAAGCCGGACATAATTATTTAATTCAACATTCCGCCGGTTCGGGAAAATCAAACTCTATTGCTTGGTTAGCCCATCGCCTCGCCAACCTCCACGACAACCAAGATGAAAAAATCTTTCATACCGTTGTCGTCATCACCGATCGCACCGTACTAGATCAACAACTGCAAAACACTATCTACCAGTTTGATCATAAAGCCGAAGTTGTCCAAAAAATTGACGAAAACACTCAACAACTGGCTACAGCCCTCAGTGACGGTGTACCGATCATCATTTCTACAATTCAGAAATTCCCCTTCATTACTAAAGCGATCGAGACTTTAGCCAAAAAAGGCAAAGCCATAGACATTACGACCAAAGATAAACGCTTTGCCGTCATTGTTGATGAAGCCCACGGCTCCCAAACCGGAGAAACAGCCACAGAACTCCGCAAAATCCTGAATAAAGATGGTATTGAATCAGCGATGGCGTTCCGCCCACCGGAGGCGATCGCAGCTCAACTTCTAGAAGATGAACTTGAAGAAGATGATCTTAGTGATGAGGCCAAAAAACAACTCCTCAAAGAACAACTCACCCGCACCAAACAACCAAACCTCAGCTATTTCGCCTTTACCGCCACTCCTAAGTACAAAACCCAACTCGTATTCGACGAACCGGGAGAGAACGGCGCAGCCCCCTTCCATCTCTACACTATGCGCCAAGCCATTGAAGAAGGCTATATTAAAGACGTTTTGGCAAATTACACCTGCTACGATCGCTATTACGAACTTGTCCGCATTTCTGAAAATAACCCGGACTTACCCCGTCGCCAAGCAGCTAAAGCGATCACCCAATTTATCGAACTCCATCCTTACAATATCGGCCAAAAAGTAGAAATTATCATTGAACATTTCCGCAACCATACCCGCCACAAAATTGGGGGTAGGGCTAAAGCAATGGTTGTTACTCGTTCCCGTGAACACGCCGTTAAATACAAACTCGCTTTTGATCAATACATTAAACAAAAAGGCTATAGCGATATTAAATCTCTCGTTGCCTTTTCTGGTTCTATTACCCTTGATGAGTTCCCCGGAGAAACATTCACTGAAGTCAACATGAATTGCGGTATCAAAACTTCCGAAATTCCTGATAAATTTGCCAGCGATGCCTATCAAGTGCTGCTTGTCGCCAACAAATTCCAAACCGGATTTGACCAACCATTGCTGCATACAATGTTTGTTGATAAACGGTTAGATGGAGTTCAAGCCGTCCAGACCCTATCCCGTCTCAACCGTACCACCACAGGCAAAGAAGATACCTTCGTTTTAGATTTTGTCAATAAACCCGAAGACATCTACCAAGCTTTTAAACCCTACTACGAAGAAACTCCCATCGGTGAAACCGCAGATCCGCAACAATTAAATGACTTATCTTACCAACTTTATGAATGGAAACTTTTTAGCCAAGATGATATTAATCAATGGTGTGAAATTTGGTTTCGTCCGAAAACCTCTCTTACAGGTAGTGAACACAAAAAATTAAATACATTACTAGATCCAATTATTGAAAATTATCAAGCCTTGTCAGATGTAGATAAAGAACTATTTAAAAGCCAACTTACCAGCTTTCGCAATCTCTACTTATTTCTTTCCCAAATTATTCCTTATCAAGATTCAGAATTAGAAAAACTTTACGCATATTGTCGTTTTCTCCTTAAGAAATTACCCCGTAGTACCCAAGCTCCCAAAATTGATTTATCTGGGGATATAGAACTAAAATTTTATCGTCTAGAAAAAATTAGTGAAGGGAAAATTGATTTAACCGAAGGTAAGGCAGAACCATTACGAGGTGCGATCGCAGTTGGAACCCGTCAGCCTGATAAAGAAGTCCCGTTATCCCAACTGATTGACTCCCTTAACGAACGTTTTGGTACTAACTTCACCCCAGCCGACCAACTCTTTTTCGAGCAAATTACCGAAACTGCGATCGCTAATGACTCCATCAAACAAGCGGCTCAAGTCAATACAAAAGAAAACTTTGCCCCGGTTCTAGAAAAGCATCTGGAAAATCTTTTTATCGAACGCATGGACGGTAACGAAAAAATCTTTATGCAAGTGATGAATAGTGAAGAATTTAAAGCAGTTGTGTTTGAAAAATTACTATGCAGTATTTATGAGAGTATCAACAGTGAAACGTGAAAGGCTCAGATCCCCGACTTATTTAGCGGAAATCTCACCCTCAAGCAACTGACTTGCATACTTTATAGCCTCTGCGGCTGTGGAGATTATCCCCTCAGCTTGTGCTACAGCAATTTCTGTGAGCAATTCGCCTATTACTGGTGAAGCTGGAATATTTAATGCTATGATTAGCTTTTTACCACTTACTAGCTGAGTGGGATGAGCGACCAGATCATCAGGGTTAAGGTAGCGGCTGATCAACGGTGCGTAAGGGCGTAGTAACTTGTCACCAGACATCGCCTCTACCAGAGTATTATCTACTAAGGCTAAAACCACTATAGCCGGAAATATAATCCCCGCTTCTTGGAACAAAAAATATTGTTCTCGGATTGACATACTAGCTGACTTTAGTTGCGGTAAAAGTTTCAGCGCAGTGGTAACAGCGCGAATTTCCGCACGGCTGTATGTTATTTCCTGTAATTCTATTTCGGCAACTTCTGGATTTGGGTGAACCAGACAAGCAAGTTTTGCAATACCTAACCAAGTCGTTTTGACTGTATCACGCACGTATTGTTGCAGTTCTACACTCAATTGTGGACAATTTGTAGCTAATAAGTTATCTACTTTGTCTATGGCTGCGAGTTTGTGGAAGCTTTCAGCCGTAGCATTTTTGAAGAAAGGTGCAAGTAAACCATCTTCTCCCGCACTGGTTATCCAGGGAGTACCTTGAGAATTTGCCAATAGATAGCCAATTTCTCCTCGCACTCGTTCGGCTGCAACTTGCGTTATCTGTGATGCTAAAGAACGAATTGTAGCTTGAGTGACAGGTTCAATAGTAAAGCCAAGTTGGGCAGCTTGACGATAGGCGCGCATTAACCGCAAAGGATCATCTTCTAGATTAGCTGGTGATATCATTCGCAGCATCCCCTGTTCTAAATCTGCATAACCTTGCATGGGGTCAATAATTTCTTGGGTATGGGGATTATAGGCGATCGCATTAATCGTAAAATCTCTTCTATACAAGTCAGTTGCTAAACTATCCCCTTCTTGTTGAGCAAAATCAGCCGTCGCCTGGGGAAACACCACACGAGCAATTTGTCGTTGTGCATCGAGCAAGACAAAACCAGCTTGATAATGACGAGCGATCGCCCTTGCCACATTGACCGCATCCGATGGGATAATAAAATCTAAATCTAGATATTCACGACTTCTTTTGAGCAAGGCATCTCGCACCGCACCACCAACCATGTAAGCAGGTTGTGGCAACCATTCCAAGCTAAAAGGCCAATTTGCGGGAACTAAGGTAGGATAAATAGAATCGTGCATTGCCGTTAAAAATCAACCCAACAGCTAATGAATAAAAGCTGGGCTTAAGTTAGATTAACAATAAAGAAAGGTTCCTGGAGTTGGTTCTATCATGTGTATTTGTGTGAACTGCCACTATGTAGACCGTTGTGAAACCTACCACGCCGTAGAAGCACAACACCAACAGCCCCACTTGACTGAAAATCCTACATTTAACCCCAATGAACCCTCCATCAATGTCAACATCCGCACAAAGGAAGATGTGATTGAGATGGAATGGGATGTTGTCGGTTGTCTCAGCTTTAAGCAAGAAATGGGTAAATGGTCAAAATTGCGTCCCGGTGAATTAGTGCCGACTTGAAAATTTAAGTGTGATGTGTGATAATTTACCCCATTAATAACAGAACCTTGAAAATTAAATTTTTCGTTTCCTAGTGAAAGCATTTGATGATGCAAGTTATCTGAGGGGGTATAGCGATCGCTCAAAGCCTAATTCTTGCGTTGACCCCTCCGATAGCCTGCTGTATAAGGGTTTGAGTATTTTGTATGGATGGTATTTGTCAATAATTGAGCCTTGTTGACAGGTAAATTACACCCCCCTCAGAAATGCCACCTTTAAACTTAGTTATGGTAAGGGTTTTATAAGGGTGGGGTTTTTCATTACACTTCCCCTCACGGGGATGGAAACCGCCAGACCGTGTTGAAAATCTGGAGTAAATGCCAGTAGGGTTTTTCATTACACTTCCCCTCACGGGGACAAAAACCAAAACAGATCCCAGTTTTCTACAAACTTCTAAATCTTTGCGCCTTTGCGCCTTTGCGTGAGCCTCATCCCCATCTTCAATCAGCAACGCCATTCACAGTAGAATAAAAGCGATCGCCTGTGTGTATGATGTAAATAAATCCAGCTACATAAATCAACTTTGACAGACAAGCTCACAAGTACTAAATACGCTTTAGCACTACACACCACCACACCCGAACTAGGTTTAGCAATTAGTAACTTTGCTGGTGACACTCGCACTCAAGTTTGGAACCTGGGGCGTGATTTATCCAGTTATGTGCATCAATATTTAATCGAATTTATTCAACCCCAAACTTGGGCAGATATAGCCTTTATTGCCGTAGCCAAAGGGCCTGGCGGTTTTACAGGAACCCGTATCGGTGTTGTTCTTGCCCGCACATTAGGACAACAATTAGATATTCCCGTCTTGGGAATTTCCACCTTAGCGGCGGTAGCTTGGTCAAAATCCACTTCGCACAAACCCCCTCACGAAGCTATTGCAGTGGAAATGCCAGCACAACGGGGTCAAGTGTTTGCCGCTATTTATCAGCCTCTGCCAGATGCTTTTGGACTTAAAGCCTTATTACCAGATACAGTAATGACACCAGAAGTATGGCAAGAAACTTTAGTTAACTGGAATACTAATTATCAGCTAATTGAAGCGAAATCAGGTTTAGCCGCAACAGTCACCAGTATCTCAGAACTAGCTTATCTAGAATGGCAGCAAGGCAAGCGTCCTCATTGGTCTGAGGCTTTACCTTATTATGGGCAGCATCCTGTAGAACTTTAACAGAATTTATTGGAGTTGCAAATTTGCGGGATGATTTTGCTGGTTTTGTGGGATGGGCATCTTGCCCGTCCCTTGTATTTCCGGGCGGGCAAGATGCCCACCCCACAATAATCATCCCTTGGTTCAGCAACGCCAATTTATTTTAAGTATCTTAATCAAACGAATTGCTCAATTGACAAAAGTCAATTGAGCAATTCAATTAAATCATTCAATCTGGCTCTCAGGATTTATTGGTAGTAAAAAACCTCAAGTTCATAACTTAGATTAGTTTTATTTTTACCTTTAACCCTGAAAAACTATCTAGCTTCTAGTTACCTGAAGCTATTAGTATCCATAGCTGAATGACTTAGCTAAGTAGGTTACATGTCCAATGGCATATGTAGCAACATAGGCTTCAGCCAACTTAGTTAGTGTTGAGATATTACTAACATAGCCATGACCGTAGCTACTTCCACCGGAAAGAGTATCTACATCGCTGAGTTCATTAAGAAAACTTTCGGAATCTTGGAACAATTCAGAACCAGCAGCGTGTAGTTCAGAAAGAGTGATATTTGCCATAATTTTGCTCCTCAAGCATTTGTTGCTAATAGATGAAATTGGTAAACAATTAAGCTGTGTTTTGCTTAACTGTTACTGCTATTTTTATTCAGGTAATTCCGATAAGTCAAGGGTAAAAGCTTTTTTAAAAGGACATATATTAATGATTTTCGTCTTAGCTAATGTCTGTTTAAGTCTAAGAAATTCATGTTTGAATTACTATTTTTAATCTTCTTGAGGTAACTTTGAAGAATGATGAGCAACAATCAACCACTGGCCGTTTATATATTGATACTCAAATGAATATCTGGCCGGCACTTGTTTTTTTTGCTCATTATTTAAAATCGTGAAAGTGTATAATCCATTATTACTTGCAAAATTACAACCAACCCTAATGTAACTCTGAACAATTTTACCAACAGGCTGTTTTTCTAAAAAATGAACAAAATATTCACGAATCTCTGCTGGAGTCGTGCGTGGTTTTTTAGAAACTGTTGGCAAAAGGATGGCATTTTTAGCATAGTTTTTAACCACATTATTTGGATCTCCTGTTTGCAGAGATTGATTCCATCGCTCAAACAGTTGTTCAACTTCGGTTTTGCTAGTCTTAACACATTGTTCTTGTTTTGTCTGCTGTTGCGCTATTACTAATGTAGATAGACTTATAATCCAAATAGGTGCAACAACTAAAGCGAGTGTTTTAATTTTCATACAACAATTCTGTCTTTTCCAAATAAGTGAATAGCTCACACTTAGTGTGTATAGCCGCGTCAAACCTATCGGCATTCTGAGGCTCTTTTCCCAAATTAACGTGAGTTCGACAACTATCAAAAACCCCTCTCCAAACCTCTCCCCTGGCAGGGGAGAGGCTTTAAAACCTTAATTTTTAGTTCAAAACCAGGGAGATTTTTGCCCGTCTCCGTGTCGGAGAGAGGTTGGGGTGAGGTTCATCGAATTCACGTCAAATTAGGTATTTCTTCCCAAAGTGGATGCGCGATAGCTTGAGAGGATGTTTTAAAATTTATTATTAATGTATCAAAGACATATTGAAGTACTTAGCAAACGATCGCCTAAATATGAAAAGTAATATAAGTTGCTAATTAAAGATTAAATAGAGCGCAAGTATTGAGATTATTGAGACAAATAGTTAAGCGAATATCCCAAAAAAACCTCACCCTGTCCTGATGAACAACGTAAGGTTAGGAAATAAATAAATTTCATGTGTATTTAAATCATGTTGATACCCTATTTTTAACTATAGGGTATTCCCCTTCGACTTCGCTCAGGGTAAGCGCACTCAGCACTAATTATGCTGTGACAGTAGCGATCACCTGATCAACAGCTTGCAATGCTAAATCTATTTCTGCCTCTGTGACAATTAATGGTGGCACAAACCGGACAACTTTGGGCCCGGCTGGAACGAGCAATACGCCCGCATCTATGGCAGCTTTGACAATATCGGCTGCGGTTAGCTGAACATCTGCTTGTAACTCCATGCCATTGATTAAACCCCAACCCCGGACTTCAGAAACAAAATTGGGATATTTCACTGCGATCGCTTGTAATCCAGTTCGCAACTGTTCACCCCGATCTTGCACATTCTGCAAAATATTTTCTTTTTCTAAGGTTTGGCAGACAGCAAGCGCCACCCCACAAACAAAGGGATTACCACCAAAGGTGCTGGCATGTTCTCCCGGTTGAAAGACATCGCAGAATTTCTTACTCATCATTGCCCCAATGGGGATACCACCACCTAAACCTTTAGCACTGGTAAAGATATCCGGTTCCACACCAAGATGTTCGTAACCCCATAACTGGCCACTGCGTCCCATGCCAACTTGCACTTCGTCGAAAATCAACAAAACGCCAGTTTCATCACAAATTTGCCGCAGCTTTTGAAAATAGGCGACATCTCCTGGACGAACACCGCCTTCACCTTGCAATGGCTCTAACAAAATTGCCGCTACACGGTAATCACCTTCATCTAATTCGCTAATTGCTGCCTCTACTGCATTAATATCGTTGTATGGTACATAGTGGAAACCAGGTACTAAGGGATCAAAATATTTTTGATACTTTGATTGTCCTGTAGCGGTAACTGTCGCCAAAGTCCGCCCGTGAAAACTGGCATTGGCTGTTAAAATAATCGGCTTTTCAATGTCTAGAACAGTGTGGGCATACTTTCTTGCCAGTTTAATCGCCGCTTCGTTAGCCTCAGCCCCAGAGTTGCAGAAAAATACGCGATCAGCACAGGAATGTTGAATAATCCATTTGGCTAATTCACCTTGTTCGGGAATGTAGTACAAATTAGAAACATGATGCAACTTCTGGATTTGGCGTGTCACCGCTTCTACCATAGCTGGGTGGGCATGTCCTAGGGTACAAGTGGCAATTCCCGCCACAAAGTCAAGGTATTCTCTGCCTTGGGTATCCCAAACCCGACATCCAGCACCCCGTTCTAAAGCTAGGGGAAACCTAGCATAAGTTGACATTACAGCTTCATTGAAGCTATCGGCGTCAAAAGGGCTAGATGACACAGCACCTGACTCTGGGGGGATGGTGGCTTGCTCAATTAGAGTTTGTATGCTCACGACCGCGCCTCCTGAAAAATCTTTAGTCTTATACTCACTTACTAGTTTCCTAGAAATTATTAAAAATTACTTTTTATTTATCACATCTGATACTTTTTTGAGGCTAAGGGACTTCCAGTTAAACAAATATCCCCATGTAGTGGACTGACACGTCTAAATTGATGCATTACAGTTTGCTTGTAAAATGGGTATCTCGCCCGTGCAGGCAAGATGCCCACACCACAAGAGTTATATCTATTGCAGTATTTTACGTGCGTGACGCGATCGCTTGAGCGAGGTTATGCCCATAGGGCCATACACACCATACAACAAAAGGATAATTGATTTTTTGGTATTGCCTGACGCTTAAATATCGTTAAACGAAATGGCAGTGGTGAAAAAAAACTTTGTATTCAACAACTGAAAGAAAATATCAACGTATCCAAAAAGAGCTGATAGCAGGGATCATCGCCCTTGGCGGTATCTTTCTGATTGGTACTTTGTGGTACCGATTTGTTGAGGGTTGGTCGTGGGAAGATGCTGCTTACATGACAGTCATCACCTTAGCTACCGTGGGATATGGTGAGACACACCCACTAGGTAGCCGGGGAAGGTTGTTTACCATTGCCTTAATTGTGTTAGGTGTAATCAATCTCGGTTACATTGTCAATAGATTTACAGAAGCTTTAATTCAAGGCTACTTTCAAGAAGGAATTCGACTCCAGCAACAGAGGCGCTTAATGGAATCCTTATCAGGACATTACATTATCTGTGGATTCAGTCGGACTGGTCGTCAAATTGCCAAAGAATTTCGGGCAGAAGGCGTACCCTTTGTAGTGATTGATTCTGAGATTGAATCTGTGCAACAGGCGCAAGCAGAAGGTTATATGGTATTTCAAGGCGATGCCACATTGGATGACACGCTTTTGCAAGTTGGGATTGAGCGGGCAATTTGTATAGTTGCAGCCCTACCTTCAGATGCCGAAAATTTATATACTGTTTTATCAGCAAAAACTTTGAATCCGGGAATTAGGGCGATCGCCCGCGCTAGTACAGAAGAAGCCCTACAAAAATTACAACGTGGTGGTGCAGATGCCGTAATATCCCCCTATATTACTGGTGGTAAACGGATGGCAGCAGCTGCCCTGAGACCCCAAGTATTAGACTTTGTGGATGGGATTCTCACAGGTGCAGACCGTCAACTATACATGGAAGAATTTCTGATTGATCCTGCATTCTGTCCTCTTGTGGGTCAAACTTTACAAAAAGCCAAACTGCGATCGCAAACTGGGGCATTGGTTTTGGCTATTCGTCGGGCTGATGGTAACTTGATTGGTGGCCCCACTGGGGAGACACTTTTACTACCAGGAGATACGCTGATTTGCATGGGTACATCTGAACAATTGCGTAACTTGAACCAAATTCTTGGCCCAATTGGTTCTCAACAACTACGGCGACCGAGAAATAGTTAATCATGCTTCAGTTCAATTCGCCGCGATCGCCTAGAGCTAGCAAATCAAGAGTGCTTCCTTCCTCTTTTTCTTACTCAGCACTCAGCACTCAGCACTCAGCACTAAGTAAATTGTTAAATTAGAGAAAGTTTGGGTTAATTCGCTTTTAATCCCAATTCAGCCACATCTACCAAATTCAGGCTACTGCCGCAACGCCGTGATTAATGGAATATTAGAACAACTAAGAGCCGCGTTTGCTAAAGACAAGAATTACCATGATTTTTCTCCCAGCAAAAACTGGTTACAAGTGATTCTGGTCACTAGTTTGGGTGTGACAGCCTTGGTATGGGGAGTTCGGGAACTGAAATGGTTACAGTCTTGGGAGTTAAAAGCTTATGACCAAATGCTGCGATCGCGTCCAGTGGAACCACCTGATCCTCGCATATTATTAGTCACAATTACTGAAGATGATCTGACGGGAAAGCAAGGGACTTTATCAGATGCCACAATCAATCAACTGTTAGTCAAATTAGAATCCTACCAACCCCGTGTCATCGGTCTCAATCCTTATCGACCAGATCAGAAAAATTTGGGGGCTGGACTGAAAAACCCAGATAACCTGATTACCACTTGCTCATTTAGCAGCATAGACAGACCAGAAATTCCCCCGCCACCTAATTTCCGGGAAGAAAATATCGGCTATAACGATTTAATTCCAGATCATGAGGCAGACCAAATTATTCGCCGCAGTTTGTTGTTTGCTCACTCTACAGAAAGTAGATGTACAACTTCATTTTCATTTGCTGCTTTACTTGCCATTAAATATCTAAAAAAAGCAGATTTGACGATCAATTTTACTGATGAACATAATTTTTATCTAGGTACAACTCACTTTCCCACCCTTAAAACCAATTCCGGCAGCTACCAAGGACTAGATGCGGCAGGTTACCAACTACTATTGAATTATCGTCATCCTGACCACTTGGCGAAGCGAGTAACTCTGACACAAGTCCTTAACGATCAGCTAGATCCCAACTGGGTAAAAGACAAACTGGTAATTATTGGGATAACGGCTGCTAGTCTGCATCCTGGGTTGTATACACCTTATACTGCTGCACCAGAGCAACCCGCCAGAATGTCTGCTGTCTTACTCCATGCACAGATAGCCAGTCAGATTCTCAGTACAGTGCTAGATGGACGACCTCTGATTTGGTACTGGCCTGAGTGGGTTGATCTGCTGTGGGTGTGCGCCTGGTCAATCGTGGGTGGGATTGTCGGTTGGCGATGGAGACATCCTGTGTTGTTGCTAGTGGTGGGTAGTGCAACTTTAGCTGGCTTGATGGCAATCTGCGCTGGTTTATTTCTCCTCGCCGGTTGGGTACCGCTAATTCCCCCAGCGATCGCTTTAGTTATTAGTGGTGTGAGTATGATGATTTATACGACATACCAAACTCAGCAACGAACTAAAGTAATTTTGCTACAAGTTGAACAACAACAAGAGGCGATCGCACAGTTAAATATTCTTTTACAAGACACTACAGCAACAGCAATTCATGACGTGCATTTTCACACTGTATCTGCACTCACCACACCAGAAAAAAGAACTGGAGATTTGCTGTTGGGTGGACGTTACCAAATATCTAAAGTCTTGGGATCTGGGGGATTTGGCCGTACTTATTTAGCCAAAGATACTCAGCGACCAGGTAATCCGATTTGTGTAGTTAAACAGTTAATGCCAGCACGACGGGACACCAGATTTTTGCAAGTTGCTAGAAGGTTATTTAATACCGAGGCAGAAATTTTAGAAGCTTTGGGCGAGCATCAGCAAATTCCTGAACTCCTAGCTTATTTTGAAGATAACAAAGAATTTTATTTAGTCCAAGAATATATTGCTGGACATACTTTAAATGAGGAATTACCACCTGTGCAGATTGTCCAGAACGAAGCTTTTGTGATTGATATGCTCAAAGGAGTTTTAGAAGTTCTAACATTTGTGCATGATCATCGGGTAATTCATCGGGATATTAAACCAACTAATATTATTAGATGCGCTAAAGATCATCGGTTGGTATTAATTGACTTTGGTGCAGTCAAATTGATGCAACCACCAACTAGCGAGCAAACAGAATTAGCGACAGTAGCTATTGGGACGCGGGGTTATGCACCACCAGAGCAATTTGCTGGTCATCCCCGTCTTTCTAGTGATATTTATGCCTTAGGGATGATGGGGATTCAAGCCATTACTGGTATTGCACCCCAAGAACTCCAACCAGATCCAGAAACAGGCAATGTAATCTGGCGACACACAACACAAGTCAGCGCAGAATTAGCAGAAATTTTAGATAAAATGGTACGTTATCATTTTAGCGATCGCTATCAATCAGCAGCAGCAGTCCTGCAAGATTTAAATCACATTGCTGATAAGATATCGACATCCTCTCCAGAGATTTCTTCAATTAATAAATCCTAGGTAGGAAACTTTTACTTCACTCAGCATTCAGTTAGGTCAACACCCAATCTAAAACCTCAAATCTAAGATTTGTATGACTCAGGGGCAAGAAACTGCAATTGCAGGCATATATGAAGTGTGTATTGGTGTTCCAGACCCAATTTTTGCCATTCAATATTGGCAGCAATTTGGTTATCGGATTGGTCAAGTAGGTGAATTACCCGCAGATGCAGCCTACCAATTATATGGGGTAAATTCTTGTTTACGCTCGATTCGCCTTTACCACCAAAATGCAGATCATGGTTTAATTAGGTTGATGATGTGGCAAAATCCCACAAATCAGGGATTAGGGTTGGCATCGATGAAAGTTAAAGGAAATCGTTGGGCAACAACTTTAACTGCCGATGTATTAACAATTCTAAATCATGCAGAAGATGCTAAAGCCGCAGGTTGGGCGATCAGATATACTCAACCTCACTGGGAAGTCATTTATAACAAAGAACACAAAAGCCGTCCTTTCACTGATGCAGCAGTTGGGGTGCGAGAAATGCTGCTACTGCAACCTTTAACTCGACAAGTGCTATTTCAAAGGTTTGGTTATACACTGCCAAATTACGGACAAATCAATCATACTGCTGCCTTCAAGACTAGCCAATTTACCCACATGGGTATGATTGTTCAGGATGACAGCAAAGAAATTTTGCAATTTTATGAAGAAGTTTTGGGTTTGCTGCGTGTGCGTGATGATGTCGAGACTAGTTATGAATCTTCACCAGCAGGCCGAGAAATGTTTGACCTCCAACCAGATGAAAAGTTTATTGTTACTGCCTTTGATGACCCTCGTTCTTCCCAGTCCGACTTGATGGCTGCGCGTAGTGGTAGACTTTACATCATCCGCTTTCCAGATGCGATCAATTTAGAGTCACGGTTTGAGGCATCGCAACCAGGGTGCTTGGGTATGTCACTCTACACTTATCGTATCCGGGGAATAGAAGAATATGGCGATCGCATCAAGGCCAGCTTGGCGCAGAAGTATACCAACATCATCGAAAATGAGTTTAGAGAAAAGAGTTTTTCCTTCATTGCACCGGATGGCTACTTTTGGAATTTGATCGCAGGATAAGGGAATAACTAGGGAATAACTAATGATTAAGCGAATGCCGATTTTATTGGGTTTTATATTTGCCTTATTATTGGCGATCGCATCTACATCACTAAGTATTTATTTGTACGCTCAAAATAGTCATAATATCAAAGCAGATGCGGCAATTGTTCTAGGAGCAGCAGTTTGGGGAGAAAAACCATCTCCTGTTTTCCAAGAACGAATTAACCACGCTATTAATCTGTATAAAAATGGGAACGTTAGCACTATCATTTTTACTGGTGGAGTTGGCGAAAGTAATGAACCTGCCGAAGCCATCGTTGGTAAACGCTATGCGATCGCACAACGGGTGCAAGTAGATGATATTCTCACCGAAACTCAATCTCGCACAACTCACCAGAACCTGAAAAATTCTCTGGAGGTAGCATCTACTCACAAATTAAAGAAGTTTTTGATTGTCAGCGATCCATTACATATGAAACGAGCCGTGTTGATGGCACGAGACTTAAAAATGGATGCATATCCATCTCCTACACCTACAACCCGCTATCGTAGCTTCCACAGTCAAATGGAGTTTTTAATCCGGGAAACTTATTTTTACTTTGTCTATATTATGTTAAAAATTTAACTGCAAACTTAAAATATTTAAGATTTTTAAATACAAACAATTTCATCTCTTTCTTAGACTAAGCAGCCTCAAACCGGAAGATAGACCGAAGTTGTTGAATAAGTACTAGTAACTGACTAAAAATTTTGCTGTGCTAATGAGAAATTGGGCTACGACGATTGTACTAACTTCTTCTTGGCTGATATCTGGGTTCATAGCTTCTGAAGCCCTCAATGCTACCTTAGCAACAGATCATGCCATAGTAACTTCTCAAATAATCTCTCAATCAAGCAATACTAGACCCATTAGAGTTAGTAAAGCTGAGTTTGGAGTACTAAGAATTGATTCTCAAGGTCAAGGTAAATTTACCCCTACCAACAGAGTCATATTACATCAAAGTGGCAAATACGGATGGCGGATTCAACTCAAAAACTACAAAGGTGAAGTAACATGGCGAGAAGTTTTGCAATTGCCAAAACCGCCGGAAACCTGGGCTACAGATGATGGTGAAAATTTTTCATTATCAAAAGATGGTGTTGAAGCTGTGACTACACGTACACAGTTTACTTCAGATGGTGTAATTGAAAATTTTTGGACAATTGTACCCGGTGATCCAGGTGGTAAGCACAGGATACAAGTTTACATTGATAATCGTCCGATTGCTACTTTCGATTTTGAAGTTATTTCCCTGAGGAAATAATAGAATTTACTTGCTTTTGTGCTGGTTTTAATGTCAAAAATTTATAAATTTCTCTCACAAATGAGAGAAATTTCTCTACGAAACAATTTATCAAGTCAATCTTAAGTAGTGACTGGTATATCCAGGCTAAAATATTGCATGAATATAACGATTGTGGAGTAAGCTTCTAGCTTGCCAAAATAGGCAGCGTATGGCTTCGCAAGCTATCGACTGAACGCTCACGCCGAAGTCTTGCCTGTACCACAAGAAAACTGTAATCACTATTTTAGCTGTGTCAGTTCACTACAGTAATTTGATTTTTACTTTATAAATAACTCTACATTAAATATTTTATCAAGACTAATTTGATTCAAGGTTGAATTAAATGTTGTGACACAAAACAGGAGTATAGATAAGTTGTTCAAGCTTTCTCTCGAATCTCCTTTATTTATTTTTTTAATTCTTATTAGTTTTCTAGTAGTAACTTTGTCAGTTTGGTTATCACCTCAACCGTTTATTTTAAAACCGTTTAACCTGAATGATATTATACAGTTACTCACATTACTATTTTTTATTTCTTTATTGTTAGAGCGTTTTTTAGAGGTTTTTATAACTACCTGGCGAGGACAAACAGCCGAACAATTAGATATGGCAATTCAGCAATATAATTTTTTGATCTCTGAAAAGAGAAGATTTATAGAACAGCAGCAAAAGCAAAATAAAATAGCTTTTACTGAATCTAATCAAATTAATGATCTACCGCCTGAAGGAGTTAGCTTGGAGCAGCAGATAATTGAAAATTTTATGCAAAATCAAGACAAAAACAATTCGCTATTTGATGATTTAAATACTATAATTAGTGAGTTAAATGAAAAAGAGCGTAAGAGAGTAGCATATAAGTCTGATACACGCATTATTGCTTTATGGACATCTTTATTATTTGGCTTTTTAATGAGTGGAATAGGTATTCGCTCAATTGAGCCACTCATAGTTATAAATATAAATTCTCCCATACAAATCGTTATTTTTAGGTGTTTAGATGCATTACTAACTGGAGGTGTAATTGCTGGAGGTAGTGAGGGTATTCATAAGCTCATACAAGTTTTTATCAACTTTATAGAAGCTACTTCTAAACAAATTAAAAACCAGGGAATTTCTGAATGAGAGTAAACTCTTTTATTCCCAATACCACATGCTCATTAAAGATATGCCTATGGCACGTCTGCAACCGATTTTTTGGGCGTGCGCTTTATATTGAGACTTTTGGAAAAGCACTATGCCAGTAAATACCATTGATAGGTGAAAATTCTCAAGCGTCTATCTAAAGTATGGCTACAAACTAAAATTGTTCAAAAGTTCTTTTTTGTGTGACCTGAAATATCAAGCATTAGAGATGCCAAAATTAGCCGACTGTATTATTTGTTTACACTCAGGGGAAATTTTTATGGGCAGGGAGTCAAGGAGAATGGATGCAAGCCAACTATGAGCGCTAAATGAAGGAAAGTCATCATAGGCGAGGGAGTAGTAAAGATGATAAGTCCTGATTGATCATTCAGGATGTTCCCTTGAAAGGTCGGTCGTTTAGAACCCATATTCAAAAGATTTTTCCCAATGGGTAAGCATTTCCAGTAAAATTGCTGTATTCTAGTTTCTGCTAAGTAGTTTTTCCCACACTAAAGTTTATAATAGCTTTTTGCGGATCTCTCTAAAGATTCTTGAAAGACTACATTAGTCTCTTTCAGAATCAATGTTAAGATTCTCGTTTTTTTAATGTACAGTTTTCAAACCTCCGAATATCAAAGTCATGAAACTAATCAAAAAGTCTGAAAAACTCCTCCTGAATAAAATCAAGATTATGGAAGAAGCAGAAGAACAGAATTTTCAAGCAGATACTCTTAATACCCCAGAAACTGTGGTGGAAGAACATCAAGAACTATATAGAGAAAATAGAGAACCTAACTATATTGCAGTGCGGGATCATCCTATAGTCCAATCTGTTGGCAACTCAGGTTGGCAGGTTTCTGAGATTTGGAAGGATGTGAGAGTGGATGATTTCTGTAGGGGATAGAAATAAGTACCACCACTTAGGATATGAGGAGAAGCAGAAGGAAGCTTGTATCTTCCTTCCTGCTGACTTCTGTAAAGTCTCTACATAAATCCGCCTACGTTCTCAAATCCTCCACTGTCCTAGCCGTGGAAGTGTCAAAAGTCCGGATTTTTTGTTTTAGCAAAAGTTTTTTAGTAATTTTCTAGGCCTGGGTTTTTTTTGGTGCTAGGATCTACGACTATAGATAAAATAAAAGTGCTGTAGCTGTGAAAAACAAGCCAAAACCAAGGATCGCTTTGCTTCGTGAGAAAGCAGGGCTAACCCAGCTTGAACTGTCGCGTCTTGTCGGCGTGACTGAAAGCACTATCCAAAACTGGGAAAGCGGTAGGACTGGGACAGACCATATTGAAAGAATTATTAGGTTTTGCAAAGCCTTAAATTGTCAAGTGGAAGACCTAATTGAGTATATGAGTGAGTCATCAAATAAGCCTGTAGCTGAACCAGGTTCATTAAGTGAAATACATCATTTGTTGGGTACTGAGGAACCAGCTACATCTATTAGTTCTGAGACGGAAACTTCTCAACCACGAAAATCTAAAAGTAGTTAAAGCATATCTTCAGGAATTTCCATTCAACTAGGGGATTTAAATTCCCCTAGACCTTACCATTAACCATTCGTAGCTAAAAGCTGACTGTTGATTTTAGCGTGCTGCCATAACGTATCAACAGTTACAAATTGATAACCTTGTTGTAGTAATTGCGGAATCAACACTTGTATAGTGGCAGCAACATCTTGTCCGCCACAAATGCCATCATGCAAAACAATTAATGAACCGTTTTGTACTTGTTGGAGAACTCGTTGCATCACGGTAGCAACTCCTGGTCTTACCCAGTCTTCTGGTACAACACTCCACATAACTGGACGGTAGTTCCACTCAAGGAATAATTTTAAGGTCTTGGGGGTAAATAAACCATTGGGGGGACGAACATCACGTATTTGTTCGGGTGATAAGTTGCAGGCATTACAGATGGCAGCTTGAGTTTGTTCTAAAGTATTTTTTAGATCATGTGGGGAAAGCCGGGGAAAGGAGCGATGATCGTAACCATGTAATCCGATCCAATGTCCGTGATCGCATATTGCTTTGGTAATGTCTGGAGAACGGTTGACACAAGCACCCAAGCAAAAAAAACTAGCTGGAATATTGTAACGGTCTAAAACTGCCAATACTTGGGGTGTGTATTCAGGGTGAGGGCCATCATCAAATGTCAGAGCGATCGCTTGAGTATGGCGATCGCCTCTCCAAAGACAGTTGGGAAAACTCGGTTGAAGAATGCGGTAAATCAACGGGAACAGGGGAGCTAGCTGCATTTTGAGTTTTTTGTCGCTTTTTCTAGTCTAGCGTTTGAGATAGTTATTCATTAGACATCTCCGAAACAGAATGTGGAGACGTTGCATGCAACGTCTCTACAAGGGTTTAATTGTCACAATTTTTCTGGTGATGATTCGTAATCTTGGGAATTTGTAGCTGATAATGCTAGTGAATTTTTCTAGAAATACAGCACAATTTTTAGTCTAGTAAGTATAATTCTTTTTTTAAGCTTAAGTAATATTACATAAAATCTTCACAAATCGAAAATCGTTTGTTTGGTCTATTTACCCAAAAAATGACTGTGTAATCCTTGTAAAATCTAACGTTTAGACATTTTGTAATTTTACTTTACTATGTAATATTTCCATAAATCTACGGTTTTCAACTAGCAAAAGACATAGATTGACCAGTATTCTATGGAAATACACTTATGAGTATATTAATTTAGTAAAACTAAGCACTAAACATATATTCATCAAGTTAAAACCATGCTGCTGCCAAAAAAACAAGGGAAAATTTTCATTATTTTTGGCATGTGCGATCGCTATTTTCAGCAAATTCCTCTTGAGGAAAACACGGAGATAAAATCTTCTGGTGAACTCGCAATAGGAGGATTAACCAGCTGACCACATTTCTACTATTTTAGGGAACTGGAGTTTCATGGCTGTTTCCACTTTGATTAAAAAGTTACTAAACACTTGCACTAAAGCTAAGTATAAACCGAGTCTACGCAAAGCTAGCCTAGGATTAGCAACAGTACTAACCGTCCTCAGTGTCAGCTCTGTTCAAGCCGCTTATGCAGCTGCAATCAGAACAGGGTTATTTGATGCCAACACACTGGCACGTAACGACGATGGATCCACTGGACTAGTCGATCTCGGCTTTACGGCCGACTTCTTTGGTCTAAATTTTACTCAGCTTTACGTTAACAATAACGGTAACGTAACTTTTGATTTTCCCTTATCCTCATTCACTCCATTTGACCTCACCAGCACTGGACAGCAAATTATTGCACCATTCTTTGCTGATGTAGATACCCGTAACCTAGGTTCAAACGAAGTGACCTACGGTACAGGTGTTGTGGATGGTCGTAATGCCTTTGGGGTTAACTGGATTGACGTTGGCTATTTCCCTTCAGCAGCAGACAGACTGAACAGTTTTCAGCTAGTGTTGATTGATCGCTCTGATACTGGTGCAGGTAACTTTGATATTGAATTCAACTACGACCAAATTGAGTGGGAAACTGGTGGAGCTAGTGGTGGTACTGATGGTTTAGGCGGCAACTCTGCTCGCGTCGGCTTCTCTAATGGTACTGGTGCGCCGGGTACCTTCTTCGAGTTGGCTGGATCAGCAGTTAATGGTGCTTTCCTCGATGGTGGCCCCAATAGTTTGGTTAGTAACAGACTTAATAGCACCGTGGATGGTCGATATCTCTTCACTGCTAGGAATGGTACAATCATCATCCCGCCTACTCAAGTTCCTGAACCCACCACTATGTTGGGTCTATTGGCATTCGGAGCTATTGGTGCTACTACTGCATTGAAGCGCAATCAACAACAGAAAGCTGTTGCTAAAGTGTAATCTATCACTTATTTATTCAATAGCTGCTGTGTCTGTCATTGAAAGACACGGCAGTTTTTTATTTTAAGGGGGTTCCCAGATCGTGAGATGACCTAACGTGAGTCTCCAACGGAGGTGCACCTGTGGAAAGAGCGAAAGAAAGCTTGTTGTTTTACCCAATTAGAGCGATCGCACGACTTATTGCTGAACTTATTATTGGATTTTACAGCCTCATAGTATAAGTCCGAAAAGTATAAGTATTTGGTTAAAACTAAGTAGTATTACATAAAACCTTCACAAATCGAAAATCGTTGGTTTGGTCTATTTACCCAAAAAATGATTGTGTAATCCTTGTAAAATCTAACTTTTAGAGATTTTGTAATTTTACTTTACTATGTAATATTTCTATAAATCTACGGTTTTCAACTAGCAAAAGACATAGATTAACCAGTATTCTATGGAAATACACTTATGAGTATATTAATTTAGTAAAACTAAGCACTAAACATATATTCATCAAGTTCAAACCAGGCTACTGCTAAAAAAGTCAGGAAAATTTTCATTATTTTCCTTGGTTTTGGCATGTGCGATCACAGCGAAACACTGAGTTTTCCAATGTTAAAGTTCACAGGTTTTGGGAGAAAATTACAATGACATCATTGACCAACTTTTTGTCACATAGTGCATTCGCATTGGTAGGTTTAGGCATAGCCGCAGTTCCTGCTCACGCTATCAATATCACCACTACTAACGACCCTAACGCTTTAGTTAATCAAATTTTGGGCGGGGGCATCACTGTTTCTAATGTTACATATAATGGCGCACCTGCTGCATCTGGTATTTTCACCAATGGCTTGTCTTCAGGAATTGGCATAGACAGTGGCATCATTCTAACTACTGGTGATGCTAGCCTAGCAGTTGGGCCAAATAGCCTCCCAAACTCAGGAGTGAATAATGGTTTACCAGGAGATACTGACTTAAACAGCTTAATTCCTGGAAGTACTTTTGATGCCACTGTTCTCGAATTTGATTTTATCTCAGAAACAGGCAATCTATTTTTCAACTACGTATTTGCATCAGAAGAATACAACGAATTTGTCAATAGTAATTTCAATGATGTATTTGCTTTCTTCTTGAATGGAGAAAATATTGCCTTAATCCCTGGAACTACCACACCAGTTTCTATCAATAACGTTAACGGTGGTAACCCATTGGGTGTTGATGCCAGTAATCCTGCATTTTACATCAACAACAACACAGGCGCTTTCAACATTGAATATGATGGTTTTACCACAGTCTTCACTGCTCAAGCCACAGGACTAGTTGCCGGCAGTACCAATAGAATTAAGTTGGCAATTGCAGATGTAGGTGATAGCGTTCTCGATTCTGCTGTGTTTATTCAAGCCAGTACTTTCTCTGGTATGCCACCACAACCGGTTCCTGAGCCAACCACGATGTTGGGTCTATTAGCATTCGGTGCTGTTGGTGCTACCACCGCTTTGAAGCGTAAACAACAGAAAGCTGTTGCTAAAGTGTAATACATAACTGATTTATTCAGTAGCTGCTGTGTCTGCCATTCAAAGATACGGCAGTTTTTTATTTTAAGGGGAGTTTCCATCTCGTGATATGACCTAGCCTAATCTCTCGCTTGAGATGCCATTAGGCAATGAAAATAGTTACCTAATTAGAGCGATCGCACGACTTATTGCTGAACTTATTATTGGATTTTACAGCCTCATAGTATAAGTCCGAAAAGTATAAGCATTTAGTTAAAATTAAGTAAAATTACATAAAAACTTCACAAGCCGAAAATCGTTCGTTTGGTCTATTTACCCAAAAAAATGCCGTGTAATCCCTATTAAATTTAACTTTCAGACATTTTGTAATTTTACTTTACTATGTAATTTTTCCATAAATCTACGGTTTTCAACTAGCAAAAGACATAGATTGACCAGTATTCTATGGGAATACACTGATGAAATATTACTTAGTAAAACTAAACACTAAACATATATTCATCAAGTTAAAACCATGCTGCTGCTAAAAAAGTCAGGAAAATTTCCATTATTTTGGCATGTGCGATCGCAGCATAAGTCTGAATACTACAGACTCCCAGAAAAACCGGCCGATGAGCTATTCACTGAGGTCTTGGCACACACACACAAATAGCTCTAGAAAAGCTGTTTCAGACTCAATATCTACTTTTTTGATGTAATAAGGTCAATCATGAAAACTGCCAACTTTTTTCGTGCAACACTTACCACAGTGACTTGTGGTTTATCCGTTTTAACTATTTCTGCAACTGCTAACGCTGCTACTCTCGTCGATTTAGAACTGTCGCTACTCGTTGACGTATCTGGTAGTGTCAGTGCTAGTGAGTTCGCTCTGCAAAGAGATGGTTACGTCAATACTTTCTCAAATCCCAACCTTTTTAACAACTTTATCTCTCAGGGATCTATCGGCCAGATTGCTGTTAACCTAATCTACTGGTCTGGAGCAAATGAGCAGCAAGAATCAGTAGGCTGGACTTTAATTGATAGTGTAGCAGCTGCACAAAACTTTGCTAATGCGATCGCGGCAGCGCCACGTCCTTTCTCTGGATTGACTGCTATTGGTTCTGCCATCGATTTTGCTGTACCTGGTTTCTTCACCAACGACTTTGATGGCACGCGCTTGGTTATCGATGTATCTGGTGACGGTGCTACAAACTCCGGTTCTAATACAGCCGCCGCCCGCGATGCTGCCCTAGCTGCTGGTATCGATGCTATTAACGGTGTAGTGATTGGTAACGCGAGTGGCCTGGCAAACTTCTATCAAAATAATGTCATTGGTGGCACTAATGCCACTGGCGTTCCTGCTTTCCTGAGAACAGCAGCTACCTTTGAAGAGTTTGGCGCGGTAGTTCAGGAGAAGATATCTTCAGAGATTCTTCCTCCAACACCTGTTCCTGAACCAGCTTCTTTAATTGGCTTGCTGGGTTTGGGTGCGTTCGGTGTTACCTCCAAGCTGAAGCGCAAACAAAAGCTGCAAGTTAACGGCTAACAAGCCCCATCATTAAATTGCTAAATAAAGGCTAGATGTAGACAGAGACTGTACTTGTCAACATCTAGCTTTTTTGATGTAATAAGCTATTTAATTATAGCGATCGCCCAACCAAACCTCACATATCAACTGGGGAAGAAATCTGCATCTAAGGTTTCATCAACAGAAAAAGGACACTCTGTGGGAAACATAGCATGGGGAAGTCCAGTTTCAATAGCTGCTCCATTGCGAGCATGTTGATAACAAGTAGCTAAAACTTCCATAAAATAGCCTTTTAAACTAGGGCTATCTAAAAAAGATTCTTGTAATCTTAACCGATGTTCATAGATTGTATATAACCAACTATTAGAGCGTTTTTGAGGTTGAAATTTATATCTAAGTAAATGCATCAAAAGCACTCTCAGATTACTTCTTAAAGCCTTTTTTTCACTTCTTCCCATGCTTTCAATTTCGTGAATTAAATTGTCTAAATCTAATTCTGAAAAATTTTTGTTTTTTAAAAGAAAAGCCATTTGCTCTAACCACAAATGATAATCTTGTTCGTAGAAACTAGAATATTCATTTTTGTTTAAATTTATCAGTTTATTAGTCATTTGCATCATGACTCCTATAATCTAGATAGTTTTATTTTATGACAGTCCACATCCGAATCATGCGCGGACTATGAAATATCAAGGATTTTACAACTAACTTTGCTTAGTGGCTTTACCTTCAGCCACTATGTGTTTTGTCTGTGTGGATGCAATTCTAAATCTTTGTCGGTAGCAAATTTGACAACGTATCTACCTGACCGACCATTATTCCTGCGTCTGTGCAGAAACCCATTCCCCATTCCCTTTTTTAAGGAATTACTAAGGGAGCTGTGTCCCCCTCCGGTGCTAGAGTGAAAGATGACATTGCATAATCTTATGTCTTCCAAGACCCTATCTGAAATATAGCTTCAATTATTAGGCTCAGCATGGTCACCACAGCAGAAAAAACAAACATTGGCTACATTACCCAAATCATCGGTCCGGTTGTAGACGTTAAATTTCCCGGCGGAAAATTACCGCAAATCTACAACGCTTTGACCATCAAAGGCACCAACGAAGCTGGACAGGAAATCAACCTGACCGTTGAAGTGCAGCAGTTGCTGGGCGACAACCAGGTGCGAGCTGTTGCGATGAGTTCCACTGATGGCTTAGTACGTGGTCTGGAAGTTGTTGATACAGGCGCACCCATTAGCGTACCAGTTGGTAAAGTTACCTTGGGTCGAATTTTCAACGTCCTGGGCGAACCCGTAGACAATCAAGGCCCTGTCAATTCTCAGGAAACCTTACCCATTCACCGCCCTTCTCCCCAATTCACTGACCTGGAAACCAAACCTTCGGTGTTTGAAACAGGGATTAAAGTTGTTGACCTCCTGACTCCCTATCGACGCGGCGGTAAGATTGGTCTATTCGGCGGTGCTGGCGTCGGTAAGACTGTAATTATGATGGAGTTGATTAACAACATTGCTACCCAACACGGTGGCGTGTCTGTGTTTGCTGGCGTGGGTGAGCGTACCCGTGAGGGCAATGACCTTTACAATGAAATGATTGAATCTGGGGTAATCAACAAAGATAACCTCAACGAATCCAAGATTGCGCTAGTTTATGGTCAGATGAATGAGCCACCCGGAGCGAGAATGCGGGTTGGTCTGTCAGGCTTGACAATGGCAGAGTACTTCCGTGATGTAAACAAGCAAGACGTGCTGCTGTTTATCGACAACATCTTCCGGTTTGTGCAAGCAGGTTCTGAAGTATCCGCACTGTTGGGTCGGATGCCTTCAGCCGTAGGATACCAGCCCACACTAGGAACCGACGTAGGTGCCCTGCAAGAACGGATTACCTCGACAACAGAAGGTTCTATTACCTCCATTCAAGCGGTGTACGTACCTGCGGATGACTTAACTGACCCCGCACCTGCAACTACATTTGCTCACTTGGATGGAACCACAGTACTATCTCGTGGTTTAGCAGCTAAGGGTATTTATCCCGCAGTTGACCCCTTAGGTTCTACCTCCACCATGTTGCAGCCTGAGATCGTGGGTGATGAACACTACAACACTGCTCGTGCTGTACAGTCAACCCTGCAACGTTACAAAGAACTTCAAGACATCATCGCCATTCTTGGTCTAGATGAATTGTCTGAAGAAGACCGTCTCACCGTAGCACGGGCGCGGAAAGTTGAGCGCTTCTTGTCTCAGCCGTTCTTCGTAGCGGAAGTGTTTACTGGTTCTCCTGGTAAGTATGTGAAGTTGGAAGACACCATCAAAGGTTTCCAAATGATTTTATCTGGTGAATTGGATGAACTACCAGAGCAAGCTTTTTACTTGGTAGGCGATATTAACGAAGCGATCGCTAAAGCTGAAAAGCTCAAGGGTTAATTCGTAATTCGTAATTCGTAATTCGTAATTATCGTTCAGATTACGGGTTATGAATTACCAATTATTAGTGGTCACCAATGAGAAATTAGCAATATGACTCTAACCGTTCGTGTAGTTTCCCCAGATAAGACAGTATGGGATGCCGCAGCTGAAGAGGTGGTTCTACCTAGCACTACTGGTCAGTTGGGAATTTTAAGTGGACACGCACCTTTATTGACTGCTTTGGATACAGGTGTGATGCGTGTTCGTGCTAGCAAAAATCAGGATTGGCAAGCGATCGCTTTATTGGGTGGCTTCGCTGAAGTCGAAGAAGATGAAGTGACAATTCTGGTAAATGGTGCTGAACGTGGCGATGCCATTAACCTAGAAGATGCTCGTACAGCTTTTAACCAAGCACAAACACGTCTGAATCAAGTGCCAGCAGGCGATCGTCAGGCACAAATTCAGGCGACTCAAGCTTTTAAACGCGCCCGCGCTCGTTTCCAAGCGGCTGGTGGTTTGCTGTAAATTTTACATTATTAACGTGAGTTCGATAAGTTGGAAATGACCCCTCTCCAAACCTCTCCCCTGCAAGGAGGAGCCACTGCGTTGCGCGGGTTCCCCGCGTTGTAGCAAGTGGCGTTAGAGGCTTAAAAAGCTGATTATTTCGTACCACGTGAGATATTTTTTGCCCCTTCCCTACAAGGGAAGGGGTTGGGGTTAGGTTCCGTCGAATTCACGTATTATTATGTCAGCTTTATAGGGTGGGCTTTTAGCTCACCCTATTAGCTTAAATAGGGAATAGGTGATAGGTAACAGGTAATAACTAGCTATTATATAGAAAAATTTTGCATTACCTATGTCTTACCCACTTAGCCGCAAAAGTGATCAAATTGATAACTACCACGGGAATTTAGTTGCAGACCCTTACCGTTGGTTAGAATACCCTGACTCAGAGGAATCAAGAAACTGGATTGAGGCACAAAATAAAATTACTTTTGCCTACCTAGACGAAATTCCTGCTAGAGAAAAAATTAAACAACGCCTCACTAAACTTTGGGATTATGAAAAATATGGTATCCCATTTAAAGAAGGCGATCGCTACTTTTATTTTAAAAATGATGGGCTGCAAAATCAAAGTGTTCTCTATACCCTAAAAACACTTGCTGCTGAACCTAGAGTTTTACTTGACCCCAACAAACTCTCCACAGATGGCACTGTTGCTCTTTCAGGATTGTCTATTAGTGATAACGGGCAACTATTAGCATATGGTCTTTCCACTTCCGGTTCTGACTGGCAAGAATGGAAAGTGCGCGATGTGGAAACTGGTGAAGACCTACAAGACAACCTCCAATGGATTAAATTTTCGAGTGCATCTTGGACAAAGGATAATCAGGGCTTTTTCTACAGTCGCTATGATGAACCAAATACAAAAACTAAATTAGAAGATGTCAACTATTACCAAAAACTTTACTATCATCAACTGGGTACTCCCCAATCTGATGATTTACTAATTTATCATCGTCCTGACCAAAAAGAATGGGGATTTGATGGGAGTGTAACAGAAGATGGACGTTATTTAATAATTTCGGTTTGGCTAGGAACTGATCCTAGAAATTTAGTTTTTTACAAAGATTTAAATAATCCTCATACCGAAGTCATAGAACTAATTAATCAGTTTGAAGCCAATTATAGTTTCATTGACCATGATGATAGTGTCTTTTATTTTCGCACCGATTTAAATGCTCCGCGCGGCAGACTAATTGCTATTGATAGCCAAAACCCTGCTCCGGAAACTTGGCAAGAAATCATTCCTCAAGCTTTGGCAACTTTGGAAAGTGCCAATATACTCAATAACCAATTTGTTGTTGATTATCTACAAGATGCTCACACCCAAATCAAAATTTTTGCCCTCAATGGTGCATTTGTCCGTGAAGTAGAACTACCTGGACTCGGTTCAGCAGGTGGCTTTGGAGGTAAGCGTTTTGATACTGAAACTTTTTATAGTTTCACCAGCTTTACTACACCAGGAACTATTTACCGCTACAACATGGTAACAGGAGAAAGTGAGCTTTTTCGTCAGCCAAAGGTAGATTTTAATCCTGATGATTATGAAACAAAACAAATCTTTTACCGCAGCAAAGATGGTACTCAAGTACCAATGTTTATTACTCACAAAAGGGGCATTCAATTAGATGGCAATAATCCTACTTATCTTTGGGGTTATGGCGGTTTTAATGCTTCAATGACACCAAGTTTCTCTGTGAGTATGTTGGTATGGATGGAAATGGGTGGTGTTTATGCCGCGCCTAATCTGCGCGGTGGTGGGGAATACGGCGAAGAATGGCATCAAGCAGGTATGAAGGAGAAAAAGCAGAATGTCTTTGATGACTTTATTGCAGCTGCTGAGTGGCTGATTGCCAATAAGTACACAAAACCTGCAAAATTAGCGATCGCTGGTGGTAGTAACGGCGGCTTATTGGTGGGTGCGTGTATCACTCAGCGTCCTGATTTGTTTGGTGCAGCTTTGCCAGCCGTAGGTGTGATGGATATGTTGCGATTCCACAAATTTACCATTGGCTGGGCTTGGACTTCCGAATATGGTTCGCCAGATAATCCAGAGGATTTCCAGGCACTCTATACATATTCGCCACTGCACAATATCAAACCAGGAACAGCATACCCTGCAACTTTGATTACCACAGCTGATCATGACGATCGCGTTGTCCCTGCCCATAGTTTCAAATTTGCCGCCGCTTTGCAAGCCAATCAAGCAAGTGATGCACCAGTGTTAATTAGAATTGAAACCAAGGCAGGACATGGGGCAGGTAAACCCACCGCTAAAATTATTGAGGAAGCAGCAGACAAGTGGGCTTTTTTGGTACGTACTCTGGAGATCAAAATTTAGCGGATTTGTACTTTGGGAGTCATTAACCAAGATGCATCGATATGGTCTATGGGGATAACTAAAAAAACTGCATTCTGCTCACGGTGAAGATTTGGTGATGAAGCAATAGAGTGTTAATGACACAGGAAAGGATAACGCATTCCTTTAACAGGGAAGTAATTTTAATTGTCGTAACAGCGACTAGTTAGATAAAGTAGCTGCCACATAGCTAAGGACACCAAGAAATTTTCCCGCATGTTCCCTGTCCCCTGTCCCCTATCCCCTACTATAAATTTCATCCTCCTAACTCTCGCAACATAGCTTCTACCCTGTTAACCCCATCCGAATCATTCCGCCGTTGGTACAAGTCACGGGCTTTCTGAAGCACGCTGCTTGCTTGTTTGGTTTGCCGACGCTGCTTGTACATTGCAGCCATAAACTCGTAAGTTTGGGCATTATTCTTGTCAAGCTCAATTGCTTGTGCGTATGCCCAATTAGCTGCTGTATAGTCTCCTAGACGGGCTTGGGTGATACCTAATCCTAAATAGGCATTCAAATTATTACGGTTCAACTGTATGGCACGACGATACGCTTCTTTCGCTCCATTATTGTCATTCAAATTGCCTTTGATATAACCCACAGCGTAGTAAAAATCACTATTATTGGGGTTGATGGCAATAGCACGACGATAAGAGGCCAGCGCTGCCTGGAAATTTCCTTGTTGTGCTTGCAGGTAGCCAATACCAGAATGAATTTTAGCATTCTTTGGCTCTATGGCTGCTGCTTGTTGATAAACGGCGATCGCTCCAATATAGTCGTTAGCATCCACTAGTCTTTTCCCTTCCTCGAACAGCTGCTTTAATTCTGGGTTGCTAGTTTGTGCAACTAGTACCTGAGCCTGTGCTACCGAGGGGATGGTAATGGCACAATACCCTAATGACAAAACACCAACTATAAGTGATATGCGTTTGTACACAGTAAATTTCCTGAAATTCTAGAGGACTTTTTTTTGTACATTAAAACAAAAATATCCATTTTTGAAAACTGTATTTATTCACCTTTATAAAATATTAATAAATTGTAATTTCAGATACTTTTTGATCACACAAAATTTACTGAGTTTATACTGAAGGACAAATTGACTATTATAAATTATTCAGTATATCCCACAGGTCAGTTTAGAGTTGGACAAAATGCCCTTTGTCGTCAGTGGTTTGTGCGTCGCCTTCTCGTTATCTAAATGGAAAGTATCTTACCTTGCTATGATGCCACTAGAAGGGAGTGGGAAAATAACCAATGCCCAATGCCCAATGACTAATCTAATATTTACGAGTATTTACGAGGCTGACTGATGATTGTAACTACGACTGATGTGATTCAAGGTGCTATTATTGAATCTTATTTAGGCATTGTGACGGCAGAGGTTGTCTACGGCAGTAATTTCCTCCGAGATTTTTTTGCCAGCATTCGAGATGTTATTGGCGGACGCACTGGTAGCTACGAGCGTTTATTTGAACAGGGTCAACGAAAGGCAATAGAAGAATTAGAACAACGGGCACAGCGTTTAGGAGCAGATGCTGTGATTGGCATTGAATTTGACACTGGCACAATCAACGTTGACCAGTCAGGAGTTTTGTTACTAATTACTGCCACAGGCACTGCTGTGAAAATACGTTAGTTTGTTGATTGACTTGTGATCATGGCTAATGGGTAATTGTCATTAACCATTATCCATTAGCAATTAACCAAAGTTTTTTCAGTAATAGTTCAACATAATTAAGTGTGAATTTTTAATACATTAAGATGTCTAGAACCATAGTTTAAAATCTGCAATTAGAAGCTAAAAAAATTAGACATAAAGAATAAATACATTACATTAAAAAATATAAACAAAATTAATTTATTCCTACTGAAGATAGAGTGCTTAACTCTTTCTATTGATAGATATTAAAAATCATATCAGGCAATTTAATTTTAAACATAAAGGCATGGATATACCTGAAAAAAAACTTTGCTGACAAAGCAATGGAGAAAATAAACTATGTCATACGTAAATCGCGTAGGTGATGATGTTATTAATGAACCTGGAATGGCAGGTCGAGTAGTTGAATATCACGACCGTGTTCGCTGGGGTCCCATAATTGCTGGTGTATTGGTTGCCTTAGCTACTCAATTAATCTTGAGTTCCTTGTTTGGCGCGATCGGGGCAGGTACAATTGCAGGTTCAGGCGCACCTAGAACCATAGCACCTGATGTTGCTGGTAATGTAGGATTTTGGTCAACCCTTGCTTTATTGATTTCACTATTCGTTGGTGGTTGGGTGACAACTCGTGCATGTGGGCCTATGAACCGCAACACAGCTCTTCTCAACGGTGCCATTCTCTGGGCAACCACTTTAGCACTTAGCTCCTGGCTATTGGCTAGTGGGGTATGGGGTACTTTTGGAGTTGTTGCTCCCACTGCGGCTGCCGTCATACCTCCGGTAACTCAGCCAGGTGCTCCCATACCTCCAGACTTACCAGCTGTAACTGCCGAACAAGCTCGTGATATTGCTGCTGCCACCTCTAGAGCTTTATGGTGGTTTGTGTTGGGTTCACTATTGAGTTTAGCTGCTGCACTTATGGGAGCTGTTGTTGGTGCGCGCAGTCCCAGAAATAACGGTTACCGTACTTAAAAACTGTTTGCCAAACTAAACATAATTCATCTGAAAAGCACCTTGAGAAAAAGGTGTTTTTATATGAGTTGAGAACGGGAGCATCCCAGTTTTTTGCCAAGAAGGCGAAAATCAGTCAGGATAGGTAAGACGAGTGTATTTACCTAGCGATGACCCCAGAACAAAAGCCAGCACTTCAAGAACATATTCAGGCGAACTGCTGAAAGCAGCAGCGCTTCGCTATCGCTAAAATATTGTACGAAGACACGTTACCAGAAAGGCTAACCAGCCTTGCAGGAATTGAAGAAGCAGTACGGGGTCATCTAAATTTTCCTTGATAAGCATAAATTAAAAATGTATACAACATCTCCACCCGATCCTGTCCGCTTAGAAATATTCAAAAACCTCTATCAATTTATTGCCGAACAAATGGGTATTGTTCTGCAAAACACAGCAGCATCGGTAAACATTAAAGAACGCCTCGATTTCTCCTGCGCTATTTTTGACGCTTCTGGATTATTAGTTGCTAATGCTCCTCACATTCCCGTACATTTAGGCTCAATGAGTGAAAGTGTCCGCAGTTTAATTAACGATAAAAGCGACACTATCAAACCAGGAAACGTATATCTATCAAATAATCCTTATAACGGCGGAACGCATCTCCCAGATGTTACCGCTATTACCCCCGTCTTCCTAGAAAAGATTAATACTCCTCTCTTCTACGTTGCTTCTCGTGGACACCAAGCCGATATTGGTGGTATTACACCCGGTTCCATGCCTCCCCACAGCACCACAGTGGAAGCAGAAGGCATTTTATTTGATAATTTTCTCTTGGTTGAACAAGGGAATTTTCAAGAAACTCAAATACGTCATGTACTTTTAAATCATCCTTATCCGGCGCGTAATCCTGACCAAAATATAGCCGATTTCAAAGCACAAATTGCTGCCAATGAAAGAGGAGTGCAGGAACTTGGCAAAATGGTAGCTCAATATGGGCTGGAAACAGTCCAAGCTTATATGAAGTTTGTTCAAAATAATGCCGAAGAGTCCGTGAGACGAGCAATAAATCTGCTCAAAGATGGCTCATTTACTTATGAAATGGATCATGGGGCAAAAATTCAAGTCAAAGTAACAATTAATCAAGAAAATCGCAGTGCTATTATTGATTTTACTGGCACATCTCCACAATTAAATAGCAACTTTAATGCTCCCAAAGCCGTAACTCAAGCAGCAGTTTTATATGTCTTTCGGACTTTGGTTGATGATAATATTCCCTTGAATGCTGGATGTCTGAACCCGTTAGAAATTATTGTGCCGATTGGCTGTATGCTGAACCCGACTTATCCAGCCGCAGTTGTAGCAGGTAATGTGGAAACTTCCCAAACCATTGTCGATGCTTTATATGGTGCGTTGGGTGTCTTGGCTGGTTCTCAAGGAACCATGAATAATTTTACTTTTGGTAATGAGCGTTATCAATATTATGAAACTATCTGCGGTGGTTCTGGTGCAGGGGCTAACTTTGATGGTACTGATGCTGTGCATACCCACATGACTAATTCTCGCTTAACTGACCCAGAAGTTTTAGAAACCCGTTATCCTGTATTGGTGGAAAGTTTTAGTCTGCGTCCTGAGAGTGGGGGTAAAGGTAAATATAGCGGTGGTAATGGAGTTATTCGCCGCGTCAAGTTTTTAGAACCGATGACAGCAAATATTCTCTCTAGTCATCGCGTGGTTCCTCCCTTTGGGTTAAATGGCGGGAAACCAGGACAGGTAGGACGCAATTGGGTAGAACGTCAGGACGGAACCCCAGAGGAGTTAAGTAGTACTGCAACCGTAGAGATGCAACCAGGGGATATTTTTGTGATTGCAACTCCAGGAGGAGGAGGATTTGGTGCTGTTTCTTGAGTTTGTAGTGAGGACTAAAGTCCTCTCTTCTCTACGAGACGCTGCGCGGTAAGCGCAGTTATGCCCTTTACAAGCTTATCGATAATCTTGTCTTTGAATATCCCGTAAACGGGCAGCATTACGAATGTCGTAGTCAGAACGAGTGAAGCGATTTAACTGCGCTTCAAAAAAGTCTCGATTAGCTTGTAAATGTTCAGGGTTAGGGTCATCTAACGGATGATGTAGTGCAGTGCGTAATGCTTGAATTACCGCAGAGGTGACATTGTACATTGACCGTTGAAAACTAATTCCCAACTGAATCAACATGTCTTCTTCACCTCGACAATATTGTTTGTAGTAATTAACAAGATATTCTGGTAAAAAATGCAACATATCTTGCATCAATAATGTGGGGGGAATACCCGCAGTACCTACTGGAAACACATCTGCATAGAGAATGCCATAGTGGAAGTCTTTTTGGTCTGTTGGTACTTGGTTGGCTTGGGCATTGTAAGATTTTGTCCCACGAAAAGGTGCTGTACGATAAAAAACAGCTTCTACATAAGGTAATGCGGCTTCATAAAGCCAAACAAAACCTTGAGATTTAGGAACTATTTCGTAGCATTTACCACGGATATAAACATTATGGTAAATTGGACGATTAGCAACTGCAAAAATCCCATTTACTAAAAAATTCATTGCTTCTGGGACAGTTGTAATTTTCCCTTCATCATACAAATCTGACATTTCAAAAAATACAGGTGCCATGACTTCCCAGAATAACCCCAAATTAGCGTAGTAAGACATTTGGCGGCACTGTTCGATAAACATATCTGGGAAAAGTTTATAAAGCCCCAACATCACTGGGTTACCTTGAAAATAAGCTTTAATGGCTCTATCTGCGTTGGTTTTATATTCTTCGCTATCTAAGTAAGGGTCAAATTTTCCACCCATACCTCTATGCCAAAGCATTGCCCGCATACAAGCTTCGGCAAATTCCATATTAATTCGGTCATGGAATAAGTGATGCAATAATTTGGGCATTTTTAAGGTTTCACCCTTTTCTATAAATGCTAAAAGTTCTGGATGGGCTGTTGCTTCACCACGCCACACTCTCAAATCTGCATCATCACCTGCATAATGATTGTGCCGTTCTAAATATTCTTGGGGAATGAAGTATTTAAATAAAGGCAACGGATTTAAAAATACTCGTTCAGCAATATACAGCAAGTTACGCCAATAGAAATCCATCGGTACAGCGTAAGCTTTATAAATACCGATAATTTGCATTAAATTTTCTGGCGTATCTGGCAACATCGAACCGCCTGCTTCTAGCCGATGAATCACATCAGCAAATTCATGCCGTGAAGGGGGTAATTTAGTAATATACTCTGGGGTTTGTACCATGGCGATCGCCTCTCAAATTTGGTTTATTAAATTCTGTGAATTACTTCAACGTTACTTGAGCAATTATGGTTTTTTCTGTAGGTGCAATTGTCGCCACCATTGCTGTAGTTGTAGTTTCACTCCAGCGCACTAACCAAGTTGGTTGTATGCCCAAAAAGATAATTAAAAATGCCAAGACTATAGCGGGGATTTTTTCAGACCAGAAAACTTTGGGGTAGTAAGCTAAATTGTTATCTAACTTGCCAAAACAAGTGCGGTTGAGGAGGATGACGAAATACACGGCTGTTAAGCCACTAGAGGCGACACATAACAGTGTGGGCAAGGGAAAAACCGAGAAACTACCTTGAAATACAATAAATTCTGCCACAAATCCTGTTAAACCGGGAATTCCCGCACTAGCCATGCCACTGAGAACTAGTAAGGCACTAATAAAGGGTAAACCACGAATAGGACTCATTAAGCCATTGAGTTTGGCTAATTCACGTGTGCCTACTTTTGCTTCTATGATCCCGACTAAATGAAAGAGAATTGCCAAAATTAAACCGTGGCTGAACATTTGCGCTACTGCACCCACCAGCGCTAAAGATGTATTAGAGGCGCTAGCCAGCAGGACATAACCCATGTGACCGATAGAGCTATATGCTACCATGCGCTTGATATCTTGTTGAGCGATCGCAATTACCGCCCCATAAATTGCACTTATCGCCCCCCAAATGGCTAAAGTTGGTGCAACTACACTCCAAGCTTGGGGAAACATCCCCATGCCAAACCGCAACAGTCCATAAGTGCCCAACTTCGCCAACACACCACCCAACAAAATGGCAATGGGTGCAGAAGCTTCCACATAAGCATCAGGTAGCCAAGTATGGAAGGGAACTAACGGGATTTTAATGCCAAAGCCTAAGATAATTCCTGCTAGGAGGACAAATTGCAACCCGGCGGATAGGGTTTGTGTAGATACGGCATCGTAGGCAAAACTAGTAGAACCTGTGAGGAATACCATGCCTAAGAAGGTTGCCAAAATCAAAGCACCGGAAACAGCAGTGTAAATTAAGAATTTGATGCCGGCATACGCTCGTTTTTCTCCTCCCCAAATACAAATTAATAAATAAAAGGGGATTAACTCTAGTTCGTAAAATAAAAAGAATAACAGCAAGTTTTCTGCTAAGAAAGCCCCAGCAACACCACCACTAATTAATAAAATTAGTGAATAAAATAGTCGTGGACGTTCAGTTTCTTTGTCACTGCTGTAAATAGCAATCCAGGTGAGTAAGCTATTAAGGATCAACATCAAAATTGATAAGCCATCAACACCTAGTTGATAACTCAAACCTAAGGTGTCATTCCAAGGCAAATATTCTTCAAATTGCATTCCTGGATTGCTGATGTCGAATTTCAGCAAAATAAATAAGTTCCAGAGTAAAACTATGCCGGCGATAGTTAAAGACACTAAGCGAATGCGGCTGGCTGGGACGACTTTACCGGGTAAAAAGCCGATAATTATCGCGCTGATGATTGGTATCCAAATGAGAACACTCAACATATATTCTGGTTTGGTTTATGAGTTGATTTGTGTAGATAGGGATTAGGGAGTAATGGTTTTTCTCATTAATAAACTTCTTGCAAAAGTCGTGATTTTCAAATTCTTCTTTGCGTCTTTGGTTGAGCTTTTCAAGAGTATTTTTGACGACACTAAAGTATTTATGCAAGAGGTCTAATGCTGATTGGTTAGAATAAATAACCACAGAGACACAGAGATCACAGAGTTAGAGTGGAAAAACCCTTGTGTGTTTTGATTCTCAGAACTAAAACATCAAATCTAAAAACTGTATTCCCCAAAATGGCCAAGTTACCCAGGCACAGAAAACACCTACTCCCAAAAGTACCGTGAAAGCATAAAATTGGGTCTGTCCAGTGTTGCTGTATTTCAAACCTTCGCCACCTAAAAGCGAAAATAAACCCACTAAATTGACAATGCCATCAACTACAAAGCGGTCAATCATATCAGCAAATTTGGAAAGTTGGGCAACGCTGAAAATGATTGTCATACGATAAAGTTTGGGGGTGTAAAAGTCGTAAGCCAACAAATCTTGTAAAAATTTCCAAGGTAGGCGGATTGGCTTGGGAATATTGCCTAAATAAATTACACCGCTAATGCTGCAACCAAAAATACTTGACCAAATGAGTAATAGTGCCGCATCTTTATTCAGACTAGCCCAATCAGGTAATAGTGATAAGCTTTGTAACACTAAAGGCAAATGCAACACAAAGCCAAATAAAATCATCATCGGCAATACCATTGGCCAATGCACTTCAGGCGATCGCTCACTCATTTGTTTGGCTTGACCACCGAAAATTAAGCCGAATTCTCTAGTTAAACTCACGGCTGTTAAGGCGTTGACTGCGATGATAATTGCCACTAACCAAGGGTAAGTTCCCCACAGTCCATCAGCTAATTTCAGCAAAGCCCAAAAGCTACCTAAAGGGGGAAAGCCAATTAACCCCAATGTACCGACGATAAAGGCTAAACCAGATACGGGGCGACGTGTCCATAAGCCGCCAAGTTGAGTGACATCTTGAGTAATGCCATTCCAAATAATCCCGCCGCTACTCATGACTAATAATGCCGATGCTAAAGCATGAGTGAGTACCAACAATAAAGCTGCATCGTCTTGTTGTGTGCCTACAGCAATAAACACTAAGCCCATGTAAGCACTAACAGAATAAGATAAACAGCGTTTAACATCAATTTGGGCGATCGCAATTAAAGATGCGCCTATAGCTGTAACTGCACCAATGGCAACGATAAATGATGAAACTACAGGCGATAAAGTTAATACAGGTTGCAGTTTAATTAGTACCCATGCACCACTAGCAACTACTACCGAATTCCGCAAAATTGTGCTGGGAATAGGGCCTTCCATCGCTTCATCTAACCACAAGTGCAAAGGGAATTGAGCGCATTTACCCATCGGCCCAGCAACCAACGCTAAACCTACTAATGTCATCACTGTCTGATCAACTTGAGTATTAGCGGCCCATGCTGCTAAATCTGTGTAATCCCAAGTTCCTGATAAAGTCCATAAACCCAAGACTCCCATCAGTAAGAATAAGTCCCCTATCCGCTTGGTTAAGAAAGCATCTCTAGCACCAGTGACTACCAAAGGTTGACTAAACCATAAGCCTACTAATAGATAGGTTCCTAACGTTAGAACTTCCAAAATTACATAGCTAAAAAACAAATTATTGCACAACGCCAAGCCACATAATCCCGCTTCAAATAATCCTAATAAAGAATAGAAGCGCCCCCAACCCCAATCCATTTCCATGTAACCAATGGCATAAATTTGTGCTAGAAAATTTAAGCCAGTTATTACTACCATTGCACCCACACTTACCGCAGAAATTTCTAAGGCAATGGTAAGGTTTAAACCTGCGGTAGATAACCAAGGGATAAATATTTCTTGGGGTGGTTGATTCCAAATTGATGGAAAAGCCAAGACACTATGAGCTAGTGCCAAAAATGTCATGATTAAATTGACATAACCTGCTGGTCTGGGCCCTGTTTTGCGAATGATACCCGGTGACCAAGGAATTGCCAAAAGTCCACCTATTAAAGCATAGCAAGGAACCAGCCAAACAGTCTCTAGGAGAAACTGAGCCATGAAATTAACCTCTGGATTGGTAGCAACAATTAGCCATTCCGGGAGCAAACTTAACCTTGCTTCCAGTCAGCTAATTATGGTAGATAGCAGAAATTTATTTTTGCTTAATATTGTTCTTAGCTTACCGTTATATTTCCTAAAAAGGAATTACTTAACAAAATAAATCGATGATGTCTATTCTAATTAATTCTTATATAACTATTTACTGATTTTAGCTATAGATTTTAGTCTATGAATAATTTTTAAGTTTAACTGAGGTCAATCATTAGATTTTGTCTATAGTTATTAATCTAACAATAGATTTTTATCAATGATTGAGGATTGCATCCAAAGAAAATCCGACTCCCTATCTTAGTTACCTTTAAATACTCTGTCCAGAAGTGATTGGTATGCTTGATTTTGGGCACGTAACTGAGCAATTTCCTGGGCCATATCTAGAACCATTGCAGCTCCGACTAAATTCAATCCTAAATCTTGACGCAGATGTTGAATTTGAGCAATCCGCGCAATATCACGTTGGTGCAGCATCACGCCTACAGGTTCAATTAATCCCAACTGAGCAAAATTTTCTACCAAAGTAGTTGATGTCTCCGTTACCATTGCGGCATATTCAAAAGTGTAAAGCGGCTCTCCCTCCTGGGAAACAACAACTTGGGAAAGACTGAACTCAGTCATAATTTTACCTCCAGCAATTGAGCGCGGGGATTAAAGCTGGTGTGTGCTTGGATTGTTTCGTAGGCTTCCCGCTCGATGGGGTCTAAATTTTTGGGAGGTACTATCTGGAGTTTGACTATTAAATCAGTACGTCCTCCTTGGGGTTGTCTCCAGCCTTGACCTCGTAATCTGAATGATTGACCAGAACGCACTCCCGGTGGTACTTTTAAAATCACATTGCCATCGGGAGTGGGAATTTCAATTTGAGCGCCCAACACCGCTTCATCAGGACGAATGGGGACTTCACCCACAAGTTGCTCATCTTCAAATCGGAAGAAGGGGTGAGGCAAAATTTCAATTGTTAAGTACAAGTCTCCCCGTTGTTGAGAAAAGGGACTAGGACGACCTTTACCTTTGATGCGAATTCGACTTCCTGGTTTAGCGCCTGGTGGAATTCGCACGTTAATGGTTTCATCATCTAATTGTAGGCGCTTTTGGGTACCATGAAAAGCTTCTGAAAAACTCAGTGCGATCGCCGCTTCCGTATCAGCAGCTGGAGCATAATCAGTAAATCCTGTTGGGGTGCGGTAAGTGTAAGTTCTACCCCTAGTTCTACCTGCACCGCCAAAACGACCTAACAAGTCATCAATAAATGAGTCAAAGTCGCTATATTGGTCAAAGTCAAATCCCCCAACTCCAATGCCTGCACCTCTTGGTGGCGCTGCACCCTGCTGAACCTGATTCCAGTACTGTCCAAATTGGTCGTACTTTTGCCGCTTTTCTGGGTCAGAAAGTACTTCATGGGCTTCATTAATTTCTTTAAAGCGTGCCTCAGCTTGCTTGTCTCCAGGATTTAGGTCAGGGTGATATTTGCGGGCTAGTTTGCGATATGCCCGTTTGATTTGTTCTGGTGTAGCTTTCTTGTCTACATCCAAAATGGCGTAATAATCTTTATAGTCGGTTGCTGGCATACCTTAGAGGAATTGATAATTCGTAAGTCGTAATTCGTAGTTCAGTCAGAATATTTAGTATTTATCTAGTGGACTGACAAGCCTAAAATGGTTCATGATGATTGTCTTGTAGAACAGGCAAGATGCCCACCCCACAATCATTTGTTATGCAACATTTGAGCCTTGACACGCTACTACACATAAATTGGCTTGTAGAGATATAGCATTGCTACATCTCTACATTTATCGGCATCACAAATAGGTTGCTGACAAGCAAAGGAAGGTCTAGGAAGTTAGATGTTAACCGCCGGAGATTTGTCCCTGTTGCCCTTGTCCTGGTAAGTTAACGGTGACAACTCTGGTTTTTTCTTCTTCGGCTTTAGGCATAGTGAGAGACAAAACACCATTTTTAAAGTCAGCTTGTACTTTATCGTTTTGAATTCGAGATGGTAGGGGTATTACCCTTTGAAATCTGCCATAACGAAATTCCGAACGGCGTACACCTCTTCTTTCTTCTTCTCTGATTTCAGATTTACGCTCACCACTCACAGAAACTGCATCTGCGGAAACTTTCACATCTAAATCTTGGGGTTCGATACCAGGAATTTCCATCCGTAGCTTGACATGATCAGGGGTTTCGTCAAGTTCTGCGGCAGGTACAAATGTTAGTCTATCGCTGATGATATCGCCACCATCACCTGGAGCAATCATTTGATCAAATAGACGATTCATCTGCCGTTGCATGGTTTCTATTTCTCTAAAAGGTTCCCAGCGACTTAATACCATGATATTTACCTCCGATTAATTGATTAGGTATTTAAAAAATTCTGCGATTACTTCCCCAAGTACGTAGGCGAAAAGCCAGAATCAAAAGTAAGACACCAAAAATAATGGCGTAGGCAGCAATAATCCACAAAATTGCTAAAGCCCCAGCCACAGGCCAGATAATCAGTAGTACGCCGAACAATACCGACGCAATACCCGCTAATGCTAACAGCCACTCATTTTCAATTTCTTTGCGTACCTGAATAGCTGCAATAATCTCTAAAACGCCAGTGATAATCGCCCAAGCTGCGATTAGGTAAAGTAAGACTAATGCGGTGATACCAGGCCAGATAAAAGCCAGCACGCCGATGGTTATGCCGATCGCGCCTTCTAGCAACATCAGCCAAGCGTGGGTATGATTCAAACCATCTTTAAATGCGGCGATCGCTAATAAAACTCCACTGACTAAGACAAAGGCAGCAAAGATAAATACCAACGCTGTCAGAGTAATTTCTGGCCAGAAGAGTGCGACTAACCCGAAGATGATCGCGATCGCTCCTCGTAATGCAACTGTCCACCAATTCCTGGCTAAACGCGTTCCCATTCTCATGGGGTCAAGGTTTTGTCTCATAGCTGGAGTTCATTACTGGCGTTAAAGGAGATATTTTGTTAAAGACCAAAGGGAAAAGTCTCTGGTATTTCCCGCATTTCCCAGGTGGGAACACGGTCTAGAGGTTGCACTCCCTTGGTGTCATCAATGTGAATCACCGCGTCAAATTGTTCAGGGAGACAAGCATGGAAGTAGTGACTAACACGCTCAGTTTCCGGTAGATAAATTACACCAATCGCCCTTTCTAGTCGCGGTTGCCGCAGATCTACGATTGCTTGATTTTCATCCCGGAGATTGAGTAAAAATTGGGGTCGTTCCGTCTGATGGAATATTGCTTCGTAACTTCCAGGTAAGGCAGAGCGCACTTGCTTGAGTTGAGCCGTTTCTCCCCAGTTAGAGACTGCGGTGACAGTACCCGTATAGGTGGTAAAGCCGATATTTACAGCATCATTGCCATAGCGTTCTTTGACTAATTGACCAACATTCACTTCACCCATTGACCCCATATCAGTAGCTCGTGCATCTCCCAAATGGGAATTGTGTTCCCAAACTACAACTTTGGTTTGTTGTCCTTGTTGATCCAAATGTGCAACCAGCTGATCTAAGGTGTCTGCCATATGGCGATCGCGAATATTCCACGAAGAGACTCGCCCTTGAAACATTGAGCGATAATACTCTTCAGCATTTTTGACTAGTAGAGCATTCTGTTGAGCATAAAACAATTCATCAGCCTTGACTCGCCCGTCTGGTTGAACGTATTCAACAGTCCGACGCTGCAAATCTTGCAATTGATTGATGACCTCTTGCTCACAGGATTTGGCAATGCCAAAACTGGTAGCATATCCATAGCTTTGGGCATCTTCCCCAAAATGCTCTAAGCACGAATAGCGATAACGGGCGCGTTGGGCGGCTTCGGGGTCAACTTGATCAAGGTATCCAACAACTGCTTCTATGGAAGCATACATACTATAAAGATCTAGCCCGTAAAAGCCAGTTTTAATGGCATTTTTGGGGAGAGCATCATTGTATTCCCGTAACCAGCCCACAAAATTGAGGACATCTGTATTCCGCCACATCCACAAAGGAAAGCGTTGGAAGTTTGAAAGTGCTTCCGCAGGTGTTGGATCGTCATTTACACCCCGCACGTAACGATTAACTCGGTAGGCATCAGGCCAATCCGCCTCAACCGCTACTGCTGTAAACCCCTTTTCTTGAATTAGCCTTTTAGTAATCTCTGCCCGTTGCTCGTAAAATTCGTGAGTACCGTGGGAGGCTTCACCAATCAAGACAAAACGCGCATTACCGATTAAATTGATCAACGGGTCGTAGTCTTGAGCAGCACCTGTCAATCTGTGTGCATACCCACGCACCGTATCGACTATGTTGGTGATAGTTGCATCTAGCATAGGCATTAATATTTCAGAGGTAATGCACTAGTTTTAAATTCCGTATCACCACGCGAATCAAGGTCGATACGGGAAAGCATCTGTGAGATTTCGGCTCTTACTAAATTCAGCTTAAAAATCTCCAACTCTGATTCCATCTGGCTAATGGTGCATGATGCCCAGCATATTTATATCCCTGAAGGAAGAGCTAGTTTTAATCAAAGTAGGAAATAGGGAATAAGAAGGGAAGCTTAAAGCTTGCACCACTATTAAATCAGCTCATGTGCTGAGTACTGAGTTAAAATTCCAGTGAGAACTAAACTTTGAGCATTCAGCTTTGTCCTGACCTATGGGATTATTGCTATAACTGTTCCGAGTACAGGAAGAGTCAATCAGAACATACACACAATTCAAATTGACTGTCAGCTAACTCTGAATTTCATTGGCGTTTACCGTCAGAAGCTAGGCTGCATGTTCAATTTGAATGGAGGGTTCACAGCGTACAGGAAAATTTACTGAGTTAGCAATAAAACAGAGGGAATGAGCTTTTTCGTGCAATTGTTCTGCCTTTGTGCTATCACTACTGGATGTTACTGTCACAACTGGCTTGAGTACTACCTCAGCAAAGCGTCCTCTTCCATCCTCAGTTTCCCACATTGTACCCACCGATTGATCTAAATACTCGGTTACAACAATTGATGTCTCAGCACAGAGATGTAAATACCAGAGCATGTGACAAGCTGCTAAGGACGCGACTAGCAATTCTTCTGGATTATATTTGGTCTGATCTCCACGAAAATTAACGTCAGACGAGCCAGGAATTGATGGTTTACCTTCAACAGTAATTTCATGCGATCGCTCGTAAGCTCTGTAGTTGGCTGTACCATGACCATTGTTACCAGTCCATGAAATTTTAACTTGATAGCGATGTATCTTTTGTTCTGCTGCCAAAATTATGCTCCTTGCTCTAATTAAGCAATTTTTCAGTGCAGGCTTGTCATTATGTCAAGTTTACTTTACACAAATAACCAAGAGGTCGTTACAGTTAGCCGTGATACCAGAAGTAAGGAATCGGCTATTACTGTGTCACGCTTGTAGTGGAGATTTCAATGATTTCTGGTTTTAAGTCCGAGTTAAAATGCCTAATCAAGTTTGGTTATCACAGTTGCAAAAACACCGAGCGATCGCAGTAATCCGCGCCTCAGAGATGAAGTTGGCTCAACAAATGGCAATGGCTGTAGCCTCTGGGGGAATGCAGCTGATTGAAATTACCTGGAATAGCGATCGCCCTGGAGAATTAATCACTCAATTACGTGCAGAATTACCAGGCTGTATTATTGGCACGGGTACACTGTTCAATGTGCAGCAACTGCAAGAGGCGATCGCCTCTGGCGCGCAGTTCCTCTTCACTCCCCACGTTGACCCTGCAATGATTCAAGCAGCAGTAGCAAAAGATGTACCGATTATCCCCGGTGCGTTGACTCCCACAGAAATTGTGACAGCTTGGCATCAGGGTGCTAGCTGCGTGAAGGTGTTTCCTGTGCAAGCTGTAGGCGGAGCTAACTATATTAAAAGTTTACAAGGGCCACTAAGTGAGATTCCCTTAATTCCTACTGGGGGAGTCACCCTAGAAAATGCCCACCAATTCATTCAAGCCGGGGCGATCGCCGTGGGTTTGAGTGGTCAATTATTTCCCCACAGGCTTGTTACAGAGGGAAATTGGCAAGCGATCGCGTGGCAAGCAAGGAAACTAATTCAGGAGTTAACAATAGATGAAATAAACCCGACACTTAGTAGAGCGATAGGCTAAAAAGTATACATGCAACTAAGGAAAATTCTCTAAATCCATCATTTGTGTGTATCTATGAAAAGCCTGATTAATTCTGACTGGATGCGTCACGTCAAAATATTGCTAGCTGGCACAGCCCTGTCCTTGAGTGTAATGGGTACTGGTACGAGTGCAGCTTGGGCAAACAACCAAACAATTAAACAAACCATCCAGACACTACAACAATCCGATCAACGTTGGATTCAAATTAATCTTTCCAACCAACGCTTAATAGCTTGGGAAGGCGGAAAACCTGTATATGCGATCGTGATTTCCTCCGGCAAAAAATCTACCCCTACTCGTGTTGGTACTTTTAAGATTCAATCCAAGCATAAATCTACCCGGATGCGGGGCAGGAATTATGATGTACCCAACGTTCCCCATGCGATGTTTTACCAAGGCAACTATGGTATTCATGGAGCCTACTGGCATCGAAAATTTGGCACACCAGTCAGCCAAGGCTGTGTTAATGTTGCCCCTAATCATGCTAAATGGTTATTTGATTGGGCATCATTAGGGACACAAGTAGTTATCCATAAGGAGTAGGGAGATAGGGAGACAAGGGGATAAGAACAAAAATACTCCCTCACTCCCTCACTCCTCGTTCCCATTTTTTCTCAATCCTGAAAGTCCAAATAACCAGAAATCAAGACATACTAGGGAAATTCGCCAAAAACACTCCGGACTCAACGTAACTAAACTTGAAATAAAAAATAGAAGAGGGAACTTATTTTGTCTGCCCTCAAGAAATCGAGCGTAAATCCTGACAAATCCTGTTTCAAAAATCTTTGCCACAAATGCATCAGATGTAGGGGCGTAAATTTCGTTCCAATAAACTGATGTGTATTGGAAGCAGCGAATCTTCAGACTGCTTTCCATTTGCCGAAACCAGCAAACTAAATATAGAAGGTAATGCAACATGCAAAGTTGGATATGTTGCTCAGGAACTTTCTGTACGGGTGTAGTGTTGACAATCGCGACTTTGGTTTCCTGGTCGCCATCGACTACGGCTGACCCCAACTCTGCTATGGCCAACGCCGCCTCAGTTAATAACAACAACTTCACCATATCTCAAAGTCGGCAGACATCCCAACCTCGCCGGATTGAAATTAGCCTATCCGAGCAACGCTTACGAGCATGGGAAGGTAAAAAACTGGTGTATTCATTCCGAATTTCCTCAGGAAAGCGCTCAACTCCTACCCCTATTGGTAGCTTCCGCATAGGTTCTAAGTATCGCACTAACCGGATGCGAGGCAGAGGCTACGACATTCCTAATGTCCCTTATGCAATGTATTTTCATCGAGGTTATGCTATTCATGGTGCTTTCTGGCATAACCGTTTTGGAACTCCAGTTAGTCGTGGTTGCATAAATTTGCCAGTCCCACAGGCTCGCCAGCTTTATAACTGGACTAAAATGGGGACTTTAGTTGTAGTACGTAGATAATTTTTTCTGGGATAAGGAACTTCCATATAAAAATATCCCCAATTTCTTGTGGAGCGGGCATCTTGCCCGCTAATAACCAAGGACGGGCAGGATGCCCATACCACAAGATGGGATAATTTATTTTCTGGTGTTCCCTAATGTAATTAATTTGTAGTTGACTTGGCAATTGTTCCCAGTTGCAACCCTGGCGGATAACTACCATCCTCTTTGATGCGCTTTATTTCCGCATCGGTAATGCGTAAATTTAACTTTTGTGCCAAAGTCCGTACAATGTCTCCTCGGTCAATGACACCAGCTACAGCACCAGCAGGTGAAAGTACGGTAATTCGAGATAACTGCTCATTTTCTAGCTTGTTGATGACTTCAGCTAAGGGAACTGATTCAGCAACAGTTGGGATTTCTGTTAAGGGATGGACGATACTTTGCAGAGTTTGGTTTTCCCATTCACTTCTTTCTACTAAGCGTAAATCATCAATGGCTACCATACCCCGGTAACGCCCATCAGAAGCAGCAAAATAGATATTTGGGGCGTTGGTATCCAAGAGATATAAGTCGGCAAAGGAACGCAATGTTTGGTCAGCATCGACTACGCGAAAGTCACGGGTCATAGTATCGCTGGCTACCACATTTAACAAGGTTTCTTGTAATGTGGTTACGCGGTCATAGCTATTAGCGTTGCGGACGGCAAACCAACCTAATAATGCAATCCACAAACCAGTAACTAACTCTCTGGTAAAGAAATCTACAGCAAATCCCAAGGCGATCGCACTGTAACCTAAAATTTGCCCTGCCTTTGCTGCCCAGTGTACAGCTTGAAAGCGGTTACCTGTGATTTGCCAAAGTGCAGCTTTTAAAACTTGCCCTCCATCTAGAGGTAAGCCAGGAATTAAGTTAAATAGGGCTACAACTAAGTTAATTCTTGCCAAATCTGTCACCATTTCACCGATAGGGCTAGCATCAGGTGTCATAGTGGCTGCTAGGCTCAACAGTAAAAATAGTGCAATACTGACTAAAGGCCCAGCGATCGCTACTTGAAATGCTTCCCCTGGAGTTTTGGATTCTTCTTCTATAGCAGCAATGCCGCCAAACATAAATAGAGTAATTGAATTAACTTTAATACCTTGCGATCGCGCTGCCAAACTATGACCTAACTCGTGTAACAACACCGAAGCAAATAGCAGCAGTGCCATCACCATACCAGCACTCCAACCTACTGCGCTTCCCCATTCCTGATAGGCTACCCCAAAGTTCAGGGTGGCTAGCCCTAAAATTACAAACCACAGAGGGTCTAAAAATAGTGGAATTCCAAATAAAGACCCAATTCTCCAATTTGTTTGCATTATGTTTTCCTAAAACTCAATATTCCAGCAGTTAATATTACAAATCTACGTGTGTTTTTATACGCAAAAATTACATTTAAACAACTAAATGTTTACCATTTAAAATCCAAAATGTATGAAATACCCTTACTTCTAGATTGACATACTCTCTACCCCAGTCAGAGTAAATGAGGGTGGGGATTTCCGCATTTCATCCCCGACCTGTAAAGATTCCAGACAATCTCAGATAAATTGAACAGAAACAAAATTAAATAATGCCGAGATTGGTCAATCCCAAAACGGCACCAATACCAATTAGATGACCAGCACTCATCGCCGCCAAAAATGAACCGACACTAGGATTATTAAACAGTGCGGGGAAAGGTAAAGGCATTTTATTACCAACGTGGGGATAGCGAATTGTCCGAGGAATAATCAAAAGACATAATAGGCAACTGCCAATAATAATAGGTGTGCCAATCCAATTCCATGTAGTACCAGTGTTGGGAACAGTAACTTGGACTGCTAGTAACATTGATGAAATCATAGTTCTTTTTCCTGCATGAACAAACTGATTTAGCTACTCAGTTATGAGCCATGTAAATACTCCGCTTGATGAAGTTGCTAAGTCGTCTCTCGCAGGTTAGGTTAATACCTCCCTCTTCAGTTGTGGTGATTACAAACAGTTGACTATGCTAAATTCAGGAGCCAAATTATGGGGAATGGGAAATGGGGAGTGAGGGAGTGAGGGAGTGAGGGAGTGAGGGAGTGAAGGAGTGAGGGAGTGAGGGAGTGAGGGAGTGAGGGAATATTTTTGTTCTTGTCCCCTTGTCCCCCTATCCCC
>JADEXK010000185.1 GCA_015207155.1 Nostocales cyanobacterium LEGE 11386 | reverse complement strand
TACCTAGATTCACCACTGATCATATTCACTTGGTTACGGGCATATTGCTACCCATCTGGAAAATGCTGCCACAGCAGAACAGTCGAGTTTTCAGGTTGCAAACTAGTGATGGCGAGAAAATTCTGGGTCGGGTGGTTGACGCACGAGATATCCAGTCTGTGGCTGAACAGTTGGGCTTGAAGAACAAGCTGTTGAGTCCAGCCGAATTGGTTTCACTGATACTTAACGAAGGATACTCTCAGCAATTACCTGGAGGTGTAACTGTGCGACGTTCTTACGTTGCTGGTGAACCACGTATTGAGTTAGTCAACGCCCTATCCTTGGCTGACCAACTTGTAGCTGTTGGATGTTTCACTGAGATTATTCAGTGGCGTAAGCGGATATTCGTACCAACTGGCGATGTCTGCGACGGGCTACGCCTACGCGCTGCGGCTGTTCTGGCTACGGTGATTGGGATTCTGGGTTAACAATTTGAGCCACTCTCATTAACAGAGTGGCTTATTTTTTCTGCCATTGCACTTTCAAGCCCAAACAAATGTTTATACAATTCATAATCCGGAAACATATTCATAATCAAACTTCTGGTGAAAATACAGTGGTTTACATTTCCTTGAGAATAAAACAAATCAAATGCAGTAAACAAATCTTTTTTTGCTCCTTCGAGGTCACCTAGTTGAAATCTGGCAACTCCCCTACTTCTGTAAGCTTCTGTGCATTCAGAATCTAGTGCTAATACTTTTTGAAAATCTTGAATTGATTCTTCTAATTCCTCAGCTAAAAGATAAGCATCGCCTCTGTGAAGATAGGCTTCTAGATATTCAGGGTTTAAAGAAATAGCTTTATTGTAATCTTGGACTGCTGCTTGGTTATCAATCAGAAAAACTCTAAAAACCCAAGCCCGATTAAAATAAGCTTCAGCTAAATCTGGTTTCAGCGCTATAGCTTTGTTCAAATCATCCAGCAGTAATTTGAATTCTGTTTTATGACAAATTTTTGAACGAGCTAAACCGCGATTACTATATGCTTCAGCAAAATTAGGATTCATCGCCAAGGCGCTATCAAAAAGTTCAATTGCTTCTGAATATTTCTGAATTTTTAATAAAATTAAACCAATAGCATTATGAACTTCTGCAAAATTGGGATTGTAATAGAGTGCTGCTCGAAAGCATTTTTCAACTTCATCTAGGTTGCCTTCTTTGATATATTCAATCCCTTTTTCGTACCAAGCTTGTGCTTGTTCCAGATCAATAGCACTTTTTTTAGTTTCGTTTGAATCCTGAATTGATTTGATTTCCATTATCTAATTCTAACGTTCTATTTGATTATTTTGACTTTTTTTAAAAGACTCATCAAGACTGGCATTTGCCTTATCAAAAGCCTGCAAAATTTCTGGCGTTACTTTATTGCTCTGTACATTCCCTGATTGCAAATTTAAAATTACTTCCCCGCTTTTATAAGCAATAGTTAAATCCTTGCGTTCAGCATTAAAAATTAAATCATACATTTTACCTTGAGCATGAGTATAACCATCGGCTCTAAGTTGACCAAGCATTGCCCCAATTCTTTGAGCAATTTGAGTCAGTCGGCTAATAGATTGATACTCTTGGGTATCTTTCTCCATTGCTGCTAAAGCTTTATCTGATAATTGTTGACCAGACTTAAACTGATTGGCTACTTCCACAATCCGTTGTTTATACTGCTCTGGTTTACCCAATTTGTCAGCAGCAGTGTACCAATCTCTCAATTTATCTATTGGTTGAGCTTGGGCAGATTGGTGTAACGCAGCGCTCTTTTGTGGTTCAGGAAATGGCACAATTTTACCATCTACATAATCCCCCAATGGTTCCATGTGTAGCCCCCACACCTGCTGTTTACCAGTAAATAGTTCCGGCAGTGCGTTAGCTGAATGCTTCTCCATTTGTGCCCATTGCTGTTGGTAAGTGGGGTCAGAAATCATTTGTGGCGTGATTTGATATTGCTTACCCACTCGAAAAGCCACTTGTTTACCTCCTCCATTAGCGATCGCAATATCACCCTCCTTAAATCCATACTGTTTGTAAGGTTCATAATTCCTGGTAGTGTGAGTTCTACCATATCCCCGCATGGCATCAATGCAGGTATCCACAGGTATTGGATTTGCTTTCCCGTGCATCATCAAGGGATAGTTCATCGGGATGGGTTTACCAGACATAGTTTGCGGTTGAGTAATTGGACTTTTTGTAACAACCAGTTGCTCAGGCGTTTTCAAAGATTTGGGTCGATTAGAAAGTGACTGAACTTTCTGCTGATACTCATCTACTGACTCAATCACTTCACCGAACTTCTTAGTCATCGCTTCAGCAGTTTGCTCTGGAATGGAAGCTATAACTAAGTTAAACACCGCCAATCCTTTTTTAGTTTCCTGTGGCACTTGTTGTGCTGGTATTTGAGCAAAAGTTACATCTTGCTTTTCGAGCCATTGGGTTACAGTTTTAACCTTATGCTCATCTATTGCCATTCCCATGATCCCCAACATTTTATCTTCAGGAGTTGTAAACAAAAAAGTAGGGCGTTCTTTGATTTTTTGCAGCAACGGCGCACTCTTCTCAACCATCCTCTGTTGCGGTATTACTACTGAATTATCTGGAAATACTTGCCTTTCTTTAGTCCAAGTTTGCGGATATTCAATTGTAGTAGGGTCAATTTTAACGAAGGTATGAGAAAAGTTACTTTGCAAT
>JADEXK010000184.1 GCA_015207155.1 Nostocales cyanobacterium LEGE 11386 | reverse complement strand
CCCGAACTCAGAGGTGAAACGCTGCTGCGGCGACGATAGTTTTCGGGTAGCCGAACGCAAAAATAGCTCGATGCCAGGTTTATTACTTCTAGAAAACCACCCGATGACCATTGGGTGGTTTTCTTTTTAGCTGCACAATCACAATTTGAATTTTTTCCATTTGCGGTCAACTGCACTAAAAAGTTTAACAGATTGATGTCAATCAAAAATTATGAGTTGCCAAAATTGGTGTGTTTTTTAACATACAGTCATGCAGCGTAAACGCGGAGGTACGCAGAGGTTTGTCAAGAGAATATGTAGTCTTCAAAGGGAGTTTTAGGCAGCTACGCCTTCTGTGGCACCACCAACTGTTTTCCAGGCTGTCAAACCGCCTTTGATTTCCGTGGCGTAAGTAAAACCAGCGTCCCTTAGCTTCTGGACTGCGTGGGCTGCTTGGGCTTCGTTGTCGCCATAAATATATATTTGGCGTTCTGTATGCAGGGAAAGTTTAGCGCGTTTTACGAGTTCATCTAGGGGGATTTGGATGGCCCCTGTGATATGACCGTGATTGTAGATGTGGCGATCGCGCACATCTATGATTGTAAACGCTGGTTGTCCCCATTCTAGACGAAACTTGAGATCATGAACATCGGCGACTAAATCACTATTCATAAACTTTTCTCGCTGATAACCTCACCAGTAATTTATCAAGAATAGTCTTGCGATCCGGCTTTCTTTACAATTAATCAAAAATTCTGTGGAAGTGTAAATAAAATTGCTTATTCTATTGAGTGGTTGGCTACTCGCCTAAACTGTAATTTATGGCATCTACTATTCAAGCTTTACCAACAGAAGTCGTATATCTCATTACAGCTGGAGAGGTAATCGACTCTTTCGCATCTGTGGTGCGGGAATTGGTGGAAAATTCCCTAGATGCGGGTGCAACCAGGATTGTTGTTTCTCTTTGGCCGCAGCAGTGGCGCGTTCGTGTCGCCGATAATGGTTGCGGAATGGACGAATATGATTTGCCACAAGCAGCCACCGCCCACAGCACCAGTAAAATTCGTTCTAGTGATGATTTGTGGAAAATTAAAAGTTTGGGGTTTCGTGGTGAAGCGTTGCACAGTTTGACAACGCTAGCAAATTTGGAAATTTTGAGTCGTCCACCGGGAGGAAATGTCGGCTGGCGGGTTGTTTATGGTGACGGCGGCCAAGCGGTGCAAGTTGAAGCAACTGCGATCGCACCTGGTACAGTAGTCACAGTCTCGAATCTGTTTGGTAATTGTGCAGCTCGTCGTCAGGGGTTACCCACAGCCGCACAGCAAATGAGGGGCGTACAAGTAGCAATTCAACAAATAGCCTTATGTCATCCCCATGTCAATTGGCAAGTTTGGCAAAATGACCGCCAATGGTTTACCATCTCTCCCGCCGCCACAACCGGACAACTCCTACCGCAAATTCTCACTCAAGTGCGACAGGGTGACTTACAAGAAGTCAAACTAGAACTCCCCACCCAGTCCCAACTTAGTCTAGTTGTTGGTTTACCTGACCGTTGTCATCGCCGTCGTCCAGACTGGGTGCGGGTAGCAATTAATGGACGCATGGTGAAAGTACCAGAATTAGAGCAAACAATTTTAGCAGTATTTCACAGAACATTACCACGCGATCGCTATCCTGTTTGTTTATTACATCTTGCCATTTCCCCTGATCAAATTAACTGGAATCGCAATCCCGCCAAAACAGAAATTTACCTCAATGAAATCGGTTATTGGCAAGAACAAATTACCCAAGCAATTGACCAAGCACTCCGCATGAGTTCTGCCAATCTGAAAGAATCTGTCCACACGACGCGAGTTAGTAAATTACTCAAAGCGGCAGAAGCCAAAGGCGGTTACAATCTTCACCCTGAAAATCCTCATGAAGGAAACAATACTCAGCACTCATTAAAAGCTATTGCTCAACTTAGCAATACCTATATTGTGGCTGAACATGCAAATGGTATGTGGTTGGTAGAACAACACATTGCCCATGAACGAGTTTTGTATGAGCAAATCTGTGATAATTGGCGACTTATCCCGGTTGAACCGCCAATCATTCTTTATCAATTGTCACCAGCGCAGGTATCACAACTGCAAAGAATTGGTTTAGATATAGAATCCTTTGGTGAACAACTTTGGGCAATTCGCAGCGTACCTGCACTTTTGCAGCAGAGAGATGATTGTGCAGACGCAATTCTAGAACTGAGTTGGGGAGGTGAATTACAAATAGCTCAAGTAGCTGTCGCTTGTCGCAGTGCTATTCGCAATGGTACACCCATGAATATGCAAGAAATGCAGACGCTTTTGGATCAATGGCAACGCACTCGTAACCCCCGCACTTGTCCCCATGGTCGCCCCATTTATTTATCGTTGGAAGAATCAGCTTTAGCTAGGTTTTTTCGACGTAATTGGGTGATTGGCAAAAGTCATGGAATTTGATGGAGTATCATCCCAAGTTCTGCCAACACAAAACCCAAATCTTTCCTTACGCCTCTGCCCCCCTTTACTTGAGCCTCTGTGACGGTAGTCACTACAAGTCGGTAAAGCCGGCTAATTGGTGCCTCCTCTTTGCGTTATCCCTCTTCTGTCACTTTCCGTAATAAGCAAGTAGTAAATAAACTCGATTATGCAGAAGAAAAAAAGGGTTTAAATTGATTCATTGCACTAATTAGGTGATTAAATCCCAACAATAAATCGGGATTAG
>JADEXK010000183.1 GCA_015207155.1 Nostocales cyanobacterium LEGE 11386 | reverse complement strand
GATTTCATTAACATCTACATCTGGGGGCTGCTCGATCGCAAAGGCAATGGCACGAGCGATCGCATCGGGTGGAATCACGGCTCCACGAAATTCCTCTAACCACTGCACTGCTTCAGCGTCGGTGGTTGTGCTGGGGAGTTCAGATTGGGTCACTCCGGGCGAGATGATCGTAACCCGGATATCCGTCGATTCCTGCCGCAGTCCCTCAGAGATTGCCCAGACGGCAAACTTGGTTGCACAGTACACGGCTGCTGTCGGATAGACGATATGCCCACCAATGGAGGAGATATTTACAAACTGTCCAGACTGTTGCTGCTTGAAGACAGGGAGGGCAGCAGCGATACCGTGGAGGACACCGCGAATATTGACATCAATCATGCGGTTCCACTCGTCGATCTTTAATGCCTCTAATTTAGCGAGTGGCATGATACCTGCATTGTTGACCACGACATCCAGATGACCAAACTTATTTTTTGCAAACTCAACAATGGCTTGCATGTCTTCGAGGTTAGTTACATCCAGGGCGCGATATTCTGCTACGCCCCCTTTCTCACGGATTTCGGAGGCGATCGCTTCGAGGCGATCGGTACGCCGTGCGCCCAACACAACTCGTAGACCTTTGTGAGCAAGTAATCTGGCAGTTGCTTCACCAATGCCGCTACTTGCACCTGTAATCAGTACCACTTTTTGGGTGTTTTTATTTGTCGTCATGAGTCTTATCTTCTGGTTATTTTGCGGTTATGGAGCGAACTTGTTTTGTAGTGCTGAGACGTTTTTATTGCACGGTGAAGACTTCCCCCATTGCTTGTGCTGCATCAATCGAGCGCGGAAAACCAGCCGTTACTGTGGTTAGATAAATGATTTCTTTAAGTTCGTCTTGCGTTACGCCAAGTCGGAGCGCATAGCCTGCATGGATCTTCAATTGTGGCAGATTTCCAGCGGCGGCAAAGGCGGCAACAGTAGCAAGCTGACGGGTGCGATCATCTAACCCTTGACGTGACCAAACCTCACCGAGCGAATAGTCTACAATCGCATCTGCAAGAAATGGGAAATTCTGACGTAGGGCGTTGAGCACGGGTTGCCCTGCCCTGCCAGTTAGCTTATTGATGACTCGGCTGCCTTGCTCACGACGGCTCTGTTCTGGTTGAGTTTGTGGTGCAATCCTTTCTGGTTGAGTTTGTGCAGTAGTGAGAGCAGGTAGAAACACAACGAGTAGCATAATAAAAATGCATCCCAAGGCAGGAATTATTTTGTTGATGACTTTTCTCCAATACGCAGTCTGTCGAGATGGTGCGATCGCAACTTTCATAAAAACCTCATGTTTAAAGAATCGCTAGCGAATTGATAACTCTTTTGTACTGGGGAACAAAAACATCCTCTATGAATTGCTCCAGAAATATCGATGTCGAGGTGCGTGCATCACGTGCTTGAGTAATGTGATAACCTCTAGCGTTGATCCCTTCCACCACTTCAGTCATGAGGTCGATAACGTTGCTGGACATACCCGATTCTCGCCTTTCCTGCTTAGCTTGCTCTAGGGAAATTTGAACATAGCGAAGACCGGGGCGATTGAGGATGCGACCTATGATGGCTGTTGCTTCCTGAAAGTTCAGATCACGCTCCCCTTGAAGCTCTCAAACGACTTTCCCCTGAAAAAGCGACAAATCTCGGTCAAGGTGAGTGTGAATATAGTCAATAGCTTTCTGTATGTGAACGCGAGTTAAGCTTCTATTTTTCAACATGAGGTCATCGTAGGCTGAATCCGCCTTTGACCAAATACACAAACCTTGCAGATGATTGCCTGATTCTCTCAAGCAAGGCTTGGTTTAGGGAAAATGTCTCCTATAATGCGAGCATGAAAGGTGTTCTATCAGTCAGGGAACCAACATGACGAGCAAGACACTGACCCATAAAGTTGCGATCGCCGCTTCTACTAATGGAGAGATTTTGCCAATGCAAAGGCAATTGGCGATCGCCAAATGTGCAGAATTGGCGGCACTCATCGAGCAGCATACGAACAGTGAGAGAAATGGATATTATCCAACCGCGATCAATTCTCTCGTCTTCGTGCGATGCAATACTTCCAGAACCATAGAGGATGTCAGCGAACCACTGCTCGGTATCGTGGCACAGGGGCAAAAGAAATTATCGCTCGCTCAGGAAATCTTTCAATATGGTGTCGCTCAATATTTGGTAACGTCGGTGGATTTGCCAATGAGCGTTTGCATGATCGAGGTAACACCCGATCACCCCTATCTCGGCTTAAAGCTGAACCTAGATCCAGCCCAACTCTGTGAAATTATTGTTCAAACAAATCCAGATATCGATAGGAAAGAAAACTCTGTAAGAGGCTTGTGCGTTAGTGAGGCCAGTCCATCCTTGATTGATTGCGCTATTCGACTGACAAAACTTTTAGATACACCGCAGGATATTCCGTTTCTCGCTCCTATGATTATCCGCGAAATCTACTACCGTCTACTCACCGATGAACAAGAGGAAGCTGTTCGTCAGGTTGCCACCTCTGGCAGCAACATGCAGCGCATTGCAGAATTGATCAAACACATCAAAGCAGAGTTTGCCCAACCGTTGCGGGTTGAGGAACTAGCTGAACAAGCGAATATGTCTACAGCATCATTTCATCGCCACTTTAAGGCAGTCACCTCAATGAGTCCGTTGCAATATCAAAAACATCTGAGACTGATGAATGCTCGTCAAATGATGCTTGCCGAGGCGATCGATGCCACTCAGGCTGCTTATCGAGTTGGGTATGAAAGTACCTCGCAGTTCAGTCGAGAATATTCCCGCATGTTTGGTGCGCCTCCCATCCGAGATATTGAACGGTTTCGATCGGTTTGA
>JADEXK010000012.1 GCA_015207155.1 Nostocales cyanobacterium LEGE 11386 | reverse complement strand
CCCTCCCTCCCTTACTCCCTCACTCCCTTACTCCCCAATCCCCAAAAGAGCCATGAAAGGATTACAAGGAAAAAACGCCTTAATTACAGGCGCAACCTCAGGTATTGGTCAGGCGATCGCGGTGAAACTTGCCGAAGAAGGATGTAATATCGCTATTAATTACCGCAAAAACCCTGAATCAGGGTCAGATACAGAAGAAATGGCAGTGCAAAAAGCCTGTGCAGATATCGAAAATTGTGGTATGCAGTCGTTATTGGTGCAGGGCGATGTCTCCCAAGAATTAGACATTGTGACTATGGTCAACAGTGTAATTGAGAAATTTGGTAGTTTAGATATCCTCATCAATAATGCAGGTATTCAAATAGAATCCCCATCCCACGAAGTTAGTACCGCAGACTTCGACAAGGTAATTGCAGTTAACCTCCGGGGTGCTTTTCTCTGCGCCCGTGAAACTATCAAACACCTTTTATCTCAAAACCGTTCTGGGGTGATTATCAATATTTCCAGCGTTCACGAAATTATCCCTAGACCCATGTATATCAGCTATTCTATTAGCAAAGGTGGGATGGAAAACCTCACCAAAACCCTAGCATTGGAATATGCGAACCAAGGTATTCGAGTGAATGCTGTAGCACCGGGAGCTACAATCACACCTATCAATCAAGCTTGGATAGATGACCCGGAAAAAAAGGCCGAGGTGGAAAGTCACATCCCCATGTGTCGGGCTGGTACAACCGAAGAAATGTCAGCAGCAGTAGCTTTTTTAGCTTCCGATGAAGCTGCCTACATCACCGGTCAAACTCTATTTGTAGATGGTGGGCTAACTTTATACGCTGACTTCCGGGAAGCTTGGTCAGCTTGAGAATTTGACACCAAAGTTAGTAGCCAGAACACATGAAAAAGCGGCAGTTAGACTAAGGACTAGAGCTAGTATATTTGACTCACACTCCCCTTCGACTTCGCTCAGGGCAAACGCACTCAGCACTCAGAAAAGCACTTTTTAAATATGACTCGCGCGATTGAGAAAAAGAATCTGTCAATAGCAGAAGCTTGGAAACTGCTAGAAGAATCGATAATCTATTACCATGGAAAACCCATTGGGACTGTAGCCGCCCATGATCCGGAGTTAGATGCACTTAATTATGACCAATGCTTTCTCCGCGATTTTGTCTCCTCGGCTTTAGTGTTTCTGATGGACGGCAAACCAGAGATTGTCCGTAACTTTTTAGTAGAAACATTGAAATTACAAAGCCATGAAAAGCAGATGGACTGCTTTCAACCAGGTTCAGGGTTAATGCCTGCCAGTTTTAAGGTGGAATACAATGGCAGCGAAGAATTTTTAGTCGCAGATTTTGGCGAACATGCGATCGCTCGTGTTCCTCCCATTGATTCTTGTTTGTGGTGGATTATCCTGCTCCGGGCTTATGAAAAGGCTACAGGTGATTTAGCTTTGGCACGTCAGCCAGAATTTCAAGAGGGAATCAAGCTGATTTTGGATCTTTGTTTGGTGCATCGGTTTGCCATGTACCCCACAATGCTGGTTCCCGATGGCGCGTTTATGATTGACCGTCGTATGGGGGTATACGAACATCCTCTAGAAATTCAGGTGTTATTTTACGCCGCCCTCATTGCATCTCGAGAATTGCTCTTACCAGATGGCGATGGCGATGACTACCTAAAAATGCTCACAGGGCGATTGGGTGCTTTGAAGTATCACGTCCGCAACTATTACTGGCTAGACCTGAAGCGGTTAAGCGAAATTTATCGTTATAAGGGTGATGAATTTGGTAAAGAAGTTGCCAACAAGTTCAACATCTACTCAGAATCAATCCCTCATTGGTTAACCGAGTGGTTACCCGAAGATGGAGGATATTTAGCTGGGAATCTCGGCCCAGGAAGAATGGATTTTCGCTTTTTTGCTTTGGGAAATCTCATGGCAGTTATCGCTTCTTTAGCCAGCGAATCAGAATCTCAAAGCCTCATGAATTTATTTGCCAATCGTTGGCAAGACCTAATTGGTCATATGCCTGTAAAAATTTGCTTTCCTACTTTGACAGGTTTAGAGTGGCAAATGACCACTGGATGTGACCCGAAAAATAGCCCTTGGTCTTATCATAATGGCGGTAACTGGCCAGTTTTACTGTGGTTATTTACCGCAGCCACCCAAAAAACAGGCCGAGTGGAACTTGCCGAGCAAGCGGTCGCTATTGCTGAAGAGCGTTTATATCAAGATCACTTTCCTGAATATTACGATGGTAATTATGGTCGTTTAATTGGCAAAGAAGCCCGACTTTATCAAACTTGGAGCATTGCCGGATTATTGGCAGCAAAACAGTTACTGGCCAATCCTGACCATTTAAAATTGATCAGTTTTGCGGAAATTGCTGATAATTTGGGCTGTACTTTGTAAGTGATATAGCAAAGTGCTGTAAAGCCCTGCGGGCATGGCTGCGCTTATAGCCCGTGCTGAGTATAAACCCAGTGGCTTCAGTGCTTTGAGCAACCAATAATGTCCTAAATCTATGTGACTACGGCGATAAAACTTATAGCAAAGTATAGACATCTCCGACAAAACCCTTGTAGAGTCGTTCCACAAAACCTCTCGACAAGGGTTTTGAACAAAGCACATTTAAACTTCTTAAACGAGAGAGACTGTGCAGTTAACCTAATCTTCACCAGCGTCATGTACGAAGTGAATAGCTACAGCAGGGAACGGGGAATAGGGAATAGGGAACAGGGTTGAAAATCTCTTGGTATATGGCTTTGTTCTGAAAATCTGTAACTCATTTACCTACGATCTGCTGTATTTAGTGTAAAACCGCATCGCCGGGAGTCCTCACGGAGTTAATACCAATGCACCGCCCACACAAGCACTTCCTTACCCAAGCAGCGATCGCTGTGACATTTACTGCTGGATTAATCGCCGCGATCGCCGCGCCAGTAAATGCGGCAACCTTCCGCGTCAATCCCTATCTACAGCAACCATCAACCGATGGCATGTATTTTACCTGGTTCACTGAGGAAGATACGGCTGGTACACTCACTGTAACTGGGCCTGGGCTGAACAGTCCATTGACCTTTACCAGCACACCTGCAATCAAACCAGAACTTGCCTACACAACTGCTGAGAAAAACCAAAATATTGCTGGTCTTCCCCAAGGTTCCTGGCTACTGGGTGACAATAACTACAAACATACAGTAGACGTGCGTGGCTTACAACCTGGAACGACCTATGATTATACAGTAACCCAAGGCTCGAGCGTTTTTAATGCTACCTTCAAAACAGCTCCGAGCAAAGATGACTGGACTAGCATCCGCTTCATTGCCATGGCCGACAGCGAAACCGAGCCGGCTGGACGTTCTAGCCGCCGCGAATGGCAACCAGGGGCACTAGCTGACGGCTCGGCGCTGCGTCCTGAACTGGGTGATAGCCAATGGGCGAATATCTTTGGTACAGCAGGCTCTGGTGGATCGCAGACGCTGCGCTATATGTTGACCGAAACTGAGGGTTATCAACGCAATTTAGCGATCGTCAACAGTCGTCAACCTGACTTCCTGATCATGCCTGGTGATTTGGTGCAAGGCGGCGGTTATCAACCAGGCTGGGATGAGTTTTTCCGCCACAATGCCGGCGAGTTCGATAGTGGACTTTCAACATATCCATTGCTTCCAGCTTTAGGAAATTGGGAAAATTTTGGCGCACTGAACGGCGGTTATGGCACTGACGCTGATGGACGTTTTGGCCCAAAATTTGGCCGCGACAAGTATCACGTTTACTTTGATGCACCTGATAACGGGACACCAGAACACCAGGACAATTACTACCGCATTGACTACGGCCCCGTAACTATTATCACCCTCGACAGTTCCAACGGCGAACCAGACGATCGCCGGAGTAACTATGGAGGCGAGAACCAACCACCCAAGATAAGCGGGCTTGATTACACTGGCCCTGGTACCGACACTCAGGAAAACTACACACGCGAGCAGTATGAAGCTGCTGGCGGTACTGACCTTGCTGACTTTAACCCTGGTAGTCCCCAGTGGAACTGGGCAAAAGCACAATTAGAAGATGCCCGTGCCCAAGGTCAAATGATTTTCGTGCAGTTCCATCACGCACCCTATAGCAGTGGTGAACACGGGCAACCGATGAACCACGTACTCTCAACAGGTCAAGGCGGTACACCAATGCGCCAATATCACAGCATGTTCGAGCAATACGGTGTCTTGGCTGTGTTATCTGGTCATAGCGAAATGTTTGAGCGCAGCTTCGTTGACGAAAACGGCGACGGTATCGGTGTGCAATACTATGATGTGGGTGTATCAGGTGACGGTCTACGTGGCGAAAAACGCACAGGTTCCAGCTTGAGTGACCCTCTACTTAAGTACAACAGCTTTAGCCAATGGACAGCCGACCAAAACGAAGGTGAGTTCTGGCAGGAAATTGAAGGTGCATTGCAACTAGTGAGTGGGGGCAAGCACTACGGACATCTTGAGGTCAACTTAGAACGACTCAATGATGGGCAAGCAAAGATTACCCTGACACCAGTGTATAGTTTTCCCATCCTAGACGGAGACTACAATCTAGTGCGTACTGAACGCCGTGTCTATGGCGATGAGATTACGCTTTTGGCTGGTGTTGATGGGCAAATCTTCAGAACAGTTCCTGAATCAAGCTCAATGCTTGGTTTGTTGGCCTTCGGGTTTTGTACACTAGCAGTCAAATTGCGAAATAGCTACAAAACAAAGCCTAATCTTTAGCACCAGGCGAATGAAGTCACGGTTGCATTGAAGAGGTGCGATATCGCTAATGTCATTCGCCTGCAAAGCTTTGCGGGATGAAAAGTGCTGAGTTAAAAGTGCTGAGTGCTGAGTTAAAAAACCGCCCACAAGAGGCGGGGTATCAACCTTCTGACAGTAATAAGATTCCGCCCACAAGGGGTGGGGCTTGTACCGAGTGCGAAAGTCCTTCCTTCTTCTTTTGACTCAGCACTCAGCACTCAGCACTCAGCACTCAGCACTGAGTAAGATGAATCTTGAAGAAGCAGTATTAGAAAAATTACGCCATTTACCTGTGGATAAACAGCAGCAACTATTAGAGTTTGCAGAATTTTTGTATCAAAAAACTACTCTTAAAACTCCTTTAAGGACTGTTAGAGGATTATGTGCTGATTTAAAAGTAGATATTACTGAAGAAGATATTGCTCAAGCACATCAAGAAATATGGGGTAATTTCCCCAGAAATATTGTTTAAAAAATGTTTACTATTTCAAACATATCTATTATGCAACACCAGTATTCTCTACTGCCTGATGACTGCGAACTGAGTCAGGAAATTTTTGACGAGCTTTTGCCAGATTATTAATATAGTAACAGTTGTGAGGTTCATTTTGAGGAATCACACCATTGACTATTTGTCCTAATATATTTTGTCCAGATTTTTCCAAAAATTCTTTAGCAAAAGTTGCATTTACTGAATCAACAACCCCTGGACGAACTACTAACAAAACACCGTCAGCCATTTGACCTAGAGTCGCAGCATCAGCAGCAACATTTAATGCGGGAGCATCAATAATTGCAAAGTCGTAGTTAGCAGCAAATTTTTTGATTAAAGCTGCCATTCGTTTCGAGTCTAGAAGAGATGCTGGATTAGGGGGGATGATTCCCGAAGTTAGAACATCTAAATTATGCATAACTTTTTTGATGCCTATGTTGATTGCAGATTGCTCAACAATCAAATTAGTCAGTCCTTGATTATTAGTCAGTTCCCAGATTTTATGTTGCGCTGGACTGTGCAAATCTCCATCTATTAGTAAGACTTTCCGTTCCATCTGTGCAATGGCTACAGCTAAATTAGCAGCTACAGTTGACTTACCTTCAGAAGGTACAGAACTAGTAATAACTGTAACTTTTAGCTCTTGATCAGTACTCATCAACCTCAGATTAGATCGTAGCATTCGGTAAGCTTCACTAATAGGAGATTGGGGAGCATTACGAACCAAAAGGCTTTTGTTGTGTAACTCTGGCTCTTTTTGACTACGAAATAATTTTTTGGGTTTGCTAAAGGAAGGAATCATTCCTAGTACAGTCAATCCTAATAATTCTTTAGCCTCATCAACAGTCTTAATTGATTTATCTCTGGTTTCTAACAGCAAGATAGCGCCTAAAGTAATTATGATAGCTAGTAGAGCAGCACTCAATATCATAAATGAAATATTAATAGGCTCTTCAGGAACTTGAGCCTGGGAGATCATACTTGCATTATTGACATTTTGATATTCAGTTATCCGGCTTTCTTGCAGCTTTTGTAGCAGAATTGCATAGGTAGATTGTGCAGCTTGTACTTTACGTTCTAACTGGCGCTGTTGTTGTTCCAATTTCGGCATATTGTTCAGCCGTTGTTGATAATTAGCTTGTGAGCTAGATAAAGCTGCTGCTTGACGTTCTAAACCAAGTTGGGTAGATTCTAATTCTGCCAGTTGTGCAGATATCTGCTGTTGTAATACTCCTAGTTGAAAGTTGTGATTTATTGGTTGTGGTGTATTTGTGCCTGTAACTTGTTTGATGCGTTGTTGCAGTAGTAGTTTTAAAGATTTTAACTTATCTTCTAAATCTATAATTTGTGGATGGGCATCTTGCAAAACAGTACGCCTGTCTATAAGTTGTGACTCTAATTGTTGAATTTCTGTGAGCAGATTTTGTACCCCTGGAATTTGGCTTAGAGAAGTCATCATCACTGCTTGTTGGGAGTTCATACCCAACTGTTTGTGGATTTCTTGAGACTGTGCATTCACATTAGCAATTTGTGACTGAGTTGTACTGATTTGCTTTTCTAAATCAGTAATTACTTCTACCGCCTTAATTGCTTCCTCTTGCAGAGAAACAATTTTGTTTTTTTCTTTAAATCCTGCCAGTTCTGCTTCTGCTTGACGAACAACTAATTCAGCATTTGGCAGTTGTTGTTCTATAAATTTACGAGCCGATACTGCTTCAAATCGGTGTGTATATACGTTGTATTCTAAATAAATAGCCATCAACGTATTTACAACCTGTGCAGCTAATTGGGGATTCGTATCCTGATATTTTACTAGTAGAATATCAGTCTGGTCGATTTCAGCTACAGTCAGGTTTTTCAGAAATGCCGACAATTTCATGGGCATTCCCTTGTCATCTTTTAGATTCAGCTTGTTTATAGTATTTTGGACAATAGGTACAGAACGTATGATTTCGGCTTGTGTATTTAAAGGATTACTTTGCCCGGAATTTACAGATTCTAGTTTGTTAACTTCTGTTCCTAGTCCTGTAATATTAGAAATTGTGTTTGTTTTTTGAAACAGCAGTTTTCCTTCTGCTACATAAACAGATTTCCTGAGTATTAAAGGCAGCAATAAAATGAGAAATACCGGGAAAAAAATTCCTATAGCAGACATCCAACGACGCTGAAAAATCTGTAGATATGTATCAAGATTGATAGTATGTTCTTTTGGTAGTTCCATAAATCTATTAATATTTTCTTCTAGTAACTATGAAAAATTACATGTTGCCAAAATGCCAACAAGATAAATAGTTTATTAACTGATATCTTGCATCATTCTCAATAACCTCAGAGAGGCACTGCTTAAAGTTTGCTCAAACCTTTATTTTTATAGTGAATTTCTACAATCCCACTAATTACTCGCTCTAAATCTTCATCTGTAAGATTAGAACCAGAAGGTAAGCAAAGACCATGTACAAATAAATCTTCTGCTACGGCACCTCCAATACATTCACATTCAGCAAACACAGGCTGGAGGTGTAAAGGTTTCCAAACAGGACGAGTTTCAATTTGTTTGGCAGCAAGTGCAATGCGGATTTGTTCGCGGTTTGCACCAAAAGCCTCTGCATCTATTGTCAAGCAAGTTAGCCAGCGAGTAGCCTGTCCATAATCAGCTTCAGGCATGAATTTTATTCCTGGTAAATTTGCCAAAGCAGAAGCATAAATTTCAAAGTTGCGTCGCCTAGCTGCAACTCGCTCACTCAAAACCAGCAACTGACCACGACCAATTCCAGCCAAAACGTTGCTAAGACGATAGTTATAGCCGATTTCTGCATGTTGGTAATGAGGCGCTGGATCACGTGCTTGGGTTGCCAGAAACCGGGCTTTTGCTATCAATTGTGGATCATTGGCAACCAACATCCCGCCACCGGAGGTAGTGATGATTTTATTACCATTGAAGGAGTAAATACCAATGCGTCCAAAGGTTCCAGGGGAATGTCCTTTGTAAGTTGCACCTAAAGCTTCGGCTGCATCTTCTATTAAGGGAAGATCATATTGATCACAAACCTTCAGGATAGGATCGATGTCTGCACTTTGACCATATAGATGTACAAGCACAACTGCTTTAGGTAATTTACCAATTTGTGCGCGGTGTTCTAGTGCTGACTGCAACAGTTCAGGACTCATGTTCCAGGAAGTGCGATCGCTATCAATAAATACTGGTTTCGCCCCTAAGTAAGTAATGGGATTGGCGGTAGCTACAAACGTCAGGGTAGAGCAAAATACCTCATCGCCAGATTCAACTCCAACTAATTGCAAAGCTAAATGCAGAGATGCTGTACCGGAACTAACAGCTGCTGCATAACCAGCACCAGTAACTTGACAAAATTCTTGCTCAAAAGCATCAATATGGGGGCCAACAGGCGCAATCCAGTTAGTGTCAAACGCTGCTTTGACGAATTCTAACTCGCGATCGCCCATGTGGGGTGTTGACAGGAGAATTGGTTTGTTCATCTTGATTTAATGTCAAAAAATATCCTGTCCAAATGTTTACTTTTTCAGGTCAGTAAACCTCATCAAACTTTTCTTTTTAATTAATAGGCTGGATTAGTTTTTTGATTTTCATATTTCTATAAGCCTGAGATATTTTTGCATCTTACTACTTATTTGAGGAACGGTAAGCAGGAAAATAATTAGAATTAAGTAGCGTTTTCGGTTCAGTATTTAACAATTTTGCTCTAGCTAATACTAAATTAGTATATTTTTCCTCATCTATAATCAAACGTAATGTTAAAAAAGGATGTCTTTGTTTAGAAAATCCAGCTTTAAAATTGTAAAGACTATCCTTTGCTGCCCCAACTCCACCCCCAAGGTGCAAAACTTTATTACCACGTTCCTTAGCCCATAAACGAACATAGTCAAACATTAACTTACTGGGAGTTTGTTTTAAAAATTCGCTTTTTGTTCCTCCTAAATGGTATTGAACAATTCCACAGCATTCTGTAAAAATGCCAGCACAAGCAACTTGATTAGCTAATTCAACAATACACAAGTGAACTTTTTCATTTAGATTTGCTAAATTATTAAAATATTCACTATCAAAGTAAAAAGATTTTTTTGCATCTACACGGTTCATCGTTTGATGATATATGAAAATAAAATCGTCTATGTACTCTGCTAAAGGCACGATTTTAGCAATAAATCCAGCACGTTTACAGCGATTGATATGAGTGCGATGTTCTGGCCGAGTTTGATGCCAAATTTCTTCTACAGATACCGTTAAATCAATAGATACTGTTTCTCCACTTATAGAAAATATTTGAGATGATAATTTCTGATCAAAGCCTTGATTAATTATTGGATGTAACCGCAAGAAGGCAGAACAAACTTTTCTTTCTTGTAATACTCGCATTAACTCTTGTATTGCTAATTTTAAAAATTCTGGTGTGCTAGCTGCTACTTCATTCAATAAAATTCCAGGATAACCGTTAGGAGAGACAATATCAAAGATATCTTTGTATTCTAGACAATCGTCAAATAACTGATTACAAGAACGTAGTAAATAAGGTAAATAAAATATTTTGTCATCTTCAGATATAAGAATAGCTTGAGGAATTGAATTAGTTCTTTTACCTTCTGTATATAAATATTCAGGTAAATGATAAACATCATGTTCTAAGTATTGCAAAATATCTAGCCAGGTTTTATCTAAAAAATTGACTATTTGAAAATTCATATCTTTCTCCTAAATCACCATAAAATTCTCATTTTTATATCAAACTTGCTTGAGAAATAGAACTTAATTAATCATGACCAGTTAAGCGATAGTATCTATTTGGATAACGCCAACGAATATATTTTTCTATAATGGGATTTATACATACTTTCGCAGGAATGTACTGGACTGGAAAACCCATTTTTTCTTTATAAGAACACAGTGATGGTACTTCCCGTGAGTGCAAACCATCAATAACTTCGTAAATATTGCCAGAGCGGCGACAAATCTGTACAAATTCAAAGCTTAATCCTGTAACAATGCTGGCTGACATAGCTTGACTGTTATAATAGCCATGTATCATATATGCAGTACCATCCACTGCATAACCGTCAATATATCCGCTTAACTTGTCTCCGATTAAAGCAGCAAGTATCACACAATGTTTATTAGCAGTATAGTTTTTGAGGCTGGCTAGATATTGGGCTTTAGAAGGAGGTTTTTTATGCCTAGTTCTCTCCAATGAGGCACAAACAACTTCATACCCTTGTTCTTCTAAGAGTTTAGTTCCAATTAACTGCACTATTTTGGCTGATTTGCGACATTTTCTCAGAGAATTTCTGCGCTTTTGTGGTAGATATTCTAAGTCGTAGTCTTGAACATTTGATAATACATGAATGGGAACATACCCGTTAGCATTTATTGCATCCTCTTGAGATAAGGTTGTACGGTATCCCCAACAAAATCGTGTTGGAGAAGTCACTATATCAGAACTCAAACGAGCCATCAAATTAATTGGTTGATAGAAGCCTAACCGAAGTTTTTCCCAATAATGTCCATGATGATAGAGAACTTTTATTCCTTGTTGGCTACGCCAATGAGCCATCTCTACTTCTGTCATAGATATAATTTTAGCTGCGGATACATCTCGGATTTGCGAATCTATATTCAAAAGCATAGGTTTCTCAAGTCTCCATAAAGTGTATTTAATAAAACTTTTTATTGCTGTAATTCACCTTTAAATTCTGCTGCTGTAGCATATCCATCTTGGTTAATTCCATCTTGTTTAATTACTTTGAAAACTGTGAGGATAATGATTTTGAAGTCCAGCCATAAACTCCAGTTATCGACATACCAAATATCTAGTTGGAATTTTTGTTTCCAAGCTAGGGTATTGCGCCCTTTTACCTGAGTTAAGCCTGTAATACCTGGTTTAACTTCGTGGCGGCGTGCTTGTTCAGGAGTATAGCGATTAAGATATCTGACTAATAGGGGACGCGGCCCAACAAAACTCATATCACCTTTAAGTACATTCCATAACTGAGGAAGTTCATCTAAGCTTGTTTTACGCAGGAATTGACCAAAAGTTGTGAGGCGTTTTTCATCAGGGAGAAGATTACCTTCAGCATCACATTCATTGGTCATAGTACGGAATTTATAAAAAGTGAAGATATGGGCATTTTTTCCTGGTCTTGGTTGCGCGAAAATTACTGGACTACCCATGCGAATGTAAATAGCGATCGCAATTATCACCATTATTGGAGAAAGAATCAATAAAGCGATCGCTGCTACAAATTTATCTGATATATACTTGACTAATTTACTAAAAGTTTTCGTAAAAATGTCTAACTGGTGATATTTGCTATTCATAGTTTATTTCTGCACTTTCTCAAGTAGAAAATATTAACCATTGAAGATGCTTAATCTAATAATTGCTCAACTCTATAGAATCAAGGCGCATAGTTCCGGTTTTACCGTTCTTCTGATGCTACGGCATTAAAATTCAGGTTTTATTATTAAATCTTTAAAACCTTGTCCCTTTAAAAAATCCAACCTATAAGCATAAAGGGAACTATAGAGGCACAATTTCTTGTCTAGTATATTGCTCTATTGGTGTAACGTTGAGCTTTGAGATGAGCAAAAATTTTCTGTGAAGATTAGCCTTTTTATTCTTTGACTTCTTAACTTAAGAATAACCAAATTTAGAAAGTAAATGTTGCCAGTATGGCATTGTTTCTAGGAATTTAAATTAAAAATTCCCATTAATTCTCGTTGGAAGTAATTTACATATTTTTTTATTTCTCTCTTCTAAAGCTTTAGTATTCTTACTATCCATAGATATCTTCAAGATTTGTACACCTAGTGGTTTAAATACAGTATTTAATGTTCCATTACTCAAACAAATTGTCTTGTTTGCAAACAGAACTGTTGCTTCATCAGTTGTATTCGCAAAACCAGTAAACTTAGCAGAAACAGGCTCATCGGCTGAGTTTACAGCAATAATATAAGTAGATTTATTCCAGGCTAATGTTAGGATATTAATAGAAGGAAAGCTAATAGGCTGCTCCATATCAGAGAATATGAACTGCTCGGTTCTTTTCGGCCCATCAATGATTTGAAAGTTAATATTATCCAATCTCTTACCGTACAAAATGGCCGCACCGAGTTGCTCTTTTCCTGTTATTTCTCTAACAGCCTGATCATACACTTGCCAAACTTTTTCTAACTGGGGATGATTCCGCTTGCGGAAGTAAGAAAAAACCAGGATACCCCTAGCACCCGATACTATAGACTGCCAAAAGTCGTGATATGCTCCTTCAGGTGTAATTAACATATTGCCTGGTTCATGAAATAGTTCCAGAACCGCCACAGGAGTTTTTTCCCCTTTTAGATAGTTAGCACCTATCTTGGCTTGTGCCAGCTCTATCCCCTTTAGTGTGGTTTCCATGCGCCACCGTACCCATGAATGAGGCATTTCTACATATTTCGTGTAAACGCTAGCAGGAATAATATCTAAGTAGGGCACATACTGCTGCACATCTTGAGCATTGTAATGACCGGGAATATACATATAGTTAGGACGCTTTTTAGGATCATACTTGCGTGTCCATTTTGCATATTTGGTAACTATAGCCATTTCTCCATCCCGCCAATAGCGCCGTTCTTCAGGAAACTCCCACCACGCCACGCGATCGCTCTTAGCCAGAGTAGCGATATTATTCGCCAACCGTGCTTCTGGAACTGGTTGAGATTTTCCTGGTAGGCTGGCTAGAGCAAGCATTTGACCCTCGGTGACGGTTTGCAGAAAAGCAGGGTTAAAGTGGTAAGTCTGGGCAATTTTCCATCCAGATTTTCGTGCGCTTTGCATATCTTGTGCTTCATGTAGAGAGTACAAGGCTAAGGGAAATTGCTTACCTTGAGGATATACATTCTGTGCAGACATATGTACTTTTGTGCCTACGTTTGTTCCCATCACGACAACAGACGCAACCACGATTCCCAGTGCGACTAAAAGCTTTTTAGGCTGGATGAAGAATTTTATGATCGAGTAAGGCTGCCATTGATTAAATGCTAGAACTAGTTTCATTTAATACCTTCTGAAAAACACCTGCTAGTTGCTCATACAAAACATCGCGATCAAATGTTGTGTCTGCAAGTTTTCTTGCAGCAGCCTCAGCTTTTTGTAAGCATTTAGGGCTATTTAAAAATTTCGCCAGTTGGATTGCACCTGCTTTTGGAGCATTACCAGAAATGCTCATGCCAGCACCAGATTTTTCCAGAATATCTTTCTGCCAGCCTCCATAGTTAATTACAACTGGGCGACCTGCGGCTAAGGCATCAAAAAATTTATTAGCTGAATTATGTTCCATCTCAGGAATTGGCTTAAATAACGAAGTGGCAATAGTACATGCAGAAAGAAGCACTGGCATTTCAGCCTTGGGGATAGGTGGCCACATCCAGAAGTTTTTTCCCAAAATCCCTAATAGATGACTAACTTCTCTGACTTCCTTTTCACAAGCACCTGTGCCAACCACCAGAAACTTCGCTTCAGGCATAATATTCATCATGTGACTTGCTAAATAAGCCAAGTAGCTCACTCCATTGATATGCCCCAACGTACCAGCGTAAATAATTAAAGGCCCGCCACATAGTTCGGGATGTTGTTGGAGAAATTTTAATCCTACTGACTTGGGAATGTTAAAAAGGTCATTATCACAAGCATTAGGAATTACTGCAACTTTCTGAGGAGAAATACCTTGCTTGACAATGCCTTCTTTCATTCCAGGAGAAAGTGCCACAATATGAGCAGCATTTCGATAAGCTATCAGCTCTAATTGACGAGCAAAAAATATAGCTAATGGAGAACGTATAGCTTTTACAGCTATTGGTAACTCTGGCCAAAGGTCTCTCACTTCAAATACATAAGGTGTACCACGCAACCATTTTCTCAACAGAGCGGGTATGGCAATGGTAAGTGGAGTACTAGTAGCGAAAGTGAGGTCAGCTTGTTTTTCTCGTAGTACTTGTAAAGAAGACCTAACAGCAAAACTCAAAAATGCCAGAATTCTCCGCGAGAATTTCATGTTGTTACTATATTTTAAAGGTATGGCATTTAAATCAAAATTAACATCTTTGGCATTAAACAATTTCACAATTTCTGTGGCAGAGAAACCGTGAATTTCTGAGTCTCCACAAAACATACAAACTTGCCATTTATCTTGGACAAGACGAGTAGAAAATTCCCATGACCTTGTTCCACCAGAAACTGTGGGAATAGTAAAATATTGATGAAGATAAATTAATTTACGTTCAAGCATAAAGTTTAAATCTCTACAGAATTATTTGGCTGAACAACTTTTGTAGCTTGGGAATATATATGATTACATCAGGATTTTCAGAATATCTACTACTTTTTTCTCCAAAAAGGTAGCATAAATATCAGACTGATAACTGAATAGTTATTGTATGATGTTCCAGAGAATAAAGAACCTATATAAATTGGTAAACAAACCAGAGTTAAAACTTTACAGGTACGATTTAATTTACCTTGCCATAAAAGTATTATGTAGAATATTGTAAATACTAAAAGCATAAGGCATGGATAGAACCCGCCATTATATAGTAAGTCTAAATAAATATTATGCGGGTAAGAATATACATAATCACTTCCTTCTCCTAATAAATAATTATCGTTAATAAAGAAAGATGGTAAATTTTGCAAAAATCCCTGCCTCGTTGAAATTGAACTAGAGGATACACCACGGTCATAAAACCAAAAAGCTCTAGAATCAAAGATATATTCCGAAAAACTTGACTGTATGAGCCAGGCAAATAAAGAAAAGATTAAAGCTATAGTAGCAAATTTAAGCCACTTTAATCGCATAGAAATTACTGTATAACCAAACGAAAAAATCATAACTATTCCAATAATAATTGCGCCTCTTGAACCTGTTCTCAGCATAATAAACAATGCAGTAATTAAACAAATTATTGTCACGATTAAACTAGGAATTGAAGTTTTTTGCTTTCTTCCAGAATAGGTTTCGTTAACCAGTGCGAGGTTTAGCAAGAAAAGAGAGCCAATGATCCTATAGTATATGTTTGGCCCAAATATAAAAGATTGTCTCGGATCATTTCCAGCGAAATACTGAGTTAAAATTCCCATAAAAATTAGTGATATGCCAGGTAGCCAACGAACTATCTTACAACTTTGACTATCACTAAGTAATCGCTCAATCACCTGAGTGGCAAAAACAAGAACATTAACATATAAAATGATAGCTATAGAGCCAAAATAATAGTCAGAATTATATTTATAAAATTGGATATAAATCGGCAGTAAAGCCAAAAATATCAAGATTTGAGCCAAAAATTCTGCTGAACTGAGTAGCAAGTTTCTTCTCAAGAAAAAAATAATTATCCAAAAAACGAAAAAGAGGGGAAAATCATATAAGATTTTGTTTTGTCCAGAAAATGTAGCACAAAACAGCAGAGCTAAATCAATAGGCAATAAAATTATGTTATCTAAAAAATCTTGATTAACATGTTTTTTATTTTGTACTCCAGAAATCATTATTTTAATTCTCCTAGTATTTGCCCATGCAGTTTGTGTAATGCATGAAGAATAACTGCCAAACTTAAAACTACTTGAGTAATTGCCGCAATTAATAATGCAATCACGACCCCTTGTAACCCTAGTTTAGGTATCAACCACATACTAGTTATTGCTAAGATGCTTGCTACAGCAGCAAATAGCGGCATTTGGACGCGAAAATACCGAGATGCCGTCATGCCATAGCCTAAAAAGGTTGATATGTAATTAACCCCAGCTACAACCATTAGCCAGATAAACAAAGTTGTCTGCTGGGCATATTCAGGTTGATACACAATAGTGAGAATTTGTCGTCCAGCAACAACAGCTACCAAAACACCTGTTCCGCCCAATAGCGCAGCAATTCCTACCAACTTGAAAAGCAGATCACGAAAATTTGTATAATCCCTAGACGCATAATATTTAGCTAGCCTAGGACTAGCTGACTCTCCCAAGGCATTGACTATTACACCTCCTACCACCATTAGATAGGCTATGGCTGCAAAAATGCCCAGTTCCCACTCGCCCAAATATCGTTCAATAAAGTAGCGAGGAAGATTGGTATTCAGTGAAATTACCATCATCGCAAATCCCAAAGGCAAACAGAGCCATCCTAGTTTTGTCAGGGTTTTCAGATGCCAACGCGGCTGTAATTGTGACTTTTGCTTTAGTATCAAGACACCACTGTGAATGTCACAGGTGAATAACACCACAACCCAAGCTAAGAGCAACCCTACTACTCCCCATAGGACACGGCCAGATATATATACTCCAGTACTCAGCAATAGTAGTGATAGAGGGCCTTTAAACATCAGCGATATCGCAATTCGATCCATGCGTTCATGTTGCTGAATTAGCCCATAAAATATGTCACTAATAGACTCAAATGCTTTTGCCAGACCGACCAGAAATATAACTAAGGATGTTTCCCAGCGATATCCGCCTGATAAACTAATAACCACAATGACCAGCAGCGCCATTGCTGTTGAGACTAGCCTCAGCCCCAGATAATCACTAAAAAGATACTGTGCTTTAGCATCTGTTGCTTGCACTGCTTGTAGTTGGAGATTAGTAAACATGACTATGGGGGCAGTAACTGCAAAGCCCAATGTAAACTGCCCTACCATCTCTGGACTACCGAGTTTAGCTAGTACTACGAGCATTCCCCACTGGCAACTTGCATAGACAACGTTACCAATGAAATTCCAGGACAAGTTACGACGTAATGTTAGTGGCTTACTTTCTTGCATATACTTGAATCGATAATCAGCTAATCGTCTTGATCTTGTAATTGGCAATGAAAAACAAGTAAGCGGATGATGCTTCTATACAAATTGTTTTTGTCGTCAGTAAATTGCTATGGAACGAATATCAGTAATGCATTAAAAATTGATATTTCGTTGAGTTTAGCTAGAACTAACACACCCAAAAAATCTTTTAGTTCAGTTGCTGGTTATTCTTCACAAATTACATACCTTGTGAGCCTACATTTGTTAAAATATTTCCATTTAAAAATGTTATGGCATTACCCTTTTTATAAGCATCTGATAGCACATCATTTTTTAAGTATTGAGGTTGATAGCTTGGCACTATCTGCTCCAGTAAAAATAAAATAGAATTCTCATCATTTTCAGCAGCAGCAGTACACAAGATTTCCACAAAAATAGATAGATTATCTGAGATAATGCCACTGGCATTTTTGACTACTAACAACTTTTCATGTTCTGTTGCTTCGTACTCTTCACCAGCAATAAACAGTTCCTCAAATAGCTTTTCTCCGGGTCTGACTCCAGTAAATACAATGTCAATATCTTTGTTGACTTCATATCCTGAAAGACGAATTAGTTCTGCTGCCAGGTCAACAATTTTGACGGGTTTACCCATATCCAGCATTAAAATTTCACCACTACGACCAAGTACCGCAGCCTGTAAAACAAGTTGCACTGCTTCGGGGATGGTCATGAAATAACGACTAATATCGGGATGCGTAACTGTTACTGGACCACCTGCGGCAATTTGTCTTTTAAAGGTGGGAACTACACTACCGCGACTCCCTAAAACATTACCAAAACGCACTACAACATAAGGTTTACCACTTTTTCTGGCGGCTTGTAGTACTAACATTTCGGCAACTCTTTTACTAGCCCCCATAACATTAGTAGGATTTACAGCCTTATCTGTAGAAATCATCACAAAATGTTTTACATCGTATTTCAGTGCTAGATCAAGTAAATTTTTTGTGCCTAGGACATTGTTAGTTATTGCTTCTGGTGGATTTAATTCCATTAAGGGGACATGTTTATGAGCCGCCGCATGGAAAATAACATCAGGTTGGAATTGCTCAAAAGCATTTTCTAAACGAAATCGAAACCGAATATCAGCAATGAAAGTAGAAATATGAGGGCTGTTCTTTGGCAATTTGCTATTGTTTTTGCGTAATTGTATAATTTGTTCTAGTTCTTGTTGGATATTAAACACAGAATTTTCACCATGCCCAATCAAAATCATTTCAGCAGGGTGACATTTGAAAACTTGACGGCAAATTTCACTACCAATTGATCCACCTGCACCCGTGATTAGTACTGTCTTACCTTTGATAAATTGAGACACTCGCTCAATATCTATCTGTACAGGTTCTCGCCTCAGCAAATCTTCAATTCTGACATCCCGAATGCTATTTACCAACACACGATTATTGAGGATTTCGTGTATTCCAGGTAAAGTGCTAGTTTGTATTCCAGTCGCTTGGCAAATATCTACGATTTCTTTAATAACTTGCCCAGCAACTGTGGGCATAGCTATAATCACTTTTCTAATTTTTAGAGATTTGACAATATCAGGAATTTGGTAGCGATCGCCTACTACAGGAAGCCCACGAATGTGTACGTTTAATTTTTGAGGATCATCGTCAATGAAGGCTACAGGATAAAACCCAAGTTTTGGATTATTTTGCATGTCTTGGACAAGGGAAACTCCAGCACTACCAGCGCCAATAATCAACACCCTGACACGTGGGTAAAAGACTGCTTGTCGTTGCCTAGCTTTTTCCACAACTCGAAAGCTGAAACGCAGCCCCCCAATAAAAATACACGATAGCAAACCATCAATAAACGGTAGTGACTGCGGTAGTTTATCTATGGCAGGATGTAATATATTATCTAGAACATAAAATAGAATAGTTTGAATGATTACTGCACCCACCATCAACATAGATATATATATCAGTTCCTCGATACTGGCATAGCGCCAATAACGCTTATAAAAACCACAACTCCAAAATACAATTAGTTTGACTGCTAAAAACAATATGGTGATGATTCCTAGTTCTGATACATAGACTTGAATATCTAGATGTCCATCTAAACGCAAGAATAAAGCTAATAATGGTGTAATTGAAAAAACAATAATATCAAAAATAAATAAATGTCTATTTTTTAATTTCAGCAGCTTATTTAATAAACTAGTTGTCAATTGTTTAAACCTGGAATGAGTAATATTAAATAATAAATTCATACCTGTCAAAACCTCCAGGATAATGTACAGAATTATCTTAACTGTGTAGAAATAGCTAATTTAGAGAATGTAAAATGTTGACAATAATCTTCAATCAAGAGGTTGGCACATAGGCATCAGTTGATAAAATAGCTAAGTATTTGATATTTCAGTAGGCAAAGACTTTATAGCCAAAATCACATAGGTGAGGACAGTTTTGATTGCTTAAAGTCCTGAAGCAACTGGGTTGATACTCGCAGGCAACACTTGCTTAGGCATATGATATTGATTTGGTAAAATTAATTTTTATACCCTGACTGTCTTAATTAATATTACTGAGCTAATTCACAGCAAGGATTTAAGTGTGATCTAGTTGACAGAGATGACGTGGTGGGAGAGCATCACTATCATGAGCCAGAACACAGCGAAAGCACCAAGCGACTGGAGTCACTGCTACACAGGCCAAACCCATGCTTCGCGAAGCCGCTACGCGTCATGTTTGTAATAGCCACGTACAGCCTACGGCATCCTTGGGCTGCTTTTCTCATCACCAAGGCCCCAACTAGCGCGGTGACGCACTAGCAAAAAATGAAAGAAGCACATTTTTATTGGTTTTCTAAAAGCCTTGTTGGATCAGGGTTATAAAATGTGCAACTTAAGAGTAAACCAATTATCAAAGGGACAGTTGGTAGAAATCATTAAGGCGCCTGAAGAGGAAATAACACAACTCATATCATGTCCGGTTAATCAAACTAAATAAAAAATGTTTGTTCGTAGTCAGGACTTTAGTCCTGTCTTTTGGGACTTCAGTCCCTACTACAACAGAGCTGATTATGGATAATTTGGCGGATATCATATCAAACAGTAAAATATTATCCTAACCACCATCATTCAACAGAATTTTGGTTGCTATGATTAGCTGTCATCAAACGTAAAGTTTTTGGTGGGTTACTTTCTTTTGAATGATATCAAGATACAGCTTGCTTATTGATGAGTGTTGTGTTGTTTAAACTTGTCGAACTCAGCAGCATTTGGTTATTGATTTTTTACTGATGCTTTACCTGCATCTGTTGGTCATCAAATTGCCATTGCTTCATTTATTCTTGTTTCTTGACCTGAATTCTTGCTATTCACAATTAAATTTGTACCAGCTTTTTATTAATAGGTCTCGCCAATATGCCACAAATTTCGTGAAAGAATTCGGATATTTGTTTGCGGTGGTAGTGATAAAGCTCTATTTTCATAACACATCTACCATTACTATAACCACTTTTGTATTATTCATGTAATCTTGCTTACCAAGAGCCTGATTAAATGATTTTCCCTAATTGTAATGTGTTGTTTATTTTAAAAATAAGCTTATTTTTAAACTTTTAGTAATGATATTTCTTTGATAATATTTTTTTCATAAGCTGTTGCATATCACGTGACTTAGCAAGAAATTTGCTCTATGATTCATTTATCAATATCAAACTTGAGTATGTAAAATTTTTTCTTGATGTTTTTGTCTGGAAATATAGCTAAACTATAATTTGTAGATATCATTAAAACTAAAGACAAACATGGTCTCTTACGCTTATTTGTCTCAAAAACCCTCCTAAGAAATAGTGCTGAGTGCTGAGTGCGCTTGCCCTGAGCGAAGTCGAAGGGGAGTGCTGAGTGAGGAGTAAAAAGTACGGAGGATTATGTTTCTTTCGCCCTTCCCGCAACTTCGCCTCCGTTGGAGACTCGCGTGATATTCACCCGGAAAACTTGCCTGCTTTACCTCCGGCTGTTTTTTAATTCGTCGAACTCCTAGTACTCTGTCAAGCCAACTTTGCTGGGTGAAAGAATGAACCGCAAAGTACGCATAGACACGTTAGCGGTGAACCAGTGCGGTCTTGGGGGTTTCCCCCATAGCAACTGATGAACCCGTAGGGCTGACCGCAGGGTAGGACACAAAGGAAAAGGAAAAGAAGAAAAATTTAAAGGTTGATTAACCTATCAAAATTAACCTGGAGTACTAGCATGTCAGAGGGATAAGCTCCGCTAATGCGTGAGCCTCTCGTAAAGCTCTGACGGGCATAGCTGAGTATAAACCTCGTTGCTTCATTGCTCTGAGCAATCGATACTATCTTAATCCATAGTACAAATACTTAATAACGACACAAGAAATTGGATAACGTCATCAATATCAATGCCTTTTTCATGAGATGATAATAGTTATCACTATCATCCAGTCATTGATATATGACATCCATAAATTCTTCAGTTGTCACCGATGTACTTCGTTACCGTCCTCGTCGTCTGCGGCGGACAGAAACTCTACGGCGAATGGTGAGAGAGACGAGTCTTAGTGTCAACGACTTAATTTATCCTATGTTTGTCACTGAGGGTGAGGGGCAAAAGGTGGAAATTGCTTCTATGCCTGATTGCTACCGTTATTCCCTAGATTTGTTGTTACAAGAAGTTCAGCAAGCTTTTGATTTAGGAATTATGGCGATCGCGCTGTTTCCTGTAATTCCCGAAGATCAAAAAGATGACATGGGTACAGAAAGCTACAACCCAAATGGACTGATCCAGAGAACCGTCAAAGCTATTAAACAAACAGTCCCAGAAATTGTTGTAATTACTGATGTTGCCCTTGATCCATTTACTACTCATGGTCACGATGGTTTAATCGATGAGCAGGGTACGATCTTAAATGATCCTACAGTCGAAGTCTTGGTGAAAATGGCAGTTTCACAAGCAGCCGCCGGGGCAAGTTTTGTCGCACCTTCCGATATGATGGATGGCAGAGTTGGAGCTATTCGCCAAGCTCTAGATGCACAAGGTTACATTGATGTAGGAATTCTGGCATATTCTGCTAAATACGCTTCTGCCTATTATGGCCCGTTCCGAGATGCTTTAGATTCTACCCCAAAATTTGGTGATAAAAATACTTATCAAATGGATGCAGCTAATACCAAAGAAGCTTTAAAAGAAGTGGCACTGGATATTGCTGAGGGAGCAGATATTGTGATGGTTAAACCTGCTTTAGCTTACCTTGATATTATTCATCGAGTCCGCAATACCACACAGCTACCTGTAGCAGCCTATAACGTTAGTGGTGAGTACGCCATGATTAAAGCTGCGGCACAGATGGGTTGGATTGATGAAAAAAAGGTGATTTTAGAAAGTCTAACCAGTATGAAACGAGCTGGTGCTGATTTGATTTTGACTTATTTTGCTAAAGAAGTAGCGCTAATACTAAGTTAGGTCAACTTGGGAAAACGGAAGATAGATTATTTGCGATTACTAGAGCCGCCGGCACCTTCGCGTTAGCGGAAGCTTTCCCTTTAGCGATACGCTCCACTGCGTTATGCTCGTAATGACATTTCACGTTTAATTAGGTGGAGCTACTTAATTACTAATTAAGAAACACATGAAGAGTGCTGAGTAAGGTAAAACAGCTTAAAAATGAGTGATTTTTCATACTTTACTCTGTTTAATGAAAGCAGCTAATTTTTCCTGATTTAGGATAATTTTGGCTTCAGAAAATTAGGGTTTTTATTTAGCAACTTGGATATAAAATACTATAAATATTAGTGGTAAGATAAAGAGGAAATTCGGTTCTGGTGGGGATCAGCCGCCAGAGATCAGGGGGAAAGTTGGTGTAAATCCAGCACTGTCCCGCAACTGTGAAGGTAAAGCAAAAGACGAAATACGAAAATTATTTTCTTACTTTTGACTTTCCCAGTCAGAACACCCACCGAAGTATACTGTTTGACTCTCCACATCTGCGAGGTACAGATGACTACTGTTGATAATGCCACGACTAGTCCCGTTGATGTAGTTTCTCATGCTTTATTGGTTTGTAAAACTTGCGCCAGCATTTGGCAAGATGGAAAACGCCTAGGTGAAAGTGGAGGTCAAAAACTACTACAGCATCTTCAGCACCTAGCGCAAGAGTGGGAATTGCAAGATGAGTTTCCCATCAAAGAAGTTGAATGTATGAGTGCTTGTAATCATTCTTGTGTCGTCGCCTTTACTGGCAAAGGTAAATTAACATATTTGTTTGGCGATTTAGCTGTTGATAGCAGTGCATCTGCTGTACTGGCATGTGCTAGTCAATACTACGCTAAAGCTGATGGTTTACTGCCTTGGTCAGAGCGACCCGAACCACTGAAAAAAGGAATTTTGGCCAAGATACCACCATTACTGTAGAAAAAGTAGCTACGACAGAAATTGAATTAAGTCTGTATCCTAAGGGATACTACGCAAACGGGGCGCGAACTCTTAACAGCAAAAAGGGGAAGAATTAGCCTCGAAGCAAGGTTTTAAACCAGACTTTAGTTTAAAAATCCGTGTATTACAGGTAGTGGAATGGCATACATAAAATAATGCCAAAAAATTGGTAGAGACCCAACACCCTGACCACTGTTGGGTATGCCTACGGTACTATGCGATAAGCGCAGCTATGCCCGTCAGGGCTTTACGCGTTGCTTAAACCCAACCTATACCTAAAGTTTTGTCAGTCCAGTAGGTCAAAACCCCGAGCCTTGTAAACTCTTCTGACTACAGACATTTAATTGAACGTGAATTCGATGAACCTCACCCCAACCCCTCTCCGTGTCGGAGAGGGGCAAAATATCCCTGGTTTTGAACTAAAAATCAAGGTTTCAAAGCCTCTAACGCCACTTGCTACAACGCGGGGAACCCGCGCAACGCATTGGCTCCTCCTTGCAGGGGAGAGGTTTGGAGAGGGGTTTTTGATATTTGTCGAACTCACGTTAATTGAGGGAATCTCAGGAAAAAGAACCCAGAGAAGATATTTATGATTCGTGTTTTGATTCTGGGTGGAACCGGAGACGCAGCAGAACTAGCTGCCAGAGTTGCGACTATCCCAGGAATTGAGGCGATTACGTCTCTAGCTGGTCGCACCCGTGAACCGTCAATTCCCTTAGGTGATTTACGCATTGGGGGTTTTGGTGGTGTAGCTGGACTGGCTAGTTATCTCCGTCAGATGAAAATCGACTTGTTGATCGATGCTACCCATCCCTTTGCTACTCAAATTTCTGGCAATGCGGCAGATGCTGCAACGGCAGTTGCAATACCTCGTTTAAAGTTGATCCGTCCACCTTGGGAAAAAGTATGTGGCGATCGCTGGATCGAAGTTGATCATCTCAAAGCTGCAGCACTTTATCTAGAAAATCAAGCAGAACGAGTTTTCTTAACTGTTGGTAGACAAGAACTAGACACCTTCGCTCACCTGAAGGAAATTTGGTTTCTGATGCGGATGATTGACCCTCCTGAGCCGAATGCCTTAGTGCCGCCGGGAATAGTAATATGCGATCGCGGCCCTTTTGCTCTCTATAGGGAGAGGGAAATTTTGATTAAACATGAAATTGATACCATCGTCAGCAAAAATAGCGGTGGTAATGCTACCTATGCCAAGATTGCGGCGGCGCGAGAATTGGGACTAAAGGTGGTTATGGTGAATCGTTCCCCTGCACCCCCAGGAGAGCAGGTTACTAATGTGGATGATGCTTTAACATGGTTGCTTAACAAGTTGCATGGTTAAGCGAAGAGGAGCGATCGCTACATTACTTTTTCCCCAGGTGGGTAAATATTAGCTAAAATTGGACAAAATTTTAGGCTTTGCACCTTTGTGCCTTAGTGGTTCAAAGGTCATTTTTTTAACCACTAAGACACTAAGACGCCAAGAAAAATACATGACATCTTGAAAGGGGTAGTTCTACAATGTTCGCGTAGCGTCTCGCACAGAATCAGCTAACTAGCCAAACCAATCAGACGCTACCAAACTAGGATTAACTACCTCTGGAATATGCCGACTGACTTCTTGTGCTTGCTCACATAAAACTTTCTCAATCCCTTGGTGAATTATCGCTTCTATCTGCAAATTTTCTTCTAGAGAGTGCCACAAATTATTTACACTGGTGAATGCTTCTTTTTGGTCTTCTTGGTCAACTGTGATGTAATGGTTGGGAATTCTGTTTAAAATATAAGCAATTAAAACTTGCCTAATGTCAGGATGTGCAAAAGCTTCTTGATATGGATGGTCAGGGTAAGTTTCTAAAACTGTTTCTAGCTCTTTATTCACTACTATTAATGTAATATTAACAAGAGTTTTAGTCATTATTTAGCACCTTTTGTTTGTATTTAATATCCCTATTTCCGGTTGTTTATATATCTGCTATTTTTTAGCATTAGACTATTTACACAAATTATAATAATTCTAAATTTATAGCTTTTTGTAATGCCTTCTCAAAGTTAATTCCTTGTTTTGTAGCAATGTATAAGAAAACTATTGCTGCTGCACGAATGGCATTATCACAATGGATCAGTATAGGTTTTGGTAGTTCAGAAATTATGGGAAATAATTGGAGAACAAGTTGATGGTTAATTTCTTCAGCATTTATAGGAAAATTAACATATTGCAATCCTAAAAACTCAATCTTTTCCTGTTCATGAGCCAGGAAATCTTGTTCATCTGGTGAACGAAGATTAAGTACGGATTTATAACCATCATCAGCAATTAATTGGAACTGTTGTAGTGTACTTTGTCCGGCGATCGCTAACTCATCATTAATCTTCCTAACAACATCCATTGTACTAACCTTTGCAACAACAAACTGGGTTTTCCATATATGGAAAACTTAAATATAGGTAAATACTAACTCTACCAATGACTATCTTTATCAGCCGGCTCACCTTCAAAAGGTTGAACTCCTGTGGCTGGATAATTATCATCACTAGGACTGAAAATCCTGGTGACTGCACCTGAGATATAATTAATTAATTCCTGAGGAATATTTTTAATTGATTGTAATATTTGCCCGGTTCTTTTAGAGATAGACATACATCGTCTCCTAAAAAATTTGACCCTTGATACTATTCAAGGTAGGACAATAATTTGAGGAACTTGTGAGGAAATCATCTCAAAATATTTTTGGCAATGGTGTAATTTTCCCTGTTGCCTGTTGCCCGTTCCCTGTTACCTTTTACCATACTCAGTGCTGAGTGCTGAGTGCTGAGTAAGGACAAGAGGAAGGAAGCACTTTCGCACTCGGTAAATGCCACGCCCCTAGTGGTCACTGAACCCTGCCGAAGTGTGGGCGGAATTTTACTATCGGGAGAAGGTTGATACCACGCGAATTGCGGTCACTGAGCCTTGTCGAAGTGTGGGCGGTCTTTTAACTCAACGTGAATTCGATGAACCTCACCCCAACCCCTCTCCGACACGGAGAGGGGCAAAAATCTCCCTGGTTGTGAACTAAAAATCAAGGTTTCAAAGCCTCTCCCCTGCAAGGGGAGAGGTTTGGAGAGGGGTTTTTGATATTTGTCGAACTCACGTTAACTCAGCACTCAGCACTTTCAACTCAGCACTCTTCATTACAGGTTTTGTTTGGCAATGTTGCTCAATTGAGCTTGCAGATCCGCCCACTTAATACCTGCGAGACTAGGCAGAATAATATGAGCGGCTCCTACGCGTTCAGTTGGGCCTAGTCCTACTACCCACATACCAGCAGCTAAAGCGGCTTCAACACCTGCGGCGGCATCTTCAATCACCACAGATTGCTGTGGTAGCACTCCTAGTCGGTTGGCTGCGTAGAGAAATAAATCTGGTGCTGGCTTAGGTCGTTGTACACTGTAGCCATCGGCGATCGCATCGACTTGATCAGCAATACCCAGGCGCTCTACAACCATCCGGGCATTTTTGCTAGCTGAACCAATAGCTGTTTTGATTCCAGCTTGCCGCAGTTCGTCCAATAAAGCGATCGCTCCTGGTAATAAATCATCGGGTGTAATGTTGCGAATAAGTTCTACATAGTAGCGGTTCTTACGTTCCAACATTTCCTCAATTTCTTCGTCTGAATAATGTCTATCCTTAAGGATGAGCATCAGCGAAGCGCGGCGAGATATTCCTCTTAACGGTTCGTTAGCCTGCCGATTAAAGGGTATACCTTCCTCATCTGCTAGTTTCTGCCAAGCTAAATAGTGGTATTCTGCTGTATCTGTTAAGACACCATCTAGATCAAAAATAACTCCCTTAATGTTGAGTGTGTGGGGAGATGTAGATGCGATCGCAGCTTCCCTCAGGATGGAGGATGAAGAGAATGATATCAACTCTTTGTTGTTTTGTTCTTGCTTGACTTGTTGAGGGCGCAAATCGAATTCGTGCCATTGACCGTGCCAGTGTAACTTAAACTTGAGGCGCGTCCAGCCAGTAGGTAGGTGAGGGTTGGCTACAGGGCCATTTTCTGTTAGTTGAATCCCACCAAATCCAAACACTACAGCCTGCCAAACGCCCCCAGCACTAGCCCCGTGAATTCCATCAGCAGTGTTACCTCGCAGATCCCCCAAATCCACCATTGCTGCTTGCATAAACCGTGTGTAAGCTTCCGCTAAGTTGCTTAAATCTGAGGCTAAAATGGCATGAATTGCCGGGCCTAAAGATGAACCGTAGGTAATATCAGTGCGGGGTGCGTAGTAGTCCCAATTTGCCTGTAATGTTTTTTGGTTATAAGGAAACTCAGCTGATTCCCGCATTAAATAAAGCAGCATCAATACATCTGGCTGCTTGAGTACTTGATGCTTGTTAGTTTCTTCAATCCCCAGGACGGCTTGTATTGATTTCTCGCGTGGTTCGTAGTCTTCCAAGTTAATATCTGCCAATTGGAAAAATCCCTCAAACTGCTCAATTAATCCGGTTGAGAGGTCGTAAGGAATCCACATTTTGGCAATGATATCTTGCCATTGCGATCGCATAGCGTCTCCGGAGGAGAGTTGCAGTTTTTCCTCTAACTCAGCTGCTCGTTCTGGGTAGGTGTGACGCAACCAATCATCGACCATGAGCGTTTTTTCTAAGTGCCATTGCACTATCCGGTTAGTAAAAGCGTTGTTATGTACGAATTCATGATATTCATCAGCTCCTATGACTCCACGAATTTCGTAACGGTCTTGTTGAGCATTGAACTCGACTCGACTACTCCAAAAAATGGCGGTATCTAAGACAATCTCTGCACCACAGTCTCGCATCCACTCATCATCACCAGTGGCTTGCCAGTAGTACCAGACAGCATAAGGAATATCGGAACTGATGTGAATTTCGTGATCACGACACCAAATCCGGATGTCTTCACCGTAGAAATCACTAGGAAGTGACCAACGTGGTGTAACTTCATCCCCAGTAACAGCACTTTCCCAAGCAAACATTGCCCCTTTATAACCGTAATGAGATGCCTTGCGGCGCGCTCCATTCAATGTGTGATATCGGTAACTCAGTAAATTACGAGCTAGGGCTGGTTGGGTAAAAGTAAAAAAGGGCAAGATAAAAATTTCTGTGTCCCAAAAGATATGACCCCGATAGCCAAACCCCGAAAGGGTTTTAGCGGGAATGCTCACTTTGTCATCATGCTTTGGGCCAGCAATCAGCAGTTGAAAAATATTGTAGCGGACAGCAAATGTGGCTGTGCTATCTCCCTCAATCAGGATGTCACTGTTTTGCCAAACCTCATCCCATGCTAGTTCATTGGCGTCGAGCAATGTTGTATAGTCTGGCAAGTACGCCAGCTTTTCTTGGGCTGCGAGGATTGGTGTGTCCGTCTCCCGCGAAGTAAAAACTGTGACTAACTTTTCTACTATCACGGTTTGTGCTGATGTAGCCAAGAAAGTCGCACTCAAGGTAGGATATCCGGGGGCAGTGTTGACTTGTAGCGACGCTTCGGTTCCCAATACTGTCAATTTAGCCCCCATGCCAATATCAATCCGAGAATTGCGGGTACGGCCGTGTAACCAAATTCCCTGCTCGGTCTTACCCTGGTCTAGTCCTTCCCAGTGATTGAAACCCTGATTTTCTGGATAGCCATTGATACTAGCCTGAACTTCAATCAAGCCATCGAAATTTAATGGCGTTAATCGGCAGCGTTGCCCTAACACATGCTGGTCTGCCATACTAGCGAAGCGTTCAAAGTGGATATCTATGACCTTGCCGCTAGGACTATGCCAACGTAAGGAACGGCTAAGAATTCCTTGGCGGAGGTCAAGCTGTCGATCATACTGTAATATCTCACCTTGATCGAGGCGGAAGCGCTCGCCATCAATCATCACTATCAACGGTAACCAGTCAGGACAGTTGACAAGTTCTGTGTACACCACAGGAACATCATCATAGACACCATGAAGAAAAGTAGCTGGTAATGCCCGAATGTAGCCTTCGTCAAAACTACCCCGTGTTCCCAGATATCCATTACCAATAGTGAAGATGGTTTCTCCTGAGTGCAACTGCTCAGGGTCAAACTGGGTTTCAATTAATATCCAGTCTGTATAAATAAAGTTGTGAGCCGGACTTTTTTTATCCATCATGAATGCCTTATTAAATTAAAAATTAAAAATTTTTGCATTGATAATTTTTAATTTTGAATCGGAGATGAAAGATGCATATGCTTTTCTAAAATTTTTTCGGTTCTGGGTTTATAAATCAAATGGAATAAGGTTTCTACGTAGCGATCTCTCGCTTCGTTATCTTCTGGAGATGCAAAGTTCCAGAATCTAAACATTTTAGCCAGCAATAGTAAATGAGTTGTGTGTAGCTGCCAATTATATTTGTTAAGAATTCGCTGGCTCATCCACTCGGAGATTTCGTTCCAGTGTTGGGGGTAATTATCACATTTGTCAAAGAAAGCTAAAATTTTCTCGGCTGTTCCTTCTAAATCTGTAGGGTTAAGATGAAACTCATCTTCTAGACCCTCAATAATTTCTAAAGCACCACCAAATTTAGTAGTGAAAGTTGGTAAGCCGGAAATCATGGCTTCTAAAATACTGCGTCCGAAAGCTTCAAAGAGAGCAAAGTGGGCATAAATTCCCTGACAATTAGCAATTACTCGGTAGGCTTCACCAAGGTCATGGCTAGAAAGACGCATCCCCAACCAGCGAATATGGCCATGGAGATGATATTGAGTGATGATGTCATGCAGTTTTTGAATTTCTTCTGCTTCTTCTGGGTTTCTGGCTTCAGATGGATGTAATTTACTAGTTAAAAGAATTAAGTTGCACCGCTCTTGTAATGCCTGACTTTTGCCAAAGCATTCAGCTAAACCAGTGAGATTTTTAATTGAGGTAACGGGAGCAACAGTTAAAATTGGGCGCTTGTCTGGGTCTTTTAAGCAACCAAGAATTTGGGGGTCTTCACGGCTAAATAGTAGATCGTAGATTTGGGTACGCAGGCTGGGATCTGGTTCTAAATTTTGGTTATAGGGGAAGAAAATATCTTCATCAACTCCCGGCGGTACGACGTTGAACTTAGGGCTAAACAATTCAATTCCATCAACTACATGATACAACTGAGGCATAGTGAAACACTTGTAGGATTCATATTGCCCCATTGTTTCTGGTGTGCCCACAATTTCTTGGTAGGACGAAGTGACAATAAAATCAGCAGCATTCATGCTAATTAAATCGGCGGTGAATTGTGCCGAGAAGTGGTAACGGTCTTCTAAATCTTGCCAATATAAGTTACTAAATAAGTGTTTAGGCTTTTCCAGGGAGTGAGCAATGTTGCACTGAGTGACTTTCAGGTTGCGGGAAAGGAGTGAAGCGACTAAGTTACCATCACTGTAGTTGCCAACAATTAGATTAGGACAACCTTGGAATTGAGCTAGCAATTCTTTTTCTGCATCCTGAGCAAATGTTTCTAGATAAGGCCAAATCTCATATTTAGATATCCAATTGTCGGTGACAACAGGATTGAATTCAGCGAAAGGAACACGCAATATCCAGGCATTTTCTGTATCTTGAACTTTTTCTAGACGGAGGTTACATTCTGTACCTTCGCAGTGAGGAATGAGTCTAGTAAGAATAATTACATGGGGTTGAATGCCCAACAAGTCAAGACCAGCAAGTTTGATTTCTGCTTGTAGTTTATTTTCTAAAGTCCGAGCTTGTTCAAGAACATAAATTACTTGACCTAGTGTTTCATCTCTTCCTAACACATCCTGTTGACCAACCCAGCCGTGTATGGAGATGAGGACGACGCGGAAAATAGCAGGGACACGGGCCACAAATGCTTCAAGGATAGCAGGTTGTGGGCTGTCAATCAGCCGCTCTAAAAGTTCTAGAGTTTCGCATACTCGCCCAGCAGTATTTCCCCATCCTGGCTCAAAGCCAAGTTCTTGGAGGTCATCACGAAAATTTTTGTAGGGTTCTTCAGGGGGTAGCTGATTTAAAAATTTTAGGGCTTGCTTTATTTGTTTGGCTAGGTGAATACCTGAGGGAATGCGATCGCTAATCAGCAAGGGCATTTCGTCATATGTCAGTTGATATAATGCCTGAAACAACACCTCTAACCAATAATGCGTGTCAATCAACAGTTGATTGCACAAGTAATGGTTGAGAAAGGCTAGACCTTGACCAATATTTCTCGAGTCACTGATTTTCGGGGAACCTTTGTAAAAAGGTTGGAGGTCAATTTCTAGAATGTGAGATTGGTAACGGTTAACTAGGCGATCGCTTACATCTAACCATACCTGGGGTGTCACCAGATCAAACCCGGTAAAGTCAGATTTCAATCGCCACACTTGTTGGCTAGCAATCCTGGGTCGGACAAGAAACCAAGTGCTATCTTCTTCCAAGATCATTTCATGGGTATAGTGAATTAGTTGACTGATAGAGGAAGAGTGGAAAAAGTAAGCTGGCTTTTGAGATTGGTGACAGTATTCCGCAAAAGCATGTAGGATTTCGTTTCTCAGGAAGTAACGCTTATGTGAAGCTTGCAATGCAAATATCAGCTGACGCAGAACAGTTTTTTGCTCACTGTCTAAGGCAGCTAAAAGCAGTTCATGCATGATAAATTCCAGAACTCTAGCAGGTCACGACCTCATTTTTCTCTCCTCAACAACTGTGGTTCTATGTGACGGGTGTTTAGAGGTACATTTCCCTTGTTACTTCTGTATGCTAGATAAGCGTGAAAGTCCCTCACTTCTAGCTTGGGTATGAAAGATACAACCTTTAGGTAGGAGGTAGGGCGTAGGGGGATAGAAGATTTTAGCACCAAGCCCCAACGACTGGAAGTCGCGGCTAAACAAACCAAGTCCGCCTGCGCGGACTAAGAGCATGTTTGAAAAGTTTTGGGCGAATATAATAGAGCCTCCGGCACGCTCCTCGGTAAGCGCAGCTATGCCCTTTAGGGCTTTACGCTACTACACAAACAAAGTCCGCCTGCGCGGACTAACACAAAATTAGGCATTTGAAACCCACGGAGGTGGCCTTCCCTTCGGGAAGAAGCTGCGCTTCATGTCTGTGTAGCCGCGATTTCTAATCGCCAGGGCTGGTATTAATTTAGACTTTTCAAACAACCTCTAAGAAAAATTAAGAGTTTTGTAGCTTGCTAATCACGGACTTGTTCTTGTAACCGCAATTTTAATCATTTGCTAAAAGATGTAAATTGGCACAATAAAATTAAACTATGTGAATAAAGATTAATGGGGATAAAATCCTTTTCCCTTTTGCTTTCTGGGTCTTGTCTTATCCCAATTAAAAATATTTAGGCTAAACTAATTACTATTGGCATAAATTACACTGGTAAAAGGTGCAATCTACGAACACCAGTCTTAAGTTTTAGTAAAAATTCTTCTGGATCATATAATTATGAAACTTGCCTTCTCTAGACCTTCTTTATTAGCTTATACATCATCTATTTTGCTGCTAGGTTTTTCAATACCATTAGTTGTTGCACAAATACCAACTTCTAATGCTTCTTCTGTTTGCCAAACGGTTAAGCCACCATATCTTAATACAGTAAATGACTTCATAGGTATGGGACACTTTCAAGAGGATTGCCAAAAAGACTCACTCGCTGCGGTTTCTTCTTTCACCCAGGCAATTCGGCTCAATCCTAAAGCTGAAGAACCCTACTATCATCGTGCAAATGCTTACGCTGCAATTGGGAATTACAAAGCCGCAGTGGCAGACTATACCGAAGTCATTAGGCAAAATACAGGTAGGCTTGGTTTTAGTCGTCCTGCATATTGGAATAGGGCTAGGGCTTATGAAAAATTAGGTGAAAAACAGAAAGCGATTTCAGATTTGACTCAATTAATTGGTGTTAGTAGTACCAATGCTGACGAGTACTTATTAAGAGGTAATCTTTACAAGGATTTAGGGAATAAACCAAGTGCGATCGCCGATTACGAAACAGCAGAAAGTCTTTTGCGGCAATATTTAAATGGTGATTTTGGAACTGGGATGATGGATGCCAGATATCAAGAGATGTTAGATCAAGTCAGAAATGAATTATCACAACTAAATTCTTAACTAAAAGTGTGTTTGACAGCATGAATTATATGAGTGAAAAATAAATCATCGATTTGCTGTCACGCACCACTATATAATTGGAAAATCCACTATTATTTAAAGTTTTTAGGTTTTATTGCTACCCATTGGGTTACAGGTGCCATTGCCTTCCATCCTAAAAATTTGCCAATAGGTTCCACTCTTTGAATAGCAATGCGGGTGAAATTACCACCAACTTTTTCATACCATTGAAATAAGGTTTGTTCGCCTTCTATGGTGACAACATTGGCGACTAATCGCCCACCCGGACTTAATGCTTGCCAACATATATCAAAAAGTTTTTCGGCTGTGACTCCACCACCAATAAAGATAGCATTGGGTGTGGGTAAATCTTTGAGGATTTGGGGAGATTTCCCGGTGATGATTTGCAGGTTGGGAGTCCCTAAACTAGCAGCATTATTGGCAATGTAATTAATTCTTGCAGCATTTTGTTCAATCGCGATCGCTCGACATCGAGGATGAGTACGCATCCATTCGATAGAAATTGAACCACAACCCGCACCGACATCCCATAGTAGCTCTCCTGGATTGGGTGCTAATGTTGACAGGGTAACTGCCCTGACTTCTCGTTTGGTTAACTGTCCATCATGATGATAAGCGTTATCTGGTAGTCCTGGTATTCGCGGTAAAGGTTCAACCCCAGAATCAACAATACAATTGACGGCGATCGCATTCAAAGGCGCAATTTTTATTGCACTCCAAGATGCAGCTGTACTTTCGATAATTCGTTCATGAATGTTACCTATCCGTTCTAAGATGGTAATTTTGCTATCACCATAGCCACGCTTTGTCAATATCTCAGCAGCAATTGCAGGTGTATCTTTACCTGCACTCAAAATCAACAGCTTCGCCCCTGGATAGATGTAAGACTGAAGTAAAGAGGCTGGGCGACCGCACAAACTCAAGGTTTCTACTTCAGTTAACGACCATCCTAATTTGGCACAGGCAAGACTGAAGGTTGAAGGCGCAGGGATAATCGTGATTTCGGCAATGGGAATTTGGCGGGTGAGGGTGACACCGATACCATAAAACATGGGGTCACCACTAGCCAGTACACAGATTAATTGACCACGGCGGTGGATAATTTCGGCTATGGAAGTGCTAATAGGAGAAGCCCAAACAATTTTCTCGCGTTGGTCATCTGGGGGTAACATTGCTAAATGGCGATCGCCGCCGATAATCACTTCAGCTTGATCAACGAGGGCACGAGCGATCGCACTTAACCCCTGTAACCCATCTTCCCCAATGCCAACAATCGAGAGCCATTTCCGTATCATAGACAACTAATAATAATTTAACTGGATGTTGTTCATTTTTCTACAATGAACAATAGACTATGGGGCAGTAATAACGCATGTTTGAACTAAAAACTAACTAAATAATTAAAGAAGGAAGTGCTGTTGGAGCCAGAAGTCAGAAGGAAAATTAGTGGGGGATTCAAACCCGTTTGGCAAGAAGAAAGAAGACTTCTTCCTTCTTTCTTCTTCCCTCTTCCTTTGTTAACTATAAAATTTGATTAGTTTAGAGTTTTTTATGAGTGTGTTATGATAGACAAAGATTATAACTGTTGAGCAAGTGAAATATAGCAATATATCTTCACTTTAGCTAATAAAACTTATTGATTAAGTTGAGTATTAATTGAAAATTAAAGCATTAGATATCAAGGCAGGCGATCGCATTATTGCTTACTGTAAAAACAAAATGCAAATCTGCAAAGTGAAACGCATTTTAGATCCTGACCAAAACCATATCACACTATCAGTATTCACGTCTGAGCATTATCGCGGTTGCTTAGTCTCATGTGTAGTCCGCTTCCAGTGCGACACGTTAGTTGATTTAGTAACTTAGAAAAATAAACGTTGCTGAATCATCCCTGATTCTTATAGGGCGGGCATCTTGCCCGCCCGGAAATGCAAAGGACGGGCAAGATGCCCATCCCACAAATCGCAAATATGCAAAGCCAAAAAATTACTTTTAAGTTGGCATTTCCCCACAACTACCAACTTCTCATCTGGCGAATAGACAAACCCTCCGGAAATAACAAGCACTATTGTTTAACTAAATATTAAGTTGTACAACGCTTAACCATTAAAAATATGAAGCATCCAGAACACTGAATCCTTTCTCATGCTACATTACTAAAGCTTGGGTTGGGAAACTCCGGTGAGATTCTGGGACTGTGCCGCAGCTGTAATGGCAAGGCAAAAGGATAAAATCCATTTTTTCTTTTACTTTCCAAGTCAGAATGCCAACTCCAGCAGTGTCTTCAAGACACGCTTACTATCTACTTTCTGCGTTGCACAGGGAAGGAGTTGTTATTTTGCTGTCTGGTTTTGCCACTTGTCCTGGCTTGTTTTATGCCACACCCGCCCAAGATGGGATATTATCTCGCATCAGAATACCTGGTGGGATTCTAGATAGTAAACAATGTCACGCGATCGCAGACATAGCAGATCAGTATGGGGGTGGCTATGTGGATGTGACTAATCGAGCCAACCTACAAGTCAGGGAAATCCGCACAGGCATAAATGCGACAATCTTAAAAAATTTACAGGATGTGGGATTAGGTGCGCGCAATCCTGCTGTAGACCACATCCGCAATATCATGACCAGCCCCACGGCTGGTATTGACCCGCAAGAATTAATTGATACTCGTCCCTTGATTCAAAGTTGGGATAACTACATTGTTGAACATCCTGCCTTATCGGGACTTTCGGCAAAATTTAGCGTTGGCTTTGATGGTGGTGGGACAGTTTCGGTATGCGATCGCCTCAACGATATCATGTTTGCTGCTGTCTTAGTTGACAACAGAGTTTACTTCCGTCTCTGTCTCAGCTTCGGTTTACAAGGTGAACCACCTATTGATACAGGAATTTTGTTACTGCCAGAGCAATGTTTACCAGTTTTGGCAGCTTTGGCAGCAGTTTATCTCAATCATAGTGATCCTGACAGTAGGCGTAAACTGCGACTGAGAGAGTTGCTCAATAGTTTAGGTTGTGACACTTATCTTCAGCAAGTTATACAACAGCTAACTTTTCCTCTCTTCAGAAGCAACCTCACTTCTGTGCAAACAGAAGAATTGCCGGAGAAATCAGATACGAAACATCGTCATATTGGCATTCATCCCCAATATCAGCCAGGTTTATTTTATATTGGTGTGGTGTTACCGCTTGGTAGACTCGAAGGTCAGCAGATTCGGGGTTTAGCTGATTTAGCAGCAAAATATGGTAGCGGCACACTCAGACTAACTCCTTGGCAAAATTTGCTGTTAACTGACATTCCTCAGCAATTAGTTAGGGATGTCGAGAGTAAAATAGCTTCTTTAGGATTAGATTTCTCAACCAAAAATATTAATAGTGCATTAGTTGCCTGTTCTGGTATCAGGGGTTGTGCGGCTTCTGCCACAGATACCAAAGGTGATGCGTTGACATTAGTAAAATATCTCGCCACTCGTGTTAGTCTCAATCACCCAATTAATATTCACTTTAGCGGCTGCAAAAAATCTTGCGCCCAGCACAGCAAAAGTGACATCACCTTACTCGGTGTCAGCCAAGAATCCGAAACTGGAAGTTCGCCAGCCTATGACATTTATGTTGGTAAAGGTGATAGTAACCAGAAACTCGGTGATGAAATTTATCAACATGTGAATATTGCCCAACTCCCTATACTCGTGGGGCAGATGCTACAAGTGTATAAAATTCACAGTAAAAACCCTGATGAAACCTTTAGGGAATTTGTCAATCGCCATGATATTGCTCAATTAAAGCAGTTATTCTCACCAACTTGCCGCGAGAAAATTTTGTTTTAATCCCCATTGGCCTTACTTTCCCCACTCCTACTCCCCAATGTCTAATTACATCCGAGACGCTAACGAAATCTATAGTCATTCCTTTGCCATTATCCGCTCAGAAGCCAACTTAGATGTGCTGCCATCGGATGTAGCAAAAGTTGCGGTTCGTCTGATTCATGCCTGTGGAATGACGGATATAGTCACCGACTTAGGATATTCACCAACAGCAGTACCATCTGGACGTGTGGCATTAGCAGAGGGTGCGCCAATTTTGTGTGATTGCCGCATGGTTGCCGAAGGTATTACTAGGCGACGGCTACCAGCAAACAACCAAGTTATTTGTACCCTTTATGATCCGCAAGTACCAGAAATGGCTCAACATTTTGGTAATACTAGGTCTGCGGCTGCCTTGGAATTATGGCACAAGCATCTAGAAGGGGCAGTAGTAGCCATTGGTAATGCACCCACAGCTCTATTTAGGTTACTAGAAATGTTAGATGAGGGCGCGCCTAAACCTGCGGTGATTTTAGGCTTTCCCGTGGGATTTGTGGGTGCAGCCGAGTCCAAAGCGGCACTAGCGGCAGATAGCAGAGGAGTGCCATTTTTAACATTACATGGTCGGCGTGGTGGCAGTGCGATCGCCGCCGCCGCAGTTAACGCCCTGGCAACGGAGGAAGAATGAACATAAAAACCAAAGGCCGTCTATATGGAATTGGTGTCGGGCCAGGTGATCCAGAATTATTAACATTGAAAGCATTACGGCTGTTACAATCTGCCCCTGTGATTGCTTATCAATCAGCCACAGATAAAGAAAGTATAGCGCGGGCGATCGTGTCTCAATACCTAACTGGCAATCAAATCGAGGTACTGTTTCACCTCCCTCGCGCCTTGGAACCAGAAACAGCAAATTCTATTTATGACAAAGAAGTTGCACCAATTGCCGAACATTTAGCCACCGGACGAGATGTAGTAGTACTGTGTGAGGGTGACCCGTTTTTCTACGGCTCATTTATGTATGTTTTTACACGTTTATCTGAGCAGTATGAAACCGAAGTTGTACCGGGAGTTTCCTCACTCATGGCTTGTCCGGTATCCTTGGGTGTACCTTTTACCTACTACAACGACATTCTCACGGTTTTACCTGCCCCACTACCAGCAGAACAGTTAATTACACACCTACTAGCAACAGATGCGGCGGCAATTATGAAGCTAGGTCGCCATTTTACCAAAGTGCGAGATATCCTGCATCAATTAGGGTTAGCATCACGAGCATTATATATTGAGCGGGCGACCATGGCACAGCAGAGAATTATACCCCTGGATCAGGTTGATCCAGATCAAGTACCCTATTTCTCAATGATTGTGATACCGACAAAGAATCGGCTGTAGCAGTCTGCTCGCAGAGCTTGACAGGAAGCACTAAGTATGGTACTGCCTCTATTCCCTAGCTCAGTTATGGCGCTGCATATTTGCGGGAAGATTTTGCTGGTTTTGTGGGATGGGCATCCCACAAGAATCATCCCTTGATTCAGCAACGCTCAGTTATTGATGCATTTGCGTTGCTTTCAGCATGTGGTAGGTAATAATTAACTGGGTAAGCGCTAGGGGGTAACTTTGCAATGTTTCTCCCGTTGTCCCAGCAATTTTGCCTAATTCGGGGTTACTTTCGCGATCGCACACATTTAGTAAGTAAGGCATATCCGAACATAAAATATGCTCTAACTTATTCACCTGCTCTAAAGTAGCATGACCATCAACTTCCAACACATCCACAGGTTTACTCATATCCCGGTCTAATCCCAGACGAATCGCTGAATCAGAATTACCATTAGTTAAGTTAAGAATTGGTGTAAAATCAGGATGAGGAATTGTTGGTCGCAGTACTAAACGCACGTTTAAATGTCCGTTGTTTTCGTCAACATCATCACTGGCTGGGTAAAAACTCACTACTATATCCGACCATTGCCGTTGTGGACGAATAAAATTTTCTGAGTCTGGTTCTCGCTTTTCTAGTTCTGCTAATACTTGTTCCTCAGTATAACCCCGCTTTTGGGTATCGCGTTTTACTTTCCATTGAGCGCGTAGTGATTCAGGGGGTGCTAAATAAACTTTTACGTCATAAGCCTCACGGGCTGCACGAGTAGAATAACCGAGTAAGCCTTCAATAATGACGAATTTCTTGGGCTTGATATACTGTGGCGGCTCAAATGTCCCAGTTTTATGGCTATAAACTGGCTTGAGAATTGGCTGTCCCGTGCGTAGCAGCGATAGGTGCTGCTGCATAATATCGAGATGATTACAGTCAGGATGAAGGGCGGTGATGCCAATTTCTGCACGTTGTTGACGATCATAGCGGTGATAATCATCGGTACAGATGAGAGTCACATTTTCTGGCCCTAGTACCTGAGCAATCCCTCTAGTCAGTGTTGTTTTGCCTGCGGCACTATCACCGACAATCCCCAGAATTATTGGACGGCCCATCATACCCTCCCGATATGAACAACAAGTACAGTAATAAACTTTTGCAGATAATGTTCTTCATTCTAGAAGGTAATTGACTAAGTAACTCAAGTGAAACATGGTATGCAACATCTCTATACATACAATTTCAGCAATCTGATTTGATTTATAGACTACTCGTGGAGGTAGGGAATAGGGAATAGAAAAACAATGCATGTCATTAAATTGTGTTAAGGCACTTATTAACAAAAATATTTGTCTATGTAAGTTGAAGAATACTGGTGATATTTTATTTCTTCACTTAGTAATGTTAGTTGCTTCACTTGGGGAAGCCGCAGCAGCGTCTACAGGATTCAACAGTCAAAGAAGTATTGCATATTAGATTTATCTGACTGGCTTTGGTATATACCAGAGTAGTACAGCAGTGTTGGGGATCAATACAGGGTAGGGACTATGGTGATGCTCAATATTTCAGAGTTAGACCAAGTTGATAAGTTTCGCCATCTACAGTTAACTTTGTGCGATCGCTGGCCAACTATCGAGCTATTTGACAATAGTGAGGCGGATATTTTAATTGTCCCCTCCCTCAGCATCGACCAGCGTGAACTCCATAAAATAGAAGGCTGTGAGCATTATGAAGAAAGATTATTATTTTCCTTGATGCGCTTGCGAAATCCCCGCACGAGGCTGATTTATGTCACTTCTATGCCTCTGCATCCTAGTATTATTGATTACTATCTGCAACTTTTACCCGGAATCCCGTTTTCTCACGCCCGCAATCGTTTACTACTGCTTTCTACTTATGATTCTTCTCTCAGACCCCTGACTGCCAAAATTTTAGAACGCCCCCGGTTGCTAGAGCGAATTCGCCAAGCACTGAGGCTAGAAAAATCATTTATGACGTGCTACAACTCCACATTTTTAGAAGCTGAATTATCTCTCAAATTAAATGTGCCATTGTATGCAGCTGCACCAGATTTACAGATTTGGGGGACAAAAAGTGGTAGTCGGCAAATCTTTGCAGAAAGTGGAGTCCCTCATCCAGATGGCAGCGAAAAGGTATGGAATCAGCAAGATTTAGCAGAAGTGGCTTGTGATTTATGGGAACGCCAACCGACATTACAACGAATAGTTGTGAAACTCAACGAAGGCATTTCCGGAGAAGGTAATGCCCTGTTAGATTTGAGACCAATGATGGATATAGCACCAGGGCAAGTTTCCCGGAACCACAGAGTCGCCACAATTAGCGATCGCTTTTCAACTTTGCGCTTTCAAGCCAAAAAAGAAACTTGGGCGAATTTTTCCAGCAGAATTCCCGAATTAGGGGCAATTGCTGAGGCATTTGTGGAAGGAGAAATCAAGCGATCGCCCAGTGTCCAAGGACGCATCACACCCACTGGTGAAGTAGAAATTGTCTCCACCCACGACCAAATTTTGGGAGGGCCAGACGGTCAAATTTATCTTGGTTGCCGATTTCCTGCTGATCCCAGCTATCGGTTGCAATTGCAGCAATGGGGTTTAAAAATTGGCAAAAAGCTCTCCGAAAAAGGCGCATTTGAACGATTTGGCGTTGATTTTATCACCGTTGACCAGGGTAATGGTGAGTGGGATATTCAGGCGATCGAAATTAACTTGCGTAAAGGTGGCACAACTCATCCTTTCATGACGCTGAAATTATTAACTAACGGTCGCTATGACCTTTCCACAGGGTTATTTTACAGTCAGCAAGGCCGTCCCAAATACTATATCGCCACCGACAACCTCCAAAAAGACCGTTATCGGGGATTGTTACCCAACGATTTGATGGATATTATCGCCCACCATCGCTTGCATTTTGATAGTGGTACAGAAACAGGCACAGTTTTTCATCTCATGGGTTGTCTTTCTCAGTTTGGTAAGTTGGGGTTAACCAGCATTGGTGATTCCCCACAACAAGCAGAAGACATTTATAACAGAGTAGTCAAAGTTCTAGATGAAGAAACTCGCAACGACAACCACGATTTACCCTTATTCTCCGATTACACCTTCCCCATTGCTTGGGATGGATATAGCTAGGAACTAGGGACTGGAGACTAAAAATTAACCCACTCAGCACTCAGCACTCAGCACTCAGCACTCAGCACTCAGCACTTAGAAAAGGGACTGGAGACTAAAAAATTAACCCACTCAGCACTCAGCACTTAGGAAGCACTCAGCACTCAGCACTCAGCACTCAGCACTTAGGAAGCACTCAGGAAGCACTCAGCACTCAGCACTCAGGAAGCACTCAGCACTTTTCAAGGTGACAATCGCTCTATTTTCCAACCTCCATCATTCAAGTGAGTATACAGCAGGCGATCGTGCAGACGGCTAGGGCGACCTTGCCAAAACTCAATTTCTTTAGGGATCACTCGTAAGCCTCCCCAATGAGGTGGTCGGGGAATTTCTTGATTTTCATATTTGCTTTGAAACTCCTGCAAACGTTGTTCTAGGAATTCTCGACTTTCTATAACTTCGCTTTGATGAGATACCCACGCACCTAGGCGACTGTTAGGAGGACGACTATGAAAATAGTGATCTGATTCAGTTTCCGAAACTTTCTCCACATGCCCACAAATTCGCACTTGGCGTTCTAGTTCTACCCACCAAAAAACTAAGGCTGCTTGGGGATTTTCTGTGAGTTCTTGTCCTTTGCGACTATTGTAGTTGGTGAAAAAAACAAAGCCTCGTTCATCAAAATCTTTTAGTAGCACCATTCTTCCCGAAGGCTGACCATGTGGTGTAGAGGTAGCAAGGCTCATAGCATTGGGTTCGGGAAGTTGAGCTGCCAGAGCCTGCTCGAACCATTTTTTAAATTGTATAAAAGGATTGGGGTCAACCTCAGTTTCGCTTAAAGCTTGTAAGGTGTAATCTTTGCGGAGATCAGCTACAGTCTTGTCCATAATGATTTTATGCTTAAGTATCAGATATGCTTATACACGTCTTTGATCAAAATATCTCTGATGACTAGCACCAATAACAGTTGTAAAAATTGTATCTACGAGTATACAAAATAGATTGCGTCAAATGCGCCGTTCAGCCTCCCTGCAACGTTTGTTAATTTATGGTCTGAGCGGTCCAATTATCGCTCTCAATGTCTGGTTGCTGTCTGTACTTTTTCGTTATTTCCAGCATCCCATTACTATTTTGAGCATTGCGGCGATTCTCGCTTTTTTACTCAATTACCCGGTTAAGTTCTTTGAACGTGCCCAAATCACTCGTACTCAAGCAGTGATCATTGTTTTACTTGTAACTCTGACTCTGTTGGTAATTCTGGGCGTTACGCTAGTACCGATGGTGATTGACCAAACCATTCAACTGTTAAATAAAATTCCTGATTGGTTGACCACTAGTCAAGCCAACCTACAACAGTTTGAGGTGTTTGCCAAGCAGCGACGTTTGCCTTTAGATTTGCGGGTGGTGAGTAATCAAATCAATGCCAACATTCAGAATTTAGTGCAACAGCTAGCGTCTGGTGCCGTAGGATTTGCGGGAACGTTACTGTCAGGATTACTCAATGTGGTGTTAGTGGTTGTGTTGGCATTTTATATGCTCCTCTATGGCGATCGCGTTTGGTATGGTCTAGTTAATCTCTTACCCTCCAATATTAGAATCCCTTTGACCACATCCTTAAAGTTAAATTTCCACAACTTTTTCCTGAGTCAGTTGCTACTAGGGTTGTTCATGGTGATTAGCCTCACCCCGATTTTCTTAATCATGAAAGTGCCCTTTGCCCTGTTGTTTGCCATCCTCATCGGTATTTCTGAACTTATTCCTTTTATTGGGGCAACTTTAGGCATTGGTTTAGTGACTATCTTGGTACTATTACAAAATGGATGGTTGGCAGTTCAAGTTGCTGTGGTGGCAATAGTCATGCAGCAAATTAAAGATAATCTTTTAGGGCCAAAGTTACTCGGTAACTTTATTGGCCTAAATCCCATCTGGATTTTTATAGCTATTTTGATGGGATTTGAGATTGCTGGTTTGTTGGGGACACTTGTTGCTGTTCCTATTGCTGGTACGTTCAAAGGCATTTTCGACGCGATTAAGAATGGCAAGCCTAGTGATTTTGTATCGACTGTTACAGTTACTCATAATTCACCCCCCAATTAAAAGTGCATCACTCCTACTAGGACGCGATCGCTCAAGCCCACTCATGCGCTAACATCCAATTGTTATTCAAAATGCGGCGTTGCTGAATCAGGATATGAAATGGCAAAATTACTCTTTTTCATCTTTGTACCTTTGCGTCTTTGCGCGCCAGTTGCTACAAGTCGGGAAACCCGCCCAACGCACTGGCTTGCCTTTGCGTGTTAGCGTAGCGGGGCGTAAGCCCGACTAATTCATATTTTCAGTCAGCAACGCCCAAAATGCAGTATTGTTTTTTTTGCAGAAAACAAGTTGTGTAGCGGTCTTAATGCACTATAATTTTGTGCTTGTGTCCACACCATTTTTTTACGGGTCTAAAGCTAATATTTTTCCCAATACCTTAAACCAAAACTTGCACAATCGGAAATCACAATGGATGCTTCCGAGTTATTAGAGACAATCACACTCCTCATTGATCAGGCTGAACAAGGAGAAATAGATCCTTGGGATGTCCAGGTAATTGAGGTGATTGACCGTTACCTAGAACTAATGGCACCGGAGGCAACAGCCAGAGGCTATGAAGCTGATTTGTCTCAATCTGGACAGGCTTTTTTGTCAGCATCGATGCTAGTGTTATTCAAGGCGAACACTTTGATGCAATTATCTTCAGGAGAAAATGCACAGGAAACTATAGCAGATGATGCCATACCAGAAAGTGAAGATGGGTTATTACATCCAGCTCATCGTCTGCAATTAGAGCGCCACTTGCGTCGCCGTCCGTCAGCAATGCCACCGCCAAAGCGCCGCGTCACCCTGCAAGAATTGATCGAGCAATTGCAGCTCATGGCGAACCAGCTAAAACTGGTGCAAAAAGTCAGCAAACCTGTCCGTCCCAAGCGTCAGTCTAATGCCCAAAATATGCGGGAGGCGCTAGAGTTAGCTCACCAAGAAAACTTGACGGAAGTAGCTGGAGAGTTAGAGCAAGTGTTGCATCGTTCAGCCAGAGAGTTACTTCTAGAACAAAATTGTTTGAATCTAGAACAACTTGTACAGTTGTGGACTCAAACAAAGCAACCACATCAAAATGGTTCTACCCATGAATCAGAACACAGCCACATAGTTAGTGTCTTCTGGGCGCTACTACTGCTCTCGGCTCAATCCAAAGTAGAGCTATTACAAGACGAGTTTTACCAGGAGATTAAAATTCGGTTACTCACAGATTCAGCTACCACCTCCAAAACTTGAGAGCAACCGATGAACTGAGGCAGTTTAAAATATTAACATAGCTAACTTACAGGCTTTTAGGCAGTTCCAATTAAATAAATATTCAAATAGTATTGTGTGTTACACTGTTTCGCCTAGCTACTTAGCTCCTCAGCCCTACTGAACGATTGCTGTTCATACCTAATAGGTTGCAATAACCAGCAAATTCCTGTTATCCCTGTTTTTAGGAGTTACTTAGAGCAGAAATAAAAACTGATGATTAAGTATCACTCGATAAAAGTAAACTGGCTTGTGGTTGAGGAATAAAATTTTATGAAAGCGATGATTCTTGCAGCAGGTAAGGGTACTCGTGTGCGTCCCATTACCTATACAATTCCCAAACCGATGATTCCCATCCTGCAAAAGCCAGTGATGGAATTTCTACTCGAACTTTTACGTCAACATGGATTTGACCAAATTATGGTCAACGTTAGTCATTTGGCTGAAGAAATTGAAAATTATTTCCGTGATGGTCAAAGGTTTGGCGTAGAAATTGCCTACTCTTTTGAAGGAAAAATTGACGACGACGGCAAACTGGTGGGAGAAGCAATTGGTTCGGCGGGAGGAATGCGCCGCATCCAAGACTTTTCACCATTTTTTGACGATACCTTTGTGGTGTTGTGTGGTGATGCCTTAATTGACTTAGATTTATCTGCGGCTGTGAAGTGGCATAAATCCAAAGGGTCAATTGCTACGATCATTACCAAGTCTGTCCCACTGGAAGAAGTTTCTAGTTACGGTGTAGTCGTTACTGACGAAGATAGTCGAGTAAAAGCTTTCCAAGAAAAACCTTCAACAGAAGAAGCTATCAGCACCAACATCAACACAGGTATTTACATTTTTGAACCAGAGGTGTTTAAGTACATACCTTCTGGAGTTGAATATGACATTGGTAGCCAGCTGTTTCCCAAACTAGTGGAAGTTGGTGCGCCCTTCTACGCCATTGCGATGGACTTTGAATGGGTAGATATTGGGAAAGTTCCAGATTACTGGCGAGCCATTCGTGGTGTACTACTAGGCGAAATCAAAAATGTGCAAATTCCCGGTAATGAAGTCGCGCCTGGAATCTACACTGGCTTAAATGTTGCTGTGAATTGGGACAAGGTGGATATTACCGGCCCAGTTTACATTGGTGGCATGACCAGAATAGAAGATGGAGCTAAAATCGTCGGTCCAGCAATGATTGGCCCGAATTGCTGGATATGCAGTGGAGCCACTGTAGAAAACAGTGTCATTTTTGAATGGTCACGATTGGCTCCTGGAGTACGACTAGTTGATAAGTTAGTATTTGGACGTTACTGCGTGGATAAAACAGGGGCAGCAATAGATGTACAGGCTGCTGCTTTAGACTGGCTGATTACCGATGCCCGGCAAACGCCACCATCCCAAGCCCCTCTGGAACGGCAAGCAATTGAAGAATTGTTGGGGACGAATGCAATTTAGGGAATAGGGAATAGGTTACAGGGTACAGGAGATAGATGTGTAACCTGTACCCTGTACTCTGTAACCTAACTATTGAGATACGTGTATCTTCCTAGACTCTGCTCATAGGTTTGTAGCAGTCTTTGAGATTCGGCTAAGGTGATGTGCTTTTCTTCTAAAGCTTTCTCACAACGTTGGCGAATATTTTCCACCATATCCTCAGCGTCATACTGCACGTAACTTACCACTTCGCTCATGGTGTCACCCTTGACAACGTGTTGAATTTGGTAGCCTTTGGGTGTCAACTGGATATGAACTGCATTGGTATCGCCAAATAAGTTGTGCAAATTGCCCATAATTTCTTGGTAAGCTCCATTGAGGAACATACCCAAATAGTAGGGTTCTTCTGACTTGAAGGTGTGCAGTTCTAACACTGATTTGACATCGCGCAGGTCAATAAAGCGGTCGATTTTGCCATCACTATCACAGGTGAGGTCTGCCAAAATGCCTCGCCGGATGGGTTCTTCGTCCAGGCGATGTATCGGCATGATAGGAAATAGCTGGTCGATCGCCCAACAATCTGGTGCTGATTGAAACACTGACAGATTAATGTAGTAAATGGAAGCCATGATTTTTTCTAGGTCTTCCAATTCGTCGGGTACGTATTCTTGCTGTCTAGTGATGTTAAGTATCTTTTGACAACAAGCCCAGTAGAGTCGCTCGGCCTTAGCACGTTCTTGGAGGCGGAGAATTCCTAAGTTGAAGCGGCTGATGGCTTCTTCTTTAAATTGAGCCGCGTCGTGGTAGAACTCTTGATAATTCTCTTGGTTGATGGATTGATAAGTTTCCCACAAGTATTTGATCACGGGGGATTCTCCCTCTTGTGGGGGTTCTGGTAAATCCAGGGGGACATCACTAGTGCTGAGAACATCAAAGATGAGTACTGACTGGTGGGAGGCGATCGCTCTGCCACTTTCGCTAATCAGTGTTGGTACGGCTATCTGCCGCTCTGCACAAGTATCTTTTAACTCTGCCACAATATCATTGGCATAGTTTTGCATGTTGTAGTTTTTTGAGGCGTAGAAGTTGGTTTGGGAGCCGTCGTAATCTACACCCAAGCCGCCGCCAACATCCAGATACTTCATATCTGCCCCCAACATCGCTAACTCTACATAAATGCGGCTAGCTTCTTGGATGGCATCTTTAATCACATTGATGGCAGAAATTTGTGAGCCAATATGGAAGTGCATTAACTGCAAAGAATCTAACAAGTTAGCTTCGCGTAACTTGTTAACAGCTTCCATGATTTCAGGAATTGTTAGCCCGAACTTAGCGCGATCGCCTGTAGAAGTTCCCCAACGTCCCATTCCTTGAGTGCTTAATTTGGCGCGAACTCCCAAAATTGGCTTAATTCCTAACTGGCGGTTAGCCGCAATCACCAAATCGACTTCTTCCACCTGTTCTAGGACGATAATTGGTGTTTGTCCTAGTCTTTGGGCTAACAATGCCGTTTCGATGTATTCTCGGTCTTTATAGCCGTTGCAAATTAACAATGCTCCCGGTGTATCCAGGATAGCTAGAGCAATCATTAATTCCGGCTTAGAACCGGCTTCTAAACCAAATTGATGGGGTTTGCCAAATTTGACCAAATCTTCAATCAAATGCCGTTCTTGGTTACATTTAACGGGAAACACGCCACGATAAACACCAGGGTAGTTGTAGCGGGCGATCGCTCTATTAAAACAAGCGTTCAACCGCTCAATTCGGTCTTCCAAAATATCCGAGAAGCGAATTAATAAGGGCAGTCCTAAGTTACGCTGCTTCAAGGCGTTGACTAACTCAAACAAGTCCAGAGAACCCCCGCGATCGCCCTTGGGAGAAACTGTGACATGACCTGCCGCATTAATGGAAAAATAAGGCTGTCCCCAACCTTCTATACGGTATAACGCTTCGCTGTCCTCAATTTTCCAGGAGCGAGGTAAATCCCTTGTAATAGTACTAGGTGGTAGTAGCTTTTTTTGCTTGTGATTTTTTACTTCCGATTTATGTCCATTGGAGGGCATTACCACCTCTTCCGATGTAGCATTTGACTCAACACCCATTTTTCGTGACCTCTGTGTTTCACCCACGAATTAACAATTTAACGCATTCAACTTGCAACGGATATGCACCTGGAGATAATTTCTGAGATAAACTCTGATTGGTCATTAGTCATTAGTCATTAATCATTGGTGAGTTAGTGCGGTCCTTTTGGTTGCCAAAATGAGCAACTGACGAACCCGAAGGGTCATTGGTCATTAGTTAAGAGTGTGAAATCTTTAATTACATGAACAAAAGACACAAAGCAAATGACAACAACTATGACTAGATAAAAAATGTATTAAGTTTTGGGAGATAGCTTTGGAACGCACATTCTTAGCAATTAAGCCTGATGGCGTACAGCGTGGACTAGTAGCTGAAATTATCCGTCGCTTTGAAACTAAAGGTTTTACCCTTGTTGGTTTAAAGTTCATGAAAGTCAACCGAGAACTGGCTGAACAGCACTATGATGTTCACCGGGAACGGCCCTTTTTTGCTAGCTTAGTTGACTTTATCACCTCTGGCCCGGTAGTGGCGATGGTTTGGGAAGGGGATGGCGTTGTTGCTTCTGCGAGAAAAATTATTGGTGCAACAAATCCTTTAACAGCAGAACCAGGGACAATTCGGGGTGACTTTGGCATCAATATCGGACGCAACCTGATCCACGGTTCTGATGCTCAAGAAACCGCACAAAGAGAAATAGCCCTGTGGTTTACAGACGAAGAATTAGTTAGTTGGCAACCGCACTTAACACCTTGGTTGCACGAGTAAATTAGGGAATGGGGAATGGGGAATGGGGATTGGGCATTGGGCATTGGGGATTGGGCATTGGGCATTGGGCATTGGGCATTGGCTGAAATTGCTTCTATAATTCTCTCTCACTCCCTCACTCCCTACTCCCTACTTCACTCTTTTCCGGTTCTACTTCAGTTACTTCAACGAGGGTACGCTGAGAAAATCCCCAGCCTAAAATCAGGGCGATCGCTGTGATCATGATCCATTCTGGTGGGACTAAATCGGGGTTGACTACTTTCAACAACAGACGCAAACCCACTAACGCCACAGTGATATAACCAGCGTCTTCTAAGTTGGCAAATTCATCTAACCAACGGATAAACAATCCTGCCATGAATCGCAGGGTGACAATACCAATTGTCGCGCCTGTCAGTACCAACCATTTTTCTTGAGAAACAGCGATCGCAGTTGTCACACTATCTAAAGAAAAGGCCAAATCTGTAAATGCAATCACAGGGATAGCTTGCAATAAGGAGTTAAATCGCGGCCCGTGATGATGATCATCCTGAGTTTCCTGGGAGGTAAAGTGTTGGAATACCAGCCACAGCAAGTAAGCTGCGCCCAATAGTTCAAACTGCCAGAATTTCTGCACCCAAGTGGCAGTAAGAATTAAACTGATTCGTAGCACATAAGCAACAACTAAACCAAAGTTGAGCGCTCGACGTTCCAGTTCTTTGTCTTCCAGTCCTTGGGCGATCGCCGCTAGAGCGATGGCGTTATCAGCAGATAGCACCGCCTCTAAAAAAACCAGGATCAGCAGGACTATCGGGGCTTCAACGCTGAAATTAAAGTGCAGATAATCAAAAATATGGTCTAGCATTCCGGGTTTCTCAAGCAGGGAAAATAAAAAATTAACAAAGTTAGCCTATTTGATATAACAAGAGCAAGAAATTGCTACTTTCATTCAGCTTAACGCGTGGCTGCTATATTCTGAAGATCCTTGCATCCATGCGATCGCATTATAAGTAGGGTGTTTTAGGTGTTATTCAATACTCTAAAAGTCTTAATATTCTCCTGAAGCAATACCTGGCGATCGCTCATCGCGGCTAGACAACTAAAAAGTCCGCACAGGCGCAAAGGTTTGTGTCGCCCCAGACTACTAGTCTAAGATGCTACTTTTTTGGTTACCTACATCCAGCTTAAGGGCTGTGATATCATGGGAGACTGCTGCATACATTGTAAAATCACTAAAAAGTAAATCGATCATGGCTCTGACGCAACAGCGCAAACAAGAAATAATGTCGAACTACCAAGTTCACGAAACAGACACCGGATCTGCCGAAGTCCAAGTTGCCATGTTGAGCGAGCGCATTAGCCGCCTCAGCCTACATCTCCAGGCAAATAAAAAAGACCATTCTTCTCGGCGGGGATTGTTGAAGATGATTGGTCAGCGCAAGCGTCTTCTCGCTTATATCCAGAAGGGAAGCCGGGAAAAGTACCAAGCTTTGATTGCTCGTCTCGGTATTCGTGGATAGGAACTACCGCTTATGTCTGCTGAAGAATCTGAACGCAGTCGCCTGCCTTTTGAACCGAAAACAAAGCGCCAAAAATCCCCAAAAGCTAGTAAACTACCAACACAGCCAAAAGCCTTGGAAAAACAGGCTAGTAAGCAGCCACCTTTCAATAAAGAAGAGATGGCAATTCCCCAAGTTGTTAGCCAGCGCATGATCCGACGGGTGGCCGGTTTTTGTGGAATACCTACATTTTTGGGTATCGCCACCCTAGTCGTTAGTTATTTGCTTGCTACATACTCCGAAATTAAACTGCCTCCCATCGCCGTGTTACTGGTAAATATGGGATTATTTGGTATAGGAGTTGTGGGGATAACTTATGGTGTACTCTCAGCTTCGTGGGATGAAGAAAGAGCCGGAAGCCTACTGGGTTTGGGTGAATTTAGCACCAATTGGGGACGCATGGTGGAAGTTTGGCGCGAAACTCGGCAAAAAAACGGATAATGTTCAGCGCTCAGATCGTCAGATAACTGCGGTATTGGGTAAATTTTAAAGTAAATGTTGAAGTTATCAAATATCAACTTCAACATTGCCAAATAAAAATTTATCATGTTTGACTAAACCCCATATTCAGTTACAAAATCACTGAGCGCTCCATCTTTGGCAATAGTAAAAATTTTCATTTTGCATCATTAAATATTTAAACTAAATTAAATAAGAAGGAAGAAGGATGATCTTCCTTCTTCCCACTAACTTCGTTAAATAAAAGCAACAAGATAAAGTTAGTCCTACTTGTTTGAGGTTCAACTCAATTCATCAGGGAAATTAATATGATCGTAGTCATGAAAAGCGGTTCCCCGGAAGCGGAAATCAACCGCATTAGCGAGGAACTAGTAAGCTGGGGACTGACACCAGAAAAAATCGTCGGTAAACATAAGGTAGTAATTGGTCTAGTAGGTGAAACAGCTAGCTTAGACCCGTTGCAAGTCCAGGAAGTCAGCCCTTGGATTGAACAAGTATTGCGGGTAGAGTTGCCGTATAAACGAGCTAGCCGCCAGTTCCGCCACGGGGAAGCTTCTGAGGTAATTATTAACACTCCTGATGGCGCTGTTACAGTTGGGGAAAACCACCCTTTAGTAGTTGTAGCTGGCCCTTGCTCCGTAGAAAACGAAGCCATGATTGTGGAAACAGCACAACGCGTTAAGGCAGCAGGAGCTAAGTTTTTACGTGGTGGGGCATACAAACCCAGAACTTCACCTTATGCCTTCCAAGGACATGGTGAGAGTGCCTTAGAGTTATTGGCCAAGGCGCGGGAAGTGAGCGGATTAGGGATTATTACAGAAGTAATGGATGCCGCCGAATTGGATATCATCGCCGAAGTTGCCGATGTGATTCAGGTGGGGGCAAGAAATATGCAAAACTTCTCCCTGCTGAAAAAAGTGGGAGCGCAGCCGAAACCAGTTCTTTTAAAGCGGGGAATGGCAGCCACCATTGAAGATTGGTTAATGGCAGCCGAGTATATTTTGGCAGCCGGAAATCCGAATGTAATTTTATGTGAGCGGGGAATTCGCACCTTTGACCGCCAGCATACTCGCAATACATTAGATTTATCAGTAGTGCCAGTATTGCGAAAACTCACTCACCTGCCAATCATGATTGACCCCAGCCATGGCACAGGCTGGTCAGAATTTGTACCTGCAATGGCAATGGCAGCGATCGCAGCTGGAACTGATTCTCTGATGATTGAGGTTCACCCCAACCCCACCAAAGCCCTATCTGATGGGCCGCAATCTTTGACACCAGAACGGTTTGACTACTTAATGCAAGAATTAGCCGTGATTGGGAAAGCCGTGGGACGTTGGCCGCAGCCAGTGGTGGCTTTAACCCTACTCAGTGCTGAGTGCTGAGTGCTGAGTGCTGAGTGCTGAGTAAGAAGAGTATTCAGCACTTTCGCACTTGGTAAATGCCCCGCCCTTACGGTCAGTGAGCCTTGTCGAAGTGTGGGCGGTCTTTTAACTCAGCACTCTTGATGTAATTCGTAATTTCTTAGCGTCGTCTGCCGCCGGATGAGCGGACGCGACTGCCTGAAGAACGCCCACTACCAAAACCTCTACCGGTGCTGGGTCTGGTGGAACCGGATCGGTTGGATGGTCTGAGGTTACTGCTACCAACACCGGAACCAGAGGGACGATTGGTTGTAGTTGTACGCGGTGTAGTCCTTACATTTGAACTACCAGGAGATGACCTTCTAATAGTTCCTGTAGTGCGGAAGGCAGTGCGATTTCTCTCAACTGCTGGGGGTGCATTGTAGCGACTACGATATCTATTCACTGCTTGATTATAGGTGCTGCCATAACCACCAAAGCCAGTTAGGACTCCTCCTGGCTGATAGACGGGTGGCACGTAGTATTGAGGTCTAAACAACGCATTACCGATCGCCTGACCTGCCAAGCTACCAGCTAAAGACCCGGCAAAAGGAGACCAGAAGTTACTTTCTCTGCGAACTACGACTGTTTCTTGTTGTCCTGTTTGGGGATTGGTTTGTGTTTCCGTGACGTTGTGGACGTACTCAATTTTAAAGTCTTCCGTTATGTACAAAGCCGGCTGTCCGTTTTCCACCCTCAGAGAACTTTTCTTTCCCTCTTTGATTTCTTCATCGGTGAGTCGTGCCATTTGCAAGTTGTCGGTTTTAAACGTTGGGGGTGTAGTGTTGAGTAAAAACAGCGTGTACTCCCCAGTAGCATCGTCAAAGCTAGCTTGTTGTACTTGATACTCCCCATCACTGAGCTTGGTGGGAGTAGAGGTTTGGCTAACATTCCGACCTGGAGCGGTAGTTTGATTGGAACTACCACAGGCGACAGTTGTTAAGCATAAACTCAACGCTAAAAAAACAACTGTAAATTTCCGTAATATTGTCATGAGCATTTCACTATGTCCTATTTTGAGCTTAACAAGTCTCAATTGGGGTAGTAATTTAGAGATTACCCAACAAGTTACAAAGGAATCAATTCTGGGTAATATTGCAACAGCTGATCATTAGTGAGTTCATCACCTAACTGTGCTGGGGAGAAATGTATCTGAATCGCGCGGAGTTGATCTTTGTAGTGCAAATTAATTAAAGCTTTCAAAGCATCCTTAAGGGCGGGAATATTTGAAAGGTCGGTTTCTAAATCGGGAACTTCCCCTTCATAAGCGACAGTAATCATCACAATGACGTTACGGGTTACAGGTATGGCAAAGGGCTGATTTAAATCAGCATCAAAATCAAAGTCAGCACCATAACGTTCGGCACAGTCACTAAACAAGTCATTGACGTAATCTCCCGCCTCGCCTTCATCCCAAAAGACATCACCTTCATTGGCAGCAGAAAGCCACGATTCATCATACCGCAACAAAGTTTCGCAAATTTCTACTAATCCTTCTCCCAAAACTTTCAGGTCACCTTCAGCATCAATTGCTTCTCGTGCCGTACTATTGAGTACTCCCAAAATTGGTGCTACATCAGACCCAGCTAAATGTAGAAATAAGCGACAGACTACAAAGCGAGTCCGACCCATCATTTTATTGAACGTATCGCGCATTTGCTTCCTCCAGAATTTTCACCAAGATACTGCAAAATTACGTTTCTAAGATTGACTGATATAGTGGAAACTTTTGACAAAATCCACAGCCATATTTAATCTAGGTGGTGTAGCTATAGTAGCTTCACTAGCTATGTCAGCTAAAAATGTCACATCAGGCTCAGAGGAATTAATAAATCGTTTACCAAAATTAGGGTGATCATAGACAATTAAAGTCTGAGCGCTGGAATTTGTTAATATTGTCTGGGTAGCGGTTCTAAAGAAAGTTAATTTGGCTGCTAATTCCAAATTTCTTTTCATTTTTCTAATTGTTTGAGCCTGATTCATAGCTTGCTGGATCAAAGTAGTTAATTGCCTCACCCTATCGGGTGCTTTTAAACCCAGTTGAGATAGATTTTGTTTTTCGAGCATTTCCACTATTGTATAAATATGTTTTTGGGTATTAGTAGCATCTTTAAAGGGCAAAATCGCTATCCAAGCTGTAGGGAATAAAGCTGCATCGTTGTCTACTCGAAAAGTCAAGACAGTGCGGCGACGGCTGATTTCCATACTGGGGGGTTGCTTCAGCCCTGGGTATTCCTGAGCAATTTGGTAATAAGCACCAGCTAGGGCAAAATTCGCTTCGTGTTCTAGGGGTGCATCAACGATAATTCGGATCGTGGGCGCAGTTTCATTAAAAAAGTCGGCTGCATCTTCGGCGTTAAATTTTTGAATAATCGCGCGATCGCCATTCGGACTCAGATCAACCCATTCACAAGTGATACCTTCAGTTTTTAAACCAAACCGGGAGGTAGCATAAAGTTTTGCCCCGGTTAAAATCGCCCCTGTTAAGTCTGCACCGCTCCATTCTGCCTTAATTAAGGTTGCTTGCGTTAAATTCGCATGAACTAAACTCGCATTTGTTAAATTGGCATTGCTTAAATCTGCACCAATTAAGTTAGCTCCGCTCAATTTAGCCCCACTTAAATCTGTCCAACAAAGATTTGCTCCGGTTAGATCTGCCCAACGGAGATTTGCTCCGCTTAAATCTGCGCCACTGAGGTTTGCATGACTGAGATTTGCTTGTTTGAGTTCAGCATCTCGCACATTCGCACCACTAAGATCAGAACGACTCAAGTCAGTGGCGTTTAAGTTAGCCATCTCTAAGTTCGCTCCCGCCAAGGAACAAGCTTTTAAACTAGCCTCACTTAAGTTAGCATGACGCAGATTGGCTTGCCGTAGTGTGGCTTCTCGTAAATCGGCAAAGTTTAAGTTAGCTTCAAACAAGTCAGCGCGACTGAGATCAGCGCGAATTAACTCAGCACGCACCAAAGATGCTCCCCGCAGTTGAGCGCGACTGAGATCGGCGCGAATCAAATTAGCTACATTGAGACTAGAATCGTTGAGGATGGCACTGTCAAGATTCACGCCACTAAGTCTAGCTACATTCAGTTTGACATAACTTAAGTTGGCGGCGCTGAGATTTGCACCACTCAAGTTAACTACACTCAAGTCAGCTGAACTAAGATTCACACCACTGAGTTTGACACCACTCAGGTTGGCTTCACAAAGGTCAACACCACTAAAATCGATGACTCCTGCTGCGTATTGTTCTAGCAATTCCTCTACAGTCATGAATGCTACCCCTCATATAAGTAGTTGGGCAAAATTAAATTTATTCGTGGAGATAGGGAACAGGAGATAGGGAATAGGGAACAGAAAAACAATGTGTGTAATTAATTATGTTTAGGCACTTACCAAGTGTAGTAGTTAATAAAGTATGCAGAAAATAAGTAATAGATAAACTGTCAAAATCAAAAATGAAAATTGGTATTTTAGGACTCGGATTGATAGGTGGTTCCTTGGGTTACGATTTGCGATCGCAAGGACATCATGTTTTGGGAGTCAGCCGCCGACAATCTACCTGTGAAAAAGCGATCGCTTTAGGTAGTGTAGATGAGGCATCTGTGGACATGAGTTTATTAGCAGCCGCAGAGGTTGTATTTATTTGTACACCTATCGCGCTTATTGTTCCCCAATTACAGCAGCTGATTGATCATTTGCCTACTACTACGGTGGTGACTGATGTTGGTTCAGTAAAAGCACCTATAGTTAAGGCAATTTCTCCTTTGTGGTCAAATTTCATTGGTGGTCATCCAATGGCAGGGACAGCAGATAGTGGCATAGAAGCTGCCCAAAAGAATTTATTTGTGGATAGACCTTATGTACTGACACCAGATGAGACAACGCCAAAGACAGTAATTGCAGTGGTAGAGAAAATTGTGCGATCGCTTGGTGCTAATCTCTATTATTGTCAGCCAGAACAACATGACCGGGCTGTGAGTTGGATTTCTCATTTACCTGTGATGGTCAGTGCAGCGTTGATTGCTGCTTGCATGGGTGAAACTGACCCCACAGTTTTGCAATTAGCCCAAAATTTAGCTAGTTCTGGGTTTCGTGATACCAGCCGTGTCGGTGGTGGCAATCCAGAATTAGGCGTGATGATGGCGCAGTATAATCGCCAAGCATTGCTGAGTTCATTACAACAATATCGCCAAAATATTGATGAATTAATTAATTTAATTGCACAGGAAGATTGGGCAGCTTTAGAGTTAAAGTTACAGTCAACTGGTAAGGCTAGACCCAATTTTGTGGAGTAGTTTTAAGTTAGGCGATCGCTAGTTTTCTCGTTAATAAGCAATTAGCGATCGCCCTAAAAAATTAGGACTTAGGCACAAGTTACGGAGTAATCATACCGCAGAGGCACAGAGAACACGGAGGAATGAGAGTTAGAGTGGTCACTGAGCGGCTCGAGTGATCCTTCGCCGAACTCTTGTCGAAGTGAAGTATTTTGCGTAAGTCCTAAAAACATTTCCCTCAATTATTCAGCTAGTTATTACAAAGAATTAATATGACTATTAATCATTGTCAAAATAGTAGAAAGAGGTACTTCGGCAAAATAATTTTGCTGAAATTGTTCTTCGCTGATGGCAGCTAAAAATTTGGCTATGGCTGCATCGGTAACGGTTGCTGCTGTGACGCTGGGATGCCAACTAATTTGTAAATCATGGTCTTGTGATTTAACTGTGAATCCCAAACATTTTAAAGCTTGGATTCCTGAAAATAAGGTTTGATCACGAATGCCGAGTTTCTTTAAAAGTTGGACGCGGGTGACTGATTGATTTGTTCGACTGAGATATTTGGCAATACCAACTAAGGTTAGCCAAATTTGGCTTGGTGGTTGATGATTGGGTTTAGACCAAGCAAGGGCTAATTGTTGATTATTGTAGAGCGATCGCCGTAACCATATACGTAAATCATCCCAACTTCTGGGACAATCTTCAACTAAAAGTTCTGAGTGCGCTTGCCCTGAACGAAGTTGAAGGGGAGTGCTGAGTTCTGAGTCTTTTTTAGTGGGAAAGTCGCGCCAGTCTGATACAAGTGGTGTGTTTTGAGTGCCCAGTTCTGAGTTAGCAGCAGGACGCACGGCAATTAGTCTGATTTCATAGCGTTTTTTGCAGGTGTTATAGTCCAGTTCTGCGATGCAATCACATTTACCTAAGGGCAAATCATCTTTATAATGTCCCCACCAAATACCCGGAAAAGGACTTTTAGTAGAATCATCTCGAATGTCAAACTCGGTTTTAATGTACTGTACCTTTTTTCCTTGCCAATCCTGCTGATTGCGATGCCAAGCATTTTCAAACCAGCAATTTTGAATTAGCAGTTTCGGGACAGGGTTTCCCATTCCACAAGGTTCTAGTAGTTTTAGTTCTAAAAATAACTCTTTTCCCAAGTCTGCAACTGTTACTGTCAAATCAGCTTGCACAGTTGGCGTGAGAGTTGTTCCGCCTAAAGATTGCCGCAACTGCTGATTAATGGCGGCTGTAAATAAAGGAATATTTTCCACTAATAAACTCAAGCCTGCGGCAAAAGGATGTCCGCCAAAGCTATGTAACAAATGTGCTTGTTCTTTGACTAATTGGTATAAATCGACCGAATTCACAGAACGGGCGGAACCACGGGCTAGGGTAGTAGGGGCGGAATTTTCCCCATTTCCTTCTGTACTCAACAAAATTGTGGGGCGGCCTGTTTCTTGGGCTACTTGTCCAGCGACTAAACCCAAAACACCTGCGGGCCATTGGGGATCTTCTAGGACGATGACGCTGGTGGTTGATAAGTCTAACTGGGAGAGTTTGTTTGTTACTTGGGCTTGTACATCTTTTTGTAAAGACTTGCGGCGGGCGTTGGCAAGTTCTGTAACTTCGGCTAGTTGATGGCAATATTTGACATCACGGCTTGTTAATAACTCTACGCAAAAGCTGGCATCGCCTTGGATGCGGCTGACAGCATTAATTCTTGGCCCTAAACCAAAGGAAATATCTGTGGGGCGATCGCCATTTTTCTGGCATAATTCTAATAATCGCCCTACCCCTGGCCGTCGTCGTGCTGCCACTGGTTGCTGAAAATCTGCTTGCAGTCGTTGAATTCCCAATTGTGCCAAGTAGCGACAATCTCCACTTAGCTGCACTAAATCAGCAATTAATCCTACTGCAACTAAATCTAATAAATCTGTTAATGGATTTTTGGGGATATTAGGTAGAGTTTGATAAAGAGCTTCTACCAATTTGTAAGCTACTGCTACCCCAGAAAGATAAAATAATTGATGTTCGCTTGGTAAATACCGGGGATTAATAATTGCTGTAACTGGTGGGCGTTCTTCTGGTAAGGTGTGGTGGTCTGTAACTATGACATCTATACCTAACTGTTGAGCATAGATAATTTCCTGAATATTGGTGCTGCCTGTATCGCAAGTAATAATTAACTGACAATCTTGTTTTTTTAAGTTATCAATTCCTGGATAATTAAGTCCGTGGGATTCTGTGAGGCGATTAGGAATATAGTAAATTAATTGGTTTTTTTGGTTAAAAAACTGTCCTAGCCCATCCCACAAAACAGCAGTAGCAGTAATACCATCAGCATCAAAGTCTCCCCAAATAGCAATTTTTTCACCAGCATGACGGGCTTTTTGCAACCGTTCCATTGCTAAATGCATTTCTTGTCCAAACTCAAAGGGATTGGCTGGTTGATAAGCTTGATGATTAGTAAAAGCTGCTAATTGTTGATCATCCTTAATTCCCCGTTGCCATAATAATTGTGCTGCATATAATCCACTAGATGCGGGTGTATACTCTTTCACTGCTTGGATAAACCAGTCTGGTGGTTGTTCAGTTGTTGCTAGAATCCACTGCATTTCTGGAAAACTTAATTTTAATAAAGTTTATTCATCAGTTGTTTGATTTTCACCTACTAGGGGATTAAGGAGGACTTCATTCGCAATCCCATCAGGTTTGCGGGCGCGAATTGCTGGACGAGTTCGTCTATAACCTGCTCTTTCAGCCTTTTGGTGTTCGTAATCAATCAGTCTGCCATAATGTTCATGCTTGCTTAAATTCATCGATAAGAAAATATGCTGACGAATATTACCAAAGCCTTTCCGGTTGAAAAACTTTAATGCTGGGGTATTGGTGGGATCAGTGTCTACTAACATAAACCTTGCGCCATCTTCAATCATGCGGGCGACTACTTTATCAACCAACTTATCTGCTACGCCCCGACGTTGAAACTGAGGATTAACAGCTAACCACAAAATGTAACCATAAGTCCAAGATGCTTTAGTAATAATAGTTCCTAAAATAAAACCTGCTAGTTCACCATCTGTTTCAGCCACAAGGCAATATTCTGGATCTGTATTATAAAGTCCAATCACCTCCCATTCATCCCAAGTGCGGTATAAATAAGGATATAAATCGCTAGTAAATAGCTGTTCTCCCAAGTGGTAAACAGGAGAAATATCATCAATTCCTAATTCACGGACATAAATTAAGTCAGTTTTATCAAAGTTTGTCATAGCTATTTAAGTTGTAATAATTTGCAGTTAATCCTGAAAGAATCTGAGATAATTTACGGTTAATTAAACTAAATAAAAAATGTTTCCTCGTAGTCAGGACTTTAGTCCTGGATTGAGGGAATGTAGACGCGTAGCGGTTCTTGCAGAGTAGCCCCCACTACAAAATTTTTATTATGGGTAATTTGGTGGACATCATATGAACTATAAAAGTCCCAAATCATTGAAAGCTCCTCTCTTATATTGGCAGCTTTGCGGTATGGTCTCATGCACACTACACGCACGATAAAAATTATATTTGTGAAAAAAAGATTGTCAGTAAATCCTATTTATCAAAGTAAAAAAATACATATATTCAAAGTGATACTTCTTGAATATTAGCAAAATCGGGTAAGGAGTTTTTTACCTTTTCTTCATTAGCTGGGATACGTTGACACCTGATTGCAAATTGACAATAATCACAGGTTTTACTATTCTCTGACACTTGCGGAAATAACTCATTCTCTTGGTAAATTTCCAGCCAATTAGTTAACTGACTTAACAGTTGATTAAGTTTCTTTGCTATTTGTTGGTGCTTAGTAGCATTGTAGCTAAATTTAATATTTTGCGGTTTACCTGGAGACTGAACAAACCAATAAGTCATAGAAATATTTGCTGGCAAGTAGGCGCTAGTTTCAGCTAATACATACATATAAAGACGTGTTTGCCAGTTCTGTTCTAACTTCTTGGGATTTGGTGGTTGGGGATAAGTTTTCCAGTCGAGAATTTGTGCTTGCTGGTTATCTGCAATTAATAAATCATAGACAACTGTCAGCAAATAACCTTGAAGTTGCAGTGTGCGGTAATGTTCACTTTCACGGAAAATTTGGTTATTGCTTGCAGGCGTTAAAATTTCCGGTGCTGCATTAGCAAAAGCTGACATCCAGCTTTGCAGTTGGGCATCCGCTTGCAGGAAACTATCAATTGGTAAACCCATTTCTCGCTGTTGCATCAGCAAGTGAAAGCGACTACCTAAGGCTTGATATTCCTCATGTTCTGGATCTGAGGGTGAATTGAGTTGTTCTAAGTAAGTGTGTTGAAATTTACGCGGACATGCTTCTAGTAAATTAAGATGCCCTTGCGATAGTCGTAATAGTTGAGTGGGAGTGGATAGCATCCTTCTATTTTAGAAGCGATCGCACCAGTCCAACTCACCTTTTATTTTGATAGCTAGTAGACCTATTCTTGATCTACATCATCTGCTTGATGATCAGACTGTTTAATTGTCCTTTGGGACTGAAACGAACCAAAGCTATAAGCCATCGCTATTTTTACAATGTCAAAATATGCAGGATGATTATCTTTATTGACGATCGCCAAAGAAATCGACCCCGCAACTAATATGACTAAAATTGGTGCAAGTGTTTCTTTTCTAGAGCCGCTACTTTTGTGGTTTGACATGATATAATCCCTTTGTGTGAGGCTCATAGCTAAAAAAATAGCTAAAAGCAATTAATTGAATTTCGGCGTGAGTATGTAATCACAAGCTGGGTGTTAATAAAAAGGGTAAAATTAACCCCAAGATTCAAGCATGATGGCGATCGCAAACATACACAACAGAGAAACCGCTATCCGAACAATCCAGATCCATAGCGTGGGAGATAACAGTATCCCCACGATGGAGACAGCGCCAAAAATTTGAGAGATCACAAAAGCGATCGCAAAACCCAGCAAAGTTAGCAGAAAATACTTGAGTCCCCTACAAGCCCACTTAAACAGTAAATTGTGGTCATTGTTGAAATTGAAATTCATATTTTTTGTCCTGTTTTGAGAGTTAAATCTAAGGCGCAAGCGTACTCCCGACTACTCTAAATAAGGAGCAAATACCAACAGCGTTACTCCCCGCCAGTCTAGGTACACAGCAGTTCGGTTAAACCTCATGAAAGGTGAAATGCTCACCAACAGTGGTTTTTATTTACAGATGATGGAAATGATTGTTTTAGATAAATTGCCAGGTTAATTTGGACATCGAACTTAGGTGCTTCATGCGCGTAATGGCGCAAAACACAAACTCCGCGCATCAATCCCTAAACTTTAATACCTACGGATCATGAATAGTTCCAGTCTTAGCCTCACATGCTTAACCACAAACTCTTGTTTAAATTAACCGTAACCTTACTAAGTTACTAAAGTTTCAGGATTTAAACTCACTGTAAAGTAACTTAGTTACTTAGTCAAGGTAACTTATCGAGAAAACTACCCAAAAAGGTATAAAATACCTGTTAAAGTCCGCAATTAAGTCATCAAATTTTGATATATTGCTTTCTCACCTAGTGAGTTAATATGGGGAATTGGAGTTCGTCTCGCTGTGAATTTTAAGTGGTGTGAGTATGAGTGTCGTTCCCGAACAATTTTTATTGGACTTAGCTCAAGAACGGTGCTTGTCAAGCAGTGAACTAGAGGTGATACTACATGCTGTCCAGGGTAAGTCACCAAATCTAACCGCCAAAGAATTAGGTATCAGCGCCGAAGCCGTACGCAAAAGATTAAGTGAGGTTTATAAAAAATTCCAAGTTAGTGGTAGTGGGCCAGGCAAGCTCACTAAGTTACAGCAAGTGATTGCTAGTGAGTATCAAGTATCTTCGCTAAATCTTAAATCTACAGCCCACAAGCCCCAAGATTGGGGACAAGCCCCCGGTATCAGCGTTTTTTATGGACGAGTTCCTGAACTTTGCCTATTCAAACAGTGGATTGTTCAAGATCGTTGCCGACTTGTGGCAATATTGGGCATGGGGGGAATTGGCAAAACGGCTTTTTCTGTAAAATTAGCAGATGAAGTACAAGAACATTTTCAGTATTTGATTTGGCGGAGTCTTCGTAACGCTCCACCTATTAAAGAATTATTAGCAGACTTAATTCGATTTTTATCTGATGAGAAAGAAACGCAGTTACCAGAAACCGTAGATGCTAGAGTAACGCTGTTCATTCATTATTTACGCGATCGCCGTTGTCTTGTAGTATTAGATAATACAGAAGCGATTTTGCAAAGTGGCGATCGCGCCGGACAATATAGAGAAGGATATGCAGGTTATGGTCACCTACTCAGACGGGTAGGAGAAGAAGTACATCAAAGTTGCTTAGTATTGACTTCACGGGAAAAACCTCAAGAATTTGTGCCTTTAGAGGGTGAAGCATCACCAGTGAGAACATTATTTTTAGCTGGCTTAGGAGAAACAGAAGGGCAAGAAATTCTTAACGATAAGGGTCTGTTTGGAGCTAAACAAGACTGGACAAAGTTAGTTGAAAATTATTCAGGTAATCCTTTAGCATTAAAACTAGTTTCTGAGCCAATTCGGGAGTTATTTGGTGGTGATATTGCTGCTTTTCTTGATTTAGGTAAAATAATTTTTGGTGATACACGAAATTTATTAGATCAGCAATTTGAGCGTTTATCAGAAATCGAAAAAGAACTTATATATTGGCTAGCAATTAAACGAGAGGCAGTTTCTCTAGAAAATTTGCTAGATAGTATTATGAGTCCATTATTAACAAGAGAATTACTCGAAGCATTGGAATCTCTGCGGAGGCGATCGCTGATTGAAAAAAGTGCAGCCCTCTTCACACTCCAGCCTGTGGTTATGGAGTATATGACTGAACGACTGGTTGAAACAGTTTGTCAAGAAATTATTCAAGCAGAAACCATCTTATTTGTCAGTCATGCATTAATTGAAGCTACTGCCAAAGATTTTATTAGAAATAATCAAATTAATCTAATTCTTAAACCAGTTGTCGATAGACTATTAACTATTTTGGTAAATGCGCGAAACCTGGAAAACCAATTATCTCGAATATTAGGACAATTACAAGCAAAACCTGCAACAGACTCAGGCTATGCAGGTGGAAATATCCTGAATATGCTTTGTCATCTACAGGCTAACTTGAATAACTATGATTTCTCTAATTTAAATGTTTGGCAAGCATATTTACAAGGTGTGAATTTGCATCATGTAAATTTCACTAATGCTGATTTAGCTAAATCAGTTTTTTCGGAAAACTTAGTTTATATTTCATCTGTGGCATTTAGCCCCGATGGCAAACTTTTGGCTACAGGTGACGCTGATGGTCAAACTTATTTATGGCAAGTTGAAGATCGCAAGCTACTGTTTACCTGTACTGGACACAGCATTTGGGTCAGGTCAGTCGCATTCAGCCCAGATGGTCAGACCTTGGCTAGTGGTAGTGATGATCAAACAGTGAAATTATGGGATGTTCACACGGGACAATGCCTTAAAACCCTACAAGGGCATAGCAGTTGGGTGAGGTCAGTAGCTTTTAGTCCAGATGGTCAGATTTTGGCTAGTGGTAGTGAAGACCAAACAGTGAAATTATGGGATGTTCACACGGGACAATGCCTCAAAACCCTGCAAGGGCAAACTAACAGAGTTAGATCAGTAGCCTTCAGCCCAAATGGTCAGATTTTGGCTAGTAGTAGTGAAAAGCAAACAATCAAGTTATGGGATATCCACACAGGTAAATGTCTCAAAACCTTTCAGGGACATGGCGGCTGGGTGAGGTCAGTCGCATTTAGTCCAGATGGTCAGATTTTAGCTAGTGGTAGTGAAGACCAAACAGTCAAGTTATGGGATGTTCATACAGGTAAATGTCTCAAAACCTTACAAGGGCATACCCATCGGGTATGGTCAGTAGCTTTTAGTTCCGTTCACGCAAACGCTTCGGAAGGATATGGTCAGATTTTAGCTAGTAGCAGTGATGACCAAACAGTGAAGTTGTGGGATGTTCATACAGGTAAATGTCTCAAAACTTTGCAAGGGCATACCAATCGAGTCAGGTCAGTTGCCTTTAGTCCCAATGGTCAGACTGTAGCCAGTGGTAGTGAAAACCAAACAATCAAGCTATGGGATGTCCACACGGGTGAATGTCTCAAAACCTTACAGGGATATACCAATCGGGTGAGGTCAGTCGCATTCAGTCCAGATGGTCAGACTGTAGCCAGTGGTAGCGAAAAGCAAACAGTTAAGTTATCCGATGTCCACACGGGTGAGTGCCTCAAAACAATACAAGCACATAACAGTTGGGTGAGGTCAGTTATTTTCAGTCCAGATGGTCAAACTTTAGCTAGTGGTAGTGAAAACCAAACAATCAAGTTATGGGATGTCCACACAGGACAATGCCTCAAAACCTTGCCAGGTCATCGCCATCGGGTCAGATCAGTAATTTTTAGTCCAGATGGTCAAACTTTAGCTAGCGGTAGTGATGATAAAACCATCAAGTTATGGGATATTCACACAGGTAAGTGCCTGAAAACCTTACATGGACATACTAGTTGGGTGAGGTCAGTAACTTTCAGTCCAGATGGTCAAACTTTAGCTAGCGGTAGTGAAAACCAAAGAGTGAGGTTATGGAATGTCAAAACAGGACAATGCCTCAAAACCTTGCAAGGTCATCGCAATCGCATCAGGTCAGTAACTTTCAGCCCAGATGGTCAAATTTTAGCTAGTGGCAGTGATGACCAAACAATTAAGTTATGGGATATTCACACAGGTAAGTGCTTAAAAACCTTGCAAGGTCATACTAATCGGGTATGGTCAGTAATTTTCAGTCCAGATGGTCAAACTTTAGCTAGTGGTAGTGAAGACCAAACAGTCAAGTTATGGGATGTCCACACAGGACAATGCCGCAAAACTTTACAGGAGGCCAGTTGGGTACGGGCAATGATTTTTAGTCCAAACGGGGACACCCTAACTAGTGGTAGTCAAGATGAGACAATCAAGGTTTGGGATGTGTTGACGGGTGAGTGTCTGAAAACTCTGCAACAGCCGAGACTCTGTGAAGGTATGAATATCACTGGTGTGACAGGATTGACAGCAGCACAAATAGCTACACTCAAAGCGTTAGGGGCAGTAGAAGCAGCCGAAGAAAAATAAAAGGTAAAAAGATGAATTTTGCCTCTTTCTTTCATCCCTTTACCTTTTTATGTACCTGATGCTTATTTAATGTTAGCCCGTGCGTCCCTCACTGCGGCAAAGAAAAATAATCCTGTGAGGGGAATACTCAATCCTAGGATAATTGCCGTTACCTGAACGCCCAAATCTGGCTGTCCAGAACTGAGTTCAAACACTGAACCGACGGCGGCGATCGCTGTTACGCAAGAACCACCCAGAAATAAACCGCTTTTTGGAGTTAAATACACTATTAGTCCCCTATGCTACTGGTTTCACTGCTTGATACGAGAAGCCATTCTTAGATAGCTCTTGGGCCAAAGTCAAGGAGTTTTCCACGCGGTCAACAAATACCACGCCCTTGAGGTGATCCATTTCGTGCTGAATGCAGCGTGCCAGTAAGTCGTTAGCTTTTAAAGTCCGGGGGCGGCCGGATTCATCCTTATAAGCAATTTCCACAGCTTCAGGACGTTTGACATCCAAATACACCCCCGGAATGCTCAAACATCCTTCTTGGGCAACGCAGACTTCGCGGCTTACCTGTTTAATCGTCGGGTTAATCAATACCAGTGGCGGATTGGCAGCGTTATCTGGTTCGCAGTCGATGACAATTAGTTGTTTATGAATTCCCACTTGCGGAGCAGCCAAACCAATGCCATCGCTACTGTACATAGTTTGCAGCATTTCGCGTACCAGTTGACGGATTTCATCATCTACTTTAGTAATCCGCTTTGCATCTTGACGCAGCACGCGATCGCCTAGATAGTGAAGTGCCAAAGGCGGATTTTTTAACTTTTTTTTCTCGACAGCAATTTCAGAAGGCATGATGATCAATGGCTCGTTTGTGAAAATTCCTACTACTTAAATTCTACCAATCTCAGTTAGACACCTGTTGTTATCGAAAACTCCACCTAAAGATAAGTTTTTTTAATGGCGAAATAAACTAACAACTCTTGTTTTTCATTGTTCTGTTGATTCCCACCAACTTACCTACATCACTTCCCACCTCAACTGTCGAGTATAACGATTATTAACGCAATTGAGATATTGGGGTGATGTGTGTTTAAGTTCCTGACAAAACTGGACTATTTGCTTAAAGAAACTTTCCTCGGTTTGCTACGTGGCGGGTGGATGAATTGGGCAGCTATTAGTACCGTCACAGTATTATTATTTTTATTTGGCTTGAGTCTGCAAACTTCCTGGCAAGTAGAAAAACTCCTCAATCAGTTTGGTAGCCAGCTAGAAGTATCAGTTTATCTTGATCCAGATACACCAGCCCACACCATTGAGCCATTTGTGGCGAAAATGCCGGAAGTGGTGGCAATGCAAATTATTACTAAAGAGCAAGCTTGGACTAGGTTAGTTAAGGAACTAGGAATTTCTAGTATTGATGGTGCAACTCAACAACTAGGGGATAATCCTTTGGTTGATGAAATTAAGGTGAAAGCTCGTAATTCTCAAGCTGTACCAACTTTAGCAACCCAACTAGCTAAGTTACGGGGTGTGGAAACAGTGCAATATATCGATGAAGCAGTGAAACGCATTGCCCAGCTGCACCGGGGTTTGAACTGGATTACCTTGACAATTACAATTATTCTGACTGTAACTGCGATCGCGGTGACTACTACCACCATTCGCCTGATTGTCATGGCGCGACGGCGGGAAATTGAAATTATGCAACTAGTAGGCGCAACATCTGCTTGGATTTATCTGCCGTTTATTTTACAGGGAATTACTTTCGGTTTAGTTGGTGGTGCGATCGCTTGGAGTTTCATTTCTGTAATTCAACAGTTTCTCGGCAGGTTGCTAGCTAATCAACCTGAGTTTATTCAATTTATTACCAACGGTTTGCAATTGACTCCCGCGCAAATTTTACTATTACCTTTAATTCTTTTAAGTTTCGGTGCAATGGTAGGATTAATGGGAAGCTTATTTGCTGTGCGGCGGTTTGCTAAGAGTTAAGATTACTGCATTCAGGACTTAGTTTATGACATCTCAGTGGGAATCCTTGCTGCAAAATCTTGGTGAATGGCAAGGTTCATTCACCCGATTCTCACCCCAAGGGACACTCTTAGAAGATATTCAGAGTATGGTTTCCTTGGCAGGGTTAAATAATAACCAAACTATCCGCCAGATTGTCAGCCGCCAAGGTCAGGCAGATTTAGTTTTAGAATACAGTTCCGTTTCACGTAGTACCTTGTTTTTCGCCAATGGTGCTTTTTCCCAAGGTTCAATTCAGCTAGCCCCATTTACAGAATTTGGAGCTGAACTCGGTTTAATTCATGAAAATCGCCGCCTACGCCTAGTTCAGTTATTTAATAAAAATGGTCAGTTAGATAAGATAACTTTAATTCGCGAACATTTAGCCGGAACTGAACGAGTAGAACGCCCAACCTTACAAATAGATGACTTGTTGGGAGAATGGCAAGGTGAAGCTGTCACCATATATCCAGATTGGCGTTCCTCAAATAATTACTCGACCAATTTAAAATTACAACTGGATGATCATGGGCGATTAATTCAAAGTTTGAGTTTTGGCGAAAATACCATTACTTCAACTGGGACTATCAACGGTTCTATGATTAACTTTGACCAAAATCCTCAAAAGCAGATACAAATATTACTCCTCCCTGGTGGTGCTTCTGTAACTTCTCCATTACAAGTACAGTTGCGTCAACCCTTATTTTTAGAAGTAGGTTGGTTAATTCAACCCCACCTGCGCCAACGCATGATTCGCAGCTACAACGATAAAGGCGAATGGGTTAGTCTAACATTAGTGACGGAAGAAAAAGTTTAATCCCAATTCCCAAAATACTAAGCTTCACCCTCTAGCTCCTCTAAGTCATTTACAGTCAGTGGTGCTTGGGTGCTATGACGTAAGTATAAGACATAAACAGTTGTATCTCGAATTGTGAAAAGCAATCGGTATGTGTTTTTGGATTTTCCGTAAAGAAGTTGGCGGACTTCCTCAGGAAAAATTTCATGTTCGACTGCTAATTTACAGTGTCGGGGCTGCTCTTGTAGAGTCGCAATACATTCATTCATTAATGCTCGAAACCAATGGTCAGCAAATTCAGGATTATGCTCTCGATACTAACTATAGGCTTTCTCAATTTGAGCTTCTGCAATGGGGGTAATCTCAACCTGGAATGTCATACTTGTGCTGCATTTCTTGAATAAAATCTCTAATAGGGCGAGTTTGACCAGAGTTGAGTTCTTCAAAACCTTGCTGAATACCAGCTATTGTCTCCAACTGCTCAATCAGTTGGCTTAGTTTGCTGGGGTCAATTTTGCCAGAATCAAGAAAAGTGACGAGAACTTGGGTGCGATCGCTTAAATCTTGGGGTAACTCAGTAAGTTGAATTTGCCCATTTTGATAAATACCTGCAATAGTTTTTAGCATGACTTGTAATGGGGTTACTAGTTCTCTTAATTCTAAAGTTTTTTTGTGTACCTATCTGCATTCGAGTTTTCACTCAAGATACTTCTCCATCCGACGTTCTTCTAGCATTGCTTTAACTTGCTCATCAGTTGGTGCTGGCTTATTTATCTTCCACAAACCTTTCATTTGCTTGATTTATTGATTTAGTCAAAGTATCTACCTACAAAATCCACGTGCTGTTACGAGATAAACCACAAACGTTCCCAACCAATGACTACTGGCGTAATGGTCACTGACGACATTTGCCAACCCAAACTGACGATGTAAAACAGCAAGAGAATGGAGGGTATCAAGCCGAGAATCGCCATTGGGTAATCGGGAAATGATGCCTTCAAGCATCCACGCTCGACTGAGATTTAGACCCCGAAAATGTGATTGTAAATAATCGTTGGGATTATCTACTTGTACAGGTTTTAAAGATTGTAAAGCTGTTTCTGTGAGTAATTGTGGCAGAAAATCGGTAAGCCAGTTGGCAAAATCTGCTGGTGAGAGAATACGTCGCATTAAATCAGCTTCCGCAAGGCTAGGAGAGAGGAAATCATAACCCAGTGGCTCAAAATGAAACGGATAGTTTCTATCATTGAGATAAAATTTTTGTGCCTTGCTTTCGATCAGCTTCGCCAAGTGTTCCTTGTTCCTACTGTTTGCCCAATCGAGTACTAGGCATAGAGGAAATGCAGTTTGAAAGTGTCCCCCTGTGCGATCAGGAAGTTCAAGTCTTTGCAGCCAGCGATGAAAGTTGTTTGCAACTAACGTTTCTAACGGCTCTAAAACAGACATCCATTCTTTCGCTTGGGTATCATTCCATTCATGTAATTCTATCGCCAGTTGTAATAACCATGAAAACCCATAAGGACATTCAAAAAACGGGCATCGCTGCAAATGGGCAATCTCTCCTTGAATTTTCTCTGGAGTAAGGGTTTGTTGTAATGCTTCTCTTACTGTCGTCTGAAATTCAGCTTGAGGAAAATAACGAACTAACCGTGCGAGTAACCAATGTCCATGTACGGCTGAATGCCAATCCAGACAACCATAAAACGCTGGTGTTAACTGGCGTGGTGGACGAATGTCTTCATCGCTTTCAAACCAGAAAATATTGTTATGCGGATATTCCTGATTGATACAGTTCAGCACCAATTGAACAAACTTCGCTGCGATTGTGGCGTCAATTTCCATGACTTTAAGTTACATATTTTTCAGCTGTAGTTATTGTAGATTGATACAACTTGAGTCATCTTGCAAGGATTCGATGATTGCACGGACTAGTTCCAGGCGATCGCTCTCAGGTAGTTGACGAGCTTGCTCTTTCAGTTCTTGTAGGGACATAGAAATTACCTTAGCAACTAATATCTAAATCCGGCGTTGCATAAATGCGGGATGAATTGATATTTTTGCTCAAGGACAAAAGTATATTCTTTGCGCCTTTGCGTCTTTGCGCGAAACCAAATTCATCTTATTGAAGAGTTTCTTTAATATGTTGCTGGAGGTCAACAGTGAACAAATCAGAAGTCATTTATTGAAGTAAAAAGCAATTTTGAGATAAAACTTTTTTTACATACACCTCTTACACTAAATAACAACTACATTGCAATGCTTTTTTAAGTAAAACTTGATACTCTTCATCCCCAATACGATAAGCACCAAATCTTTCTAAATGGGGATTCATCATTTGGGCATCAAATAGCACAAACTGGCGTTGACGTAATCTTTCTACCAGCTTCACCATCGCCACCTTTGAGCCTTCTGTAATGCGGTAAAACATCGACTCACCAATGAAAGCACCGCCAATGACAATCCCTAAAATTCCCCCAGCTAGTTCATCACCTTGCCAAGTTTCAAAACTATAAGCGTAACCATTCTGGTAAAGTAACCAGTAAATTTCTTGTAACTCCTGTGAAATCCAAGTAGTGTCGCGGTTAGCACAACCAGCCACCACACCCTGAAAGTCTTGGTTAATCGCCACCGTAAAACGCTCTTGATTGAGAACACGCTGCAACGACTTAGGGTAGCGAAATCGCTCATCCAAGGGAATCAAAGTGCGATCGCGACTTCCATACCATCCCAGGCCTGTATTGTCGTCAGCCATGAGAAAATAACCTTGAGCATAACCCCGAATAATAGCAGCGATATCATATTGCATAATTAAGCAAAATCAAAAAACCCCAGCGAAACACTAAGGATGTTTCTCCCTCCGGGTTTACCAGTCGCCTGCGGTGGGAAACCCTCCCGCAGCGCTGGTTCACTGCGATTCCCTTAGCATTCCTCTGCGTTTAAAAAAGATGACTGAAGCAATTCCACCCATCACTTTACCACCGTCTCACAACCCCCAACTCGAAGGAGAATGGTTGCAAGATCGTTTATTGCGGTGGCTAGACACAGAATTCTTACCTGAAATAGTCAATCAAAAAATTGCCCAACGTGCGGCTCAAATTTTTGTCCGACAACGCATGGAGGGAGAAAACGACCTAGGATCTCTGGTAATAGCTATTGTCACAGAGATGCAAGCATTTGATTTTTCTAAAAGTTTTTATGGAGAGTTTGCGATCGCCAACGCCGTCAGCGATCTACTCTTAGACAGTCTAGGCATTGACCGTTGCTGCGGTCAATAATAATTTAATCATTGGTCATTAGTCATTGGTTCATCGCTAATGACTAATAACGACTGACCAATGACTACCAACTAGACTTAACCACACCAGGCAAAAGACCTTCATGTGCCCATTCCCGTAGCACGTTCCGAGATAGTCCAAAATCGCGGTAAACACCTCTGGGACGACCAGTTACCCAGCAGCGATTCCGGCGGCGACTGGGCGCACTATTCCGGGGTAGCTGTTGAATTTTCCGGTGAATTTCCAATTTGTCTAAAGGAGATTCTGTTGTTCTGAACTCTTCTAACAACGCTTCCCGCTTGTCGGCGTATTTTTCCACCATCTTGGCGCGTTTTTTCTCGCGCTCAATCATGCTCTTTTTTGCCATACCTTCTCTAACTGATTTAAAGACAGCATTTTCTATTCTACAGTGTCCCCATCAATTCTAGGGATTTTTTATCTCCTCTACCCTGCTACCAACTGTTTTTTCCCAGTAGGACATAAATCGTTCAGCTGACAAGCGTCACAAGCAGGAGTACGCGCCTTACAAATAGCACGACCGTGATAAATCAGGCGAATTGACCAATTTTCCCAATCTGGTTGGGGTAACAACGCCATTAAATCTTTTTCAATGCGGATGGGGTCAGGATGCTTAGTTAAACCCAAGCGTTGGCTCAGACGCTTAACATGAGTATCTACTGTGACACCAGAATTAATCCCATAAGCATGAGCTAGGACTACATTTGCCGTCTTTCGAGCCACACCTGGCAGCTTTAACAACTGATCCATTTGGTTCGGAACTACAGAGTCAAACTCACTAACAATCATCCGACAGGCTGCTTGAATATTCTTCGCTTTATTGCGATAAAACCCTGTAGAACGCACCAAATTTTCTAGTTCTCCTAGGTCAGCATTAGCCAAACTAGCTGCATCAGGAAACCGCTCAAATAAAGCTGGTGTTACCTTATTTACTCGCTCATCTGTACATTGAGCGGAAAGAATAGTTGCCACCAGCAATTGTACGGGTGTTGAGTAATTCAAAGAGCAAGTTGCATCGGGATATAGACTCTGCAAGCGAGCGAGAATTTCTAATGCTCGTTGCTTCTGAGATGGCGATTTACGGGTAACACTCACTGGAACAACTTTTGCACCCATTCCAATTGGGAAGTTAACTGGGTAGTTTCTTTGACGATCAGAAAAATGCCTAATCCTAACAGTAGCACCAAACCAGTTTGCATCACACCCTCTTGAATCCGGTTAGGCAATGGCTTACCGCGCACACCTTCAATCAGCAAAAATGCTAATTGTCCGCCATCCAAAGCTGGTAAAGGCAAAATATTGATGATTGCCAAGTTAATGCTAATCAAAGCAGCAAAGAAAAACAAACTGCCTGTATCATTTTGAGCGATGCTAGAACCAATTTGCACAATTTTAATCGGCCCAGCTACTTGACCTGCTGTTTCGCCAAAATTGGTGATCAGTTGCCCAAACCCTTTAAATGTCATAGAGACAAGGCGTTGAAATTCCGTAGCACCAATGTTTAAAGCTTGCCCCAGATTAGTCACAGGACGACGTACAACTTCGCCATTGGGAGCAAGTCCAATACCAATAGAGCCTCCAGCCGACTTATCTTCGGGAATCACCTTCACAGAAAGCTTTTGATCACCACGAGCAATTTCTAGTTGGACGGGCTGACCTGGATTGTTTTTAATAATGTCCCTGAAAGTTTCTATCTCTTGCAGCGCCGTTCCAAACTGTTTTTGGTTTGCTGCTAAGATGACATCTCCTGGTTGAATCCCTGCATCGGCGGCTACAGAACTAACTTCTGGTGCTAGTTGTTTAATTAATACACCGGGTTCGCTGGCTTGGCCTATGCCGACAATGCTTACTTGGGTTACCAGTAGTAAATAGGCAAATATTAAATTTGCGATGACTCCCGCGCTGATGACGATCGCCCGGTCTAAAATTGGCCGGTTACGCAGCAAATTCGGGTCATTGGGTGGAATATCGCTATCTGGTTCATCATCGGGAAAGCCAACAAACCCACCTAAAGGAAAGGCGCGGATAGCATATTCGGTTTGCGATCCTTGGTACTTCCAAAGAATGGGGCCAAACCCCAAAGAAAAGCGGTTAACGAGAATACCTTGAGAACGAGCTGCGATAAAATGTCCCAACTCGTGTACCAAGATCAAAACAGCCAAGACTGCGATCGCTGCTAAAACTGACATAGAGCAAATTAATCAAAATATGCGGATATATATTTTCATTGTAGTAGTTTGGGAACAAGCACATAGGCTCCAGCTACCTTACAATCTCAGATGATGCCTGGGTTGAGCTAGTCAATGTCTATGATGATGTTCCGCCTAAGCACTAACGCACCACTCGAATTTCAATTCCCATGTTAAGGTTACTCCACAAACGATCAGTGGTTATCACAGGCTGGTTGAGAACAACACCTAAAGCCAGACAAGCACGGTCTCCAAATGAAAGCCCGATAGATTTAGTCGCTGGACGCAACATTCCCGCCTTGAATGCTTGCTCTTCATTAAAAAGAATCACCTCAAGATTGAGATTCAAGATAATTTGCCTAATATCTTCTTCAGGGATTCCTGCTTCTGCTAGCTTTGCTATAACTTCCGATAGGTTGACACTACTAATTGCTGCATTGTCAATTAACTGCAAAATTTCTTCGCTACCAGTTTCTTGATTAAGCAACGCTAAAACAGCAGAGGCATCTACAACAACTTCACTCACTCAAACTCTCCAATCTTCGCTCCTCCATCAACTCTTGAGAAAGTTTTCTACTAGCAGGAATATATTTTCTCAAAAGAGCCTGAGCTTCTTGGACAGAAGTTTGAACGCTACTACGGATTGGTTGATCTTCTAGTACGAGAACAGCATTATATTCACCTACAGGTAGGTCTACAGGAGAATTAACTAACAACTTACCATTTTGGGTAATGGTGACGATTATTTCTAATGTTTTCATCATTGGACTAAACAATATCCCCCAATGTTTTACCTTTACCTGCAATAGATGCTGGCGGAGTGCGTCGTTTTTTTGATGGTAAGGTCTCTTCAATGAAGGTAACAATTACACGAGCTGCATTAACTAGGGGCTGTTCCGATACCCATTTTATTTGACCGTTCTCATAAATGGCTTCGTAACTTTTTAGCATAGCCAGCCTGATCTCATTAATCTTTGCGCTCTTTTATTATAGTGTGGGCGATCGCTACTTTAATTCAAAAGATTTGGTGATACTGCGTAGGTGTAGCTCGTCGTAGACATTGCACTGGAAAACGTAATATAAAAAACAGATTGATAAGTATAAATTACTTACAGAACTGCAAGTTCTTTGAAACAACGGCGGGTTAATTCTATGCGAGCAGATATATCTTTCTGGTTACGAACGTCAATATTAGTAGTAAAAAAGTAAACATTCTTGCCTTTTTCCAAATAACCTACATACCAGCCAATTTTCGGCGTTAAGTTGTCCTCAAATCCAAGTAAGCCTGTTTTAGCTCTGATTGTGTAGTCTGGAGTTTGCTCGTTTACCATAATATCTTTGACAATGGCAAGCGATCGCTTGGAGAAAGGTAAGTCGTTATTATAGAGACGACGGAGAAATTGAATTTGCTCTTGAGGTGTAATTCGCAGTTCTCCCGCTAACCAAAATTTATCAATATCATCTTTACTACCAATTTTTTTGTTGCCGTATCCAGCTTCAGCCACCCATTTTTGCATTCGCTCATGTCCAACTCTACGAGCGAGAACTTGGTAAAACCAAACGCCAGATAGCTTGAATGCTTCTTTCATATTCAAATCTCGGTTCCACTCAGGAATGCTTCTTGTAATGCCATCCCATGTTAGAACTGCAATTTCATCTGAAATCACTCCAGCTTCTAAGGCAATTAATGAGTTGAGAATCTTAAATGTCGATGCAGGTAAAAAAGCTGTTGCATTCCTCTGTGGGTTGTGTTGAAAAATGCGATCATTGTTCAAGTCATAAATCAGAATTGCACCCTCAATTCCTAATTCTCGAAAGTGCCTGCCAAAATCAATTTTTTGCACGATATCTACACTATCTGGAAGCTCAATTGCTGATTTTGGTAGAGTTGATGCTGGTTGTATTGTGTGAAATAAGATTGAGGAAGTGCAGCTCAATACAACAAGAGTAATGATGGCAAAGTGAACTATTCGGTTCATAAACTTTCGTAAATTAGTGAAGTGATGAGCAGCCTTGAAATACGATACCAGAATTTTGGTTTTTGGACATTAAAAGGTAAATCTAAAATCACTATCTGAACCAAATATCTTTGCAGTAAAATTATTTATTATAAGAAAATTTTCTGTGTAATCTCTTTTTCAACAAGGTCTGTGGTGCTTTTTTCCCAATCTGGCAGCCATCTTAGCATAAACCACCCTACCGGAGCGATCGCTACTTTAATTCAAAAGATTTTTGATACACCGACATATATATTTTTCTTTAAAATATAAGTAACAATATTTGAATCTAGTAAATAAGTCAATTGAGTTATATTCCTGATACCACTGCATCGAAAGTTGCTATTTGCTCAGGTGTCAAATCATTTAATGTACCTGAAACAGCCTCTAATCTCAGGAATTTTCTAATTCTGCGACTCATTTCATAATCGTTAATAGCTCTCATTTCTTCCGGTGAAAACTGCTCAAATAGCTCCACTAATATTTCAATTATTTATTGTCGATTTAATTTTACTTGATATAAGCTATTACTGCTAATTAATTGGTCTACAATTGGTGTAATTCGATTTGTAATTTCTTGCTGATAAGTTGTGATTTTAGGCATGGTTTTTTCCATAATTATTAATATTCATTCTAATTATAAACCATATTCTCTGTTAAAGCACTGTCTCTACTGCATTACAAAACGCTGCAATAACAAACGGCAATTCTTTCATGACAAACGCTAACTCCTCAGGATTGGCAACAAGAAAGCCAAGGTTATCGAGGTAAGCCAAGCATAAGAACATCTGCTTGAGATTTGTGTAATCAGCAGGCAATGGTTTGAGGGTTTCGTAACCCTGTAAAAATATTTTCTGTTGTGGCTCCTCAAGCTCCATCAGCGCTAAAGCCAGGTCATAAAGGTAAAAGCCGAAACCACAACGGTCAAAGTCAATGATGTATACCTCTTCATCGCAGACTAAATAATTACCAGAATGAAAGTCGCCATGAATCACACCAAAGTTGTCTTGCTTGCGTTCTAGTCGAGCAAAATGAGTGATTATGTGGTTGGCATTGACCTTAAAACTATTTAAGTCATTTTTATCTAATTCAGTATTACTTAAAGCCGTATACAACACCTCTAAACACCCACTAAAATGCACCTCATCAAATTTATGGCGTTTGAAGCCTTCGGGTGGTTCAAACTGTTGCGAATGTATATGAAGTTGTGCCATAACAGAGCCTACTTTTACAAGTTGCTCATCGGTTAAAAAGTTCACAGTAGGTGGAATTTTTCCTTCTACCCAGGACATGAGCGTACACAGTGTTTCTGGATCGTTATCAATAGATACACCTGTGACTAGCTCTCCGATTAAATTGACAATAGGTTCTGGGAGTACCAAAGGCGTGTCGCTTTGCAAACTGCTTAACCAAGCTAGCTCTGACCATACGGCGACTCGGTTATGAAGTGCAGATGTGTGCAGACGCAGCAAATAGGATATGCTGTCAATATCTACTTTAAAGTTAGTGTTACTAGCTCCACCTAAGCGCGTTAGTTGAGCGTTTTCTAAACCATACTTATGAAGTGCTGCAATTGCAAGGTGTAATAACTTCTTGTCATTCATCATGTATGGTGCCAAAAGTGCTTAGGGGAGAGGCGATCGCACTTAGTTTGCGAGCTGTGACAAAGAACATTGTGATATCATTCCAATAGCCTTCTTTGGTTGCAGCTTTATTCACCTCTGTAAAGTATTCCTGCTTACACCGCTCTAACTGCTCCTGTGACCATTTTGCATCCTGAAGCCCAAATGCACTCTTGGCATTGCCAGTCCAAGCAACTTCCGCATCTTGCAAGTAGAAACCCAATTGCTCAGTTGTAATTTCGATTTCTTTAAACCCAATCATTCCAAGTATTTGACAACATCTGTCAGGCGTTCCCAGTAACTCATTGGGATTGGGGATAGTGATGCCGTACTTTTGTACCACTGCTCGAAACAAAACAGACGCAGTTGGGGAGGTTTCTGCAAGACAGGAAAATGCCACAACTCCCCCTGGTTTTAGAGCATTGTACCATCGACAAAGTAATGTCGGAGTATCTGTTAAGTAGGCGATCGCTGATGAGCATAAAATAGCATCAAATTGGCTTTCCTGGAATTCTTGCTCATCTGCATCCGCTTGCTCAAACATGATATTAGTCAGTCCCAACGCTGCAATTTTCTGTTGAGCTTGCTGCAACATTCCCAAAGCAAAGTCAGTTCCCAAAACACGACCTGTAGAACCAACTATTTGAGCAGCAGCAATAGCTGCTAAACCTGTTCCAGTCGCTACATCTAAAACTTGCTGACCTGGTTGTAAATTTGCCAAATCTACTAATCGAGTTGCAGCTCGTTTATGAAACTCATTCTCGTAGTTTTGGCGGTTGTTGAAATCATGAAGAATCTGCTGTTTGTAAGCACTTAACGATGAATAAGTCATATCGGGTTACAAATTTAGGTTCTTACGAAGTAAAGACCACCATGATTTATGATCATGTTTTAAATCGTGGTGGTGGAGGTGTTCGTACTTCATTTTGGTAATAATGAACTATGCCAAATTTGTTGACGTCACCATGCTTTTCCTCCGTATTACAACACTTCTCGTCCTAAGAAAGGCTGCAACGCTTCTGGTATTAAAATCGTCCCATCTGGTTGCTGATAATTTTCCAAAATTGCCGCCATAGTTCTGCCCACAGCCAAACCAGAACCGTTCAAAGTATGGACAAACTGCGTCCCCTTCTTACCGGCTTCCTTAAACCGAATATCTGCCCGGCGTGCTTGAAAATCTACACAATTAGAACAACTAGAAATTTCTCGATACTTACCAGAAGAAGGTAGCCATACTTCTAAATCATAAGTTTTCGTTGCCCCAAAACCTAAGTCAGCAGTACACAAATTGAGAACTCGATAAGGCAACTTTAAAGCTTGTAAAATCGCTTCTGCATTCCCCACCAATTTTTCTAATTCATCAAAAGAAGAACTGGGATGAACAACTTTAACTAACTCAACTTTATTGAATTGATGCAGACGAATTAAACCCCGCATATCTCGCCCATAACTTCCCGCTTCCCGACGAAAACAGGGAGTATAAGCACAGTGATAAATTGGTAAATCTTCCGCCGCTAAAATTTCTCCCCGATACAAGTTAGTAACGGGAACTTCTGCTGTAGGTATCAACCACAATTCATCATCAGCACACTTAAAGCTTTCTTCCGCAAACTTCGGTAACTGACCGGTTCCTGTTAAAGCATCAGTATTCACTAACAAAGGCGGACTAACTTCTACATAGCCAGCTTCAGTTTGCATCTTCAACATAAACTGAATTAATGCCCTTTCTAATGCTGCACCTGCACCCACAAGCGTCACAAACCGACTTTGGGCAACTTTCACAGCCCGCTCAAAGTTGAGAATACCCAGTTTTTCGCCAATTTCCCAATGAGGAAGAATATTCTGGTTTTGGGGTAGATATTCATCACCCCATCGCCGTACTTCGACGTTTTCGTCTTCACTTTTACCAATAGGCGTAGAGTCACTGGGTAAATTGGGTAATGCTAAGACAAGTTGCTCTATTTCCACTTTCAGGGCTTTTTCTTGGGGTTCCAGTTCACTCAATTGAGCTTTCACGGAATTCCCTTCGTCTCGCAAGGCTTGAATTTCTGGAGATTGCGGACTCACACCAGATTTAATTTTTTGCCCAACAATTTTACCAATTTCGTTACTACGGGCTTGCAGTTGACTACGTGTCCCCTCCAATTCCCGTTGTTGCTTGTCTAACTGTAATATCGGTTCGAGGTCGTATTTACCACTACGACTATTCAACCGTTCTTGGATTAATTGGGGATTTTCCCTTATTTGCTTAATATCCAGCACAGATTTTTCTTTTGTTTTTTGCCTAGTGTCTTCTTGGTAAAACATCAGCATATACTGATTCTGGCTTGCTATAGCAGGAGAATTTCAAGTTCGGGTAATTCGATTAAGTAGCCAAATGGAGACTACAAGCCCTGCAAAGTGCGCTGAAACGGTGTTGATGTTTGCCTGCACTACAAGCATATCTAGACCGCTAATAATCCGGGTAGGGTCAAATAATTGGGTTGTTACAGCCTGGGGGGAAATAGACCTTGCTACCAATGTACCAACGATCGCTTGTGCTCCTAACAGTGTCACTAGCATTCCCACTAAATTGACCCACATTCCCAGGCGTAATACTTGCAAAGTCTCACTTTTTCGCGGGCGATTACTAGGATTTGAGGATTGTAGTTGGTTGCCAATTCTGGTGTAACGGAAAGCTAAATAAATACCCCCACCCAAAATCAGAATTCCACAAACTGCTAAAAACACACCAAACCCAGTTCCAGGATTATTACTGGGACTGCCCTCTCTTTGACTAAATATGGCAAACAGCAGCACAATAATGGCAGAAACAACACCTAGGACTAATTGAATCCAGAGGCTAATCCAACCTGTCAGGCGAAAGGTTTGGGCAATTGCTCGAATATTCGAGGAAGATGATGGGGTGTCGGGGTTTTGTGACATACTGATCACCAATGTGCTAAGGACTTGTTAAATTTAATATCACACTTACCATCTAGGATATGAGTGTCTCAAGTCCACATAGTCAGTACCGAATGCTTATTTGTTTGTGTTTACAAGCATATAGGCTTTCATCCCGACATTAACTGTATGGCTGAAGTTTTTATGTTTTGTATGGGGACAATCACTCTAAAACAAAGTGTTTATTAACTTTTACAGACAAAACGGCATTTTACCTGTAAAATTTCTTCGATGGCATTTTATGCTTAGGCCGTTCTAACTAGCTCGGCATCACTGGACACCAAGAAAGTGACCAAGCCACTATTTTAATTGCTCCTCTCCACACCACCTAAAGCTTGGGTAGGAACGTAGTATTTTGCGCTCCTAAAACTTGTATATTTGTCCCACGCCTTTGACCGCATGGGTAGTCATTTTAATGTTTACGTTTGGGAAATCCTGCCTCAGTAGCCCTATATACCTACTTATTCTGTAGTAGTACTATATATTGACTACAAGGATTATAGATACCACCACCAGGCATTTTTTAGCCATTCACTAACCATGAAACTTGAGGATATATATCAATTCTTTGAAAATCCTCCGCCAACTTATCTCTGTCAGGAACTAGCTGTTTGTTACATATTGTATATTTTGTTACAAAATGAATCCTACGGAACTGAGTTGATACAGCGACTGGAAACTGAATATCCAACCTATCGGCTTTCGGATACTGTACTTTATAGTGCAATCAAATTTCTCGAAGACCAAAGGGCTATCACTGGGTATTGGAAGAAACTCGAAGGACGAGGACGCCCCAGGCGGATGTACCAAGTTTCTCCAGAATGGCAAGATCAATCACAAAATTTGGCACGTCTTTGGCAAGATTACATCAACGGGAGGACAAATTAACGAAATAATTGATCATGAATAAGTCTTCTCCAATCAAAACAATAACAATTTAGTTATGGATACTGCTATTCTGCCATCTACTTTGCTCCTAACCTTGTTGTTATCGGTTGGGCTGTTTTTCTTTATTCGTGCCTCAACCAAAGACCGCACAACAACAGAACAACTTGTATCTGAGCAAGACGAAGCTGTTTTAATGCCGAAAGTTAAGGAGTATTTTCGTTCGCGGTCTTATCAAGTGGCAGAGGTAGACCGTGAAAAAAATCAAGTGATTTTTGCAGGTTTTGTTCAACCTAGCCTATTTTTAGCTGTGTTTTTAACACTGCTAGCATCTGTTGGTATGGTTTGCCTGTCATTAGTTTTATCACTACTTTTTCCTAACTTCGGTACCCTATTTCTCGGATTAGTACTACTGTCACCTTTGAGCGGTCTGTTTTATTGGAAAAAAGCGGGAAGACTGGAGAAGGTATCGTTCCAAATAGAAGAATTAAAGCAGGATCAACTGAACTTCCCAAGTAAAGTTACTGTAACTGCCCATCGAGACGAACTCATGGAGTTAAAGAGAACGCTACAGTTAAAACCTGCTGAATAACTGTAGAAATAAATACTTAAACTAGGCGCTAGGGAGGGTTAATAAGTTCCTGCTATGTAAATTTTCCCTACGATATTGCATCGTAGGGAAAAAACTATATCTTTTTACAGAGCTTCCTTGGCAATCCATTGGGGGAGAGCGCAACTCAACTCTCGCTTTTGGATGCATTTTGCTCTATCCTGAATCCCCTTTGCATCATTTGACTAGAAACCAACCCAGACAAACCAGCGTGGCTTGAGAAGTCGTTGATTATCCAATTAAGTCTAATTAACTGGACTAGATGTACTGGCAAATCAGTCACAAACTTAAAAAAAATGAAAATTTTGCATAAACTGAGCAACTTTGCCAGTTAAATGATCGTCAGGAGCCACATTCAAGACGTTAAGATAACCATTTATGATTTAGCGACTAGCAACAGCTAAGGGTTCTGAACCGGCGGGAGCCTCTAATACCCGCAGGCTGGGAAACAAGAAATGGTTTTCTTCAACGTATTGAGCACCAAACAGTCCCTTTTCTGCCCAGAAATAACGGTCTGTAGTGTGTTCATTTCGCTTTACGAGTAGCAACGCTGGTGGCGCAATCCCTTCAGCTTGAATGAATTTTCTTGCTGCTGTCACAGGTTTTTCTTCGCCGCTTTCGATGCTATATTGAGGCACATGCTCAAGAATACGCCGTCCTTCTTGGCGACGACGACTTTTCCGCTTACGTCTTCTTGCCAACCTATTTTCCTCCTCTTTCAAGCTATAGATTGTAGTGATAGCTACAAAATCCGTCGTAATTATATAAGTTCTAGTTCAAAATATCAATAGTTTTTTAACTTTTGATACAAGAAAAATAATATTCTTGGACGTAGATTAATCATAAAGTGGTAAAGCATATAATCCCCTGGTGCAAACCATTACTGACTAGATTTAGTTAAGCTTTATTCAAAAGAGTAAGGAAAAACAAAGCAACTTCCTTTCATCTTCCCTCAAATTCTGTGATCCTGAGCAAAAGCTAAAAAATGTTAATGTCTGCCAGTTCAGATTTTGTGGCGCTATGCCGAGAGCAAATAGTACTGTTAACCCAAGGGCTAGGAGCATCTTTAAGTGTGGTTTACTTAACACAAGAATTGGTAGAAGCTTCTACTGGTGAGGCGAAACTAATTCCTGTGGTGGTTTACCCAGAAACAGCAGTATTACAACCAGGGAAAGAGATTGCTGAGGCAACTGTTGGGAATGTTTTGGTGCTACCGCAGCAACAGGGAAAGTTATTGACAGCAGGGTCGGAATTTCCGATTTCTGCACAAGAGACAGAGACCCCAGATACTGAACAGCCCCATTTAAAAGACGAATCTCGGCTCAGTGGACAGCAAATTGTGCTGCCTCTCATCCATGAAGGTGTGATGATGGGGTTATTGGTCACAGGTAGGGAAGACAGGGCATGGAATGAAAAGGAGCAAAGCGAAATTCAAAGCATAGCTCAAACGCTGGCGATCGCCTGTATATTAGATCAGCGTCGAGCCTGGTTACAGCATCAGCTACATCAACAACAACTTTTGCAAGAACAGCAGCGAGATTTGCTCGATAACTTGTTGCACCAGTTTCGCAATCCTTTAACAGCAATACGAACCTTTGGCAAACTACTATTAAAACGACTGCGACCAGGTGATCCCAACCGAGAAGTAGGAGCAAATATCGTCCGAGAAAGCGATCGCCTTCAGGAATTGCTGCAACAGTTTGACAAAGTAATTGACTGGACAGAGGCAGATTTAGCACCACTGTCATTGTCAGAAAATGAAGTATTTGTAGAAGCAACTGTACAAAAAGAACCATCGCCATTTCTCTTATTGCCGGGAACGGGAGAAAAAGAAACTGATTGTTATTTAGCTGATTTATTAGCACCTTTATTAGTTTCAGCTAAAGCAATAGCGCAGGAGCGAAATCTCCAACTAAAAACAGAAATTTCCCGGAATTTACCACTAGTACGTGCCAACGTTAAAGCATTACGAGAGGCATTAAGTAATATTATTGATAATGCGCTGAAATACACTCCTACAGGCGGCAAAATTGCCATCCAAATGGGACAAGAAAAAGCTAATTTTATCGGAATTGCTATTAGTAACACTGGTCGGGGGATTCCATCAGAAGATTTAGCACATTTGGGAGAACGACATTATCGAGGAATACAAGCAAAAACCGAAATTCCTGGCACAGGTTTAGGATTAGCGATCGCTAAACAATTAATAGAACAAATGCAGGGTGAAATTGAGATTTTCAGCCCTGCAATTAACTCAGCTATGACTTCACCCGATGCGCCGGGTACTACTTTTATTATTTGGTTACCTGTGAAAAGAGAGTAGGGAGATGAGGGAGATGGGATTAAGAAGTTTTTTTCCTCTTCCTCCCTGCATCTTGCTCTCCTGTTCCCTGTTCCCTATTCCCTTCTAACAATGACTATCTTAATGAAACCAGCAAATTTTGATTGATGGTCATTTGTAAATCTGTGTCGGGGTCAATGGCGATTAAGTCAACACTGTTTCTACCAAAGAATAGACCAATCAAACCACCGATAGCAGCACCACCCAAGACCTCTTCTGTCGCGATCGCGCGATCGCCTGTGACAGCAGACACCGCAGCTGCTGCTCCTGCGCCCAATACAGTATTTCTGACAATTGTACTGGTACTAGTCCCTTTTCTGATGGTTTCAGTTTTGGTAATCACTTCAGAAGTAGCGTTAATTTGATATTCTTGACCTCCAGTCAAAACCAGTTTTTCGGCCACAAATTGAGAACCGCCTTGAACTGGTCTAAGTTGACCCACAACCTGACTACCAGCAGGAATCACTACAGTTCCTTCTTGGGTGACGACATTTTGGTCTACTGTCAGAGTCAAAGGTGCTGTTTCATCTTTGGTGACCAGAATTTTTTCTGCCTGATCGTACTTCACAGGAATAGCAGTTCCTTGAGGAATGGTCACAGATATAGGTGTCGGCGTAGTCGGTTGAAGAGCTACGATATAGGGCGAATTAATTGCTGAGGCTTGATTAGAACTGACCAACGCCTGATAAATAAAAGCTGCTACTTGTGCCCGTGTGGCTGTTGCGGTGGGATTCAAAAACTGAACGTTAGGATAGTTGACGACAATTTTTCTCTCTGCGGCTGCGGCGATGGGACTACGAGCATAATCAGCAATATTAAAGCGATCGCTGAAGTATTGCAGAGTTGTTTCGGTGTTGGCTGTTGGTCGGTATTCCAGACCGTTGGCTAGAGCAACTAAAACCTGTTGGCGGGGAATATTTTGGTTAGGCTCAAAGCGATTGCCGGGATATCCTGATAAGAAACCAATGGTATAGGCTTGGCGAATGGCGTTGGAAGCCCAATAGTTACCGGGTACATCAACAAAATTGATTGCTTGACGTTGTGGTGCTTTTGGGAAAGCTTTGTTGACCATCGCGGCAAATTGAGCGCGTGTTACTGGCTCTTCGGGACGGAAGCTACCATCGGGAAATCCAGCGATTACACCTCGCTGTGACAATTGTTGAATAAACTGTGCTGCCCAGTAGTTAGATGAAACATCATAAAAAGTGGTTTGAGCTAAAGATGGTGCAGCCGTAATGAAGGGTGCTACAGCGCCTACTGTGACGCTTAAAGCCATCAGTGCAGCTGTTCCAGATTGCCAACGATTTAAACTAAACATTGCTATTTACTCCAGTACAATTAATTTTTATTCTGTTAGTTATTCAGACAAGTTAAGCAAGTGAAAGTTCCTAAAGTTTTTATTTATAACTGGCTTTTTAATAATACGAATCAATTTTAAATATAGTATTATTACGGTTAGCATTTAATAGTTAATGAGAGTATTGACTCAAATTTCAGATCCCCGACTTCTTCCAGAAGTCGGGGATCTTTTCTTTTCAAAATTACTTAGCTATTTGACAAGACGCGACATCAATAAAATAGTTGCGTAAGATAAAATCTTTTTGACTTTTAAAGCAGCTAAAAATGAAGCGATCGCTCACTTTAGTTGCAGAGGCGATCGCTAATGGGAGATGATTAAAGTCACGGTAGCAATGAAGTGAAGCTTAGTAGCGGTCTATGACTAAGTTAGAGTTGAGTGACAGTCTTAAATCCTGTTCGGGTCTCAAGACGAATACTTCAGCTTCTTTTCTCCGTAAGAGTACACTGGCTAAAGCACCCGCAGCTGCACCTCCTATAGGCTCTAAAATTTCAATTCTGCGATTACCTGTAATTAATGAAATGGCAGTAGCAGCACCAGCACCGATAGCCGCATCTGTTAATATTCTACTGCTATCATTTTGGGTAACTTTTTCTAGTCTAGTAACTGTTTGAGATGATGCATTAATTGACTGGCGGCGGCCAGAGGGAAATACTAATTCTCGGGCGACGAACCGCACACCTCTGACATTTTCATTATCTCTGTTTCTGCCGTTGAAATATACAGGTTCTAGCTGTCCTACAACTTCAGTGTTCCTAGGAATTAAAACAGTTCTTCGACTATCGGTAATGTCGTTGGATATTCTCAATGTTAGGTCTAGTGTTTCTCCCCGACTAACAACAACTTTTTCCTTGTCATGTCTCACAGGTAAAGTCACGTTGGCGTTAGCAGGAATTGTCACTGTTCTTGATTGTCCAATATTGTATTGGGCATGAGCAGGAGCAAAGGCAATCATGGGAGCAACGGCACTAGTAGTAATTGCCATTGCCATGAGTGCGGCGGTGCTAGTTTTCCATTGATGAAGGCTAGTCATAAGATGTTTAAACTTTGTGTCTGTGGTGTATGTTATGACGAGGATTTACGGAGATTGTTTCTGGCTGTTATTAAAGGTGACTATAGTCATATTTCAATTAAAAGTTAAGAATTAGAGGCTCTGCTGTTGTTGAATTGTTAGGTGGAAAAAATGACAGAGCCAAGGATGCAGTTTACAAGTGATACAAGTAAGTTGGTGGGAATAAACAGAACCATGTTACGAAATATAAATTTAACTCAAAGCCTTACCAATGACTAAGTAGAGAGACCTGCGGGCGTTGAATTTCATTCCTCAACCCAAATACGTCTAGTTAACTTTATTTGTATCGACCTACTGAGTAACCAATTGTCTGCTCCTGGCTTACCCAAAATTATCTGCTAAGAATACCTCGTCAACCGCCTCTAGTCCTGGCACTCGTTTTTGAGTGATTATACTCAATCCAAAGCAGTCAGAATTTTCGTTGTCGATTAAAGTCTGGTGAAGACAAGTTGTGAAACTACATATAGCAATCATATCTGAGTTGTAAAAATAAATGTTCGCGACGCGAACATAGCGCTAAGAAAAGAAAAAGAAGATTTCACAAACGATGTAGGACGGCGATAACTGAAACCGGACTACGCGGATTTTAGTTTTTTCACGAACTAGAAGGGAAATTTTTCTCCGAAGATTGGCAAAATAATTTGCCTAATAGGAAAAACTTGGTCATAATATTGTTAATTTTCGTAAAAATACGGACTAAAGTACTAGAATACTGATATTCACCTAGCTAAACTATCAAAGAGTGCATCTGTACTGCTATTTAATACAACATTAGATGTGGCGCTATAGCCTCAATGATTCCAGTACAACTTATCCTCAAAAACTTTCTTAGTTACCGTGATGCAACTTTAGATTTTCGTGGTTTGCATACGGCTTGTATTTGTGGTTCCAATGGTGCAGGTAAATCTTCTCTTTTAGAAGCAATTACATGGGCAATTTGGGGTGAAAGTCGTGCCGGCGTTGAAGATGATGTGATTCATTCCGGTGCCAAAGAAGTTCGAGTTGATTTCGTTTTTCAATGTAATCAGCAAAAATATCGGGTGATTCGCACAAGAGTTCGAGGTGCTAGTGGTGTCCTGGAATTTCAAATAGAAACACCTTCTGGGTTTCGCGCTATCACTGGTAAAGGTGTCAGGGCAACCCAAGATTTAATTTTAGAACACATCAAACTCGATTACGATACTTTTATTAATTCCGCTTACTTGCGTCAAGGTCGGGCAGACGAATTCATGCTCAAACGCCCCACTGAACGCAAGGAAATCTTAGCTGAGTTATTAAAACTCAATCAATATGATGAATTGGAAGAACGGGCAAAAGAATCTGCTCGCCAGTTTAAAGCTAGGGCTGAGGAGTTAGAGCGTTCTTTGGAGTCGAGCAAAACCCAGCTGCAACAACGTGAAGTCACGCAAGCCCAAAGGGTAGAGTTAGAAACTGAACTTGACCAACTGCAACAAGTCCAAGCCTTCGAGAATATTCAATTACAAAGTTTGCAAGTTGTCCAGCACCAGCGCCAAAATTGGCAACAACAACTTAACTTTGTGAGGCAACAACATCAAAATCTTACTCAAGATAGCGATCGCCTGCAACAAGAGCAGTTAGCAGTGCAAAGTCAGCTCTCAGATTTAAAGGCCATCTTAAATCAGGAAACTGAGATCAAAAATGGCTACGCTCAGTATCAAAGTCTGCAATCTCAAGAAGAAGCTTTTGCCACTAAATTTCAAGAATACACCCGATCTACGGCGCTGCGTCAACAAAAGCAACAGCAATTAACTAGCCAAATTCACGAACTCGAAAGGCAATTACAACAACTTCAAGGACAATTAGCAGCCTTAGCACAACAAGAGCAAGAAATTCAGCACACTCTCAGTAAATCAGGTGAAGTAGAAGCGGCTTTAGCACAACTTACCGCAGCTCGTCGCCGGGTGACTCAGCTAGATGAACTGCAAATGCAAGTTTCTCCTTTATTGCAACAACGACAAAACTTGCAAAGTCAACTGGATCGAGTTCATGCTGGTTTAATAGCACGACTCGAACAGTTACAAGCTACAGAAAATCAACTCCAACGCTCCTCACGTCGTCAACCGCAACTGCAACAAGCAGTAATGGATGTGGGAATGCAGATTGAGCAAATGGAAAAAGACCGAGTTTACCTGCAACGAGTCCAAGAAAAAGGGCAAGAAAGACGGCATTTTATCGAACGTTTGCAAGCTCAACAACGAGAATATGAAAGATTGTTAGGAGAACTAGAGCAAAAACTGCAAATGCTTCGCACCCCTGATGCTATTTGTCCCTTGTGTGAGCGTCCTTTGGATGAGCATCACTGGAATCGGGTGGTAGATAAAACCAAGGACGAGTACAAGGATACAGAGGGGCAATTGTGGGTGTTCCGTGAACAAATGGCAGTTTCAGATCGAGAAATACAGCTATTGAGGCAAGAATATCGCGAAATATCCCAAAAATTAGCACCTTATGACACCCTACGCGAACAAAGAGGACAATTAGCCGCACAACTGCAATCTACAAGTGATGCCGATCAACAATTACAACAACTGGCTACCGAAAAGCAACATTTAGAGCGATCGCTGCAAGCGGGTGATTACGCCCCTGATAAACAAGCCGAACTACGGCAGTTAGAACAATATTTGCAACAACTAAATTATAATGAGCAAGACCACGCCCTTGCTCGTAGCGAAGTAGAGCGATGGCGGTGGGCAGAAATTAAGCAAGGGCAAATTAAAGATGCAGCCAAACGACAAGCTCAAATAGCAGCCCGCAAACCAGAATTACAAGCGACGATTGCCCAATTACAAACGAGAATCCAGCAGGAGCAAACTGATTCTGAGTGTGCAAAACAAATTAGTGAACTTGAGCGTCATATTGCCGACATTGGTTATAGTTCAGAGCAACACAACAACCTGCGCGTAGCTGTACGCCAAGCCCAATCTTGGCAGTTACGTTACCAACAGCTTTTGTCAGCCCAGCAACAGTATCCCCAACTCCAGCAGCGATGGCAGGATTTAGAGGCTTCTAGAAGCGCGAGATTAGATGAACGGCAAAAACTGGCTCACCAAATCGAAAGCATTACCCAAGAGTTAGCCCAATCAGCTAATCCCACTGAGCAAATTAACGCTTTAGAGCAGCAAATTCAGGCACGCAGACGGCAACTCGATGAAAAAATAGCGAATCTGGGGCGTTTAGAACAGTTAATGCTGCAACTAGAAGCCCTGCAAATTCAGTATGACCAACAACAGCAGCAACTACAATCTTGTAAACAAGAACAACGAGTTTATCAGGAATTAGCGCAGGCATTTGGTAAAAATGGCATCCAAGCACTGATGATTGAAAATGTCTTGCCCCAACTAGAAGCCGAGACAAATCAACTATTATCGCGGCTGAGTGCTAATCAACTGCATGTGCAATTTATTACCCAAAAATCTGGACGGAGTGGCAAGTCAAAGAAGAAAAATGCCAAGCTAATTGATACTCTAGACATTTTAATTGCCGATTCCAGAGGAACACGAGCTTATGAGACTTACTCTGGTGGGGAAGCATTTAGAATTAACTTTGCCATCCGTTTAGCCTTGGCGAAATTATTGGCACAACGGGCGGGTGCGGCGTTGCAATTATTGATTATAGATGAAGGCTTTGGCACACAGGATGCCGAAGGATGCGATCGCCTGATTGCGTCCATTAATGCGATCGCTGGTGACTTTGCTTGTATCCTCACAGTCACCCATATGCCACACCTCAAAGAAGCTTTCCAAGCCCGCATTGAGGTGAATAAAACTCAGCAAGGTTCGCAGTTAAGTTTGTCAATTTAATTACCATAGATGCCCCGCCACGCTAGCTATTGGCATTCGTTGACTTTCCGGCTTGTTCCTTGTACCGAATTATTCATTAATCCGTTGAATATTACCTATTTTTACCCAACCTTCTTGTTTATTTGCTGTGCGAATCTTTTGCCAGCCTTTATCCTGGCTTTCTGCCAAAACGATAATTTCTTCATTAAAAGCAACGCCACCGATACGTTCAGCATCCGGGTTTGGTTCTGAGCGCAAACTCAAACCTTGAGACCAACTAACGCTCCCTCGGTAAGCTCCTGGTGGTAATGACTCTGTGGGCGTGGGGGTAGGAGTTGGGGTAGGTGTGGAAGTAGGCGTTGAGGTCGGTTTAGCTTCTACCTCAGTCGCTTTAGGTGTTGTACTTGGTGACGAGGGACTATCATTAGCAAACAGAGGTCTGGCAGGTGGTATAGCAGTTCGATTCATGAAATAGAGTGCCACGGCGACACCACTACCCACTAAAACAGCGATCGCGAGGAAAACGCCTAATATAAACTTTAGTAAATTAGAAAGCATAGTTAAAACCTCATCACCAGTAGTCAATAGTCAATAGTAATTCATGATTAAATCCTGACTATTGACATAAGTAAAATTAATTACCTGATTATTGCATCACTCAGCACTCAGGACTCAGCACTCAGCACTCAGCACTCAGGACTCAGCACTCAGCACTAAAAAAGGCACTCAGCACTTTGCCATACATTAGCGTAGCTTCCCGAAGGCATCACTTAAGGAGCTATGTTTTGATGCTAGACGCGCTCTTCCCGCAGCCGCCCATTCTTGCAGTTGTTGAATTTGCTCTACCGCAGTTCGCGCTAGAGGGATGATTTGGCTAGCTGCTTCTAAAATATCATCAGTCGTAAAATCACGGTTTTGGCTAAATCCAATGTGCATTGCTTCAATCAAAGTTTGCTCAATTTCTGCTCCAGAAAAATCGGGTGTTTCATAAGCTAACCTGTCGATGTCATAACCTTTCAAGTTATGGGGGCGCAATCTGGATAAATGAACGTTAAAAATTGCTTTTCTCTCATCTTGAGTGGGCAAACCCACAAAGAAAATTTCATCAAATCGCCCTTTACGCAACATTTCCGGCGGTAAGGCTTGGATGTCGTTGGCGGTAGAGACAACAAATACAGGTGAGGTTTTCTCTGCTAACCAAGTAATAAAAGTCCCAAATACTCGGCTCGTAGTACCAGCATCACCTTTGCTACCCAGTCCCGAAAAAGCTTTATCTATTTCATCAATCCACAATACACAAGGCGCAAGGGCTTCCGCCACCTGAATCATTTGGCGAGTGCGGGATTCTGATTCACCCACTAAACCACCAAATAATCGCCCCACATCTAAGCGTAGTAGAGGTAAATGCCAGTGATGAGCGATCGCTTTGGCCGTTAAAGATTTACCAGTTCCTTGAATACCTACCAACATTAAACCACGGGGATGCGGTAATCCATACTGGCGCGCTCTTTCTGTAAACGACCCGCCTCGACGAATGAGCCAATCCTTGAGATTATCCAGTCCGCCAATATCAGAAATTTGCTCAGTGGCGGGGTAAAAGTCTAGAATTTGGGTTTGGCGGATAGTTTGGCGTTTTTCTTCCAAAACCAAGTCTACATCCTCTGGTTGCAATTCTCCATGGGAGGCGATCGCTCTCGCCAAAACCCGGCGAATCCTCTCCATCGACAGCCCTTGACAAGAGCGCACAAGGTCGTCCAGAATTTTGCCAGAAAGGGTATTATTACCAGTAGTTTGCAGTAAGCGTTCCACTTCTATTTTAATTTCTGGGGCTGCGGGTAAGGGAAACTCAACAACCGTCAAAACTTCGGTTAAGTCGTCAGGAATGGCAATGCGCGGTGAGAGTAATACTAAATTTTTCGGTTGGGATTTCAGCAGTCTGGCCAAGTTGCGGAGTTTGCGAGCGATCGCTACATCTTCTAAAAAACGATGATAATCTCGGAGAATTAACACAGCTGGCGCAGAAGCTGGTAATTTTTCCACAAATTCCAAAGCTTGCAGAGGGTTACGCTTACCAAACCCTGCATCATTGGGGTTTCCTTGATAGCCATCGACAAAATCCCAAGTATATACTGGGCGATTACCTTGATTGGCTGCTTCTTCCCGGATTGCTACTTCTAAGCGCTCTTCTTCATAGGTAGGAATATAAATCAAAGGGTAGCGGGCACGTAATAATAATTTAAATTCTTCACGGAAGTTCATGCATGGACTCCAATTCGTAATTCGTAATTGTTTATTTCAACGTGAATTCCCCCCGTCCCTTCTTCTGGGAAGGCGATCGCATTTTTAACTCAAATACCAGGGAGCGATCGCTTTGTTATGGGATATCTGGGTCAATACCCAATTCTCGCAGTTTTGCTGCTAAACGTTCAGCACGTTGCATTTCTTGTTCAGCACGTTGTCTTTCTTGTTCAGCACGTTGTCTTTCTTGTTCAGCACGTTGTCTTTCTTGTTCAGCGCGTTGCATTTCTTGTTCTGCACGTTCCCCTTCCCACTGTGCGATTTCTTCAGGTGTAGGCATTAATTGTCCTTCCACAGTGAAATAACGCAACTGATTTTCATGTACACCCAAGTATAAACTTAACTGCTGACTCCACAATAAACCTTGAGGGTTAGGTTCTATCGGTTGATATGTACCACCAACTAAAATAAACCCAGCAAATTCTAAATTCTTGGGGTCAAACCAAAAGTATTCGGGAGTACGGAAGATATCTTGGTAAATTTGTTTTTTTAAACCTTTGTCAGTGGCTGCTGTGGATTTTGAAAGCAGTTCTATAATTAAATTGGGATATTTGCCATCTTCTTCCCACACAACCCAACTGTCACGGGGTTTGCGTTCAGTATCACGCACCACAAAAAAATCTGGACCGCGAAAATCTTCTATCTTACGCTGACGAGGGCTGTAATAAATACTGAGATTACCAGCAGCAAAAAAATCATCATGGTCTCGCCACCACCATTCAAGACATTTGATTAATAGCAGCATTTGCTGCAAATGTAGAGACGTTTCCAAGGGCGGTTCGTTACTTTCTAAATTCCCTGGTGGAAATATTACATCTTTTGGTGGTTCAAAGTCTTTGGCGACAGACATGGCTGCAAGTGTTGGGGTCATATACCTTATACTACAATCCTACAACCTGCGGATGTTCTGCTAACCAACTATCAATATCACCCAAAACCTGTTGGGGAATCTCCCACGGAAATAAATGTGCGGTATGAGGATAACAATGCCACTGGCTATTTTTCAGGTGTCGGGCAGTTTCTAAGCTAGACTCAGCCGTGATGTGGCGGTCTTCTTTCCCTGCAAGTACCAGACTAGGGCAGTGAATTTGCTGTAAATCTGTGAGTCGATTGTAACCAGATTTGAGGGCAGTATAGAGAGCGCGAGTTGCCGGAGGCGAGGTTTGTAAATAAGCTTGTACAGCTTCTTGGGCAATATAATTATAGGCTGTGGACGTATGTTGTTGGATTAAATAACGAAACAGCGATCGCTTGCCAAAAGTCTCTATATTCCACTGCCAACTCGGTTGGAGATAATTCAAAATCCCGGCAACGCCAGTATAGAGATTATCTTGCCAAGTAACAGAGGGATGATTTCCCCGGGGTCTGGCTGCTGTCGCCACCAAAATTAAACCAGTAACGCGCTGTGGTAGTCGCAAAGCCATTTCCATTGCCAAAATCCCACCAAGCGACCATCCTAAGATGAGGCATTTTTCAATACCAAAGCGGTCTAACAGAGCTTCTAAGTCGGTTAAATGGTCAGACATCTCAAAATTGACCTGGCAGCGACTTTTGCCATATCCACGCAAATCTGGGGCAAAAGTTTGGTAACGCTTTGCTAGGTGATTGGTAAAAACAGAAAGATTACGACCAGATCCAGGATGACCATGTAAGCCCAAAATAGGGAATCCTTGACCTTGGATGTAAGTGTTGAGGTTTGCAGCTGTCGTAGAAGAAGACATGATTGTCGGTTTTTTGATCAATTCAGGGGACAGGGGTGAAATAACTTATATTATTATTCTCCCCTGCTCCCCCACTCCCTACTCCCCATTCTCTCGATATATCCACCAGCATAAGTAATCACACACATCTGCCTGTATTTGGCATGAATTCCAAAGGCCGCGCCAGCGACTTTAAAACCAGAGTTAAATATATTGTGGCGATGACCGCGTGACGGTACGCCGTCATCAATAATTAACTGCATGATGATATCTTGGGCTGTGCTAGAACCATAGCTGATGTTTTCGCCTGCGGTGATTTGCCATTTCCCATAACGGCTGATACGAGTAAACGGATCACTGCCATCACTACCGGAATGACCTGTAATACCTTTTGTACCTTGGTCTTTGACGTGATCTCTAGCGGCTAAAGACATTCCTGTAGATACATTCAATGCTCCCACAGAAGGAGCTAACTTGAGAAAGGCGATCGCCTCATCAACTGCTTTCACTCCTTCCTGAGTTTGCAAATAAACATAGTCAGATATTTTGACTTGTTGACCTTGGAATTGCCTTTTCCATTGTTCCAGAATCGGTAGGTATGCAGTTGGATTGATTCGCACCTGATTCATTTCTGCTATTATCTGTTTTTCCAACTGCGAGAGGATATTCCCCTGTGCTAAATTCTCAGTACCTGGTTGAGAAATTATCGGCAATAATTTCCAAAGATTCATCAATAACCTCACAAATTAGGAGCGCACAGTCAATATATATAGGCTCCACAGGAAAGGTAAAAGTTTTCGCAACCACCGATAGTTAATTTTTGGGCAAGTGTGTTTAAGTAAGTGCGATCGCTAAAAGCTACAAGGCAGAAAGGATAGAAATATTAATTTCATCCATAACAGTAAAATCACTAACTTACAGTTACTTGAGTTACCAAAAAAACAACTACAAGCCATGTGCTTTTTGGTTTAAATTCTGTAAAATCGAAATCTAAATTACAAAATCAAAAATTGTATGATGCGTTGGCTAAGTTTACTCCCGATGCTGCTGAGTATTTTACTCATGAGCTGCTCTATGCAGACAACTGCTAAATCTTCCTTAAACACCCCAAGTTCTCAAGCTCAAACACCAGAAAACCTTGGTCAAATACTACCGATTTCTGCGGAGGCAATTGTTCCTAATGGTACTAAGATTCAATTGGAAGTGGCACGCACACCGGAACAGCAAGCAAAGGGCTTGATGTATCGACCGACTTTGCCTAATAATCGCGGGATGTTATTCCCATTTCCTTCTGCACAACCAGTGAGATTTTGGATGAAAAATGTCCCTGTTCCTTTAGATATGGTCTTTTTACAAAATGGGGTTGTGAAGTATATTCAGGCTTCTGCACCTCCTTGCGCTAGTGAGCCTTGTCCCACTTATGGGCCTGATGTACCCATCGACACGGTAATTGAACTGCGCTCTGGAAGAGCTGCCGAATTAAATTTACAGTCAGGCGATCGCGTCAAAATTGAGTTCCTAGAAACGGGAGATTTACGGAAATAAACATTTGCTTGCCCTATGCAGTAAGCCTCGGCAAATGCTGAATTAATGAGCGTTCTGTAAAAAAACTATCAAGTAGGTATAAAAAAGCAAATTGTCCGGCTACTATTTATTATGATGTCAAGCATAGGAAAATTTGCAGTTTCAAGGTACAATCACATTTCCACGGTTTAACCGCCAAAAATCTGCCTTTTGGCGTAAGTGTAAACAGATGCTCATAGGAGAGTATTAGCTATGGAATCTTCGTTACTGGATGTGTAATTCATTTAAACACCATACTAAAAAGGGTAAAAACAATTTAACCTGAGTAGTTTGCCGTTTAAGAATTGAGCAGATAAGTGGTGTTATCAAGTCAAGATTTCCCAATTTTATCGATGAAAGCGGTTTATTTGAGAAATTTTAGACAAATTTGTTGAAGTGTTTATCCGGTAATCACCAGTTAGCAATGAAATATTAGCTGCGGGCTACTGAGAAATGGTAAAGCGATATATGACAATACATTCAATACAAGGAGGTGAGTTACAAATGTCACCATCAACATATTCTCGACTAATTCATTTTTTACAGGAAGATTTGGCAATTTCTGCGGCATCACTGGCCGTGGCCCTGCGGCATCGGGAACAAGATCCAGGGCCGTTACCAATGATTCTTTGGCAATATGGGTTGATTACTTTAGAACAGTTAGAACAAATTTATGATTGGCTAGAGACGGCGTAGTATCATTATGAATCTTGCTCGCTTACTGTTTCGTCAAGTCTTTTAGGCATAGTTAGAGCCTCCGGCAATTTATGGCTTTAAGCACAGCCATGCCCGTAGAGCTTTACACCACGCTTTGCGAAAACGCTAGCAGAGCTTATGCCTACGCCACATTATGTGAAAGCTTTAGCGATATGTTTTCTATGTGATGTACTCGACAGAGAAAAAGAAAGAGTTATTGGTAATCGCTTTTTTGGCACTCGGTCTGGCGTAATCATGGTTCTAACTAGTAACAGTATTAGGATAGGTGATAGGGAATAGGTGACAGGCTTCGCCTTGAGCGTCAGCCGAACAGTGACAGCATGGGAATACAGCGATTTCATTCGTGTGGAAAAATGGCTAAATATTTATGCTTAGGTACTTAGATCAAAAGATTAATTGTCACGGTTTCTATTCATTTACAGACAAAACAAAAAAGCGAGTTAATTAATTAACTCGCTTTTTTAATTTAATTTTGAGTAGCACAACAATACTCAGGAAGCATTCAGGACTGACTAAAAACTCTAGCTGCTGCGGCTATACCAGCACCAGGAGTGAAGTTTTCGTGACCGAGTTCACAAAGAATCACTTCTAGGGATGCTATGCAACTAAGAATATCGCGATCGCTCACAAAGCCCAAGTGCCCTATGCGGAAAATTTTATTTTTCAGATGGTCTTGACCGCCTGCTAAAGCAATATCAAAACGTTTGTTCATCAATGACCGAATTTTATCCGCTTCTACGCCTTGTGGTGCTACAGCCGTAATTGCTGGACTAGCGTAATCATCTGAGCCAAATAATGGTAAATTCAAACCTCGAACAGCAGCACGGGTAGCATTCTTGAGTCTTTGGTGTCGGGCAAATATTGACTCCAATCCTTCCGCTTTCATCATCTGCAACGTGGTGTGTAAAGCCACAATCAAGTTAACGGGTGGAGTAAATGGGGTAGTATTTTTGGCTGTAGATTTGCGATATTTACCTAAATCTAAATAATACTTGGGTAATTTCGCCGTTTTGTAAGCTTCCCAAGCTTTGGGACTAACAGAAACAAATCCCAAACCAGGCGGAATCATATAGCCTTTTTGGGAACCAGAAGCGACTACATCCAAACCCCAGCTATCTATGGGCAAATTGAATGCACCCAAGCTAGTGACTGCATCAACAATAATTAAAGCTTCACCATGTTCCTTGACGTGACGGTTAATGGTTTCTAAGTCATTTAACACACCCGTTGAGGTTTCGCTGTGGGTAATAATGACGGCTTTAATTTGCTTTTGGCTGTCCGCTTGTAATTTTTCGGCAAACAGCGTTGTGTCTAAGGGTTTACCCCATTCGGCAGTGATGGCTTCTACATGCAAACCATAGGCTTGACCAATTTCTACCCAGCGTTCACCAAACTTACCATTAGAGCCAACTAAAATGCGATCGCCTGGAGAAAGAAAATTAATTATTCCGGCTTCCACCGCACCCGTACCACTGACATTCAGCATTAAAACATCGCTTTGAGTTTGGTGCAACCATTTGAGGTTTTCTGTTACCTCAGCCATGATGTTGCTAAATTCACTGGTGCGATGTCCAATTGGGTGCTTGGCTAATGCCAGTAAAGCGGCTTCTGGCACCGGCGTTGGGCCAGGAATCATGAGCATCAGCTTATTGTCCATTTGTGTGTCCTAAAATCAAATAAAAGTTCAATGTGTAGGGGAATAGTTAAATTCTGGTGGCAAATTCTAGCTAGATCTTCACCTGCATCTACATCTAAAAATAAAGGATCTGGCCCTGGCGATGAAAAAAAGCCCTCCAGCAAACTACGTGTTAGCGGAGCTTGAGCGATACACGCGCCAGCTGCTTATATAGAAAAAGTACCATTAGAGCTAGATGCTGGTCAGCTTGACCTATGTAACTTGTGGATACTCCGACTAACCTGATTTTGTTTTAGTTAATCTCACCAGGCGCATAGACACCAAAAGGCATCTGATCGTAGAGTAGCGACTTTTTGTAAGCTAGTAGGAAAGAGACATCAAATTTTTACCCAGTTTGTCTAAGTTCTTCAGCAACGTCTATTTAGAATCTCACAAATTGGCGTACAGAGCAATATACTTCAGTTAAGAAGATTGATAGTAAGGGCACGGCATCAGTAACTATTGTTTACTGTGACCCTTTTGAAGACTTTCAAGAAACACATTCGGTGGGGTGGGAAAGAGGAATGAGTTCTAAGCCAAGAGCCTGAGCTTGTTGCTGGAGGTTTTTGAGCATCAGTTCCTGGTATTTTTGCTCATAGTAGTCCATACCAGGA
>JADEXK010000011.1 GCA_015207155.1 Nostocales cyanobacterium LEGE 11386 | reverse complement strand
GCCGAACCAACCGATGTAAATCCGGTTGTCGGTGCTGGTGATCCACTCGCAAAACCGATCCCATACGTTGGCGCTGGAGCGCTGTTGTAAGGTGGTTGTCATATTTCTATGATTGCAATGAGTTTTTATGAATTGGGTAGATAAAGTTGCCTACTTGTATATCACCTTAAAGGAGAAGTTGAGATTTGTAAAGCTATTTTAATTAGGATTTTATTATAACAATGATTTGTTTTACTGATGAATCGTGTTCATAGCACGATTCATCCAGTTTTGATCAACCAGGAGGCCATGCCATTGGCCGTCCCCCTAAGATATGCAGATGTAAGTGGTATACACTTTGACCGCCGTCAGCATCAGTATTGATGACAACGCGATAACCGTTTTTTAAGCCAGCTGCTGCGGCAACATGCTTGGCAGTTAACAGAAGATGTCCTAACAGAGCTTGATCTTGAGATTCAGCATCAGTTAATTTGACAATGGGTTTTTTAGGAATGACTAAAATATGGACTGGTGCTTGGGGGTTAACGTCTGTGAATGCTAAAGCTAAATCATCCTCATAAACTATGTTTGCGGGAATTTCCCGGCGAATAATTTTGCTGAAAATCGTTTCTGTGGTTTCACTCATGCCGATTTACCTATATATCTGCTAGAGATTTTAAAGGTTTACCGTTATAGAAGAAATATTTAGCCAATGCTTGCTAGAGTCTGGAGTGCATCAATTGTGGGCATCGATGCCGTCAAAGTAGGCGTAGAAGTCGATGTTTCAGGAGGATTACCGGGAATTGTGGTGTTGGGTCTTCCAGACAGTGCTGTGCAAGAATCTAAAGAGAGAGTCAAGGCCACGCTCAAGAATGCGGGTTTTGCCTTTCCGATGCGAAAAATTGTCATTAACCTAACTCCGGCAGATTTACGCAAGGAAGGGCCATGTTTTGATTTGCCGATTAGTGTGGGAATTTTGGCGGCGTCTGAGCAAGTTAGCGCCGATTTGTTGGGAGATTATCTCTTCTTAGGTGAAGTTTCTCTGGATGGGACTTTACGTTCAGTGGCTGGGATTTTACCTATTGCAGCTACTGCCCAAAAAATGGGAATTACAGGTTTAGTAGTTCCTGCTGATAATGCTCAAGAAGCTGCTGTAGTACAAGGATTAACTGTTTACGGTTGCAAACATCTAACTGAAGTTGTGGATTTATTAAATAATCCAGGGCGTTACCAGCCTGTACAGCTAGATAATCCACAGAATTTGCCAAAAGCATTATACACTGGTGCCGATTTGAAAGATGTGAAAGGACAGGCTCATGCTCGCCGTGCTTTAGAAATTGCGGCGGCTGGCGGACATAATTTAATCTTTGTGGGGCCGCCTGGTAGTGGTAAAACAATGTTAGCGAGACGCTTACCGGGGATTTTGCCACCTTTGGAGTTTGCTGAGTCTTTAGAAGTAACTCGCATTCATTCAGTCGCTGGTTTATTAAAAAATCGGGGTTCATTAGTCCGCGATCGCCCTTTTCGCAGTCCCCACCATTCAGCATCTGGCCCTTCTCTTGTCGGTGGTGGTAGTTTCCCTCGTCCAGGGGAAATTTCATTATCTCATCAAGGTATTTTATTTTTGGATGAATTAACAGAATTTAAGCGGGATGTTTTAGAGTTTCTGCGCCAACCGTTAGAAGATGGTTATGTAACAATTTCCCGCACCCGCCAATCTGTGACGTTTCCCGCACAGTTTACCTTGGTAGCCAGTACCAATCCCTGTCCTTGCGGCTACTACGGTGATACTATTCAACAATGCACCTGTTCACCCAGACAACGTGAGCAATATTGGGCCAAGCTGTCTGGCCCTTTAATGGATCGAATTGATTTGCAAGTTGCAGTCAATCGGTTAAAGCCAGAGGAAATTACCCAACAACCCACCGGAGAAGCATCGACATCAGTTTTAGAACGAGTCCAAAAAGCACGCGATCGCGCTACTACCCGCTTCCAAGGGGAACCAAATCTGCGTTGCAATGCCCAAATACAAAGTCGTCATCTCCAGAAATGGTGCAAGCTAGATGATGCTAGCCGCAGTTTATTAGAAGCAGCAATTAGAAAATTAGGTTTATCCGCAAGAGCCAGCGATCGTATTCTCAAAGTAGCGCGGACTGTTGCAGATTTGGCAGGAGAGGATGAACTAAAAGCCAATCATGTGGCGGAGGCCATTCAATATCGCACGATAGATAGAATGCAATAAGAACTGAAAACTGTATTTCAGATATTTTCATTCATTCCGCCATTATCCAAAGTCTTCAGGTTGTTTAAGATGAGTAAGATACGTGCTGTTGTTGTTGATCCTCATGTATCAGGGCGTTTAACACTACGTGATGTAGATGCACCAACCCCTGCTGCTAATGAAGCTGTGATTCGGGTAGCAGCAATTTCCCTGAATCGAGGAGAAGTTAAACGTTCTAGCATCGCCGAAGCAGGTTGGCGACCAGGTTGGGATTTAGCAGGTGTTGTAGAAACCTCGGCTGCTGATGGTTCAGGGCCTACCGTAGGGACACGAGTCGTCGGTTTACTTCGTTCTGGTGCGTGGGCGGAATTGGTGTCAGTACCAACCCACTCACTAGCAAAGTTACCGTCATCAGTCTCCTTTGCTCTAGCGGCTACATTACCTGTAGCTGGTTTAACTGCATATCATGCCCTGCTTAAAGGTGGTTTACTTTTAGGTCGCTCAGTATTAATTACTGGTGCATCTGGTGGTGTAGGTCACTTAGCCATTCAATTAGCACACCTCAGTGGCGCACAAGTAGTAGCGCACATTCGCCGTCCGGAATACAAGAATTTTGTCAAAGATGCTGGCGCTGATTTTATTGTCATTGGTGAGGAGCTTTCGTCAGCCAATGAGTACGGCCCATATCATTTAATTGTTGAGTCAGTGGGCGGAAATACCTTAGGAACAGCCCTCGGTTTGTTGGCAGAAGATGGCGTTACAGTGCTGTTTGGTGTTTCAGGGGGAGCAGAAGTCACATTTGATGCCCAACGTTTTTTCGCAACAGGCGGTGCAAGTTTGTATGGTCTAATTTTATTTCATGAATTAAAACGAGAATCAGCAGCAGTAGGACTACAAAGGCTTTTGAGTTTAGTAGAAGCAGGTCAATTGTGTCCTGTGATTGATATTGAAACTTCTTGGACAGAAATAGCTAACCTAGCACAACAACTACTCAACAGGAACTTTCCCGGTAAGGCTGTATTGCACGTCTCAAACTGAGCTGAGTATTCTCACTTAGCCCTTATCCGTAGACTCCGGCAGTTCAAACTTGTAACCATAGCCTCTCACAGTCTTAATAAACTCAGGGACAGTAGTATCAACTTCCAATTTCTTGCGCAGCTGACCTATATGCACGTCAACTACTCGTCCATCTCCCACATATTCGCAACCCCAAATTTTTTGGATTAGCTGAGGACGACTCCAAGCTTGACCAGGATGACTTGCCAAAAAATGTAGAATATTAAATTCCAGAGCTGTTAAGGTTAGAGGCTGATCGTTAAGTGTGACTTCTCGACCATCTGGGTTAATTGCTAGCTGCTGGAAGACAAGACGCTGTGGAGGAGAAGGATCGATAGAGCGTGTGCGTCGCAAAAGAGCTTGTACTCTAACTTCAATTTCTGCTAGGCTAAAGGGTTTAGTCAAAAAGTCATCAGCACCTGCTGAAAGAATCTTAATTTTATCAGCTTCAGCAGTCCGCCCAGTTAGTATCATGACTAAAACATTAGTGCGGCTCTGCATTTCCTGACACAGTTGATAACCACTGGTATCAGGCAAATTCCAATCTAGAATCACTAAAGCTGGGTTGAATTGATCAAATAACGACAGAGCTGTTTTACCATCTGCCGCAGACTCTATTTGATATTTTCGACTTAAAAAACGATGTATAAGATTGCGGATGCCGAAGTCGTCATCTACAACTAGGATTTTGGGATTTGTAGCGGGAAGCATCACCATAACGTTTTAGCCTATTGTTCAGCCGGCGATTCGCTATTAGGGTAGCTACTTTAGCTTATTCTACGGGAAGTTTTTCTCCAGTCGGGAAACTTCTAAAACGGCACTGCCTCACTGCTATGCCTCTACGGATGTCCTTGGGGATATGAGAAACTGTCTGAAAGCTGATGCTGCGCGCGTTATTTAGGAGTTTTGTTATGTGCTTACCTCGACTGAGTATGTGGAGGTGAAAGCAGCTTGTCGCCAGACATTATCACTGTAGTACTTAGCTACACTTAAGTTTATAAAAAGTTCAGCTACGATCATACATAACAAATATATAAATTTTGTATGACTTTGGTATGTTTTTGATATTAATAATGCTGCTAATATAAACCCAGTAGTCAGACAGAAAATCGAAAGAAAATATTATTGGCAATTACTAAAAATGAGAAGTAATAATATTGTTTAATACTATACTTATTCAGCAAAAAATATTTAAAACAAATTTACTAATTAAATAATAAAAAAATCATAAGCTAATCTCTCTAAAGAAAGAGTTTTCATCTATTCATACCTACGAAAGAGAAAAAAAATGTGTATATTTCGCTAAATTACTGTTAGAGAAATAAGTCAAAAATAGTTATGGATAGCAATCATCTAGGTGGGATTATTCCCCCACAGCCACCAATAGAACCACAATCTGACGTTTATGCTGTTAAGTCTCGTTTAGAATGGGGCGAACCAGCTTTTACAATACTAGATGTGCGCGATCGCATGACCTACAACGAAGGTCATATCATGGGAGCGATGCCAATGCCCATGGATGACTTGGTAGATAGAGCCACATCATCTTTAGATAAAAGTCGTGATATTTATGTTTATGGTGCAAATGATCAACAAACTGCCCAAGCAACGAAACTACTTCGTTCAGCTGGATTTGAACATGTATCTGAACTAAAAGGTGGTCTAGCTGCATGGAAGGAAATTGGCGGGCCAACAGAAGGCATTATTGAATCTAGAACTCCCGCAGGTGCAGATGACTATAATGTTGTCTCGCGGATGCAAGATCATCTGGAAAATCTCGAAAAAGATGTGTAGTTTTTTTAGTCAATAGTTACTAGCAACTATTGACTGTTTCTTTAGTGTGCAAATAAATCCTGGAATTGCAACAAGTCTAAGGAAACCAAAGTCGGTAAAACTTGAAAGCATTCCTGAGCTAGTTGCCAACGTTCTTCTCGTTTGAGCATGTGCGTGAGCTTTTGTTGTACACTCAGCAAGTAGCGGACATCATTAGCAGCATAACTTAATTGGGCCTCAGATAAATTAGCGGCGTTACCCCAATCAGAACTTTGAGCGCTTTTATCTAGTTCTATTTGTTCCAACTCTTGCACCACATCTTTAAGTCCATGGCGATTGGTGTAAGTACGGGCTAACTTGCTAGCAATCTTGGTACAAAAAATAGGCTGAACCTGGATTCCCAGGTGATGGCGTAAAGTGGCAACATCGAAACGAGCAAAGTGAAAAACTTTGACTACGTTTGCTGCTTCTAAAAGTTTTTTTAAATTAGGAGACTCGGTTTGCCCTCTGGCTATGCGAATTGCTGTCACTTGGCCTTCCAAGTTACATAGCTGAACGAGACACAAGCGATCGCGTTGCGGTAATAATCCCATTGTTTCGGTATCGACAGCGATCGCTTCAGATGTTAAATACTCAGTGAGAACAGCGTCACTCAGGTCGCGATCGCGCACTTGAAAATCTGGTAATGTCATGAATCACTCAATAATAAATGCAGTGTCTTGCAGGCACAATTATTGCTAGACACTACATTATTATTGTGCAAAAAATCAGTCAATTAATCTATCTAGTGCGAATAAAAATTTGGGTGAGGTAAACTTCACCTTTTTGATTGGCCGCAACACCAATCCCCGTGAGGTTGTAATTGCCGTGGATGTTGTGCAAATGTCCGGGACTTTCCAACCAACCAGTAACAGCTTGCATAGCGGGATTGTCATATCCCTGATTAAAAGCGACATTCTCTGACGCACTGTTGTAGTGAAGGGGAATAGCTTTAACTCGCTGTTCAAATCCTTGATGGCTAAACGGGATTTGACCGTTAGCCATGTTTTGACTATGAATTCTTGCCTGTTCAGTGATATTTGCATTTAGGTTCAATTTTGGCAGTTTCTTAGAAACCCGATAGCGATTAATTTCGTCAAAAACTGATTTTTCTAGTGCATTAGTTTGAAAATTAGTAGTTAATGTTGCAGCCTGACTTGAAGAAATCAACAAAGGTTGATTATGAGTGGTTGTTTCTGTAGAAGTGTTACCTGGTATAGGAGCAGTCATTAATCCACTCACAAAGACAAGCGTACTTAAAGCGATGCCAAAAGCAGGTTGTCGAAACATGGAAAGTTGCGTGATGTGTGTACTTGTTAGACCTATACTCTAACTTCTTGTTCCTAGAATATATAACAGGATACTATTCAGAATTAATTAAATTCGGACATTTTGGCAAATTCTTTCCAAAAAACATAATTCGACAATTAACGCCTAATTGGATAAAGTCGAGCTGAGAGACGTTCCCTGGAACATCTCTACAAGGGTTGTGGCAAAAACATAGTTAATTTCTGGAGCTGTTTCATGCAAGTCACCCACGTATATTTACGTAGGCATTAAAAACTTAGCTACCGTTTGTACATCTTTATCACCGCGTCCAGAGCAGTTAATTACAATCCGAGGACTGCCAGTAAGTTGAGGACATAGGATTTCTAGGTAGGCGATCGCATGGGCAGTTTCCAAAGCTGGGATTATCCCCTCCAGCCGAGATAATCGCTGGAATGCGGCCAAAGCCTCTTCATCAGTGACACTGTAGTATTCAGCGCGACCAGTATCTTTTAAATAACTATGTTCTGGGCCCACACCAGGATAATCTAAACCTGCACTAATCGAATGTGCCTCAATGATTTGTCCATCTTCATCTTGCAGTAAATAGCTCATTGCCCCGTGCAATACACCAACTTGTCCTTTTGTCAAGGTAGCAGCGTGTTTTGCTGTATTCACACCTTCTCCGGCTGCCTCAACCCCAATTAGCCTGATAGACTGCTCATTGACAAACTCGTGAAATAATCCCATGGCATTGGAACCACCACCCACACAAGCCATAAGAATATCGGGTAAACCGCCCCACTTTTCTAATGCTTGGGCGCGAGTTTCTTGCCCAATCACGGCATGGAAATCACGTACCATCATGGGGTAAGGATGCGGCCCTGCTACAGAACCCAAGATGTAGTGAGTTGTTTCTACATTGGTCACCCAATCCCGAATTGCCTCGGAAGTGGCATCTTTGAGGGTTCCTGTTCCCGCAGCTACCGGACGGACTTCTGCCCCCATTAGTCGCATTCTGAATACATTTAAGGCTTGACGTTCCATATCGTGAACGCCCATATAAATTACACATTCCAGCCCAAAACGAGCGCAAACCGTCGCCGTCGCCACTCCATGTTGTCCAGCTCCAGTTTCGGCAATTACCCGTTGCTTACCCATCCGCTTCGCCAACAATACTTGACCCAGGGCATTATTGATTTTGTGAGCACCTGTGTGATTTAAATCTTCACGCTTTAAGTAAATTTGCGCTCCTGTACCATCTGGTTGAGCATAATGAGCAGTCAAACGTTCGGCAAAATACAACGGTGTGGCACGTCCTACATAGTCTCGTAGTAGCTGTTGTAGTTCTGCTTGGAAACTTGGGTCATTACGGTATTGCTGATAAGCTGTTTCTAGTTCAGCAAGCGCAGGCATCAGCGTTTCCGGGACATACTTACCGCCAAAGCGTCCAAAGCGTCCTTGTAAATCGGGAACCTGAGCATTTGATGGGGAACTTGGAGAGATGGGAGTTGTAGTCACGGAATGATTTTGATGACGGGACGAACTTAATTATTATAAGAGCATAATAGTAAGTGCAAGATCTCGATCATCTTCTTTGTGTCTTTGTGCCTTCGTGGTCAAAAGAGTTCTATTCACCACTAAGACACCAAGAAACTAAGTACAGAGAATTTTTCCTTAATCAAAAATTTTATGTCTTCTTCTAAATCTGCCGACAACCGCTTTGTCTACCGCGAATTTGGTAACGGCAACTCTGCCGCCACAGAAAGACCCATTCTTGAACTACCTCCACAGCAACAAAATCTTAAAGTCCAGGCCTCCCGCAAAGGACGCAAAGGAAAAACTGTCACCGTGGTTAGTGGTTTTCAAACCAAACCAGAAACCTTGGCAGATTTAGTAAAACAGTTGAAAACCCAATGTGGTACAGGTGGCACAGTCAAAGATAACGAAATTGAAATTCAGGGTGATCATAAACAAAAAATTCTAGAGATTTTGACCAAACTAGGTTACAAAGCCAAAATTAGTGGTGGTTGATTAGTGTGACTCATCTACTTAGTGCTGAGTGATTTCTAGTTCACTCAGCACTTTTCACCATGTCCCTAGAGTGCTGTTGAGCCAGACAGGCAATGTTATCTTTAAAGGGTACTCGGCTTGGCTAATCACTAAACTAGCACGCTGCTGATTTTAATATTTACAGGAGGTTGAAATGGATATAATTCGGATTCTGTGTGCTATTTTCCTACCACCTCTGGGAGTTTTTTTGCAAGTAGGTTTTGGCATAGATTTTTGGATTAATATTCTGTTGACATTGTTGGGTTATATTCCGGGAATAATTCACGCTGTGTGGGTAATTGCGAGAAAATAATTATTTACGAAGGGAGGGTGGGTTGGTAGTCCTAAACAGGTGGTGTGAAGGCGAAATACGTTAAACACACAGAGGAGCAGAGGTTGAACTCAAAGGTAGATTCCCACCGTTTTCATTTCTTACCTCAGCAGATCAGCACCTCCTTGTGGAGGTAGTTGTGGGGTAGTAGAGTTACGAGGAATGGTTTGGGTGTTGGGTCTAGTAGCTGGAGTATTTTGGGAATTAGGATTAAAGATATTAGCTAAAACTTGCACTAAGGCATTTCTCTGATTACGGTTGAGGCGTGCAATAACTAGGCGATCGCCTTCTAGGGGATTTTGCCGCAAAGCATCATTACCCGGATAGGAGTTATCATACATAATTTCATTGGCATTGAGGTAATCAGCCAGAGTTAATTTCCAATCTAAACGGTAATTTGGGGCGCGCCCTTTCACATAAATGTGATATCGAATCAGGCGACTTGCTAAGGTATTATTTTCCGCAACCTTACCTGTATCTTTGCCGATATATTGGTTTTCTTTTGGCAGTTCGGGTAATTGCTGATACACTTGCTGCCAAACCTCACTAGGGCTAATTCTCTGAGCAATGGACAAAGTTCCGCTTTCAGCGATCGCAGGTTGAATGCCAAGTAAACTTTTAGAGATTAATTTATCATTCCCTGAACTCAAAACCAGCACACTCACCACCATTAAGGCAGTGAGTGTCTGCCAGGACTTGAGTAGGGGTTGAATGAACGACAATTTTTTGCTCATCCTCACCTTTGCAGAAGTCTTATTTATAATTCGCCAATAATTTCTGGCTGAGTTAATTCATCGGACATCTCGATAATCGCTCTCAGTACTGGTTTCATCATTACATCTTCTGAGGGACTATCAAAGTCTTCGTAACGCCGACGCTTGGCACGATTTGCCACTTGAACTGTAATGCGGTAGCGATTTGAGGCTGCACTAATCAGATCCTCAGCACGGTGCATGATTTGAGACTGCGTTGTCTCGAACTTAGAACGCTTTAGCATAGTCAGTGGTTTTTGGGGTCATTCCCCAGTTTAACAGTACTGACAAGTCTGCTGGTGTGAATTTTTAGTGTGTGGAATTGCCAGCAACCTCTCTGTTGATAGAGGTTAGTAGATTTTCGTGACTTTATAAGTGTGTTGTTACAGTAAGTTAACAAATTAACTCAATCTTATGGCTGATATTGTAGAAACTGCTGCCAATACAGGCAATTTCAACACTCTGCTCAAAGCTGCTGAAACTGCACAAATTATAGACACTCTTAAAAGTTCTGGTACTTTTACACTTTTTGCACCTACAGATGAGGCTTTTGCCCAATTACCAGAGGGTACTTTAGATTCATTACTGCAAGACATCCCTAAGCTGAAGAAAATATTGATGTATCATATCGCCTTTGGGGATGTCAGGTCTGACGACTTGGAGCAGATTGAAGAAGCGGGAACCCTTGAGGGTTCAGTGGTGGCGATTGATTTTCATCACGGTGTGATTAAGGTGAATGATGCCAATGTCTTAGAAACCGACATTCTCGCCGATAATGGCGTGATTCACATAATTGATGCAGTGTTAATGCCAGCAATGGTAGCTGGGAAGTAAGGATATGGGGCATTGGGCATGGGGCATTGGGCATTGGGAATTGGGCATTGGGAAAAAGAGGCAGAGGGGCAGAGGGGAAATAACTTATATTAGTAATCTCCCTCACTCCCCTACTCCCTCACTCCCTCATCTCCCTCATCTCCCCACTAACCTACACCCAGAATGCAGCCAGTGCGTGGGGGAAGAGTTAACGAAAGCTGCTCACCATGCCACTCAAATTCCACAGCGCCATATAAAAGCTTGTTGGGTTGAGTATGCAAACTTGTCGCATCTAGATTTGCTGTAGTCTTTGATGTACCAGCGTTAACAGCAATAATTAATTTCTCTGTCTCTAAAGTTCGTGTAAAAATATAAAGTTCTCCCTGAGCGAAAAGAACTTGGTAATCGCCTGTACGCAAAGCGGGATAATTGTGGCGAAGAGTAATTAATTGGCGATGAGTATTGAGGATTTCTTGATGCCAATTAGCTTCTAAGGGAAAGCCACGTCGTGAGTCGGGATCTATTGCCCCAGGTAAGCCAACTTCGTCACCGTAATAGATACTAGGTGCACCAGGAAAGGTGAGTAATAGTAAAGTTGCTAATTCCACACTAGCTTGATCGCCGCCAGCAATGGTGATTAATCGTGCTGTATCGTGACTTGCTAATAAATTGAGTTGCGTTAGCTGAATTTCCCAAGGATAGAGTTGTAGTAGTTCTTGGATTTTGACAGCATATTCGGCAGCAAATAAGGGTGGGTATGGTTGATAGTCACGGGTTTGCACTTGTTCTAAAACTACGCGATCGCCTGCTGTAAAGGCTATTGTCGGCCCGGCAAATAAGTAATTCATCACCCCATCAAATTGAGTACCATCCAGCCATTGACGCGAATCTCCCCACACTTCTCCCACAATATACGCTTCGGGATTAATGGCCTTGACGCGATCGCGAAATTCTTGCCAAAAGCCAGGTGTTTTCACTTCAAATGGTACATCCAACCGCCAACCATCAATGCCGAATTTGATCCAATATTCGGCGATTTCCATAATGTATTCCCGTACTTCGGGATTGTCATGGTTAAATACTGGCAAAGCCCGATTTCCCGCCCAACCCTCGTAGTTGGCGGGTAACTCACCGGTGTAAGGTGCAAGAGGCCAGTCTGAAATTTTAAACCAATTCACCCAAGGGGAATGAGGGCCATTTTCTAAAATATCGTGGAAAAAGAAAAAGCCCCGACTTGCGTGGTTAAAAACTCCATCCAGCACAACTTTGATATTCCGTTGATGCGCTGCGTCCAACAATTCTTGGAAAGCTGCGTTACCTCCCAGTAATGGATCAACCTGATAATAATCGTGAGTGTGATAGCGGTGATTACTAGCCGATTGAAAAATCGGGGTGAAGTAAATAGCGTTAATTCCTAAATCCTGGATGTAGTCTAAGCCCTCGATAATGCCCCACAAATCGCCGCCTTTGTAACCTTGGAGTGTGGGTATAGCCTCCCAATCTTCCCAACGAGCGTCATGCAACAGCCGTTTGCGAGGCTGTTTACTTCTAGCAAAACGATCTGGAAATATTTGGTAAAAAACAGCGTGCTTCACCCAGTCTGGTGTTTGAATTTGCATGAATTACTTTTTATGTCTTCAGGAGTGATTGTGGCAAATACTCGCTGATTTGTGTCTCTCACTGATGATAGAAAATCTCTCAAGTGTCATCAGTCATTAGTTAAGGTTATTAGTCATGGGCTGGATTTTCTCCCGACACTGAATATAAATATTATCAGTATTAACTAGTCATCTTATTGCAACAAATCGTATAAATATTTACTAATTATTTTTTTTACTGATTACTTAATACTTCTTGATTTTTCTCTATTTAACTTTTTCCGTAATAACTCAGCTAGATACTGTATTCGTCAAGAGTATTTCTAAAAAAGCCGTTGAGTATAGACGAAAATTACCAAGAACTCCGACTCAATAATTCATGACTGTGCCTACTTATAGATGTTGTGCCAGTCACAGAAAGCCATCTTCAAGTAGAGATAAATTCAGGAAAATGAGTTATCAATTAGCAAGCCTAAATTAAAAGTTATGGGTTATTTCCAGGCTCCTAACTTGCTTTGATGTTATCTATGAAAACAATAGATAACTATAGACGCACTCAAGAATGAAGGCTAAAAAAGTTACTTAGCCTGTATTAGTGACAGAGCGCAGCATCCTGCTAAATCCAGTACTTACTTATATCAAATCAACTAAAGGCGAGGTCAAAATGAGACACGAAAAACTTTCTCCTGGGCTGCTATTGGCTTATGAAGACTATCAAAGTGAAGGTGTGACAGCTTTAACCACCCACAGGCGATCGCTGGGTATAGTAGCACCTAAAAGTTCTATCAAACCAACCAAGAGCGTTGTTTTTATCTATTGCGACTCTGACGCAGACTTGAGTCACTTATCACAATACGGTATTGAAATTAATCAAAATTCAGGAACTGTGCGAACGGCTTTAGTACCGATAGAGGGTTTAGATCCCTTATCTGAAGAGCCTAGCATCCAGCGTATCAAGCCATCACGTAAACTGAAACTGCGGATGGACGTTGCACCAGGGGCAGTGCAAGTGCCACAGTTTAAAAACAAAACTGGACTAACTGGCAAGGGAGTAATTATTGGCGTTCTCGACACCGGCATTGACGCCAAACACCCCGCCTTTGCCGGACGAATTTTAAGCGTTTGGGATCAAACACTACCCGGCCCAGGAGTCAAGGAAGGTGGCTATGGGGCTGAATTTACAGGAGTACAAATGACCATTTCGCAAGATACTGACGGTCATGGTACTCATGTTGCTGGTATTGCCTCCGGTGTTGATGCCACTTATGCTGGTGTAGCACCAGAAGCAGACTTGGTAATTATCAAATCTGATTTACAGGATGCCCATATTGCCGATGGTGTCCGCTACGTTTTCCGCATAGCCAGAGAATTAGGTCGCCCCGCAGTATTGAATCTCAGCTTGGGTGGACACGCAGATGCCCATGATGGTAGCGACTCCCTCTCCAAAATCATTGATGCGGAATCCGGGCCAGGAAGAATTGTTTGCTGTGCTGCGGGTAATGAAGGAAACGACAATATTCACGGTCAAGCGACGATAACTTGCGGAAAAACTCATGGAATGCGCTTCAATGTGCCTCATCATCAAGTAGGTATAGTCTGGTTAAACGCTTGGTATTCCAGTAATAGTAAGTTAGAAGTGTCGGTACGCAGTCCCAACGGTTTCGTCACCCCTTTTCAAAAAATCATTCCTTACGGTAATCCCGCCCAAAATTACAATTTACCGGATGCACACGTAGAAATTGTCACACCAGGCCCCGACCCAAGCAATGGCGACTATAATTTCTTCGTACAAATTCGTGGTAAAGGAAATAACCGAGTTCAAGGAGGTATTTGGCAGTTACAGGTACGCAATACTTCCGCAGCTAACACGCGATTAGATGTATGGACACTCGATGATGCGTCGTCAGTATTTTTCACAGGTGAAAGTGTGCAGGATGCAGTGAAAATTGGGTCACCAGGGGCTGCTAGCAACGCAGTTACAGTTGCCGCTTATACTACGAAAGCTAAGTACACAGATATCGATGGTCAGGCGCGAGAAATGGGCTTAGAATTGAATACCATTTCTGGATTCAGTAGTGAAGGGCCTCTACGGAATAATGCCGCCAAACCAGATGTTGCAGCACCGGGAGCGATGATTGTTGCTGCACTTTCTGCCAATGCCAATTTTGATCGCTCAATGATCATTAATTCTAAGTTTACGGCGATGGCTGGTACGAGTATGGCCACACCTTTCGTGACTGGGTTAGTAGCATTGCTATTGCAGCGCAACCCCAAGCTTGATCCAAATGCAGTCAAAGACTTACTACGTGCAAATAGCACCATTCCTGGAAAACCTTCGGGAACCTTTGACAAAAAATGGGGTTTTGGACTGATTAATGTAGCCAATCTGTAAATGGGAGTAGGGAAGTAGGGGAGATTACTAAATATAAGTTCTTTCTCCTCTGCCTCTCTACCTTTTTCCCATTCCCTATTCTCCATAACTATGTATAAAGATAGGTAATGACAACGTAGAAATTTGATAGTTTGGTTGTAGGGTAGGCTAACTATTGCCTGCCCTTTTTACCAAGGAATTGCTACTTATGAATTATCAAAAGCTAGATGCTCCCCTGGCCGTAGCTCTGAATGATGCTCAAAATTCAGAAGAACAGAGTTTAAATATTTTTATTCATACCGAACCAATTGATGACTCTAATGCAACTACGGTTTTGGAGAGCTTGGGTGTCACAGATGTCATACCTGGAAGAGATGTATTTACGGCAACTCTTTCGCCGAATGCTATTTCCCAGTTATCGGAGCAATCTTGGGTAAAGCATCTGAGGCTGTCGCAAAAATTGCATTTGGTTAATCAGCGAAAAAGTATGGGCGGTTTGAGAATTTGAAAAGATTTAAGGACTCTGAGAAATTCTGGGTGTAGTGTTGGCAAATGTCTCCAAAATTACTTGTAGTTAATTTTGGTAGAGAACTAGTGAGTAAGTGCTAAATAATGGCGGTGTCGCGATCGCTGTATGTTTTTTAGTAGTATTTGATACAGATTTTCGTGGTAGATTTATTTATCACCTATAGAACTCTGTAAACTTGACTAATTTTAATCTGCGATCCCCCCTTACCAGCAGTCTCAGACAGTCCTAAACTTAAGGTGAGAGTTGAAAGGCAGTCGGGAGAAATTTTGTGAAAAAAGTATTAGCAATCATTCTCGGTGGTGGCGCGGGCACTCGCCTTTATCCGCTAACCAAATTACGTGCTAAACCAGCAGTACCAGTGGCAGGAAAGTACCGCTTAATAGATATTCCTGTCAGTAATTGCATTAATTCAGAGATATACAAAATCTATGTCCTGACACAATTTAACTCAGCGTCCCTGAATCGCCACATAGCACGTACCTATAACTTTACTGGTTTCAACGAGGGATTTGTGGAAGTGCTAGCAGCACAGCAAACACCAGAAAACCCCAACTGGTTCCAAGGTACAGCCGATGCTGTGCGTCAGTATTTATGGCTGTTAGAAGAATGGGATGCAGATGAGTATTTGATTCTTTCGGGGGATCATCTTTACCGTATGGATTACCGCCAGTTTATCCAACGCCATCGGGAAACAGGTGCGGATATTACTCTCTCGGTGATTCCCATTGATCAACGCCGGGCCTCTGACTTTGGTTTAATGAAAATAGACCAGTCTGGTAGGGTAATTGACTTTAGTGAAAAACCCAAAGGCGAAGCTTTAGAGCAGATGCGGGTAGATACTACTGTACTAGGATTGACTCCAGAACAGGCGCAACTACAGCCCTACATTGCTTCGATGGGGATTTATGTCTTTAAAAAAGAAGTTTTGTTCAAGTTGTTGAAAGAATCTTTAGACAGCACGGATTTTGGTAAAGAAATTATTCCTGATGCTGGCAAAGATTACAATGTCCAAGCCTATTTGTTTGATGATTACTGGGAAGACATTGGGACAATCGAAGCATTTTATCACGCAAACTTAGCATTAACTAAACAACCTTTACCACCCTTTAGCTTCTACGATGAAGAAGCACCAATTTACACTCGCGCTCGTTACTTGCCTCCGAGTAAACTTTTAAGTTGCCAAGTAACAGAATCAATTATTGGCGAAGGTTGCATTTTAAAAAATTGCCGCATTCAGCATTCAGTTTTGGGAGTGCGATCGCGGGTTGAATCTGGCTGTGTAATTGAAGAATCTCTACTAATGGGAGCAGACTTTTATCAACCTTTTGTTGAGCGCCAATGTAGCTTAGAAAAAGGTGATGTTCCTGTGGGCATTGGTACGGATACGATTATTCGGGGGGCGATCGTCGATAAGAATGCCCGCATCGGTCATAATGTAAAAATTATCAACAAAGATAACGTGCAAGAAGCAGAACGCGAAAATCAAGGCTTCTACATTCGCAGTGGCATTGTTGTAGTGCTGAAAAATGCTGTAATTCCTGATGGAACCATAATATAAAAGTGCTGAGTGCTAAGTCATAAATTATGAGTAATCAAGACATTTACTCTTCACTTTTAACTTTCCACTCAGCACTTAGCACTCCCCTTCGACTTCGCTCAGGACAAGCGCACTCAGCACTATTTTTACTAATTGGTCTTCCTGGTAGTGGTAAGTCAACTTTGGCGAAACAGTTATTTACAGAATGCCCCCAAATGCAACTAATTTCTACGGATGCCATTCGGGGGCAACTTTTTGGTTCAGAAGCAATTCAGGGGCCGTGGCTATTGATTTGGCGAGAAATAGAACGGCAATTGCAACAAGCGATCGCCATCAATAAAACAACAATTTTCGACGCCACCAACGCCCAAAGACGCCAGCGCCGTGAAATTATCGCCTTAGCCCGCGAGGTAGGTTTTACCAGCATTACAGGATTATGGGTGAGAACTCCTGTGTGGCTGTGTTTAGCACGCAATCAACAGCGTCAGCGCCAAGTTCCTCCAGATGTGATCTGGCGCATGTACCGTCAACTCCGGGATGCTCCCCCTAGCCTAGAAGAAGGAATAGACCACCTAATTTGCTTTCCCCAAAGGAGCGAGTACGGGAATTGCGCTGGTGCGGTGAGCGGGAACCACACTTGATGTTTGGTAATGTCTGTTAATTTAAAATCAGAGTTTTTTTGCTTGGTATTATCCGGCAAAAAACAAACCTCACATTTTACGAAAAAAGATAACGAAAATTTTTATAGGAGGCTGGTAGATGGCTGCAACCGACTTTAAAGACTATTACGCAATTTTGGGAATCAGTAAAACTGCCAGTCAAGAAGAAATTAAGCAAGCTTTTCGTAAACAAGCCCGCAAGTATCACCCTGATGTCAACCCAGGTAATAAACAGGCAGAAGCCAAGTTTAAAGAGGTTAATGAAGCCTACGAAGTTTTGTCAGATACCGACAAACGTAAAAAGTACGACCAATTCGGTCAATACTGGAAACAAGTTGGCGAAGGGTTCCCATCTGGTGGTGCGGGTGTGGATATGGGCGGCTTTGACTTCAGTCAATACGGCAGTTTTGATGAGTTCGTCAATGAGTTATTAGGGCGCTTTGGTGGTGCTAACCCCCGTGGTGGGCGGCAAAGTTACTCTTATCGCACTTCCACAGCTAGACCAGGGGGTTATGGCGGCTTTAATGATTTTGGTTTTCAAGATGTAGGTACAGGTGCTGTTCAAGATACAGAAGCTGCGATCGCCTTGACTTTGGCGGAGGCGTTTGCTGGTGTTCAAAAGCGCTTCAGCTTAGGTAATGAAACCATTGAAGTTCGCATTCCTTCTGGGGCGAAAACTGGTACTCGTTTGCGGGTGCGGGGTAAAGGTCAATTCAACCCCATGACTCAACAACGGGGTGATTTATATTTAAAAGTTGAACTTCAGCCACATTCATTCTTCCAATTTGAAGGTGATAATCTGGTCTGTGAAGTGCCCATTACTCCAGATGAAGCCACCTTGGGAGCATCGATTGATGTCCCTACCCCCGATGGCTCAGTGAACGTGAAGTTACCTGCGGGAGTACGTTCTGGTCAATCTCTGCGATTACGGGGCAAAGGCTGGCCTTTAGCCAAGGGTGGACGTAGTGATCAGTTAGTGAAAGTAGCGATCGTGCCACCAAAAGACCTGAGCCAACAAGAGCGGGAATATTATGAAAAAATTCGAGCTATACGTACTTATAATCCCCGCAGTCACTTACAGCAGTTTAAACTTTAGAAGTAAAAGACGTTCCGATGGAACGTCTTTTTGATATGCAATACCATCATGAGATCGTTTGTTAATTAAGAATTAAGTAGGTCGGTGAGAAAAAATCAAACTATGTGTTTTGCAATGTAAAAAAACGTGAGTTCGACAAATATCAAAAAACCCTCTCCAAACCTCTCCCCTGCCAGGAGGAGCCACTGCGTTGCGTGTAGTAAGTGGGGTTAGAGGCTTTGAAACCTTGATTTTTAGTTCAAAACCAGGGATATTTTTGCCCCTCTCCGCATCGGAGAGGGGTTGGGGTGAGGTTCATCGAATTCACGTTAAAATAATTTAATTCAGTTCTTAGTAAGGGCTGAAGCCCTTTTATTAGGACTAAAGTCCTTACTACAAACTTTGAATTATTTACGTGATTCTACTTACATTGAGAGACAAGTGCAACCCATTCGTTGAATCGTTCACAATCAATCACCTCAAATCCTGCTTCAGTTAAGGCTGTGGTCAGATTTTCTTCATGATCAGTGGTAAATCCGGCAGTAATTAGCAGTCCCGTTTGTGGTTCATTCTGACGCAGCGCCTGCCGGAAGTCATCAACAAGGGCAATATGTACCCGCGCTAAGATATTGGCAACTATCAGGTCAAATGTATTTTTCGCCTCAATTTTTGACACATTGTTGATCGTATCTCCACCCAGCCAATGCCCCAGATCACTGCCATATCCCAGGCTACCTTGCATTACCTGTACTTGCTGCTCTACAGCATTAAAACATACAGCTTCCTGAGTTGCTTGGACAGCAACGCTATCATTATCTAGGGCTAAGACATGAGCACCCAGTTTTGCCATTGCCACACTCAAAATCCCCGAACCTGAGCCAAAGTCCAATACCTGCATATGAGGGACAATGTACCGTTCTAGCAGTTGGAGACTAACAATGGTTGCTGGATGTAACCCACTGCCAAAGGCGAGAGTTTTCTTAAGTTTTAAAATAATTTTATCTGCTATTTCAGATTGATTGGGTGTATCAGAATTAACTACAACAAATCGTTTCCCAATGCGATGCACCAGTGGCTGCAACGTATCTGTATTTTTTTCTGCCACCACAGAAGTCTGAATAGCTGATGTCAATCCAGTACGCTGTAAAGGCGACAACAGATTAACAATTTTTTCTACACGTGTCCGCGAACTGACATCGTAGGGTAAATATAAGCAAATCGTAAATGTCCAAACGGAATTAGTTGCATTTGGTTCACTATATTCCGTAATGTAAACATCATTAATATCAATAGTCTCAGCTAGTAGCGTACAAACCCAATCAACAGCCTCATGGGTTGTATCGAGACTTAATTCTATCCAAGACATATGATTTTCCTAACTTTCATGCTGTTAACAAGCCTTGGTTCAGATGAATACTCGGCGGCGTCAAGAAAAGCCTATTCTATCAGCTTTTTGAATTTTGAATTTTGACTTTTGAATTCTGCTTTGCGGTACTAGCCCACCAAGCAAATCCAGCACCAGTGACAAACATGAGTAAACTGTAAATTGCCGCAGGAATAGCCATTGTGGGGGTGTTGAGTAGTGTAGGTGTAGAAGCGATCGCAATGGCCAAAGTCCCATTTTGAATTCCCACTTCTACTGTAATTGCCTTAGCGCGTTTTTCTCCCAATTGAGTTAAAGTTGCGATCGCAAAACCTAAAGCCATTGTCACCACATTCAAAATCAAAGTCACCCAACCCACATCTGTGACATAAGCAATAAAATTATTCCGTTCTCGCAGCAGCACCCCAGTAATTACCACCGCCAAGAAAAATAAAGACAGCCACTTCACGGGTTTATCTGCTTTGTCTGCCACTCCAGGTGCATACCGCTTGCCTATCATCCCAATTGCTATAGGTAGAAGTGTAATCACCGCAATCTGCAAAACGGTACTTAAGAAAGGTAACTGTAGCGTTGTTCCTGCTCCCAAAAATGTCTGCATTGAGAAATTGACTACCAGAGGAATCGTAAAAACCGTAATTAAACTACTGATAGCTGTTAGCGTCACAGACAGGGCAACATCTCCCCCAGCCAAAAACGTAATCATATTAGAAGTAGCGCCACCGGGACAGGCTGCTAAAATCATCACACCCACAGCTAATTGTGGGTCAAGGGGAAACACTGAGGCAACGCCAAAGCCCACAATCGGTAACATAATTAACTGCGCTACCAAACCAATTACCACCGCTTTGGGATAGATTAAAACCCGTTTGAAGTCTTCTAGGGTCAAGGTTAACCCCATGCCTAACATGATAATAAATAGAGCCAGGGGTAGAAAAACAGCCGTCAGAAAATTTGCTTCCATCCTTAACCTGCATTGGTAACAATAAAATCCCCTATGGATTGTACCGTGTTATTACTTAAATTCTATGAATGCTGATATCTGATTCATTAAAAGTACCTAAAAATCTATGACAAAGGTAAAAATTTTCTGCATCAAGGATGATATGCCTGCAAAATCAGTTATGAGAAACTAAAACAGTCACAATATGTTTATGCTCAGAAGTTATGAGAAGTTTATTACAAATTGAAACCTCTAATTATCGCTCACGTTCCCAAGAAAAAAAGAGGGAATATGAAGATGTTTTAGTTGTTGGTCAGCCACTGCAAATCTCCTTAAAAAATCTTGCGCCTGCTGAGGACGCAAATGTTAGTTTCAAAATACAGGGAGAAATTGAAATTTACTCTAGCACCAACCAACCCATTGCTACTCAAACCTCAGTTCCTCTCAAGGAAGTTCCAGAGATTACCCTTCTAGTGAGAACCTTTAGTGATCAGCTAAAAGACCGCTCTTTACAAATAACCTTTCAAGATGATGCTGGTCGTCAATTGAAACAAGTTCAATTCAAGCTAACTTGTCTGCAGATTTGTCTAGATGTGGATGCAGATCGAGATGGAATTATTGAAGAAAATAATCCACATAAAGGGGATTGGCAATGGGGAATTAATGGTCATGGTGCAGTCTTATTAGTCAATAGCGATCGCGACATTGTTCATTCTGATGGTCAAGATAATGACGAAGGTAACTATATTAAAGGACTGCTGTATCTGAAGAATTTGAGCTTTCTGAATGTTCGGAGAGTTGGCTTAAGCAAATTACCTTCTGGATGTGAAGTTTACTTGTCAGTTAATCAAGATACCGCCAAACGAATTCGCATTTATGACGAATTAGATAAAGGTGGATATGAGTTAATTGGCCCGGGGAAAACAAAAACAAAAATTAGAGATACTGACCAAGATATTATCCTCGCTATTGAGGGATTAAGTTATCCCGATTTTGACTTTGATGGCATGGTTGAGATTACTTTAAATCTCGTGAAAAATGGAGAGGAAATTTACAGTGATCGCGTGGTTTTTCGAGTTGCTCCTTGGATGATGACTCCTAATACCTTATCCCCAATAACTGTTTTTGTTTCTCGTTTATCTAACGGAGTTAACGCAGATTTTATCGAAGATCTGAGAAAAGTTGTAGGCAAAGCCAACGCACAACTAGATCCTGTTCCGTTTGAATTTCATCAAGATGATCCTTGGATGCGAGACGAAATTGAAATTGGTTACACTCAAGCACCGGGACGCTCCATACACGTAGTACTTGATTCGCCACGCGATCGCGGATTAGATCACTTCGCCAAACGCAAACTATTAGGAAGTGACTTTGGTTATGTGATTCGCAAAAGCCGCCATCCAGCCACAAAATTAGACTCTTTTGGAAATTTAGAAGTTTCTCCGCCAGTAACCGTAAAAGGCGTTCATTATCCCTTCGGTCGTTTGATATTTGGGGGAACGCGCGAAGAAATTATTCAAAAACCGCGTCGAAAGTTAAAAGTCTTGCGAGACTTTTTCTATGCCCAAAAAATTCAAGCCCCCTTGGAAATTTTTTCTGACTGGCTTAGTGTAGGGCACATAGACGAATTTATGTCCTTTGTTCCTGCTCCTAACCCTAAAGGATTTAAACTACTTATAGCTAGTCCTAATAAGTGTTATGACCTGCTCAAACACTTACGAGAGCAAGGACATTCTCAAGTATTATTACGGCAAGGAAAACGACTTTATAAAAAACCTGCTGATATTAATGTGACAGATGTTCTCGACAATGAAGACTTAGCTCGGCATAACCAGCGCTTTCAAGAATACATTAACTGGAATCGAGAGGTTTTGAAACAGGAATTAGATTTAGGTGAAGAAGATATTATCGACATACCTGCTTTGTTTGAAGATGATGGCGATGGACGAGCAGAAAGTTTTTTCCCTAACATGGTGAATATGATTGTTCTGAACCAGCATCTTGCTATTCCTAAACCATTTGGGCCCAAGGTTAATGATCAATGCCAATTTGAAGCTTATGTTAAAGAGGTTTTAGAACCTTTGGGTTTAGTTTGTCACTTTATCGATGATTGGGACCCTTATTTTCGAGAAGGAGGAGAAATTCATTGTGGTACTAATACCAGCCGACAACCTTTTGCTCAAAAATGGTGGGAGATTGAGGACTTCCATATGAAAAAATAATTGATGGTTTGGGGAGATGGGGGAGATATTTGTATGTAAGAATTAAGTAATTTAATTTTTGGAGTTCCCGCATACTTAAGTTACATTCAATAAGAATTCCACTCCCTACTTCCCACCTAAGTAAGCGTGAGTTTGACAAATATAAAAAACCCCTATCCAAAACTCTCAACGCCAGTTGCTCATGGGGAAAACCCCCAAGACCGCACTAGCTCCCCTGCAAGGAGGAGCCACGGCGTTGCGCGGGTTCCCTGTGTTGTAGCCAGTGGCGTAGAGGCTTTTTAAGCCTATTATTTCGTACCATGTTAGAGATTTTTTGCCCCTTCCCTACCAGGGAAGGGGTTGGGGTTAGGTTTCGTCGAATTCACTTTAAGTAACTATTGAGTTGACACCGTTAACACCTGCGGTGGTGTAGCATCTGGCGGATAGATAAAGTCTACTTCTACTAGTCTGCGATCGCCTGGTTGCATATTCAATAAAACCAAGGGTTCTCCTGGTTGACCTCTTCTTTGGACTAAATGAGTAAATTGGGTTTTTGCATGACCTTGGTCGTCTCTATAACGTACCCGCACTGACCCCCGGAAGAATACTTGTGGTGCTGTTGTGGTAAAAAAGCGTAATCCCTGTTTCACCAAATTATCTTCTTTAATTGGTGTTTGCACAGATACACTCACTTGTTGAGGACTTTGTGTCGTGTTATGCAAAGGCAACTTGATACTATATTGAATGCCATAGTTGCCATGAGCGCGATAGGCGGTATCAGGATAACGTACCAGCATTGGCGCACTCTGAATTTGATTAGTTCCTAAAGTCCCACCATGCAAGCTACTCAGAGGGTAAGAAAACCTTTGTCCTGGTTGGGGAATAGTTAAATATTTAGCTTTGGGACTATCCACTACAAAGGATCTCCACTGAGAACCTTGAGCAACTCCCGCTACACGTCCATAAATTCTGGGTTTATCGGTTTCATCTAAGGGTGTGGGAACTCTATCCCGTGGAGTTGATAATTCACCAGTTTCTAGTAAATTTTGCCACTCTGCTAAAGTCGGCGCACGTTCACTGCCATCGGCATTTTGACGGGCAAATAAAGCCATACTAGCTGCATAAACTGTGCCACTACTCCGCAAGCGCATCAATGTAGAGCGGCCATTTAAAGGCGGAGTTAATTCTTTTACTGGTATGGGTAGATTTAGCAACATCTGATTTTGCCCTGGGGGAATGACAATTTGGGCAGGGAAAGTCTCTTGTCGCCTTCCTCTCAGTACATCAAACGTGGCGCGATCGCCTGGCCCGGCGAAAATGTTACCTAAGATATTCTGACTCCAAGCTGGTAATTGAATAAATGGTGCATCTGGCTGACTTAAATAACTCGCAGCTTGCAAAACATTTACCGTCACTGGTTCAGATCCAGGGTTATGCAGCATGATTCCTAGATGCAGTGACCTTAAATCCTCTGGTGGTTCAGCCCTCGCAACATGATGAGCAAAAACATCAAATCGCCCCCGAAACGGATAATTCAGATGCGCCTCTGGCACTTTTTTGCCATCTGCGGGAAACGTCGAAAGTAAAATTCCTTCTTTCAATACTAATTCTGGACTATTGCTGTTAAAAACAGGCACAGTATCCAGTTTTCCTGGTAAAGGACGTACTTCTTGGGATTGTACCACTTCTTCCGGGGGTGGCGTAGCTGGTGTTGATTGGGCGAGAGTGAAGCCTAGTAACAATGACAACATAATACTTAGAAAATTTCTTCCCCCTAAAGACGCAGACGAATTTATAAAAGTGCCAGATTGTTAATAATTAATAAGAAATCAGCCAAGATGCCTGGCAAATTTGCGGAATTTAACACTGGAACATGGACAAAAATACAATTTGCTGCGAGTTGATTTTGACACAAGTAATTCAAAACTGAATAGTACAGTCCCTCTCTTCGAGACGCTACGCGAACACAAACAAATTTACCGCAGTCGTAGCTAACCTCAACTGCTGTTGCTCCTGTTACTAATTTTTCCACATCAACAACTGGGTGCAAAACACTTTCCCCACAGCTAGCAACGGCTTCCAGACTGAGTTTTGTCCTACTAGCAGCCATGCCACAACAAATAATATTATCGGGTTGCAGTTCAGAGATTTTTTGAATTACTTGCGAACTAGCCAGATTTACATCCACAGGTAAGCGCCGCAAAAATTTCAAATCATGAGGGAGCGAGTCAACTTTGATCACTTCCAGTAATAAATCATCCGCAGAATTTGACTGTTGATCACTCAACCAAATCTCAAAAGAAGTTAATAGTATTCTTTTCGCCATAAGAAATATTATTTAGAATAGAAAAAGTCTCCATAATAAATTTACAAGGAGTCGGTCAATGCCAGTCATTGCAGTCGTAGATTACGATATGGGAAATTTGCACTCAGTCTGCAAAGGTTTAGAAAAAGCTGGAGCTACTCCTAAGATTACTCATTCTCCTAAAGATTTGGCGCTGGCAGATGCAGTAGTCTTGCCAGGAGTAGGAGCATTTGATCCGGCAGTACAACACCTGCGAGCACGTGGTTTAGAACAACCCATTAAAGATACGATCGCATCTGGTAAACCCTTCTTAGGTATCTGTTTGGGATTGCAAATTCTGTTTGAATCAAGTGCAGAAGGCATCCAACCAGGACTGGGAATTGTCCCGGGAAAAGTCCGCCGCTTTCGACCAGAACCAGGCATTACTATTCCGCACATGGGATGGAACCAACTAGAATTGACGCAACCAAAAAGCATTTTGTGGGAGCATTTACCAGCCGATCCTTGGGTATATTTTGTTCATTCTTACTATGTTGACCCAATTGACCCGCAAATTCGGGCTGCAACTGTTACCCACGGGACTCAAACTATCACAGCTGCGATCGCCCGGGAAAACCTGACAGCCGTGCAATTTCACCCGGAAAAATCCTCGAATATCGGCTTGCAAATCCTGTCTAATTTTGTTGCTCAAGTCCGTGAAAAAATTGCTGCCTAATCCAACTTTTAATTTGAGTTTTGTCGTTTGTTGTTTGTCCTTTGTCATGGTTTTTCCCTGAGTATTGACCAATGATTTACACTGAGCGTAGCCGTAAAGCCTACGGCATAGCTGCGCTTACCGCGGTAGCGTCTCGTAGAGAAGGGCTAATAACCAATGACACTAAGAATTTACGGGAATCGCCAGATAAAAAGTATACCAGGGCAAGCTACTAGACCCACCAGTGCGCGGGTAAGGGAAGCGGTGTTCAATATTTGGCAGGGAACAATTGCCGATTGTCGCTGGCTAGATGTCTGTACTGGTACTGGTTCAATGGGCGCAGAGGCTTTGTGTAGAGGAGCCAGTGTAGTTGTAGGAATAGAAAAATCTAGTCGAGCCTGTGCCATTATTCAACAAAACTGGCAGCAGGTAGCCCATGGTGAACAGCAATGGAAACTCTGGCGCGGAGATGTTATCCAGCAGTTAAAAAACTTATCAGGAAAGCAGTTTGACAGAATTTACTTTGATCCACCTTATGCTAGTGAATTGTATCAGCCAGTGTTAGAGGCGATCGCTGATCATAATTTGTTAGCTGTGAATGGTGAAATAGCCGTAGAACACAATCCCCAAGGTTGGACACCGCCAGTCATACCTAATTGGGAAATTTGCCGCCAAAAGGTTTACGGTAATACTGCACTGACTTTTTACAGAATTATCAATTAGTATGCTGACAATTAGCCAAGCAAAACCACATGATATTGAAAACATTAAAATCTTTTACAGTCAGTGCTGATCTGGTATCAGGAAAATTAGATAATCTGATTGCCAAAACAGAAGCAGACATCGCAGCCAATAAAGTGAGAGATTTAGATGAAGTCTTTCGCAACGATTGATTTCTGGCAAGCTTATGCCAAGCTATCTCCAGAAATGAAAGAAAAAGCTCAAAAAGCATATCAACTTTGGCAAAAAAATCTCCTACATCCTTCTCTACACTTTAAAGGGCAATGGAAAATAGTCTTTCACCAGGGTACTCTGACAAAGGAGTGACAGAAGACTGATAATAATGAAAGACAATTATATTGTTTATAACTATGAGCCAGTATACAAGGCAAGTAATTTTATACAAGGATGAAGATGGTTATTGGATTGTAGAGTGTCCAAGTTTAAAGGGATGTATTAGTCAAGGAAAAACGAAAGAAGAGGCTTTATCCAATATCAAGGAAGCTATTGTAGGCTACGTGACTGCTTTAGAGGAAGATGGCTTATCTGTGCCTGAAGACAAGTTTGAAACATTCCTGGTGGTGGTGTGAGCAAGTTACCCAGTATTTCGGGAAAAGACTGTATCAAGGTGCTAGAAAAAATTGGTTTCTATCAAAAGCGTAGAGAGAGCAGTCATATTATTATGCGAAGGGATGAGCCGTTTACTCAAGTTGTTGTTCCAGATCACCAAGAGTTAGCTAAAGGCACACTGCGGGCGATTATTCGAGATGTTGGACTAAGTGTTGAGGAATATTATCTCGTTGCTTGAGTTTTGACGGCAAGCTTAAGGAGCGCAAAATAATGAAGAAGGATGAGGCAATTAACCAAATACGAAAAATTCGCCACATAATTTCTGAAGAGTATGGACACGACCCAAAGCAGTTGGTCAATTGTTACCTTGAACTTCAGAAGCAATATCCTCATCTCGCTAAATCACAAAACCAGCAGACCGAATTAGCCAGCAACTAGCAACTTTATGACAGTAGCACCAACTCTAGCCAAGCAATATATAGAACAACGAGATCAAGGATACTGGATCGCAGGCACTCGCATATCTCTTGAATCAGTTGTGTATGGGTTTTTAAATGGTGAATCTCCCGAAAGCATTGCTCAAAATTTTCCCTTACTCTCGCTGGAACAGGTTTATGGTGCGATCGCCTTTTATCTTGCTAATCAAGAACTCATCGATGCTTATTTAAAAACAGGTGAAGAAGAGTTTGAAAAACTTCAACAGTCTCTCAGAAAAAAAAATCTACATTTGTATCAGAAACTCAAACATGCTCAATTACGTAAGCAGAGTTAGGCATGACGGTAGTTCGATTTCAGGCAGATGCTGACCTTAAGCAGGCAATTTTAACTGGCACCATACGTAAACAACCTAACATTGACTTTCAATCAGCAAATACAGCAGGACTTGAGGGAAAGAAAGACCAAGATGTTTTAGAGATAGCGGCTAGCGAGGGAAGAGTTCTTGTTACTCATGATCGTAAAACAATGCCTGCTGAGTTTGGTCAGTTTATAGTGTCGCAGACTAGTACCGGAGTTTTGATTGTTTCCCAGAATTTGCCAACCAGTGACGCAATTGACGCACTCATCCTCATCTGGGAAGCTTCTACTGCTGAGGAGTGGTTTAATCAAATTATGTCTATCCCATTCTAAGAAATCCATAGTAATTTATGTATGACAATTTGTAGTCAAGAGTAATCTGGATTGATTAAGAATACTTACTTAATGAAGGAACAAGCTTAAGGAATTACACATCTGACAAATAATTACGCCTTTCTACTTTTTATGGAAGCCGACTATTCACAGAAAAAACTTCTGCGTGAGCTAGTAAATCATCAATGGAAAATAGTCTTTCATCATGGTACTCTGACTATGGAGTCATAAAAACAGCATAATAATGATAGAAAAGGTAAATCTAGCCCAAAAATTTGAATTATTTTCTGACCACTGGAGTCCTAAAATTGTTGGTGAGTTGAATGGCCAACAGGTCAAACTTGTCAAGCTTAAAGGAGAGTTTGTCTGGCATCATCATCAAAATGAAGACGAGCTTTTTTACGTTTTAAAGGGAGAGCTAATCATTTTATTCCGTGATCATGAGGTTGTTCTCAATCCTGGGGAATTTTTGATTATTCCTCAAGGGGTGGAACATAAACCTGTCGCTTATGAGGAAGTTCATATGATGCTTTTAGAGCCTATATCTACTTTGAATACAGGCAATGTGAAAAATGAAAAAACAGTCGAAACCTTGGAAAGACTCTAAAGGCGACATTACGCAGGAAAGGCAAAAGCTTTTTTCTTTCAACTATATAGCTAACGTTTACCACGCATCATAATTTGTTAGCTGTGAATGGCGAAATAGCCATTTATTACAATACGTTATTTAGAATACAAAAATTATCTGCATCTGGTAAGCGATCGCACTTTGCGGCGCTGCGATCGCAGTTCATCAAGATTCAGGTACTATCGGCATACCATCTTTAAGAGTCAACAGTCCTGAGATGACTATTTTATCTCCTGGCTGTAATCCTTCGAGAACTTGGGAATTATCCTCTCTAATATTGCCTAACTTTACCCGCCTTTGCCGAGCTACTAGTTGAGATATCCCTTGCGGGGACTCTTCAGTTGCCATTACATAGACAAAAGTTTCCCCAGTTACACGAGATACGGCTTTAGTAGGAATTAACACCCCAGAACGCTGGTTCCAAATCACTCTGGCGCGCACTAATTGATTTGGTTTTAGTTGACCTTGGGAATTATTAAAAAGTGCTTTGATCAGAATTGATTGGCGCTCATTATTGGTATTGGGAGCAATTAAAGATACTTGACTAGTCTCTAAAACTTGACTTTGTGTATTCAAAATCTCTACAGGCATTCCCTTACGTAATTGGGAGTCTTGTTCTGGTGGAACAGAAATGTTGACTTCTAAAGGTTGGTTTTGAGACACAGTAACCAGTGGTGTGAAAGTATCCACTACATCCCCTACTTTCACTGGCATATCACTGACTGTACCGCTAAAGGGTGCTGTTATTCTATAACGCTGGGGCTGGAGTTGTTGTTTTTTAATATTTGCCTCGGCTTGTTGCAAGGCTGTTTCAAGCTGCATGATAGTGGCTTGCTGTCCTTTAATTTGGGAATTGATGGCATCAAGATTAGCTTTAGCTGTAGCGAGCCTGTTAGCATACTGATCCCTGGTTTGTCGAGACACAGCTCCTTGATCTGCTAGGTCAGCATACCTTTCATAATCCTTTTGCTTCAATTGCAAATCCACAACTTGGGATTGCTGTGCTGCTGCCAAAGATTGGAGTTTAGCACGCGCATTTTCCCGTTGTGCCACAGTTGCCTGATTAGCCGCATTAATTTCACCGATTGTTGCTGGTCTAGAATCTACTTGAATAATTGCTGTTCCTGCTGCAACTTGCTCTCCCGCTTTAACAAATATTTGGGTAACTTGACCTGGAATTTTTGACTGCATCGGCACTGAACGCTGGGACTCTAGGTTAACAACAAAGTCTGAACTTTCCTCAACTGTGCCAAGTTGCACTGGCGATACCTTGACTCTTACCCCGGGAGTTTGAACCTTAGCAGATGGTACTTGATGTGTAGGAGTGAGTACACGCCAAATTATCGCTGTTCCACCCCCTATGATTAGTGTGAAAGCTAATAATAATCGCGGCCACCGTCGTTGTTTTGGTGATGAATCAAATGAGGTTTGGGGAAGATTATCTTCAAAATCAGTTTGAGGCTCAGGGGATGTCATAGCTTACAGGGAACCTAACAACAAATGAACTGGAACTAAATCAGGATTTGGTCTTTTGAAACGAAAATTACTGATTTAGCGCGAGGCTTCATGACCAATAATGTGTTAACTCATCCCAATATACTGGCTGATAGATTTTGTCTAAATCTACCCAAAGGTGAATGATAAAATTCAGGTAACAGGGAATGGGGATTTTTGTTGAGTATTGCTATATTTCCCACACCTGCGCTGGAGCAGCTTAGTCAAAATAATTCGTAATTCGTAGTTAGAAACACATTAATAAATCCCGTAAATAGAAATATTATTTGTATTTCTCTTTTCGCAATTGATAAATTGAGAGAACTGTATTATTAATTACGAATTACGAATTAATCAAAGGCTGCCAATTGCTTCAGCAAATAGCTGAGAAACAAAAGGTAAAATCTCCCGGCTTTTAGCGTTGGCTTTACCTTCAGTAAATGCTACTAAAATGTAGGGACGTTGATTTGGTAACTCAATATACGCTGCATCATGACGAACTTGACTTGTCCAACCTGCTTTTGACCAAAGTTGAGCATTTTGGGGAAGTCCACCACCTAAGAAACCTGTTACCTGGTCTTCTTCTACATCAGTAGGCAAATCATCTCTTTTGAGACTACGTTTGAGCAAAGCCATCATCGCTTGCGATCGCCCGCTCGAAACTGCCACCCCACCTACAATACTATGAAGTAATCTGGCGATCGCATTGGTTGTGACCATATTACGATTGTCTAACATCTCTCCATAAAATGCCCTCTCTCTGCCATAAGGGCCATCACCCCAAGTTTTTTGACAAACGTTAATTGTCTGCATTTCCTCCCAGCCCAAAGATTGGTAATAGCGGTTGACAATGTTACGCTGATACTTCCAGGTTTCAAATGGCCCTGTGGGTAACTCTGGTCCGGAGGTGGTACCACTGAGAATATCGACAATTAAGCTAGTAGCGTCATTGCTAGAATCAACAATCATATCGCGCAAAGCTCGTTCCAACTCCTTGGAGTTTGAACTCATGCCTTTTTCTAGCCATTCGTTGACCGCCACCAAATAAAATAGTTTAACTACACTCGCGGGATAAATCCGCTCAACCCCACGATACGTAAAACCACGTACTTGATGGTTCCAAAAAGCATCAGGAGTCAAAGCGCCACCAGTATTTACAGGTACTGGCGGATCGTACACAATCCAAGTTAAAGCAATTTGGTTACGGGCTAACGTCGGAAATGCTGCCCAAGTTGCCTCTAAAATGCCATTACCAAGATTTTCGAGTTGTTCGTCTTTTCTGAAGAAAATCATTGAAGAATGCTCTCTAATCCAGAATCCCAAATCCTAAATTTGACATCGGCAGAATACCAGTGTCTCGCTGACCTGAATTTATATGATTCTCCTGAATGTACGCGCTTGGCAACTCAAGCCGCTTCTGAGCGACATTTGCGGGTAACATCAAATCATCAGGTGTCAGGAGTCGAGGTATGTTTGTGTGAGGATGACTATCCAGGATGGGTATCCTTTGCCGATTTGGGTTTGTTACAACCTGCTACTGTACTTTACCAGGCTAAATCATTTTCTGAGTCTGATATTAAAAAACTGCTACCAGAGGTAATCGCTTTTACGCAAGCGGCGATGCAACAGTCTAACTATTACCTTTGGGGTGGTACGGTGGGGCCTAATTACGATTGTTCTGGGTTAATGCAGGCGGCGTTTGTCTCGGTGGGTATTTGGTTACCTAGAGATGCCTATCAGCAGGAAGCTTTTACTCAGGCAATTGCTATGGCTGAGTTAGCACCGGGAGATTTGGTGTTTTTTGGCACTCCCCAAAAGGCTACTCATGTAGGGCTGTATTTAGGTAATAATTATTACATTCATAGTTCTGGAAAAGCCCAGGGACGCAATGGTATTGGGATTGACCTTCTCTCGGAACAGGGAGATGCGGTAAGTCAGTCATACTATCAGCAGCTACGAGGTGCTGGCAGAGTTGTTAAAAGTTACAAACCACAGAGACACTGAGGACGCAGAGGAATATGAGGGGTGGATTAATTTCCGACAGGATTACTGAGGAGAACGGGGCAATTTCTGCAAATGTCCCCGATGTTTCGGTGGTGGTGCCAGTGCGTGATGAGGTGGAAAGTTTACCAATTTTATTGGAGGCGATCGCTTCTAGTATTAGTAATAGTAATTTGAGTTATGAAATTATTTGTGTGGATGATGGTTCTACAGATGGTTCTGCTGAGTTACTTAAAGAACAAGCACAAATCCGCACTGATTTAAAGGCGGTGATTTTGCGGCGGAACTACGGTCAAACTGCGGCCATGGCGGCTGGATTTAATTATGCTAACGGCAAAGCAATCGTGACGTTGGATGCTGACCTGCAAAATGACCCGGCTGATATCCCGTTGTTATTAGCTAAACTGGACGAAGGTTACGATTTGGTCAGTGGTTGGCGGCATAAACGCCAAGATGCTTTGGTATCTAGATTAATTCCTTCTAAAATTGCTAACTGGTTGATTGGCAAGGTGACTGAAGTGAAGTTGCATGATTACGGTTGTTCCCTTAAAGCTTATCGTGCGGAAGTAGTAGCAGATATGAATCTCTACGGGGAACTGCACCGATTTCTCCCAGCTTTGGCTTATATTGAAGGCGCAAGAATTACCGAAATACCTGTGCGTCATCATGCCCGACGTTTTGGCTACAGTAAGTATGGCATTGGGCGGACGTTTCGCGTCATGATGGATTTGCTCACTATTTACTTTATGAAAAAATTTCTGACACGCCCGATGCACGTTTTTGGGCTGTTGGGTTTAAGCTCGATAGTTACAGGAATGCTAATTGGTATTTACTTGACTTTTATTAAATTGGCTTTAGGTGAATCCATTGGTAATCGTCCTTTGTTGATTTTGGCGGTACTTTTGCTAGTTACTGGGGTGCAGCTGTTTTGCTTTGGTCTGTTGGCAGAGTTACTCATGCGTACTTACCATGAATCTCAAGGTCGCCCTATCTATCGAGTACGGGAAATAGTAGCAAAAAACATTAAGTAAAGTAACAATATATGGAGTGCCTTTCTGAGTGCTGAGTGCTGAGTGCTGAGTGCTGAGTAAAAAATACTAGCCTCTAGCCTCTAGCTTCTAGCCTCTTTTAATAATGGAATAGTTACTTTGAAAGTTCTTTCTACATTGGATGCCGAACTACGACGTAACCTGCTAGTTCTATTTACAGCAGGTTTATTATTTTGGTCTAGCATCGCCTCTTTATTACCAACTCTTCCCCTGTACATCGAAGATATCGGCGCAACCAGTCAACAAATTGGGATTGTGATGGGCAGTTTTGCCATTGGGATGTTGCTGTTTCGTCCTTGGTGTAGCAATTTAGCAGATCGGCGGGGTCGTAAGATTGTGTTGCTAATTGGGATGGCAGCAGCTGCGATCGCACCTCTAGGCTATTTGCTGGCAACTTCTATTGTGCCGTTGATTGTGCTGCGTGCCTTTCACGGTATTAGTATTGCGGCTTTTGGCACGGCTTACATGGCATTGGTGGGAGATTTAGCCCCAGCTCAGAATCGTGGTGAAGTCATTGGCTATATGAGTTTGGTCAATCCTCTAGGTGTGGCCATTGGGCCTGCTTTGGGGGGATATTTACAAGCGGCGGCTGGTTACACCCCATTATTTGCGTTATCTGCGGCTTTGGGTTGTTTAGGGCTGTTGTGTGTTGTGCCTATCGTCAATCCCACCGTGGATGAGCAGCCGCACACCAGTAGCAGTGAGAACCTATTTTGGGGACTACTATTTACTCCCCGTGTGCGGATTCCGGCAATTGTCATGTTGCTGATTGGTATGGTTTTAGGTACTTTGCATACCTTTGTGCCTTTATTTATCAAATCCACCAACATCGATTTGAATCCAGGTTTGTTTTACACAGCCGCCGCGATCGCTAGTTTTAATGTCAGGTTGTTCATCGGTCGGGCTTCTGATCGCTATGGACGGGGTTTGTTTATCACCTTCAGCTTGATTGCTTTCACTTTAGCGATGGTAGGCATTTGGCAAGCTAACAACACCTCTGTTTTTTTACTGTCAGCCTTTGTTCAGGGTGCTGCTTCTGGAACGGCAATTCCCATGATGGCCGCGATGATGACAGACCGAGCCATGCCCCACGAACGAGGGCGGATTTTTGGGGTGTCTTTGGTGGGACTGGATATTGGGATTGCGATCGCAGGGCCTGTTCTCGGTGCTATTGCCGAACAAGTAGGCTACCGCAATATGTTTGGTTATGGTGCTGGTTTAACTGTTCTGGCACTAATTATATTTCTTACCCAGTCCAGCCATGATTTACGCCATTCCCTGCGTTTTGCTTTAGGTCGTGCTGAAGATACTTATGCTTTAGATAATGCCAAATAAAAACTGAAAAAAGGCAAAATAGAATCAACTCTACTTTGCCTTTTACTGTTTTAAGCGGGCGAGGAGGGATTCGAACCCCCGACACCGTGGTCCGTAGCCACGTGCTCTAGTCCACTGAGCTACACGCCCTTACAAGAAATTTATAATAACACGTTCTCGCAAAATGATGCAAGACAATTTTTCATTTAATGCTACCGAGTTAACTCACTTGGATGCTCAGGGAGAAGCGCAGATGGTGGATGTATCTGAGAAAGTACCAACTATCCGCCAAGCGATCGCCGCAGCTAAGGTGCGGATGTTGCCAGAAACCTTTGCGGCAATTCAAGCCGGCAATGCGCCAAAAGGCGATGTATTAGCAACTGCTAGGTTGGCGGGGATTATGGCAGCCAAACAAACGGCCGCTTTGATTCCTTTGTGTCATCCATTGCCACTGCAAAAAATATCAGTTGAGGTCATACCCGACCCCCAATTACCTGGTTATCAAATTCAATCCACAGTCAAAACCAAAGCTGAAACTGGTGTAGAAATGGAAGCTTTAACTGCTGTTTCTATTGCAGCTTTAACTTTATATGATATGGCAAAAGCTTTAGAAAAATCGATTCAAATTGAATCAATTCAACTAATAAGTAAAACTGGCGGGAAATCAGGAGAATATTACCCGCCAGAAGCATAACTTAGACAATATTGCCTATGGCTTTGTTTAGGTCTGTGGGGCTTTCATATTCTTCGTTTTCGGGTAATTGCTCTAATATTGAGATTACATCCCGATCAGCTCCTTGACTTTGAGCATGTTGAATCAATTCTTGCTTATTCGCAGGATAATCAACACCTTTTAAGTGTTTTTGGATTTCTACTGGATTGGCTTTAGCCATTTTTATCCACCTCTAACGGTTGTTATTTATATCTTCACGATTGCTTGTATTAACTCCCTCTATCAAAAAGATGAATCATTTTTAACGCAGATAAATTAAAAGTTCACCCAATTGATTGATGAACATCAATCTTGCCTTTGATAGCTTTTATGTTTGCTAAGTTAGAATTAATTAATTGATAATTTTGCATAAAACATAAACCTAATTTAGTATGTTGTATCTAGTTGTCTGAGACTTATAAAGATTGAGATTCGCAGTTTTTTGCACAAACCTGGCAAATATCATTAAGGAAGTAGAAACACCTACTATCCCAAGATGTAGATTCACCAATTACCTAATTTTTTCAGTCTTGTGACAACAGACCCCCAAAGACCTTAGAATGAGTAAGTACACGGTAAACAGCCGTGTTACTAAAATAAATGTATTCAAGTCTGTAACAAATCTTTATGCCTCCTCGTTGGCCTCGCAAACCTGATCGCAAAGACCCAGATTTCCGTAAGTTAGATGATCGGATGAATTTTGCTGTGCATGTAGCTGCTGCCTCGGCAATTAACTCTGGTTTATGGTTTGTTCACACCTTGAAAGCAACTACCTGGGAGTGGTTACCTTGGTTAACGGCCAGTTGGATCATAGTATTATTGGTGCATCTGATTTATATTACGGCGATCGCCAACTACACCGATACTCCACCCAAATCCACCTGAAGATGGACTGCTAAAGTTGGGGTGATTGTAACCTGTGGTGGTAGATTCAGCTTGATTAATTGCGCGATAATGTCAAATATCCTGAGAGTTTGCGCTCTTTTTTGATATAGGATAATTTTTATGGCTCAAACTAACACCACAGAATTACTGGAAGCTTTAGCTGCTGAAATTGGTGAAGCAGTTTATATGGATATTGCCAAGTGGCATCTTTATTTATCTGATGCCAAATTGCATACTGTTGTCGCTGAACAGATGTACCCTTTGGTGACTGCCAAAAGTGTCAATGAAGACCGAGTAATAACAGTATTGTCATCTATTCCCGTAAAAATTGGCGGTGGGAGAAGAGAACTGCCTTTAATCGATTTACTCCCATTGCAATGCCAAGTCAACCTGGTAGATATTTTAGAAAAATTTCAGCGCGAAATTTAATTTTCACGTTTTGAATGTCCATAATTTGCTTTTTAGGCAACCCTCTTTGAGGAGGTTTCAGGACATGAATACATATCCATTTCACGATGAATACACTCTAGCAGAAACAGCAGAAAAACTTGGGAAACAAGCTTTGAGCTTGGGTTTGATACCTAGTTTTTTAGTGCGCCACTTTCCTGATAGCAGGCAATACTACATTCCCAATGAAGAAGAATCGGAACCGTTGACACCAGAACAAGCATATCTGCGGTTCAAAAAATTACTTGAAAAATCTACTTAAGTAAATACTTAGTAGTTAGCACTTAAGCAAGTTTTTCTTGATGCTCGAGTGAAATGTTTATATAAATTTAGTGAGGCTAGTCGTATGCTTTTACAACTCAAAGATACGGGGGATATAGTAAAAATTCTTGATATTCAAGAATTAATTGACCCAAATAATCATATCGTCCACGCACAGGATCAAGTAGGTGAAGAAGAACAAGAACCTGATTCTTTTCAAAAAGAAAATCTCATTTTTCCTTCTGGTGAGACTTTACCACGCTGTTGGTTAGATGCCAACTATAGGAAAAAATAAAAATAAATTCTCCTAGCCAAAATAGGCGGCGATCGCTCTCAATTTAATGAGAAACTGGTGGTTTAAGAACGCTGGGAATGGCGTCCATGATTCTGTCGGCAATTTCTTGGGGTGTTTCTCCCTCGCTCACGGTGATTTTGAGATCGGCTTGGGAGTACAGTGGTGTTCGTTGTGCGAGAAGCGATCGCAGTTTACCTTGAGGATCAACATCTTTTAATAATGGTCTTGTGGTATCCTCTACCAAGCGGGCGTAAAGTAGCTCAATTGGCACATCTAGCCAAACGACTAAACCGTGGTGCAGGTAACTCCAGTTTTCTCGCCGCAACACGATACCCCCGCCAGTGGCAATAGTCAAATTAGTATAAGCACATACTTGAGCTAGTACATCACTTTCCAACTGGCGAAACGCTGCTTCCCCGTCTTCGGCAAACAGCTGATTAATGGATTTTCCTGCTGATTGGGCAATTACATTATCGGTATCTAAAAACCTATAACCGAGATGCTTTGCTAGTAATTGTCCGACAGTGGTCTTACCAGCACCCATCATACCAATTAAGTACAGGTTGACTCCTTGCAATAAGCTGCTCACCAGTTGCTGCGCTCCAATTATGAATTGTCTTGACTCTTATCCTAACGTCTCAAGTTGTCTTAAATCTCCGTATTGAGACTATTTTTTATGGGGAATCAGTACTGTTATTTATGTATTGAATTTAACTCAAGTAACATCCTCACGATTCTTTGGTGAAATCAAAATAAATCACGGATAAATTTGATGAATTTCTTGAGGCTTAATGGTAATTTTATGAAGCTTGTTTGAAACTTTATCCGCACAAATTCTGTCAATACAAACCAGCAGGACTCTCTCTGGTGGGGAAATTTTAGTTGTACTTAATACTATGTTTTTAACAGCACAGTAGCGAAACTTCTAAAATTTAGTTACAGCAAGCTCAAATCAAAAATTGTAGCAATTTAAGGTGTAAAAAGTAACTTAATTTTTGACATTTGACAAATCAAATTCATCAACTTGAAGGTTTTAGTACAAAATCCACTGCATATCCCACCGGAGTAAGACCAAATAAATCAATGTGGTATGTAAGAGGCATCAACCATGACTCGAATTCGTGAAGTAGTGCAACAAGCTTTAGCAACTGGTTATTTGACGGTTGAAGCAGAAAATCAACTACGGCATCTATTGACTACTCGGTATGACTTGGAGGATTTTAATGCTTTCATGGCTTTGCAGGAGGCTGCCATGAACGGTAAAGTCAAGCAGGAGTCGCGTGAACAGTGTAGTATCTAAATTATTAATTCTTCTCTTCATTACAGCTCACTTACGTGAGCTATCATCTTCATCCTCAAAATCATCGTCGTTCAAAAATTCCCAGTCATCATCATCGCTTTGATTAGTTGTCGGTGGTTGATAGGGAGGGATGATAACTCGGTAATCAGCATCGTAAATGGATTCTGTTTTTCCTACAGCAGTATTTTTTGGCTCACGGTAGTTGTAGGAGTAAACTGAACCAGACTGAGAACTGCTTTTGGGTTCTTGTTGTCGTTCGTAAGTTTGAGAGTCTCGCACTGATGAAGTTTTAGGACTGGGGGTAGGCGCTTCTCGCGGCTTTTGCTCAAAATCCCAATCATCATTAGTACTATCATTTGTTTCCCAATCATCAAATGAGTTACTGGTAGCAGTTTCTGTTTGATTAGTGGTCGATGGTGGTCTAGAAGGTGGCGGTGTGGGTTCTTCCCTAGTTGTTGCTTTAGTTCGAGGCGGGGTTGTGGCTGCTCTAAACTGAGTTTGGCGTTGTTGTCCCCCAAAATAATTGGCTAATTTAAACAAGGTAGTGATCAGTAGGGATGTGAAAGCGCCAGCCGCAGTGCTAAACAAGATCCATATTGCCAGTGGTAATGGTTGAGTTCGCATCCCCAAAAATACTAGTGATAGGACAGGCGACCAATTTTGCACTAACAACAGTGTTAGCATTCCGAGAACCGCCACCAACAAAATTAAGCGAATTACAGCCATAGAAAAGGCAAAAATAAAAAGTTACTCAATGAAAGTGCCAGAAAAAAGGCAAAAGGCAAAAGTTACTCTATCTTTACTTTTACCTTTTTTCTTTTAACTTTTTACTTCCTTCCTTGCCAACGCTGAATGGGGATGCAATCAATATCTAGTTGATCTAAAGCACGGGCAACTACAAAATCAACTAAGTCCTCAATACTTTGAGGATTGTGATACCAAGCAGGAATAGCAGGTACAACTCTGACTCCAGTTTCTGCCAAAGTCGTTAAGTTACGTAGGTGAATCAGGCTAAAAGGAGTTTCCCGGGGGACAATGACTAGTTTTCGCCCTTCTTTAAGTTGGACATCGGCTGCTCGTTCTAGTAAGTCAGAACTCAAGCCAACTGCTAGCTTCGCCACTGTACTCATACTGCATGGCATAATAATCATCCCCAAGGTGCGAAAAGAACCACTAGCGATCCCGGCTCCAACATCACTCCAAGGATGGCAGCGTAGTTTACCTCCAACAGTAACTCCAGCTTGTTCTCGCCAGAATTGCTCTTGTCCAGTTGGTTCTGCTGGCATCCGGGTTTCCTGTTCTGCTTGCCAGACTATGTAAGTTGATTTAGAGGCAACTAGTTCAATTTCATAGTCGGCTGCAAGCAAATACTTGAGAGCGCGAACAGCGTAGATCAGACCGGATGCACCTGATACACCTAAGATCAGGGGTTTAGAGATATTAGACACGGTGGTTATTTAAAAGGAGGATGGGGATCAGGGGTAATAGGGAGTGAGGGAGTGAGGGCGTATTTTTGTTCTTGTCCCCTTGTCCCCAGTCCAATTTACTCATCCTCAGCATAAGTTTCTAAATCATCCGATTCCATATCGTTGGAAAAGTAGATATCTGATACATCACCATTGTCACTACTGTCATCCAAATCTTTACCCATAACATCGCTACTGACAGTCACTAAATCAATTTGCTGGCGATAGTAATCAACACTTTTAACTTGCACGGCTACGCGATCGCCTAGTCTGTAAGAAGCACGGTTTTTGCGCCCAAATAATGCCTGTTGTCTGGCACGGTATTCATACCAATCGTCTTTGAGGGAACTGACGTGTACCAGTCCTTCTACTCGTAGAGGTACGCTGGGATCTTCACCAGGTGCAGATTCGGCGGCTGGCACTTCAATTTCTACAAAAAAGCCGTAGGATTGCACGCCAGTAATTACACCCTGGAAGACCTGACCGATGCGCTGTTTCATCAGTTGGGCTTTTTGTAGTCCAGCTAAATCAGCTTCGGCTTCTTGGACTTCTTTTTCTCTATCGTTGATTTGGATAATTACCCGATTTAAATCACTTTGGAGTTCTTGTTGTAATTCTGGGGGTAAGACGTTCCAGTTAATTTCGTCATGGGAGGAAGAGTGACGCAGGTTAACACGTTCTTTCACGCGGGTGTTGCGGCGATCGCGACCGTGTTCAATCAGCCTATAGTACACTCTTTGCATGAGCAAATCTGGGTAACGTCGCAAGGGGGCAGTACAGTGAGTATATTGCTGTAGTGCTAGACCAAAGTGTAGTCCTTTAGTGGTGCTGTAGGCAGCAGGCTTGAGTGTATCTTGTAACAGATATGTTAAAACTTGCTCCGATGGAGATTCGGCAAAAGCCCTAGTCAAATGTTGATAATCTAAGGGTTGGATATCTACTTCTGGTTCTAGTGCTAGTTCCACACCTAAATTAATGGCCAATTTCAGCATTTCTTGGACATCTTCGGGATCTGGTGTACCTTGGACTCGCCAGATGGCAGGAATACCTAGGGCACTAAGATGCTTTGCCATCAGTTCATTTACTAGTAGCACCAACTCGGTCAACAGCGATCGCACAGGTAAATCATTGACTAATACTGCCCCTAAAATCCCTTCATCATAGTAAGGGTTTTGGTTGGGTGGTAAATTTAACTGCAAGCTACCCCTAGACAAGCGCGCCTGTTTCACTACTGTCTGCAATGCTTCTAGGTCTTGCAGTACCTCGATTACTTCTTGAGTGTGTTGAGTAGATTCACCTGTGAGAATTGCTTCGGCTTCTTGCCGACTCAGTGCGATGTCTACGTTGATCACGCTGGGCTGAATTTGCCACTCTAAAGCTTCTCCGGATTGTGGATCAATGGCAATTAAAAAAGAAAGGGCCAGGCGATCGCTTCCGGGGACTAATGAACACCTTTCTGCTACAGCTTCAGGTAACATTGGCAGGACTAATTCTCCCAGATACACTGACCTGCCGCGCTTCACGGATTCTCTATCTAGAGGTTCATCAGGTTGGACATAATGGGAAACATCAGCAATATGAAAACCCAAAAGCCAATGTCCTTCTCCTGTTTTTTCCAAACTTAAGGCATTTTCTACAACCTTGGTTGTACCATTTACACCCGCAATGGTTACGGTAAATAAATTGCGTAAATCCAATTTGTTTTTCAGGTCTGCTTTGAGCAGTCTTTTGGGCAACTTGGCTGCTGCTTCCAGGACTGCATCTGGAAAATTCCGGGACAGGTCGTGTTTACAAGTTACTAAATCTATATCAGCCGCCGCTTCGGCATCGCTACCCAGGATTTGCACCACTCGACCCAATGGGGGATATTGTGCTAAGGGATAACGCAACACTTCTACATGGGCCAGGTGATCGATCGCTTCTGCTAATTTCATGCCGTTGGTTTGCAGTTTGAGTTCAAACAGCAGTCGATCATCTAAGGGTACGGCACGGAAACCACTGTCTACTGGTTTAATTCGTGCCAGTAGCGTGTGGTTGGAACGTTCTAGAATCAGCTTGACTTCACCCTCAGGAGAACGGCGGCGACTACCTTCTTTGAGAACTCTCACCAAAACGCGATCGCCATTCCAAGCGTTACTCAGATGACTTTCACGGATATAAATATCTTCGGCTCCCTCCACATCTTGAATGGCAAAGCAAAAGCCTTTACTAGAACAACGAAGTTTTGCTTCGATCATTCCCTCTTCTGTCACCCGGCGATATTTGCCGCGTTCTTTGACTAAAATTCCGATTTTCTCCAGTACTTCCAAGGCAATGTGAAGTTTTTGTAAACTAATCTCATCCTCGCAACCCAGTTTCTTTTCCAAAACTTTACGAGCTACCAATTTATCATCAGTGAAATTGGCCAGGAGTGTAGCGATAGAAAATTCCATGCAGTGAACCGACCTTTGGTCAAAACATCATTTTTCATTTAATCTGGTTCTTTCCTGTATACCCTCACGGCTTACAGATACTAGTACCACTACGCAGAAGTCAAAAGTCAAAAGACTCATTGTGTCTGTAGCTTTCGACTCGTTGTCAGATGGCCGGTTACTTCTGCTCAATTGCACTAGCTGGAAACGAATTGCCTTGAGGCAGGGTTCTTGTTCCGGGGAAGGAAGCCGACTCACCCTTACGGGAAGCAGCTTTGCATCTACGAACTTCTCACTACAAAATCATCTCAGAGTTCGCCTGGGTTTAAGTTCCTTCAACTCACCCAACTTAAATACAGTACACCTGATTGGCATTTTGCCCCACTAGGTAATTACGCGACGGGTTTTTGAGAGACTGGGTTGGGATGACTCTCTACACTGCCCAAAAGCGCTATCAGGGGAAACCACAGGTGTTAGATTGTTTAGATTGAAAGTACTTTCACACCATTAGACTCTGATTTTTGATTAGGAGAAACTGCCGATCAACCTAATTTTCCCATATGTAGAATCGGTAACAATCAGGTAAGCAGCTTAACTAGCAGTGAGGATGAACCTTATCTCCATTATTGTAGATTTAGAGCGTACTTCTAGGAAATATTTCCGGATATAGAATTGGGTAACCAGTATAGCAGCATTTCAGGCGTGACCACCTAGATTAATTCAGCCTTAACTAAAAATTGGCGCAACCAACGGCTACTGCTACAATCGGGAAACGGTTGAGTGCTGAGTAAGGAAGAAATTTCTGTGTTTCTCTTTTTTGGAGACACAGGAAAAAGTAGTCCCAGGTTTGGTATAGAGCAGAGTTTAGATTGGTGGCAGTATTATGTTGGCTCAATTTCGGAGCTTGTATCCTAGCGGCAGTATTATTACTGAATTAGTCCAAATTTTTCAAGGAAAATATATTGTTCGGGCTAGCGTGCAAATTGAACACGTAACCCGTGCAACTGGCATGGCAGGGGCAGAAACCATAGAAGCAGCAGAAGATCAAGCCAGAACTAGGGCACTAATGGTTTTGGGTATCACCAGTTCTCCACAGGCACCCGTGGCATTTTCTCCCCAGCCAACATCCCTAGTGCAGCTAAATCCTGCCTTGAACACTACAAAGGTGGGATTAAATGAGCCTACCTATTCCCCTGTCATAGATGAGGACTTTGGCAGTAGTCAGTGGTCAGCACCCAGTGGCCAAGAAATATCTCCACCGCCTGCCAGTGAACAGAACCCAAAATCAGATTCTGTCACAATTGACACGCAAAGCACTAGTAAAAGCGATACTTACAACCAAGATTTAAATCAAAGCTTTCCCGCGAGTGACAACCGGGAACCAGAATTTGATACCCCAGTCGAAAACTGGGGAATGATGTCTGGTAAGCAACCAGAAAATCAAACCTCAGAAAATTTCGCCAGCAATGTTACACCATTTACACCCCGCAGTTATAGTCCACCAGAGAATGTGGGTACTCAAACAGGGGGAGGAAAGAGAAAGAAAAAAAGTGAACCAGTTGATTTGTCTGATGTCATTGCCAAAACGGATGTCGAACTTCAACGCTTAGGCTGGACACCAGAACAAGGACGGGAGCATTTAATTAAAACCTACGGTAAGCGGGGACGCACTTTACTGACCGAAGAGGAATTGCACGGATTTCTCAGATACTTGGAATCTCAGCCAGACCCAGTGGCGGGGTTTTGAGATGGGGGGATGGGGAGATGAGGTAAGTGTTACCAATGCCTCATACCCCATACCCAATTAACTACTGATTGAGAACAGCAACCGGCCTACTACCAGCAGCGTGACGGTCAATCACTTGATCAATTAAGCCATATTCCTGAGCTTCCTCTGGGGACATAAAGAAGTCGCGTTCGGTATCTTCAGCAATGCGTTCAATTGGTTGACCAGTATGGTCAGCTAAATATTCGTTTAGCCGCCGCTTGTGGTATAAAATCTCCCGCGCTTGGATTTCAATATCAGTCGCTTGTCCTTGAGCGCCACCCAAGGGTTGATGAATCATAATCCGAGAATGAGGCAGACTCATCCGCTTACCCTTAGCACCTGCACTGAGGAGGAAAGCGCCCATACTTGCCGCTAATCCAGTACAAATGGTACAGACATCAGGGCGGATGTGTTTCATTGTGTCAAAAATGCCCATGCCAGCCATTACCGAACCACCAGGAGAATTAATGTACAAATAAATGTCTTTCTCCGAGTCTTCAGCATCTAAAAACAGCAGTTGGGCAACAATCAAGTTTGCAATGTTGCTATCAACCTGTTGTCCCAAAAAGATAATGCGCTCACGTAATAGTCGTGAGTAAATATCAAAGGCGCGTTCGCCTCGACCCGATTGTTCAACAACGATAGGAATCATGCAGCGTGCTTGTAGCTATTTTACGTCTATTTTATCGATGTCAGAGGCTGATTGTTGTCCTCAGCCAAAAGTCAGTTAATTTTTCATCTACTTGGCAGATGCCAAAAATCCCAATGGGCACTTTTCATAGAGGATAAACGTCTAAATAAATATCTCCACCTGATTGGGAGAGGAAAAAATTAAAAACCTTTAGTGACTGCTACGACAAGACCTTTTCTTGTCGAATATTCTGAGAGTCTACACCAACCTCTAAAATGAGGGTTTACTAAATAATTTTGGTGGCGTGGTGAACAGACCACTGGAAATATCGTAATTTCTAGTAAATTTTTGTCAACTATTGGTAACTTTTTCAAGATGTCTTTAGCTGATTGTTGTGTAATTGTCCGGTTAATCTTGTCAAGTCCGGTAAACCAATAATACGGCGTGTATTTACAGTAACTAATCCTACTTGAAATGCTATCAACCGAGGGAGAACTGCTATGCCAGAAAAACTTGTGCAAGCTGCCATCATTACCTTTTTACTCCACCTGATAGCAGGTCTTAGCCCCCAGACCAGAATGCAGACAAGGGCAATATCACCTGCGCCAGAAACGCCAGTAACAATTGTCAGTTTGCTATTACGCTCTTTCAAGTAATAATTTAGCAATCCGATTTGCTCAATGATAGATTACGTAGGAACAGGTGACGGGTTATGGGTGACAGGGAACAGAAAAGCTTTCGTAGCAGGTGATATGCGGCCAATGCGGTTGCGCTTAACAGGGAACACGAATGTAAGGAATAAAACTATACTGAGTTTTTTCAAAAATTAAATAAGACTTTTGTGAGTAGAGCAACTGCTCTCAAACTCTAGGGATAATTCCCTGGTTGAATTTTTTTGCTGGTCTTGGTGGGTCTAGGCTAACACCTCTAGGAACAGGGTAGACTGAGCAAAGAAGGCAACTATCTGTATTTGAATCATGACTAATCGCCTTGCCGAAGCTAAGAGTCTCTACCTCCGCAAACACGCCGAAAACCCTATCGATTGGTGGTCTTGGTGTGACGAAGCTCTCGCAACTGCAAGGGCACAAAATAAACCTATTTTTCTCTCCATTGGTTATTCCAGTTGCCACTGGTGTACCGTCATGGAAGGTGAGGCTTTTTCTGATCCAGCTATTGCTGAGTATATGAATGCCAATTTCTTGCCCATCAAAGTAGATAGAGAAGAAAGACCTGACTTAGATAGCATCTATATGCAGGCTTTGCAAATGATGAGTGGTCAAGGAGGTTGGCCTTTAAATGTCTTTTTATCTCCAGAAGATTTAGTACCGTTTTACGCTGGAACTTACTTTCCCTTGGAGCCGCGTTATGGTCGTCCTGGCTTTTTGCAAGTACTGCAAGCCCTGCGCCGCTACTACGATACGGAAAAAGCAGATTTGAGCCAGCGTAAAGCAGTAATTGTGGAGTCGCTTCTCACCTCTGCGGTGTTGCAAAATGGGGCTAAGAATGAAGTTTCAGAAGCTGAATTACTCCGGCAAGGTTGGGAAACTAGCACGAGTATAATTACTCCCAATCAATCTGGTAATAGTTTTCCGATGATCCCCTATGCAGAATTAGCGTTGCGGGGAACGAGATTCTTGTTTCCATCCCAGTATGATGGCCAGCAAATTTGTACTCAACGGGGACTAAACTTAGCGTTGGGGGGCATTTATGACCATGTGGGTGGTGGCTTTCATCGCTACACTGTTGATCCCACGTGGACAGTGCCTCATTTTGAAAAGATGCTTTATGACAATGGTCAAATTGTTGAGTATCTAGCAAATTTGTGGAGCTATGGAGCCAAAGAACCGGCATTTGCCCGGTCGGTGGCTGGGACTGTGGAATGGTTACGCCGGGAAATGACTGCTCCGGAAGGTTACTTTTATGCGGCTCAAGATGCTGATAGCTTCAGTAGCCTCACGGATGTAGAACCTGAGGAAGGAGCCTTTTATATCTGGAGTTACAGCGAACTGGAACAACTGTTAACACCAGAAGAACTAACGGAATTACAACAACAGTTTACAGTAACTCCTAACGGTAACTTTGAAGGCAAGAATGTTTTACAACGCCGCCATTCGGGGGAACTAAGCGCAATGACAGAAATGGCCTTGGCTAAGTTGTTTGCTGCTCGTTATGGCGACAAGCCAGAGTCGCTGATAATTTTTCCCCCTGCTGCTAATAACCAGGAAGCAAAAACTGGTGGTTGGCCTGGTCGCATTCCCCCGGTGACAGATACGAAAATGATTGTAGCCTGGAATAGTTTAATGGTTTCCGGTTTGGCCAGGGCGGCTGGGGTGTTCCAACAACCGTTATATTTAGAAATAGCAGCACGGGCAGTGAAGTTTATTCTGGAGCATCAGTTTGTGGATGGGCGTTTCCACAGACTTAACTATCAAGGACAACCTGCTGTGTTAGCGCAGTCTGAAGATTACGCCTTTTTTATTAAAGCACTGCTGGATTTACAAGGTTGTTACCCTGACCAAAGATACTGGTTAGAAAAAGCGATCGCACTACAAGCAGAATTTGACGAGTTTCTCTGGAGTGTAGAATTAGGTGGCTATTACAATACTGCCAGTGATGCCAGCCAAGATTTGATTGTCCGGGAGCGCAGTTATGCAGATAATGCTACACCATCAGCCAATGGAGTAGCGATCGCTAACTTAATCCGTCTGTCCCTGCTTACCGATAATCTACATTATCTTGATTTAGCCGAACAAGGCTTAAAAGCCTTTGGTGGTGTGATGCGTAGCGCTCCCCAAGCTTGTCCTAGTTTGTTTACTGCTTTAGATTGGTATCGTAACGCTACCTTAATTCGCAGCACTACTGAGCAGATAATCCCTCTAATTTCTCAGTATTTACCTGTTTCTGTATTTTCTGTCATCTCAAATTTACCAGCAGGTAGCGTTGGGTTAGTTTGCCAAGGACTACAATGTCTGGAACCGGCAGAAAGTGAGGAGCAGTTGTTGCAGCAAGTGCAGCAGAGTCAGACTAGGGGGTGAGTGAGGAGACAAGGGGATGAGGGAGATGGGGGGATGAGAAAGATGGGGATAAATGATAATTCCTTACTCAGCACTCAGCACGGGCTAAACGCCCCGCTACCGCTCTACGCGCAGCCATGCCCGCAGGGCTTTACAGCACTCAGCACTCAAGAAGCACTCTTAAGCGCTATTGTATTGGCAGGTGGAAAGAGTTCTCGCATGGGTACGGATAAAGCTTTGATTTCTATTCAAGGGGTGCCGTTGTTACAACGAGTTTGTAGTGTTGCGGCAAGTTGTGCAGATACTGTATATATAGTCACTCCTTGGCCAGCACGCTATCAACACTTAGTTTTACCTCGTTGCCAATTTGTCCAAGAAGTACCTTTGTCTCTAGTAGGTCAAGATCAAGCAAATTCCCCCCATTTCCTTGTACCCTCATCTTTGCATTCCCACGGACCACTCATAGGATTTTCCCAAGGGTTGGCACAAGTACAAACCAATTGGGTGTTGTTGTTAGCTTGTGATTTACCTCGGTTACAGGTTGAGGTGTTGCAAGCATGGGCTAGTAGACTTAATACTGTCGAGGATCAAGCGATCGCGGCTTTGACTTATCATCCTAAAGGCTGGGAACCTTTATGTGGTTTCTATCGCCGACGCTGTTTGCCGCAACTTTTAGAGTTTATCAATCAAGGAGGGCGATCGTTTCAGCAGTGGTTAAATCAGCATCATGTACAAGTTTTACCATCACCAGCATCAGAAATGCTGTTTAACTGTAATACGCCAGAGGATTGGGCTTTGATATCATCAAAATAGCATTTTAATTACCAATAGACTAAAAGTAATGGTAGTACGAAATTTTCCAGGTAATTACCTGGAAAAACCAAACATTTGTGATCTATCCAACAATAGATTTTCAGGCTATTACTATATAGTAATTAAAGCTTTTCTAAATAAACCTTGTATAGATTCAAGACGAGTAGCGTGGCTATATGTTCCTTACGGAATTTTGGCTGATTGCTCTACTCGTCTTTTTCCATTTCACTATAATCATACAGCAATTGACATCATAAATATATAATATATTTGCTAATTTGAAATATGATTGTCTACTTCCAAGGAAGATTTATATGTATCATCGATGGATTTCATCTATTTTACTCCTGTTTTTGAGTATAGTTTTAACTGCTTGTACCACTGCAACTACTCAGCAACCACAGGTACAAATTACGACGAACTCTCAACAATTCCCCCAAGAATCTGTTACACGAATTGTGACTCTTTCATCTCTTTCTACAGATATTATTTATAATCTCGATCAAACAAAGCTTGTAGGAATTACTGGGAGTAAATTATTTAATGATGATCCACGATTAAATGATATTCCTCGCGTCAGTGAAGGGCAAACTCCTCCAAATTTAGAAAAAATTGTTGCCCTTAAACCAGATTTAGTCATTGGTGCAGAAGGTTTTTCTACCCAACCAATTCAAAGACTCCAGCAGTTAGGAATTACCACATTGCTCACCCAAGTTAATACATGGGAATCTTTAGAAGAACTGACTAAAAAATTAGCTCAATTCATTGATGCTGACCCCCAGCCTTTGTTAAATCGTTATCAAAGTTTTCTCCCAAACAAGTTAACTCAAAGTCCTTCTACTTTAGTGCTGGTTAGTCGTCAACCGATTTTAGCACCAAATAAAAACAGTTGGGCTGGGGATTTGTTGACAAAATTTCAAGCAAAAAATGTGGCGGCAGAATTACAAGGTCAAAGTCCCGTTGGTGGCTATGTAACTTTATCGGCGGAAAAAGTTTTAGAGGCAAATCCAGAGGTAATTATTGTAGTTAATCCTCCACAAGGTGGTTCCGAAACAGCAGTTTTAGATTCCTTTAAAAAAGAACCTTTTTGGCAGCAACTACAAGCTACTAAAAATAATCGAGTTTACATGTTTGACTATTACGGATTGGTAAATCCTGGTAGTATTAATGCCATCGAAAAAGCTTGTCAGCAGCTTAAGCGAGACTTATTAATGATGAAATAGATTCAAGAATAATATTTCATGCGGCGAGACTCGATTTTTTATAAACTGTTTCAACAATCTCCAACACTTTTATTTGAACTATTGACAAATCCTCCAAGCAATGCAGATGCTTATAGATTTGATTCTGTAGCTATCAAAGAACCCAAATTTGAAATCGATGGGGTATTTCTACCACCAGAAAATGAAGGTGCTGGATCTGTATATTTCTGTGAGGTGCAATTCCAAAAGGATGAACAGCTTTACGAAAGGATATTTGCTGAATCTTCACTGTATTTCTACCGCAACCGTGCCAGATTTAACGACTGGCAAGTGGTGATAATTTATCCCTCTCGAAATACTGAACAAACAGATATTTACCCCCATCGGGGATTACTTAGCAGCGAACAAGTGCATCGAGTCTATTTAGATGAGTTGGGAGATATTCGCTCCTTACCCTTATGGGTAGCACTCATGGTACTAACTACTGTAGAAGAAAGCCAAGTACCAGAAGAAGCAAGGTATTTGTTAGCTAGAACACGCGAAGACGTACCCCTATCTGCAAGTCAAGTCATAATAGAGATGGTGACGACAATCATGGTGTACAAGTTTGAACAATTAAGTCGCGTGGAGGTAGAGTCTATGTTAGGAATAACACTTAAGGAAACAAGAGTTTATCGAGAAATTAAGGAAGAAGGAAGAGAAGAAGGAAGAGAAGAAGGAAGAGAAGAAGGAAGAGAAGAAGGAAGAGAAGAAGGACGCGAAGTTATGGCTAATGCTATTTACCGACAGTTGACTAAGCGGTTTGGAGAACTTTCTGAACAAATTCGCTCTTCAGTTTCTGTTTTACCTTTGTCTGATTTGGAAGATTTGAGTGAAGCACTCTTAGATTTTACTAGCTTGGCCGATTTACAGGCTTGGTTAGACAAATGAATTGTGGCGTCAGTCCTATAGTTTCTTGCCCTTAATCATTCGTAGTGGTCACGGGTTTTTGAGTTACTGAATTATTTTTATTAGCTTGAACAGCGCCAGTAGTTAAACTGCGGAAATATAGCCCTCCAACAGTTGCTAAAAAGGCAACATAGCCGATCGCTTGTATGAGATACAAATGTTCTCTGTAGCCAAACAAAGATTTGAGAATAATGCCGGGGAATTGTTGATCTGGCAAGATTTTCTCGGTATTCCAAACCATTGGCCCCAAAATGCAAGAGTGGGTTTTAGTAAAGTGTTCGTAATAAAAACAAAGACTTTCTGAGGCGCGACTACTCAGGGCTAGGTTAGCTAAACCTTCATCAAAATGCTTCAAGGCGGAAACTACTAAACCAGCAACAATCAACACCAATAAAACGCCCATCACCTGAAAAAATTGCCGGATGTTGATTTTAACACCCCATTTAAATAGTAAGACTCCAATAGCAGCTGCCCCAGCTAAACCAGCAATTGCACCTAAAGCTGGTACTAATCCCTGTTGAAAATTAGCCGCAATAAATAAAACTGTTTCAAAACCTTCACGGACAACAGCAATCAAAATTAAACTAAATACGCCCCAGCCAGCATTTGAGTTTTGCGTAAGTGCTTCTGTTACTGCTCCTTCAACTTGCGCTTTCATGAATCTGGCTTGTTTCGTCATCCAGATGAGCATCCAGCTGAGCATGGCGATCGCGAGTACACTAAATACACCTTCTAGCATGGGTTCAACGACTGAGGTGTATTGAGGATTGACTGTTCCCAGTGCTTGAATTACCCAAGTGAATAACACACCTATCAAGGCACTGATAACAATACCAACACCGACACCAGCATAGACCCAAGAATTGAGTCGGGATTGGTTGGCTTTTTTCAGCAAGGCCAGCACAATACCCACAACGAGGGCAGCTTCTACTCCTTCTCGGAGGGTAATGAAAAAAGTAGGTAGAGCAGTAGTCAAATTCATGATGAGAGAGATTAAGGGTATGAGGGGGATAAGGGAGATGAGGAGGGAAGAAACTTCTCAATCTCAGTCACCATTCCTCACTTCTTACTCCCTATTCCCCTAAATTATTAGCTGAAATCTCGTAGCATTTTTTTCAGTTCGAGATTATGCATCTCTTCTTGTCCTATCATGCCACGGGCGAATTCTTCTAAATAAATGCTGGCATCGGTTACAGTTTCCAGCAGATTTTTGTACAGTTCTAGCGCTTTCTTTTCATGGGATAAGCTTTCTGCCAAGATATCTTTGACTGTGTGCTGGTAAGTTTCTTCCATTGGCGCGATTTTTAGGGAGGGATGCCCATCTAAGCCTGTCAAAATTTCTCCCACTTGTTGGGCATGAAGTAAAGACTCACTTGCCTGTGCTTTGAAAAAAGCTACAATCGGAATGCGATTTGGGCCAGTTACCATCAAGGAATAATGTGTGTAGCGCACTACTCCCGCTAGTTCAAATTCCATGATGGCGTTCAGTAGGTCGATAGTCTTTTGGTTGTCAAGCTCTTGCATCAGTTGTTAGTTAAAGTTACGAATGGAGATTGAGGATAATCCAGATATGAGAATTCAGAATGATCCCACGGATTAACCGACGGATTCAGCAAGGAAACCTGAATTCTTTGTTGGCATAAGTGTTGAGTTAAGAATTATACTCCTTGCAGGTGTTCAAAGCCCAAGCTACACTCTTAACCCTTTTATTTTAAACTCCTCTTTCTGCACCACCAATTAAATCAATGCGATCGCGAAGCGTGCGTTTACGCAATCGCCTAGGTGGCAGCTTTGCCAAACGTATGGCTTAGATACTGGAATTTTTCATAATTTTTTGAGAATTTTGCTCAATAGTTGTCACTAACTTGGTAACATCATCCGGCGTCTTTGCTGCTTTAGCTGGTGGAATAACACTAGGCCAAGCTGCTTTTAGTTCAGTGAAACTCGCCTCAATTGCTTTGTGTGCTTCGGGATTTTCTGGGGCGATTTGGCTAGAAATCCCTTGATACAGTTCATTGGCATAGGCTACAAAGCCACGAGAGTCTTGATATTCAATTGGTGCAGCTATTTTGTCATTTGCGATCGCTGCTGTATATTCGGCGTTAGCCGCATCTAGTAATTCGTTAATTACCTGGAGGACAAATCCTGGTTTTGAGCGTTGTTCTGGGGGTAACGTGGCGATCGCTCCATCAACTGCTTGCATGGAAGCGGCTAAATTAGTCTTCACTTTGGCATCTTTGGGATTAGATTTGACGAAATTTTGCAAACTCACCAAAGTTGTCTTAAATTCTTTAACTTGACGCTCATTTAATTGCTCTTCTACATCAACATATATCTCTTCAACTGGATGTCCGATATGAGGTTCCGCTTGTTTTGGCTGATTCTGCTCTAGCAGTTCTTGTGCTACTAAAAGATGTCCTTTCATTAAACTCAATTTAGTCATGTAGTCAACATCTTTAGCTTCACCCGTGAGTACCACTTCCTGAACAGTCACCGAGTCTTTAATTTGGTCAAATTGTGCTTGTGTAATGACTTTTTTGGTAACTAAATCTTCAGGACTACCATAAGGACGGTTAGCTTGAATTTTGTTTGATAATGCTGGGATGCCCAACTTGGCTTCAAACTTATCCAACTCTGACAAGATAGCAGTATTGATATTGATTTGAGGTTTACCACCATGACCATTGTGGCTGACCACTTCTGTGTTTCGAGGACTAGAATTAGCTGCTGGCGTGGATGGATTGTCTGCGGTTGGTGTACTGTTACAAGCACTGAGAGTAACTATCACCGCAGTAGCGACAGTTAAGCTGACATAACGCAATTTGATCATTTTTGCTCCTGGCAAAATTTTAAAGGTAGTCACTGAAACAGTTCACACTACTAACAGCAGTTGGTTTGATGCCTTGTCATAGATTTTACTGTTCTATATAATGATATTTTTTGTCAACTAATTGCTGATTAATTAAAGAGAATTTAATAATATCTTTCAATTCTCAGAACGAGTGATCACGTCAAATTGACCCATGCAACCTTTTTCGGCGATCGCGTCCTGATGAGGGTGAAACATATACTTACCCGGATAGCGAAAAGCAAATTCTAAAATGTGCCTTTCTGCTACACCCATCGTGATCACATCGGTTTTTTCGCTGGGAGTCAGGGTCATTCCAGACCGATAAACATCAAAGAAGTTGGCGTGTAAGTGAAATGTCACGGCTGGGTCAAATTCAATAATGTTGAGGACATACAGCCGAATCAACTGATCTTGGTAAATGGGGATGGGATGATGCATGTAGTGATCAGGCAGACCGTTGAAGGCGTAGTATTCGTTACGGCTATCGTCATTTACGTCATACCCAGCCATAACTAAAACTATCTCATCAGCCGGGGGACGCGGCGTAGGGGGATCAATAATAAACATCCCGTATAGCCCCTTGGCAATATGACGGGTAACTGGTTCAATATGGCAATGGTACAAGTGAACGCCGTAGGGTTCAGCATCAAATTCGTAAATCGTGGCACTGCCATGCTTGACTGGGCGAATACCATCCATTTCTGCTGGGTGAGTGCCATGAAAATGCAGAGAGTGAGCATGTCCCGCTTGGTTGAGAAACAACACCCGCACGCGATCGCCTTGTTTTGCCCGTAGCGTCGGCCCCGGTATTCGGCCGTTTAAATCCCAGATATTGTAGGAGACAGCACTATTAAGTTGAATTGTAGAAGTACCCGCAGTTAACTGAAATTCGCGAATAGTCCGCCCATTTTCTTGCTTGAGTGTCCCATAATCAAACTCTCTGAGCATCTTCATCGGGTTAGTAACGCCTTCAGTTGCTTCTATCTCCAGAGGCGGTACTCTTACCTTTAACTGAGTTTGTAAATTCAGTAAATGCCAGAGTGCTGCTGCACTCGTCACACCAACACCTGTTAATCCTAGTTTCAGCAGTTGACGACGGTGCCACAGTTGTTCTTGACCCAGCGCAAAGTTGTTGGGCATGACATTATCAGCACAAACAGTAAAGTTGCTAAAAAGATAGTATGGGATGCAAAATTTATTGTCAATAATTCTCAATTATCTGCAAAATCGGCTTGAGCAGACAATTCCCACCAAAGAAAGTTGTATGATTCACTTTTACTGTAATCAGACTTTGGTATGGGGAATTTTTAATTTTTAATTTTTAATTGCTGATCAAGGTATCTGTTGATTTAAACTCAGGACTTACGCAGAAGTAACGGCGAACCATAGAGGACACAGAGTACACGGAGGAATGAGAGTTTGAGAGGTTTTTTGCGTAAGTCCCAAAACTAAGTCGTTAAAATACATCTATTTATGAGGTATAAAGATTGTTAAATATTATTTTTAAATCAAAGCTGGTATCACTAATCCTGATAGGGTTTCTCAGCTTTTACATAATCGTGGGAGCATCAGCACCAGCTTATGCGATGCACATTATGGAAGGTTACTTACCAGCCAGTTGGGCAATTTTTTGGTGGGTGGTAGCGTTACCATTTTTTGCTTTAGGATTGCGATCGCTCACTCGGATCACTAAAGCCAATCCAGAACTAAAATTACTTCTAGCCTTAGCCGGAGCCTTTGCTTTTGTCTTGTCAGCACTGAAACTACCTTCAGTTACAGGTAGTTCTTCTCATCCCACCGGTACAGGATTAGGCGCAGTGCTATTTGGCCCTTTAGCCATGTCAGTGTTAGGTACTCTGGTTTTGTTGTTTCAAGCGTTGCTGCTAGCGCATGGCGGTTTGACAACACTGGGAGCTAATGCTTTTTCAATGGCGATCGCTGGCCCATTTGCTGCCTACTGGATATATCATCTGACAAAGCGGTTGACTGGTAAGCAAAGAATCGCCATTTTTTTAGCCGCCGCCTTAGCTAATTTACTCACTTACATTATTACCTCTGTACAACTGGCCTTAGCTTTTCCTGCGCCTGTGGGTGGGTTTGCAGCCTCATTCGCCAAGTTTACCGGCATTTTTGCCATTACTCAAGTGCCTTTGGCAATTAGTGAAGGATTGCTAACTGTATTAGTGTGGAACTGGTTACAATCCTACACTCCTCAAGAACTCGAATTATTAAAATTAATTACAGGGGAAGCTCAAAGCAATGAATCAGTCTAAACCAGGATTGAGTAACTGGCTATTGATATTAGCCGTGATTAGTTTAGCAGTTGCACCCTTAATATTTATTCGAGATGCAGAATTTGCTGGTGCAGATGGACAAGCTGAAGCAGCAATTGGGGAAGTACAGCCTGAATATGAACCTTGGTTTAAACCTGTTTTTGAACCACCTAGCGGTGAAGTAGAAAGCTTATTATTCACTTCACAAGCTGCTTTGGGTGCTGGAGTAATTGGTTATGTAATTGGATTATATAGAGAACGCGATCGGCAGCAAAGGAATAAGGAATGACTCTGCAAATAGATGCTCTGGCCTATACTAATCGGTTGCGATGGTTAGCGCCAGAGCAAAAACTATTATTTGCGATCGCCTTATTAATTCTCACTGCTTTTGTCCATCCGCCAATACAGATTTTAATTGCCATCTGGATGACTACTTGGACGGTCATTTATGCCAGGATTCCCCTAAAAATATATTTAAAACTAGTTTATATTGCTACTTTTTTCTGGTTAACAAGTTTACTCGCTTTAGTAATTAATGGTATACATCTTGATCACCTAAAGATTATTGAAAATGATGCCATAATCGGGTTGAATATTGGCTCTTATTATATATACATCAGTAATCAGGGAATCGAGCAAGGATGGACAATTTTCACACGAGCGATCGCTTCACTTGCTTGCTTATATTTTATCATGTTAACTATCCCATTCACTGAACTTTTACAAACCTTGAGACGCTTTGGTTTTCCAGTGCTGTTAACAGATATTTTATTATTAATGTACCGTTTTATTTTCGTTTTATTAAACACAGCTTCCGAAGTCTGGATTGCCCAGCAGTCTCGTGGTGGCTACTGCACTTTTAGAATTGGGATAAAAAGTTTATCGCTGTTGATTGGACAACTACTCAAGCGCACCTTAGAAAATTATCGTCAAGTCTCTTTAAGTTTAGCCTCACGGGGCTTTAATGGCGAATTTAAAGTTTGGCATCCCCATCGCTATCATCTTTCCAAACGGTATGCCATAGAAGCAATTATTGGATATTTAATTTTACTAGGATTAGAATTAAAAATCTCATTGACATAGCATATAATTTTCAAGATAACCTAAAACTTATCTTTATTCTTTCTTGGCACACTTGATGGTTATTTAAAAATGCGTATTTCCTAAATAATCAGCCTGTAAGCCTTGATAAAAATAGCATAATCATGCAGCAAACATTACTAGAATTTGAGCAAGTACAATACACCTATCCAGGTACACAACAATTAGCCTTAAATAACTTAACACTAAAAATTCCAGCCCAAAAAAAATGTGCATTGATAGGTCAAAATGGTTGCGGTAAAACTACACTATTTTTATTAGCTAATGGTTTATATAAACCCCAAAAAGGAAATATCAAATGGCAAAATCAGCCACTCAAATATGACCGACAATCATTGATGCAGTTACGTCAAAAAGTTGGGCTAATTTTTCAAGATCCAGAGCAACAATTGGTGGCTTCAACAGTTGAAGAAGATATTTCTTACGGCTTATGTAATTTGGGATTACCACCAGCAGAAATTCAACAACGCGTTGAACAAGCCTTAGTTGAGTTTGGACTAACGGAACTAGCCCAAAGACCTATACATCATCTCAGTTTGGGTCAAAAAAAACGAGTTTCTATTGCTGATGTCATGGTATTAAAACCAAAACTGCTATTACTAGATGAACCAACAGCATATCTGGATAAGTTGCATACTCGTAACCTGATGGCAACCCTAAAAAGTATTCATACATCTGGTACAACGATATTAATGGCAACCCATGACCTAGATTTAGTTTATCGTTGGGCAGACTGGGTATTTATCATGGATAGAGGACAACTTATTTTAGAAGGAAATCCCCAGGATGTATTTAACCAAAGAGATATTCTTGATGAATTACAGTTAGGAGTACCACTAATATATGAAATCCTATTTGCTGAAGAAATAAACGAAAAAAAGCAACTTTGGGAACAATTGCACCAGAAAATATTAAAAATTTTTCCTTACTTTTAGCCCTGCCAAATCCACCTCCAGAATGAAGTATCAAACTATGTAGCTTGTTAAGCTAACCAGGATGTATGGAAAACTTAATTAACTAATTTTTTTTAATATTCATGGTTGTGAATGAAAACTTTCCTACTACAGAGCTTGCTGCTGAAAACAGCAAATCAGTTAATACAGTATCGCAGCAGTCGCTGATTGAAGATTTTAAGCAGCAGCCTGTATTTGATATGATTGCCCAAATGTCTGCTGAGGAGCGCTCACAACTTTTTGACAGCAACGGTACAGATAATATCTCATTGGCCGAGGATGAGATTGCCTATTTTCAAACAAATTTATGGCATCGAGTCCACAAGCGTACAACCTGGTTAATTTTACTGTTAGTAGCTAACACAGCCATAACTGGTGTCATTCGTACCCAAGAAGATGTGTTACAGCAAATGATCATACTAACTGCCTTTATTCCCTTATTGATTGGTTCAGCCGGCAATGTGAGTACTCAATCAGCTACTGTAGTGATTCGCGGTTTAAGTTCAGGGACTGTTGAGCTAAAACAGGCATTTTGCAAAATTTTTGAAGAAGCGATCGCGGGGATCTTTATTGGTCTATTCTTAGGTATCGTAGTCACAGCCATTGCTCTTTTGTTCAAGGGAAGTCTAGCCGTTGCGATTGTTGTGGGACTTAGCCTCATGATTTCGTCGGTACTGGCTACTGTTTCTGGTACATCATTACCGCTTATATTCAAGTTTTTGGGGTTTGATCCCGCTTTGATGTCTGCTCCCTTAAGCTCTGTGGTTGTGGATATCTTAGGAGTCTTAGTTTATCTGAGTGTAGCGCGGCTGCTATTAAATTTGCAGCTTTAATTACAGCACTCCTTGGTAGGTTCCCCAAGCAACGATGACAGCGAGTACCCAAAGATAGTAAGAAAAATAGCGAAAACGGGCACGATACAATAATTTTAGGACTAATTGCAATGCCCCGATCCCCACGATCGCCGATACTACAAAACCGACTGTCAAAGGCATAATTCCTACATTGAGTGTTTCAGCTTTGAGCAATTCAAGTGCTTGTAATAAAGTTCCACCAATAATGGTCGGAAATGCAATAAAAAAGCTGTACTCAGCGGCCCATTGTCGTCTGAGTCCAGTGAACAGTGAAAACGAAATCGTCATCCCACTGCGACTTAAGCCAGGAATTAGTGCTAATGCTTGTCCTAAACCAATGAAACTAGCTACCCAGGGGTTTAAGTCTCGTAATCCCCGTGTCTGCCGGATTTTTTTATCTGTCCACCACAGTAAAATTCCTGTGATACCTAAGGTGAAACAAATAGCGATAGGATAAGCAAAGAAAATTTCTTTAATGATAGACCTAAAAGGCAATCCTACTAACCCTGTCACTACTACAGAAAGCATACCCAACACAGCAAGACGCAAGTAAAGCAGGTCGCCTTTGCGCTCTCCACTAGGAAATATCAAAGAGCGAGTCCGTTGTGCTGTTAGCCGTAGTTTGATGGGGTCACTACGAGATGAACCAAGTTCAGTGATGAGTTCCCAAAAATCTAACCAGATTCTTGTCAGTAGACGGCTGAGACTACGACGAAAGACAACAACAATGGAAACTAGCGTACCCACATGGACAATCAGATCAAAAAAAATCATCTCTGTACTTTCTGGAGCCGGCAAACTTGACCCGCGCTGAATCAACCAGTGCTGGGTTAACACTAAATGACTGGTTGAACTAACAGGAAAAAACATGAAAATTCCTTGAATGATTCCTAATAGAATCGCTTCAAATATACTCATTGTTCTCTAAACATTAACTACTATTTGCCAGGGGAAATATCATCTGTTTTCTGGCTGATCATATCTACAGCAAAGTAGGCATTAGCCCTGTTGAATTGCAGATATTATATAAGTTACCTATAATACCTGAAGAATCTGATTCTGCCAAAGCTAAACAGCTAATTTCACTAGTAAAATCTTGCTGACGCTGATCACAAAGCGCTAGAGTGTGGGTTTTCCTGAATCTGGAATAAAACTTAATAAATTAACAAATAAGTATATTATTTGACGTAGATTTTATTGCTCACTTTCCCTGGTTAACACTATAAAATCCCCCAATAGGGCATTGAAAAAGAGACAGAAATTCTGTTTTCTATTAATTTAATGCCGTAATTACATTGTTTAAATTGTGTGAATCTACACATTCAATACAGGACACATTATGCATATTCCTGATGGATTTATTTCTGCTCCCGTGGCTGGAGTGACTGGTTTAGCAAGTGCGATCGCACTTGTAATTGCCTGTGGGCGATCGCAGGAAGCCTTTGGTATCCGTCGTGCCCCCATACTCGGTTTAACCACTGCTTTTATTTTTGCTGCCCAGATGGTCAATTTTCCGGTAGCAGGTGGTACTAGTGGTCACTTATTGGGGGGAACCTTAGCGGCGATCGTTTTGGGCAGTCCCTGGGCAGGAATGCTATGTATTGCCACAGTTTTCATTATTCAAGCTGTGCTATTTGCCGATGGTGGGATCACAGCCTTGGGCGCGAATATTTTGAATGCGGGAGTAATTGCTGTTTGGGTGGGCTGGGTGTTAACCCAAACCTTACAACGGCTATTTGGCGGATCTCAAGGGCGTTTACCTCTGGCAGCTGGCATTGCTGCTGGTGTCAGCGTAGTTGTGGCATCTGTAGCCTGTGCCATTGAGTTAGTTCTTTCTGGAACTGCATCCGCAGCCATAGTTTTACCAGCTATGACTGGAGTACATATTCTGATTGGCGTTGGCGAAGGATTGATTACTGGAGGTGTGCTAGCTTACTTGGCTACAGCCAGACCAGATTTGCTACCAGGGGAGCAGCAGCAATTTCAAGGATGGTTAGTGCCTGTTGTCAGTATTTTATTAGTTGCCGGTGTGTTCTCTTTGGCGGCGTCAGGGTGGCCTGATGGTTTGGAAAGAGTTGCCGAAGATGTAGGTTTTATAGATTTAGCCGAGCAAGTGCGAATAGAAGTGCCAACGCCTTTAGCTGACTATGGGATCGAAGGTTTAGAGCAAATTGGCACGAGTATTGCCGGATTAGTGGGATCGGCGGTTTGCTTTGCTGTGGCCTTTGGAATTGCCAAAGTCATGAAACCAAAAAATGCTTAAAATTGCCTTGCCGTTACGTTTGCAGCTGTCTTTAGTAATTGTGGTAGGGGCAGCTTTACTAAAACAAGATGCCTGGCCTTGGCTGGCTGTATATGGGGCGATCGCTCTTTTTTGGGCAGGAGTCTTGCGCGTACCAATTCTCCAGTTGGGAGGACTACTGGGTACAGAATTAATTTTCCTCTCATTCATGGCATTACCCTTGGGATGGGAGCGAGCTAGTTTTTTGTTGGTGCGTTCTCTTGTTTGTTTAATCACTATGAACAGTTTTTTGTTAACTTTACCGCCGCATAGTTTCGGTATTGCCCTCAAAAGCTTGCCTGTACCCGTACCCATCAAAGTAAATTTACTATTGGCTGGACAATACCTAGAAATTTTGTTAGCAGAAGTAACACGAATGCAGCGCAGCGCTCAATTACGAGGTTTAAATGGTACGGTGGGATGGTTGCGCTACACTAGTGCTGCTATGATTGGAGCCTTGTATCTCCGCACTCTAGACAGGGCAGAGCGAGTTTATGCAGCCATGATAATTCGGGGTTACAACGGGCAATTACCTGTAGATTCGCCATTCAGACCAAAAGAGCGTTTTGCCTTATTAGTAGCTTGGGCGATCGCTGCTTGTTTGACCATAACTTCTTACAGAATTTAGTGCAGGTATCTTGAAATTTTTGACTTTTGATCCCCAAATTTCCCCAGGTAACCCGGTAGTTGAAGTACAAAATCTGGTGTATGCCTATACTAATCAGGAACCAGTATTGCAAAAACTTTCATTTACTTTGAATGCAGGCGATCGCGTGGCGTTGATGGGCGCAACTGGTTCTGGTAAAAGCACCTTATTAGAAAATTTAATTGGCTTAAAACAACCGCGATCAGGCAAAATTTTCATTAATGGCATTCCCTTAGCACCAAAAACTCTTCCCCAAGTGCGCCGTTACATCGGTTTTGCTTTTCAAGATGCCAACGACCAACTATTTATGCCTACCATCCTGGAAGATATTACCTTTGGGCCGCGTAATTACGGTGTACCACCAGCCGTGGCTATTGATCGGGCCAGGCAGTTGTTAGCGGATTTTGGTCTAGAAGCCTACGCTAATCGTTCCGCCCACGAACTATCTGGAGGACAAAGACGACTTGCTGCTTTAGCGGCAATTTTAGCCCTAGAGCCGACAATTTTGATTTTAGATGAACCGACTAACGGTCTTGATCCGGCATGGCGGAGGCATTTGGCGCAAGTATTGTTAAAGTTACCAGTGCAAGTAATGTTAATTGCCTCTCATGAATTACATTGGTTGGGGAAAGTTACTCAACGTGCTTTAGTACTATCTGGTGGTCGCATTCAAGTAGACAGGGATATTCAACCACTTTTACAAGAGAAAGATACTTTAGACCAGTTGGGTTTACCCGTAGATTGGTAAAGTGATTACTAAAAAACTGAATTATTTGCTAATATAGCAGTCGCCACTTAGCTGAAGACGTAAACTAATTAGCAAACCCTTATGTACACCAACTTTCAAGCCTTTTCTCTATCCCCTGTCCCCTGCTATATTTCGGGTATGAATGTCTGTGTGGCGTAAATATATTGTTATTGCTCCTGTTAGTCTGAGTATTGCTTTACTCGGTAGTAGTTGCGAGGATCAAGTCTCTCAATGTCAGCGACTGATTCAGGTAGTGAATGAAGGAAACGCTCTAATTGACCAAAATAAAGGACAGCAGGTGGTAACAAGTTTGCAACTATCTAAAGATTTGGTAGCCATTACTAGATCCCTAGAAGAACTGAACTTGTCAGATCCTAATTTGCAAGAATTTCAAAGCAGTTTTACAAGCGTGTTTGAGAATCTCAGTCAAGCGATCGCTAAGGCGGCTAAAGCTTTGGGTACAGCTAAAAATGCAGAAGCATCACCAGCAGGTAGGGAAAAACTACAAACAGCTAGAACAGAAATCGATACAGCACTGACATCAGCCGCTAAAACTGCTGGCAAAAAATCAGATGCATTAGTTGATGATCTGAATAAATACTGCGGTCAGACTGATTGATGTCACTCAGTACAGAAGTGATAAATTTCGATCAATAAATATCCTCCTTCAGAAATTTGCCATTGGGAAATTGATGTTATAAATTAGTGCTCACAAGTTTGAATGGCAAATTTACTACCCATGACAACCACACAGATTAATTCCCAGACACAAGCAAAAAAATCCACCAAGAAAAAACAGGCGTTTCCTCGCATGGATATTGGTACGCCAAAAGTCCCACTCCGCACTCCCAACCAGACAAAACAACAGCATGAATTACTCAGTGACTGGGATCACGCAAGTTAATTTGTTACTTTAAATTCCATTCACACAGTTGAGAAGGAGGTGTCATGCGAGGACGATTATATTGATAAAATCCCTCAATACTCAATGAAGCCTGTCGGTATAAAATTTTCTTAACAGCATCCTCGTCATTATTGGCGCTATGCATGATATTTCCTTGACTGAGTGTTAAGCGTCCTTCTGAATCCCACTTAAATGCAGATTGAGGTATTTTGTGCTGCTGATTACCACCCCATAATATCTCTAGAGCTTCACCAGCAATCTGATTTTTATCTACTGTCCCCTGAATACAAATAAAGTTATCTGAGTGAGGATAGCCGTAATATCCATCAACGCGATTCCCAGCTTTCTGAAAATTTAAACAAACTCCTGCCCCATCTCGCCAGTCTTGAGGGTCAGGTTGACTACAAAACTGGTAGTTACCATCTGCTAAATCAGCAATGTTTACTGACTGGGCTGCTAGCCAAAAGTTTTGATGGGGAAAAACTAGAATTTGTTGACCTTTAACTTGGTTGTCAGAAATTAGGGAACCTACTAATAAGGCCGTAAACACTCCACCCCACTGCAAAATATTGCCTCTAATGTGCATCATTTCACCTCCAAATATTGGGGAGGTTGGCATTATTGGGATAGGGGAAATAATTGGCTAATTTTTAAACAGCTGGTGCAGCAGAAACTACCAACAATACTAGCAGTACCAAAATTAATATACTGATTTTGACAATTAGATAATTGGTAGGGTCAGATAATGAAAAATTGTAAATCATCTTACACTTCCATTTGTCGATATCTCTACTTTCATTGTCCCTCAAAAATCGCTACACCATTAGTTGGAGAGCATTTATCCAGTAAATCTTAACTGTGTAGGGTGTAGGTACTTTCAGATGTTCCCTTTCATACACTTTAGTTTGAGGGCGGTTTAGCAAAAATCGTTAGCAAAACTGGCCCTAGTAAATAATAGTGACTCAAACACAATAATCCCGCCGAGGAGCCTAAAAGTTCACGTTGCTTAGGACTGTAGAGTCTGATACCACGAGGAGAGATGGGCAGGACTTGCGGTTTGGTTTCCTTTTTGGTGGTGATGTCAACTAGGTAGAAGCGTCCACCAGGAGAAAGCACCCGCGCCACTTCACTCAACACCTGTTGCGGTGACAAATAGTGCAAGAAGCTGATAGTGCTAAAGACAGCATCAAACTGACCTTCACCAAAGGGCAGAGACTCAGCATTGCCCTCAATATAAATTAGACGTGGACGATGGTGATTACTCAATCTTGCCATCCGCAACATATTAGAAGATAAATCTAATCCAGTGCCACGCAAGTCGGGAAATTTAGTTGCCAAGCGTTCAAGTAGTCGTCCAGTACCACAGCCCATGTCAAGTATATTTGCTTGTTTTGGTAAATCTACATACTCCAGCAACCGCTTGTGGATAGCTTGGTAAATGATCGAAGGAAAAAGCCAATCGTAGCTTGGTGCCCATTGGTCAAAAAGTAGTTTTTTGTTACCGAGAAAGTTATAAGTCATAAATCATCCTCCCTTGTGGTTGAGGAAAAGGTGAAGGGGTAAATTCAAACCTTTCTCCTTTAACCGAAACGCATTGCCATGGACACAATTTTGAAACACTATATCTAGCCTAGCGTTTAGCCAAACGTCTGGAACGCCAAGACGTGCATTTGTAGTTAAATATGGCAAATCAAGGAACAAACAATCGTTGCATAAAATCACAGAACTTAAATGTATGTATTTTATAGAGCTTCCCAGCTAATAAATTTTGAAGGTGAAATTATGACAAGCTTGACTCATATCCGGGGACAAAACAACTTACTGCACCTAGTTCGTGTGTGGTTGGAAAGTAGAGAAATTCATCATGCCAAACTAGCGCATTTCTTGTGTAGAGCTATACCTGCCCAATGCCCGTTTGAAAGAGATATTACACTATTTGGTCAACGGCTGTTTCACATTCCGGCAATGTGTAAATTAAACCCTTTTTATGAGCAGTTAGTAAGTCTGCGTTTCAAAGCGCTTTGCTACCTTGCTGATGAATGTGGTGAAGACGTTACAGCTTATTGCTAAAGTTGGGTGGTGGTTTACTCAGCAGCTATCGGTAATTACAGACTTACGGTTGTTACTTACTCAAATCTATACTAAGCTAAGTCAACCTAATTAGATGTCTGGCTATTTATTAGCCTCAGCACCTCTCTAAAGTGTTACCAGTCTGTATTGTTGCTTAACTTACCCTGCTGAAATCCTTAACATCATCTATGACGCACGTCTTGCTGGTTGAAGATGAAGTCAAACTGGCGCGATTTATAGAATTGGAACTAAGTTATGAAGGCTATCAAGTCAGTGTCGCCTACGATGGATTAACTGCGCTCACCGCAGCGAGAGAGTTACATCCAGACTTAGTAATTTTAGATTGGATGCTGCCTGGTTTGTCGGGCTTAGAAATTTGTCGCCGCCTGCGAAGTACTGGCGATCAAGTGCCAGTAATTTTATTAACGGCCAAAGATGAAGTGAGCGATCGCGTTGCCGGCTTAGATGCTGGTGCTGATGACTACGTAGTTAAACCTTTCAGCGTTGAAGAATTATTAGCCAGAGTCCGCGCTCATCTGCGAAGAAGTAAGGAAGCAGACGCCGCAGATATTTTAGAATTTGAAGACTTGAGTTTGAATCGGCGCACACGAGAAGTGTTTCGGGGACAGAGGTTAATTGATTTAACTGCCAAAGAATTTGATTTACTGGAGTATTTACTCACTCATCCGCGACAGGTAATTACACGCGATCGCATTTTAGAGGAAGTCTGGGGTTATGACTTCATGGGCGATTCCAATATTATTGAAGTGTACGTGCGTTACCTGCGCCTGAAACTCGAAACCAATAACGAAAAGCGCCTGATTCAAACTGTGCGTGGTGTCGGCTACGTCTTGCGTGAGTGAATTATCTCCAAATCCGCTACACTTTGTGGAGGGCTTTGAGATTGGCACAGTCACTCCTGTTGATGCTGCTCTGCCAAACAAGCTTATTGTATAAGCATTTGCAGGTTATCTTGCTCTCAGGAAAAATTCATTTAAATCATGGTTAGTTATATTAGGATGCACAGAGTGAAATCTACACGGCAATATACAAGATTAAGACCATAATGACCTATCTAGAAACAGCAGCACAGTTTTATAGTGAAGTTGCACAAACACCGCAAGTAGGACTTTGTTGTGTCCAAAGTACGTCCCTGCAATTACCAGGATTGAACATTCCTTTGCCAATGCAGGAAATGAACTATGGTTGTGGTACAACTGTTCACCATACTGAACTTTCCCACCAACCCACAGTACTTTATGTTGGTGTTGGCGGTGGGTTAGAAGCATTGCAATTCGCTTATTTTTCCCGCCGTTCAGGTGCTGTAATTGCCATTGAACCAGTTGCAGCTATGCGAGAAGCTGCTACACGTAACCTGAAAATTGCTGCTACAGAAAATGACTGGTTTGATACCAGTTTTGTGGAAATTCGTGCAGGTGATGCCTTTAACCTACCAGTGGCTGACGCTAGCGTCGATATCGTGGCGCAGAATTGCCTTTTTAACATCTTTGAACCAGAAGATTTAACTCGTGCTTTAAAAGAAGCATATCGGGTGTTAAAACCAGGTGGACGCTTGCAGATGAGTGATCCTATTGCGACTTGTCCAATTCCCGCACATCTACAACAAGATGAACGACTACGCGCCATGTGTTTGTCAGGGGCACTCACCTATGAAGAGTATACTCAACGCATCATCAATGCTGGTTTTGGTCAAATTGAAATTCGTGCCCGTCGCCCTTATCGTCTGCTAGATTCTCAGACGTATCATCTAGAAGACAATCTCCTGCTAGAAAGTCTCGATTCTGTTTGTTTCAAAGTAGATATTCCCGAAGATGGTGCTTGTATATTCACAGGTAAGACAGCAATTTATACTGGTGCAGAATCTTTTTTTGATGACTTTGCCGGACATTTACTTCAGCGTGGCATTCCTGCCGCAGTGTGTGATAAAACTGCGGCTAAACTTGCAGCTTTACAGCCAACTGACATCATGATTACCCATTCAACATGGCACTATAATGGCGGTGGTTGCTGTTAACTTGTAACGCCCCAAAAATGTTAATCATCAGTTTATTTCTAGCTACACTTTTTTTAGCCTATTCCCATGGAGCCAACGACAACTTTAAAGGTGTAGCAACGCTGTTTGGTAGCCGGACAACCAGCTACCAAACAGCCATTTTGTGGGCTAGTGTGACAACTTTTGCCGGTGCCGTCACTTCTGTTTTTTTGGCAAGCAGTGTTGTACAAAAGTTTACTGGTCAAGGTATATTTCCAGATGCGATCGCTAATGTACCAGAAATTCATTTGTCAGTAGCAATTACGACTGGTTTGACCGTGCTAATAGCTGCCTTGACCGGATTTCCCATCTCCACAACTCACACTATCACAGGTGCATTACTCGGTGCTGGACTAGTGGCTATTGGACTCAAGGTTAATTTTGCAGTTTTGGGAAGCTCTTTTATCTTACCACTATTTCTCAGTCCTATTATTGCTATTTTATTAGGAGCAGGAATTTATAATTTATTACACTATACTCATGCAAAATTGCAACTGCAAATTGACCAGCGCATAGTTGATATTTGTCATTTTATTAGTGCAGGTATTATTAGTTTTACGAGAGGCTTAAATGATACTCCCAAGATTGTTTCACTCATTTTGATTATCGATTATTTTTCAATTCAGGGAGGAATGCTAACAATAGCAATGGCAATGGGACTTGGTGGTTTATTAAACTCGCAAAAGATTGCACACACCATGAGTGAAAAAATTACCTCAATGAGTTGCAATCAAGGGTTATCTGCCAATATGGTAACTGGATTTTTGGTCATTGCAGCTAGTTATTTTGGGCTGCCTGTATCGACAACTCTAGTTTCAGTTAGTTCTATTTTTGGTGTGGGACTGATTACCAAAAAATCTCATCCGCATGTTTTTTATCAGATTCTACTTTCGTGGATTTTAACTTTACCTACTGCCACAATTATTAGTGGAATCACCTATAGATTATTGCAATGAGCAAAACTTAAGTTTTTCCCATAATTAATCACTTCTCAGGAGTAATAAATAATGACAACTACATCAATAAATACAAATACATTTAAAGACAAATTAAATTTTCCTTTAATAAAAAAGAACATATCTGTTTTACAAATTAATTTGGGTAAGCGTTGTAACCTTGCTTGTACACATTGTCATGTCGAAGCAAGTCCGAAACGCACAGAAGAACTTTCTCCTCAAATTTGTGAACAGTTAATTGCTTTAATTTACAAATTTCCGGAAATTCAAACTGTAGATTTAACTGGTGGCGCACCAGAGATGAATTATGGATTTAAGCCACTGGTAGAAGCAGCAAAATCAACAGGTAAACAGGTGATTGTTCGGTCTAATTTGACCATTTATTTTGCAGATGGGTTTGGTGATTTACCAGAATACTGCGCTAAACATCAAGTGAGAGTTGTTGCTTCCATGCCTTGCTACCTAGCAGATAATGTCGATAAAATGCGGGGAACTGGTGTTTTTGACAGTTCAATTAAAGCATTACAATGGCTTAATCAACTCGGCTATAGCAAGAACCCAAATTTAATTTTGGACTTGGTGTATAATCCCCCTTTACCTGCAAATGAAAAGTTCTCCTTAGCGCCTGAACAGACTAACCTAGAGCAAGATTACAAAATGTTCTTACAAGAACATTTTGACATTGTATTTAACAATCTATTCACCATTACTAACCTGCCAGTTGGCAGAACTAAAATGCATTTAGAACGGAAAAAGCTGCATACGAGCTATTTGCAGTTTCTAGAGTCGCATTTCAATCACAGTACAGTTGAACATTTAATGTGTCGAGATGAATTATCAATTGACTACCTAGGCAACGTGTATGATTGCGATTTTAACCAGATGATGAATCTGCCTGCAAAAACTGCCAATGGTGAATCACTCACAGTCGCCAAATTGCTAGAATTTGGCAGTTTAAACTTAATTAATGAGATCCAAACAGCTAACTATTGCTACGGTTGTACTGCGGGATGTGGCTCCAGCTGTGGCGGGGCTTTACTCTAAAATCAATTATTAAGTTAAAAATGGTGAAATTTTCAATTTATTTGTCTCTAAATATCAGGTAGTTACAGAAGCTGCTTGGAGTTACTTAGGACTTACGCAAAATACTTCTCTAACTCTCATTCCTCCGTGTCACGCCATTTGCTACAACGCGGGGAACCCGCGCAACGCAATGGCTCCTCTGTGCCTCTGCGGTTTGATTCTTCCGTAACTTGTGCGTTCCTATTACTATCTAACGAAAGGACAATGTTAATTTACTTCAGTAGTGCTAGCGTCAACGCATCAAAAAAATTCCGTTACCAAAATTGTTACGAGCATCTTGCCACTTTGGCATTACTTTATGATGGTACTTAGTTAAGCTCCTCACACTATATTAAAAGCCGTGCAACTTAAGTTGCACGGCTTTTTACTATTTACAACTGATGCAAAGGCGTAGACACTGAGTTACTTTTCTTCAGATGTCGTTGATAATTTTGAAAAGCGAACACAAAAGTTAAGTGATGCGGAATACGCCCTGAAAACTCAAGAAACTCACAAAAAATTAGTTAAATTTGTCGATTGCGGAAAATAGCTGGCCGACGCACACAATACCCTAGCCCTAACAAACTACCAGCAATTAATAGCCCAAGTGTACTACCTGGTTCTGGCACTTGCTCCACTCTAATACGTACTACTTGATAGCTGGGAGAGGCGAGAGTTGTAAAATCTGCATTGGGAAAAGCAGATAAAATGTTACCGCCTGGCAGAAAACCCGGATGCTGTGTAACTACACCATTTTCAGTTACGCCAGTATTAGGTGTTGTCTGTCCCAGAAGAGCAGTGTTTTCTGGAATTTCATCATTAACTTCAGTACCAGCATCCCAAATTCTATTTCCAGAGACTATGAAATCAGCACCAAGGAAGTTACCAAAATCATCGAAAATCCGGAAAGCAAGCGGGTTGTCATTAGCGATGAAGGCATCATTGCTAGGAACAATCATTGAGGCGTAGCTAAAGTAGCGACTACTAGCCAAACTACCATCAATCTGAAATCTTTGGGTAGCGATCGCACCCGGCGGAATCACTGGTGGTGATGTAGGACTGATACCGGGGCCGAGAATTGTTCCTTCAACTACTCCAGCACCACTAGCTAAAAAGTCACTGGCAATAGGTGCAGTCGCACCATCTTCGGCTAGACGTTCTAAGCTTTCGGAAGCTACCTCACCTACGTTGAAAATGTCAAAAGTTCCATCATGAAAGCCAACCCACAAGGGAGTTACAACAATACCTTGTTGTGGCGCTAGGTTTTCGATAGTTACTTTGAGTGTTGCTGCTGACGCTGCTGATGCCATTGTCAGAGTTGAGACAACCCCCAATGTCATAGCAATAATTCTTTGATGAGTCATGTTTTCCTAATGATAATTTGGAGGTATTTCAAGACATAATTCTCGCTATAATGGGAATTTCTTGCTAAGATTACTTAAAAGTAAGCATTCGTCAAGTTCTCACCATTACAAAAGTGAAAAGCGAAAATTATGATGTCGTAATTGCAAAGCTCAGGTCTAATTTACTCATATCAATCTGAGTTATTGCTGAGAATTTCCTGAGAACAAGATTTGAAATCACAAGCATACTGAAAACGCAGATACCACATTTGCTGATACTCTGACATCGCTCTGATCACAAAAAGCGCGATTTACAAGTTAAGAATTAATACTTTTAAATTAAGATATTGTCATGTTGCTCAATACGACTGTAGACAAACCAGACACACTACGGATACTATAGTCATCCATGAGGAAATTGTTACACTATTAAGCGCTAGTAATAGCAGCATTAATACCATCTTGTACTCAATAACTTATACTAAGTAGGACGGCGTAAATAATTAAAGGTTTGTAGTGAGGACTAAAGTCCTCAAATAAGGGCTGTACTGCTTCGCAGAAACCGTAGAGTAGCCCTTACTACAAACTGAATTTCAATTATTTTACATTGCAAAACACATAGTTTGATTTTTTCTTGCCGACTTACTTAAGTTAAAATCTCAATACCAACTTAGTGTTTTCAGCTAATTTCAGTTTTCACATAGCTTGTACAGTGTTTTAGGATATTTGAGAAGATTTGCGTTTAATAAAATCAATAGTAAACTAGCCTTGACATCCTGGTTTTTTGACCCTTACCACCAAGAGCCAGTCATATCTACCGCCGAACAAGCTTCCTGGCAATTCCAAATTCGCGCGGCTACACCTGCTGATTTGACTGGTATTGCCCAAATCATTGCCGAAAGCTTTCACTCCCAGAATGGTTTTTGGGGATGGGCTTTTCCTCTGCTACGTTTGGGTATTTACGAAGATCTCAGACATCGTTTGTCATCACCTGCACCCCACCATGTTTGTTTGGTTGCAATTGACACTACTGCTGGTTTAACGAATAACCTAGTAGGAACTGTAGAACTGGGTGTGCGTTTCAGTGATTCATGGATACAGGTTGGCAAGAGTTTTCCCTATCTGTCTAATTTAGCTGTTCATCCCAAATACCGTAGACATGGTGTAGCTTCACAGCTACTACTTAGCTCGGAAAAAGTTTCTCATGAATGGGGATTCCAGGACTTATACCTGCATGTTTTGGAAAATAACCATCATGCACGGCAACTTTATTTCAAGCTAGGATATAAGATGCATAAATTAGAATCTCATTGGAACACGTTTTTCCTCAAACGTCCCCGACAGATATTATTACACAAGCACCTGAACATTGATTCAGTTATCTGAGATTTTCTGGGAGAAAGTATCAACTTCGATGTGGCAATCAGTTGGGTAAAAAAGCTGTTATGGGTATGGCCAACTAGAATCCAGATTCAGGTAATTGAAATTTACACTACCAATTTAGTAAACCTGGTGACCTAGTTCTTTTATGCACACAAACAAGAAAATTGGTCTTAACAGCCGAGAAAAACCTGATTGATTAGCCTTCTATAGACTGAATTGCTGTTATTCTTGACATCAAAGCTAGTTGAAAGAATTTCCTACTCACAATCAATATTTATAACTAATGCCAGAGTTAATTGCTAGTTATGTCAAACAATCAACACTTGCAGAAAAGTTTACAAATTTAGCCAACCAAATCACTACTAGAGTGCAGAAAATTTTATCCTTTACTCAAAGGATTTATAAGTAGAGAAAAAAGCTACCACTGCTATCCCTAAGAAGATCATCTTCAGAGATTGAACAAGATGGTTTTTAGGCTAAATTCTCAAAAACAACTCAAATGTGTGTATTTTAGTTGTGCATAATATGTTATGTGAATTAGAGATAACAGCTAAATAGTAAATGATTTTAAATATAAAAGATGGACTATAGTAGGTCATCCGTAAAATTACGCTTAATCAAACTCAAACCCCCTCATAGTAACTTTGTATTTAATATATTCATCTTTATAAAAACTTTAAAGAATCGCAGATGATTTGCCAAGACAAATCGCAGGAAATCTCATAAAATATGATTAATTATTGACTGACCAAAGCCTGATTTTTTGATTTTAGTTAAATTAACAAGTGAATTTTTGTTATCAAGCAAGTTTAATAAAATCAAAACTCTAATTTGATTTAACGGCAAGTTCCCGCAGGAAGTGCATAACTCTACCAAATTATTTGCAAGTTCGAGAAAACATGGATAGCGAAAACTACCGACGCTATCAAGCTGCTATGGTATCAACTTACTACCCTGACATTAGTTTCCTTGACCATGTTGTCATGCCAGATGGAACTGAGCAATCATATGGCTCGGATATCCTCACACTTTTGCATAGTGGAAAGGTTTTCGTTGTCAATAGTCGTAAACGTAATGGGTTAATACTCTTTAAACGCTATCATGCAGAATTTGCTGGGCCGGGTGCAGCAGTTGGCGGGAATTATGATAGTGATTGTGAAAGGGTATTGCCTATAGGTAATTTATCTTTATTAACTCCCGAATCTTATGAGGATCGTCAGAAAGCTTACTTAATTAGGCGACAATGGATTCGCTTAATCAAGCAAATTACAGAAAATCCCTTGCCTCAACAGCGAGTTCAGAAGATTTTAGATCAGTTTGAACAATACTTTCCACCAGAAATGGTGGCGCTGATGCCTGATATTGCCTTTGCGCTTTTAGTAGGAGTGCTACCACAAACGGTGGGGATAGTACGCCGTTTGGGTAACGAATTGGGTGGCAGGTTTAAATAATTAATTACTGAGAATCAAGGTTTGTTAAAGCAGCTTGTATTCTCTTGAAGGTGCGGGCGTTTTCTTCAGATGTACCGATAGTAATTCGCAATCCTTGGCTAATCTCGCGGACAAGTGTGCCAGAACTTCTAAGTTGTTGGTGAAGATTTTTTAAAGTAGTGTCTTGTGGATCAAAGACATTTGGTTGGAGACGCAGGAAAATAAAGTTAGCTGCACTTTCTGTAACTTGTAATTTGGGATTTTGGCATAAAGCTGCTTTGAGTTTGTCTCGCTCATGCAAAGTTTGGGAAATTGAGCTTAGTAGAAGTTGGCGATTTTGCAAAGTAGCTAGTGCCCCAGCGATGGAGAAACTGGGAAGATTATAGGGTAAGCGGACTTTTTCTAAAATAGCGATCGCTTCTGGATGGGCAACACAATAACCAACGCGTAGCGCTGCTAAACGGAAGGCTTTAGAAAAAGTGCGTAATACAACCCAATTAGGACGCTGTGCTAATTCACCTACTAAAGTAGTTTGGCTAAATTCAAAGTAAGCTTCATCAATTACCACCAAAATTTGCTCACTTAAATTTTTTAACCAAGTTAATTCTGCCGCAGTTAAACAATTGGCAGTCGGGGAATTGGGATGGACAACAAAAACTACTCGAATCGGCGGATTTTGAGTTTGTTCTAAAGCTGACTGAGCAGCTGTTAAATCAATTTCAAAATTATCTTTATTTCTGTCCACCGTTACCACAGGAATTCCCAAAGTTTTTGCCAAAATCCCGTACATCGAGAAAGTGGGATGAGCAACTAAAATTGCCCCTTCTCCTCCCAGACAGGTAGCGATTAATAAAGAGCGAATTAGTTCATCTGAACCATTGCCTACAGAAATATTGGCAGCAGTCAACAAAGATGATGAGATGGACGCTGACTCATTAACGTACTGTGCGATCGCGTTTTTAAGTGTCTCATGTCCCCCATCAGGATAACGATTTGTTTCAATTACCTGCTGATACGTCCAAGCCAGTTTTTCTTTTAACTCAGGCGGCAAATCATAGGGGCTTTCATTCGTATCTAGCCGATCAAGCTGCACGGGAACTGCTGCGGCTGTATCGCTGCTGGGGTGGGGCTTGTAAGCAGTGAATTGAGCTAAATCTGACCGGATAAAGGGGAGCATATAATTTAATTCGTAATTAAGACTTATCAGATTGCATCTGGATTTCCCAAGAATCGGTCTTATATTGTAAAGCTTTAGGGCAACTGACAGAATAGGTGAATTGCTTGCCAAATTTCTGCCATGACATTGCCTAAAGCGTGATCGCTGTCGAGTTCTATCAATTCTACCCAAGGACGAGATCGCGCAAATTCTCGACTGGCCGTAATGGGGATGACTTCATCTTGTTTTCCATGCAAAATCAAAGTGGGAATGGGACGTTGCAACATATCTTCTTGATATTCAGCCGCATCTGTCAGGAAATCGTAACTTAGGGGGAGCGATCGCCCTTCTCCATAATGGTGAATCATGAGATACTTTTCTCGTTGCCAACGCTGTATCTCTTCATCTCCTAGCTTAGGCAACCAATGAGATAAAAACCCAAAAGCTGGCGCTAGTAAAACTAGGCGTTGCACTTGTGCATATTTCTCTGCTAAGTGAGCAGATGTCAAACCGCCTAAACTAGAACCAATCAGCGTCACTGGGGCAGAATCGTCAGGAAATTCTGCTGCAACTTGAGTTAGCTGACGCGTGATTGTCAACTGAGAAAAATCACCAGCATTTAGATCGGGGATTTTGAGCTTGAGCGGAATTTTGGCAAAGCGCTCGCTTATATCCCTTGCTTTGGCAGATTGAGGACTAGAAGCAAAACCGTGTAGGTAAATGTAGTAATTCAAAATTGAAAGATTTAAGTCCGCAACTATTAAAAAGATGAGCGTAATAGCTCGTAGTCAGGACTTTAGTCCTGGCTTTCGGGACTAAAGTCCCTACTACGAACTGTGATTTGGCGGATATTATATTTACCGCATAGTAACGAATTCTTCTGCGATTGTAGGATGAATACCGACAGTAGCGTCAAAATCTTGTTTAGTCGCGTTCATTTTCACTGCGATCGCCACACCTTGAATTATCTCAGCTGCGTTGTCTCCTACCATGTGAGCGCCCAATACTTTATCGGTATTAGCATCCACCACCAACTTCATGGTGATTCGCTCTTGCTGACCAGTCAAGCTATGATACACGGGGCGGAAACGAGTGTGATAAATTTTTACAGCCTCACCAACTTTTGCTCGTGCTTCGGCTTCCGTACAGCCTACTGTCGCCGCTTCTGGAGTAGAAAATACTGCTGTTGGTACATTTTGATGACTAAATGCTTGGCGGTTATTACCAAATTCACTGTCGGCAAAGGCTCGACCTTCACCAATCGCCACAGGAGTTAAATTCAGGCGATCAGTGACATCACCCACAGCAAAGATATGCGGTTGATTAGTTTGACTATATTCATTAACAGCGATCGCATTTGTAGTGCTGTACCCCGGCCCTTCCTCAGAACCAGGGACGACATCAACTCCAGCGTTTTCCAAACCCAATCCATCAATGTTGGGAATCCGACCGGTCGCCACTAATAACCTATCGGCAATTACTGGTTCTTCATGTTCTCCAGATAAATTTAACTTCAACCCGGCTGATATTTGTTCCACTGCTGTCACTTCAGTATTAGGGATGATGCGAATGCCGTGATTTGCCATTCCCTCCTGAATTCCTCTGCGGATATCTTCATCAAAACCCTTCAATATCAGTTCTTGGCGGTTAATCTGCGTCACCTGAGAACCCAAACCATTCATAATACAGGCAAATTCTGTACCGATATAACCAGCACCCAGAATGGCAATGTGTTTTGGTTGTGATGGCAGATGAAACATATCGTTGGAAGTAATGCCATATTCCATCCCTGGCAAATCTGGTTTGATGGGACGTCCGCCAACAGCAATTAAAATTTTGTCTGCCGTGATTTTGCGTCCATCAACTTCTAGTGTGTGGATATCTACCAAAGTGGCGCGATGGGGAATGAATTCAACTCCCGCTTTTGCTAACAAACTGATGTGTAATTGTGACAGCCGCCGGACTTCCTGATCTATGGATGTGATGAAATATTCCCAGTCCAACTTGGCATCACCTATCTTCCAGCCGTAGCCTGCTGCATCCCGGAAGAGTGCGGGAAAATGCGAGCCATAGACCATGAGTTTTTTGGGAATACAACCGCGAATTACACAAGTACCACCGACTAAATCTTGCTCGGCGATCGCTACTTTTGCTCCATAGCTAGCTGCACGTTTGGCAGATGCCAAACCCCCAGAACCAGCACCAATGACAAACAAGTCGTAATTAAATGTCATAATGTTTTTTTAAAAGGATTGAACGTTGGGAACTTACGCGCGTTAGTTCTCTCCTTGATTTAATCTAGCGTTACTGCTCTAGCGTCAGCTATGTAAATTCTTGAAAGCAAAAATAATTAGTACTAAATAATACTTCCGACAGAGGAATAAATCAGGCATAACCAGATTCTGGATAGATAAATTCGCACTCCTGATCTTCTTAAAATAATGCCAAGATTAAATACAGGAGTTTGTAGTTATGCCCAAAGAGCAAAAACAAAAATCTAACGATAAAAATACTACTCCCAGCGCTTCTGGTGGTTATCAAACACCCGTTGAGCCTAGTATCCGCAAGACTGGCAACGCTGCTGAAACAGATACCCAACCCGGTGCTGAACCAGAGTCACCAGGAGAAGATACTGTAGCAGGTAGTCCTAATCAAGGAACTGAATCTCGTTAAGATGTTTACTTGAAATGACCCAAGTTAGCATCATTTAATTGGGTCTTTTCTAGCTTGATTAGGTTATGGGTTACAGGTTACAGGGAATAGAGGTGTAAGTTGTTTTGGCAAAATTTAAATAAAACTTCTATATCCATGAATTAGATTTTGCTCTTTGATTTATATGAATTAAAAATAATTAAAATATCAAAACCTGGCTCAATCTCTCTTTGTGTCACCTGTCACCTGTTCCCTATAAAGGCGATCGCATGATTGCATTACCCTATAAGTGCGATCGCCTACATCATAACTCTAAATTACAGCTTCTTCACGTTGGCAATCAAAAACAACGACAAAGGTAGCATCTGGTGTAGTTTGGCTGAGGTGCTGCATATAACCATCTGCATCAGAACGACTGCGGAAACGAGCCACAATTTCTCGTTGTGTATCAGGAAGTAAACGAGCGATCGCCCAAGAATTCAGGCGTGCTTTATAAGCGATTGGTTGAGTTGTTGAATTGGCAGCTTTGTAATCAGTATTTTGTGGCATGATTTATGTTAATCGTGTGAAGTTTTCGTTAAGAGCGTTACTGAGTCTTTTGGCAGGGATGAGCTAATGCATTTTTTTATGATGCTGCCACCTTGTTATTCGATTATTTCTAGATTGTCAATACTGATAGCTAAATTTTAGACCAGCTAAGTCGAAATTTTTAATTAGCTATGAACCTCAAAGCTTTAATTCGCAACCAAAAAAGCATAAAGCTGGATGTATGACAAGTCTTTCATTTATCCTACTGATAATGATGCATATAAGTAGCACCAGTAACAGTAGTCTAAGATAATTTTTGTCTCAAAAACTACTCCTCCTATCTAAGTTCTCAATCGAGACTAATGTACTTAAAATTAATGTATGATATTTCACCATTAAATTTTTTAGTATCATATTAGTATTTCATCATACCAGTGAAATTCTTATAGATTAATTAATATTCTCAAATTTATTGAGATATTTAAAAATGAAACTTCTCTAATTTTTGCTTAAATATATTTATTTTGAGGATGACTATAAGCATAAATTACTACTCTAATTAAAAATTATTATGATATTAACCAAAGTTAATGGGTGAAATCAAACCTTTCCCCCTTAGCCGCAATAATATACAATTAAAATCCCCGTTTTTTACAAGCGGGGAAAAGTTAACTAGTAAGACTATGCAGATAATGCAAATATGCAAATTGAAAAATTACGATTTGACTAAATTACGATCGCTTGTCCAACAAAATGCTGGTTTGTTTCCAGCTAAACTAGCAACCTCATAAACTAATTCATCTAAATTTATCGGCTTATATAAGTGCCTCTGAAAACCTGCGGCAAATGCATATGTACGGTTTTCCTCCCTCGCAGATCCTGTTAGAGCAATAGCAGGAATAAATTTTTCTTGCTCTGACACCAAATTCCTGATTTTTCGTAGCAATGAATAGCCATCTTCATCTGGTAGACATATATCGCTAATAAAGATATCCGGTTGAAAATTAGTGATTACTTCTAAAGCCTCGCTTGCTGAAGCCACAGCCACAACTTTTGCTCCTTCTAATTCAAACAAGATAGAGAGAATTTGCCTTGTGTCAGCATCATCATCAACAATGAGCAAACGCAGACCACCGACTGAACTGGATTGAGAGTACATTAAATATTGTCCTCGTGTAGTTTTAATACCTGAAGTAGCAATGACATCAAAATGCAGGCTCTTTTAAGTGGCATTAAATTGCACAACTGTTTTCAGGTTACAAAAACTCAACTATGGGTGTCTGTCCGGTTTCGCACATAGAAACTGCGAAACATTTATTGGTGACTGCGATCTGACCCTTTGCCCAGAAGTCGATCAAATTCGTCTTTCAGCACTTGATAACATTCGCAGGAAGTAGCCTCTAAAGCGTAGCGATTCTGGATGCTAATATTACCCCGATTGTAGTAGATAATTCCCTTTTGGCTAAGGGAGTTAGCCGCCACAGTGACACCAGAACGGCGTACACCCAGCATCTGAGCTATAAATTCTTGAGTGAGGGGAAAATCATCTGATTCCATACGGTCAGAGACTGTCAACAACCAACGCGCAAGGCGTTGTTCCAGGGTATGGAGACGATTGCAGGCAGCCCCTTGGGAAACTTGGGTATATAGAGTATGTAAGTAGCGCAACAGCAAATCTTGTAGCACTCCACCACGTTTAAATTCACTCTTTAATACATCTGCTGGCATCTGCATCCCGCCGTCGGAGACTTGCACAATGGCTGTTGTATTCGATGAGTTGCTTCCCAAAATTACAGGTATACCCACCATCCCTTCATTACTCACCATACCGACTTCCACTGAGGAGCCGTTTTCCATCGTGGATATTAAAGAAACTATTGCTCTATGGGGAAAATAGACATGTGTAATAGGTTCTGCTGGCTGTAAAAGGATTTTCTGAAGTGAAAGCGAAACTGGTTTTAGGTGAGGAATAAGCCGCTCATAGTCAGATTTAGGTAAAGCAGCGAGTAGACGATTTTGTCTTGATTCCAGGGTATGATTATTTGTTGACATTAGGACTATCCTTGATGTGGATATCTTTAGAAAAGGCAACACCATTCATCAGGAAGGCAATTAAGGAATTTATTCCTAAGGTCAAATAGATGATTTTCTAAAGGAAATTTTCTTAAAACAGGTTTTTATCTAAATCTATCTCTATTATAGATAACTAAATTGGAAAGTTCACGCTTTCAGAAGTTATAGCCATGGATTACCTGAAGCCCTACTTTCAACAATAGTAAAACCTAAAAAATATGACTATTTTTTATTATAAAAATAGCCATATTATCTAATTTATTGACCAAAATCTAAATTTTTGCTGTCAATTGTCTTAAATATTGCTAACAACCCAACCATCATGATGGATTTACCATACTCAGCACTCTTCATTGGGTTTTCTGTTGCCAACCTGGTTTAACCACCTGACGGCTACGAGCAATCACTAGTGAATCATCAGGAACATCTTCTGTAACCGTTGAACCAGCAGCTACATAAACATCATCTCCCAAAGTGATTGGTGCGACTAAAACACTGTTAGAACCAGTTTTAGTGCGATCGCCTATTTTGGTAGGATGTTTTTTCACTCCATCATAGTTAGCCGTAATTGTACCGGCACCGATATTCACCTGATTACCCGTAGTAGTATCACCTAAATATGATAGATGTGCGACGTTAGTGCGATCGCCTAATTGGGTATTTTTCAATTCTACAAAGTTGCCCACACGGCAATTAGCGCCTACTTGTGCATGACCGCGCAGATGAGCATAAGGCCCAATCCGAGTTCCTGTCTGTACGATGCTATCAGTGACTACCGAATATTGGACGGTAACGTTTTCACCCAATTGGCTATTTTCAATTAAACTTCCAGGCCCAATGCGACTTCCTGTTTGAATCGTCGTATTTCCCCGCAGATGGGTTTGAGGTTCAATGATTACATCCGGCTGTAATTCCACAGTGTCATCAATGGTGATGCTGTTAGGGTCTATTAAAGTCACACCCGCCCTCATCCATTTTTCCTTAACACGCCTCTGCAAAATATCGTAAGCCGTTGCCAATTGCAAGCGATCGTTGATACCAAGAATTTCTTGATAATCTTCCACATCCACTGCCATCACCTTTCCTACTTGGGTGACAGCATCTGTAAGATAATATTCTTGTTGGGTATTATTTGCTTGTAGATGGGGCAAAACCTCAGCTAAATCCTGCCAGCGAAAGCAGTAAACCCCAGCGTTAATCCGCCGATTTTGTCTTTGAGCAGCAGTACAGTCTTTGTCTTCAACAATTTGCTGTACTACATTTTCACTGTTACAAAAAACGCGCCCGTAGCCTTTGGGTTCAGGTATGTGAGAGGTGAGGATAGTGGCGGCGTTATGATTTTCTTGGTGAGTTTGCCATAGCTGTTGCAGGGTTTGGGTGCGTAACAACGGTACATCGCCATTTAGTACCAGTAAATCACCAGTGTACCCCTCAAGATGAGGCAGTAATTGCTGAATGGCATGACCTGTTCCCATCTGTACAGTCTGTTCAACAAACTCCAAGCGGGGGGAGTGCATGGCTGATTTCACTTCTTGGGCTTGATATCCTACAATCACCATCCGCCGTGAGGGCGAAAGCGGTTCTACACTGTCAAGAACTCTCTCAACTAGCGATCGCCCACCCAAAGAATGTAAAACTTTGGGTAGGTGTGATTTCATCCTGGTGCCGCGTCCCGCCGCTAGAATTGCTACAACTACCATAATTAAGCTATAAGCTATCAGTGAATTACGCTTTCGCGCTTGATACTTTGAGATAGATTTAGGCTCAAATCATATCAGCTAATCTAGCGAACACCAAAATTTACTCAAGTATGGGGCGGAGGGAAGGGGACAAGGAGACAAGGGGAAATTACTAATATTAAGTTCTTTTTCCCCATCCACCCTTGCAATTTTACCTGTTTTAGGGAATGAAACAGCCCTGCCCTTGAAAAGGGGGGAAAACTTCTTCAAGTCCCCCTTTTTAAGGGGGATTTAGGGGGATCAGATGATTTGTGTGTACACCGTAGCTCATACCAAAGAGTGGACAAACTCTCCAAACTGTTGTACTAATTTAGGATTGCGCCAACCTGAATCGCTTTCTTGCTGCATTACAGACAATGCTGCTTCTAAAGTAAACTCTTTTTTATAAGGTCGTTCGCTGGTTAGAGCATCATAAATATCAATGATTTGAAATACCTGTGCTAAATAGGGAATTTCATCTCCCTTCAATCCATCGGGGTAGCCTGAGCCATCCCAGCGCTCATGGTGATGGCGAATAATGGGAATTACACCCTGCACACTGCGTAGTGGCTGGCAGATTTTTTCCCCAATTAAAACATGCTGTCTCATAATTTCCCACTCTTCGGGGGTGAGTTTGCCTTGTTTCAGTAATACCGCGTCAGGAATACCCACTTTACCGATATCGTGAAGATAACCGCCCCACATTAAATCTCGAATTTCGTAACGTTGAAGATTGAGGTATTCACCAAAAGCCTGCCCTAGTTTGACTAGGCGTTCGCAGTGATCGCCTGTGTTGGGGTCACGACTTTCAATAGCCCTAGCAATAGAAAATAGTACTTTTTCCGCGTGGTCTAAGTCTTCATTCAACCGCTTTTGCCGCACCAAAGACTTTACCCGTGCTGCTAATTCTACACGGTCAAAAGGTTTGGTCAGAAAATCGTCTCCCCCTACTTCAATTCCCCGGATGCGCGATCGCCTGTCATTTAAAGCTGTAATAAAAATTATTGGTATTAACCTAGTACGTTCATCCTGCTTGAGCATCTGGCAAACTTCAAAACCATCCATTCCCGGCATCATTACATCCAGCAAAATTAAATCTGGTTGTTTTTGTTTCACCAGTACCACAGCAGTAGCACCACTATCTGCCTCAATAACTTCGTACCCTTCCATCGACAAAAGAGCAGCAGCAGTCATCCGACTCGCTGTATGGTCGTCAACTACCAGGACTTTTGGCGATTCTGAATCAAAGCCATTCACCACTGTAGAACCTTTAGTTTGTAGCGTTCTAGAGATTAATGAATCGTAACCATAATTAATATCAATTTTCATCCAAGCAGGCACTACTTGCATATTTTCAAGCGACTGTTCTTCTTGAGATAAGCCTAAGGGATAGCTTTTTAGGTTTTGCCACTCTAAGGGATGATGGTAATCGATACTAATTATTTGCTTGAGGGGGTTTGACCCATCAAAATCTTCTTTAGTAGGGTCTGTACAGTTGGAACTCCATGAAATCACAAAAGCACCCCAATTTAAAAAAGTTAACAGTTTCCGACTGCAAAAACAAGTCTAGTACTTGAGCATATTCCACTTGACATTCATACAAGCTTTAGGAACTATCTAAGGCTACTTGTTTGAATATACGTGGCGTGTTTTTCTATGCGTTTTGAGAACACTATAAATATTACTATGGGAATTTTGTTCCCATATTTCCCTGCTGTTCATTCCAGTATGATAAATTCGTGCAAATGTTAAATCAGGTTTTTTACGGAGATTTCTTAACATAGAAGCGCTAGAAAATGTTATATTTTTTTAATTTATCTCAAAGTAGTATAGTCAAACTTTAAAGTTCTAAATTATAGGTTTAAAAAAATACGTATTTTTTGCCTGCAATTTCGGTAAATCACCATAGACAAACAATTTTATATAAATTTTGTATTTTAAAATACAGAATTTACATAGAGTAATTGGAATTACAAAAAATTAGCACTCCAGTTGCCGTATACAGCATAATTCCGTGAAAAATAGCCTGTAATTGCGATCGCCGCCCAACTACGAACTAATTACCCAAGAATTAGTATCTTGATTTGCTAATAACCACCGTTTTCGCCAACGAGATGTAGGTTCTAGTGAACAAGCTTGTTGTTCTTGTTGTCGCCGCATCACTATGATGTGAGCAGGATCGTTTAATTGAGGATCGCGGTAGGGAATAGCCGCACGAGTTTGTAAATGTTCTTGTTCTTCTGGGGAAAGGGGAGGGAAAAGAGATGAGAGGGATTTTGCCTCCTGTCCCCCGTCTCTTGGGTGGGCTGCGACTGTACCAGGCGATCGCCTACCCACAGGCGGAGTAGAACCTATCTGTAACCCAGCAGACAACAGTGCTGTACGTACAGCAGCAGCACAAGAATAAGTTGCCAACAAGCCATCAGCGTGTAAACACTGAGAAACATTTTGGATGAATTCAATAGTCCATAAGTGGGGACACTGAGGCGGTGAGAAGGGATCTAAAAAAATTGCATCAGCCTGGAAACCTGATTGATGTAATAACGCAATCGAACTTCTAGCATCGCCAATTAGTAGTTTTGCTTGGAGGCGATCTGTTTGTACTTGTTGCTGAAATGCTAGTTCGGCTAAAATTTTGGTGTACTCGTAGTTCCAATTGTCGAATAAGTGATGAGCGATCGCCGCTTGAGGCACAGCTAAATTTAGCTCTAAACCGATTAATTCCACATAACAACTGGGATTAACTGCCCAAATTGTCTGCAAAGCTGCTGCTGTGTTGTATCCTAGACCATAGCAAATATCTAATAGCCGTAAAATCGGCGCATTAGCAGCTCTAGCTAGTTGTGTAGGTTCCACAAATTTAGCAAAACTCTCCTGCTTCGCTCCAAAATGGCTATGAAAAGATTCACCAAACTCTAGGGAAGTGAAGGTGAATGAACCATCTGCTGTTGCTTGTGGTACAAAGTTCTCAAACTCTGGCATGGCAATTTTTCCACGAATAACTAGCTAATGAATATATTGTGAGTTGTTTAAATACCTAAACATAAATATTTAGCCATGTTTTCACACGACTGAAATCGCTGTATTCCAACACTGTCCCCTGTCCCCTATTTATTTATGGCTGATAACCAAATTGTTGTTTCTCCAACTTGGCTTTTGGCACACCTTAACGATCCACAAGTCGTAATTGTGGATTGTCGCTTTTCTCTGGCTGACCCACAACTAGGAAAACAACAATACCAAGCCAGTCACATCAAAGGTTCCTACTACCTAGATTTGAATGAGGATCTTTCCAGTCCCGTAGGTAAGCATGGCGGGAGACATCCTCTACCTCACCCCAATGATCTAGCTAAAAAATTAGCCGCGATGGGGGTAGATTTCCAAAAAACTTTAGTTGTTGCTTATGATGATTCCCGCTTGGCTTTTGCATCTCGTCTTTGGTGGTTACTACGCTATTTAGGACATGACCAGGTAGCAGTATTAGATGGAGGCTTTGCAGGATGGCAACAAGCTGGTTATACCGTCACAGATGTCATTCCCCAACCTAAACAAGGTAATTTTATCCCTCAGATAACCACAGAACTGGTAGTAGATATTGAGGCTGTAAAAAATCGTAAAGATTCACCAGCAGTAGTTTTGGTAGATTCCAGAGAAAGCGATCGCTACCGAGGTGAACGAGAACCAATAGATAAAATCGCCGGTCATATTCCCGGTGCAGTCAACTATCCTTGGCAGGAAGTGACAAATTCTTTAGGTTACCTACTTACCCAACCAGAACAACGCCAGCGCTGGGAAAAGCTAGACCAAGCTGAGGAAATTTTCGTTTATTGCGGTTCTGGTGTGACAGCTTGTGTGAATTTACTTTCGTTAGAACTAGCCAACATTCATACAGGTAAACTTTATGCTGGTAGCTGGAGCGACTGGATTAGTTATGAGTCAGCACCAATATCACAGACTGCCTAATGTTTCTCACATCAGACTCATAGCAAAAGTCAGAGGATCATCCCTCTTCCCTTTTCTCTCTGACTTTGTTGATAGCTATCAAAACTGACCTAATTGCCAATTGTAATTAATAGTAAAAAACCAACCATCAAAATTAATATTATTATCTGTAGAGTCACCAAATGTAAAACCACTCTGTAAATTAATCCTACTAGAGTCAGATACTTGGTAATTTAAGTGTCCAAACAGCCGATGATAATGGTCGTCTCGTTCCCTTTGCGTAAAGTTGGATAAGTTAAATTGGTAGTTAAGACCAACCTGGAGAGGCTGTTGTAAGTTGTAGTTTAAAGAAAGCCACAAAGAATTGATTATCCGATCACGGCTACTGGGGTCAGCAAAATTCAGTTTAAATTCATAAAAGCTATTGAGCATTAATTTTGGTGTCAGAGGATCTCGCCGTCCCAAAGACAGACTTAGAGAATTTTCGCCTAAAAAGCGATCGCCTGCTCTAAAGCGATCACTATTGTTAGCAAAGAACAACTGTTGATTACTCCAACCAATTTCCCCATACATTCGTGGCGATAGCTGTTGGTAGACACTGAGGTTAAATTTTACTTGATTATAATTGAATACTGATTGGTCTACGTAACGAATCAAGTTGCCCTCAATTGAGCCATTCACAAAAGTCCTAGATCCCAAGGGGAAATATACAGTAGCTAGCCTCAGTCCAGAAAAAATCAAGCCATCTTCTACTGGATCAACGTCAGAAGAAAAAACATTACTTGTGTGGTAATAGCCAAAACGCGCTTGTAAATTACCTATAGGTTTAAACTCAGGTTCAGGTGGTTGTGGTAAAGGTCTGGGACGCACCCGCAACCCCAATTCCGCAAAACTATTTAACTCATCAGCAGTTGGCTGTCTTCCCTGACGCAATCGCCGCCTTAACCTCTCCAGCCTTTCAATTTTATCTTTTTGGGGTTGATCCAAAAGTTGGTCTATTGGTGTTGGTGAAGATGGTAGTAAATCCCTTGGCTGCGTCTCTAGCTGTGGCGTTGCATTCGGCTGTTGGTTATTGCTAGTATTTTCTGTTACTCCAGGATTAGACTGAGCAGTTAGTGATTTTGCCTGTGTAATATTTAACGGTATTTGTTCTGTAGATGTTAGCTCAAATAAATCGAACTGCTGCAACTGAGAATTAACTAGTTTTAAGTTACCCTTTTGGCATTGCTGAAAAATTTTCTTTGTATTTACCAAAGATTTCATTTTTGACTTTAGTTCATCCTGACAACCTTGGTTTTCTAAATTTACAGCCCAAGCAGCATCTAACTTCATGCAGCAAACAGTCATACCACTGGATAAGAACCAAATGGTAAACAACTTTTTCCACCCTATGCGTTGCATTTGATCTCTAGATGGCATTAATTGTGTCTGGCAAAAGTAACCACACAACCTGTATTATAAGTTCCGATGAGTAATACTCAACTCCGTTTTTAGTTATTCATGTATGTATACAACAGGGAACGGGGAATAGGAAACAGGGCACAGGGTTGAAAGTCTCTTAATTGTATGGCTTGATTCTGATGAAATATTAATTTTTTATTTAATAACTCTGAGTATTTATGTTGTAAATTTTATATAAGTTTAAGTAACTTAGTGCATACAATCGTCATCTTTTTACTGTATAATTTAACACTTAGAATAAAAACCAAAATAACGTAAAAAAATTAACTTCTTGAGACATAGAAATTAACCCAATTAAATCTGTAACCTGATATTTTCAACTGCTGTTATATCAATTAAACCTGCCAAGTTTTGCAACTATGTTTCCTAGATTGTTCCCACTTTTAGTGATTAGTTTATGGGGGGTGATAATCCTGCCTTTGCCAAATCAGGCAAATGCCATTACTCCCTTAACTCGCGCTGAGATTCAGAACCTCCGCAACTTAGTGCAACTAATTCCCAGAAGTCAAAAGAGGCGTCCAGCGCGCAAAGCAGATCCTATGATTCCTGGGGATGGGTTATCCACTGGTAGAGCTTCTTTAGCAGACTTGCGTTTCAATGATGGCTCCTTGGCAAGGATTGGGGAACAGGCTGTATTTCGATTTTTACCTAGGACTCGTAACTTTAGACTGTCAAATGGAACTGTTTTATTGCTGATCCCGCCAGGAAGAGGACAAACACGTATACAAACACCAAACGCAGCAGCAGCAATTCGTGGTTCAGCATTATTTGTCCGCTATGACCAAGAAACAGACACTACAATTGTGGGTGCTTTAACAAATAGCGGGATAGAGGTTTCTAACCAGGAAGCTTCTCAAAATCAGGTACTGGAAGCAGGACAGTTAATAGTTGTAGTTAAAGGCGAATTTCAGGGCTTATACGATTTTGATTTAAGAAATTTTTATGAAACGAGCGATTTAGTTCGGGGGCTAAATTTAACTAAATCCAATCTTTTGTCTACACCAGACCCGGCGATCGCCAGCATTCAAGCTGAAATTGCCGCAGCGTTAGCAGCACAATCACCTGTAACTGGTGAGGGAGTACTTGAAAATCCAGCTTTTTTACAGCTATCTGCTAATTCTTCAAATGCACCCAGCCCAGACAATATCACAGGCAATTCCCCCGCAGAATCCTTTGTGGAAACAGGACAAATCCTGTTAGAAGCGGGTCAGGAACCTATTGATAATAATGACAATGGTGGTGATTCTAGTCCCATTCCATCACCAACGCCACAACCACCCGTAACCGAACCACCTCAAATGCCGGAAGAACCGCCTCAAATGCCGGAAGAACCGCCTCAAATGCCGGAAGAACCACCTCAAATGCCGGAAGAACCACCTCAAATGCCGGAAGAGCCGCCTCAAATGCCGGAAGAACCACCTCAAATGCCGGAAGAACCACCTCAAATGCCGGAAGAGCCGCCAAAAAATCCTGACGAGCCGCCAAAAAATCCTGAGAAACCGCCAGATCGCTCAGAACATCCATTTCCTGGAGCAGGAATATCACAACCCCCTAAAAATTTCGAGAATACTAACTAGAACGTGAATTCGATGAACCTCACCCCAACCCCTCTCCGACGCGGAAAGGGGCTTAAATATCCCTGGTTTTGAACTAAAAATCAAGGTTTCAAAGCCTCTAACGCCACTTGCTACAACGCGGGGAACCCGCGCAACGCAGTGGCTCCTCCTTGCAGGGGAGAGGTTTGGAGAGGGGTTTTTTATATTTGTCGAACTCACGTTAACTAGATGACACTGATGAGGTAGTTAAAAAATGAGTTGACCGAATTTGTCTGAATGTTGTGGAGATTATTCCCATACAAGTTAGTCAAGTTCTTGGCGAAAGATGAAGCAGGACTAGGACTTTATCAGTAAACTACGTTGGATGGGCAAATAATAGACTATTTGGCAGCATCTTCAAAGTCTGTTAACGCACAAGCAAACTCTCTAAAAGCTGTTTTAATTAAAACTTCCTTCATTCCTCTTTCAAGCCGAGAATTGCGGATGAGATCTGTTAACTCTATGAACAGCAGAGAAAACATATAACGATCTTGGCGGTCAACTTGTTTCAAACAAGACAATATGAAATCATAAAGCTCTGTTTTTCTAGGTTTAGTTTGTTCATCCCATATTTGAAAACCAAGTCGGAAGGTTTTCAAGCGTATCTCGTTAAGATTGTAGGACGTGTCTTTGTAGCGAACTGATACGCGTTGGGGCATGTCCATAAGTTTTAGGCATGGAGATTTAGTATAGGTTCTTATTCAGCCTTTTTGTAGTGTATCCGGACAAAATACCAGGAAAGGTGACAGATGACAGTATGAGAATACAGCCATTTCATTCGTGTGGAAAAATAGTTAAATATTTATGCGTAGGTACTTATTTGGTGTTGCACGGCAAAGTGGAAAGGTAAGTGCTATTTCTGGCACTTACCTTTCCACTTTGCTGATTTAGTACCTAGTTTGGCTTCGCTAACTAGAACGTAACCCTAATCAAATCCGCCGCCGAATCCGTCGTCAAATCCACCGTCGAATCCGCCGTCAAATCCGCCGTCAAATCCGCGACCTCTGCTGCGTCTGTAAGCACCACAACGGGGGATGAAGACACGCCGAGGACATCGCCGCCGCCTTCCACCAGAGAGCATCTGTTGTTCTTCTGTAGATAATTCCACAATTAATTCAGATGAAATGACTTGTACTGACATAATTGTTTACCTCACTTACGAAATTAGGCGATCGTTACCTAATCACTTAACTATAAGTAGCGGTTATCAGGAATTCACAAGTCTAAAGTCATAAACTATATTCTACCTTTTGACTTTCACAAAGGATATTTTTTATAGAGGTATAGAAGTAGCAGATTTGCTATCTGTATCCAGGCGATATGAGTAGCTGGCAAACTACTATTTGAAATTATTTCATTAAGCCCAGGACTGCTTGATATTATTTATACTTTTATTCTATTTTTGATTATTTCTTTGTCATAATCCAATACGGTTGAGTTAACAAGAAATGTAGTGGCGTGGCAAGGCTAATTGATTGCATAAAAATAATTATTGTGGGGTGGGCGTCTTCGCCTGCCCAGAACAAGCATCTTGCCTGTTCCACAAGAAAATCATCATGCATCAATTTAGTCGTGTTAGTCCACTACGCATCTGTCACATTATTTTCGGAAATTGGTATCACGCCGCCTTCTGCAAATAGGGAAACCTACTGAGAGAAGGCTCTCTAAGTGGAGCAGTGGCATGGAGAGGTCACACAGAGCTTGTCAATTTACTTTAATACAAAGCAGCCAAAGTCACAGGAAATGTTGACTTTTTACTCATGACTCATTTCCTATGCCAAATCTACAATGGGTAGTCAATTTCTCTCATTCTGGGAACTTACCGTGTAAAATTCATGTCTTCCAAAACACTGAGAAACTTATATAAATGGCAATGTCAAAAACAGTGCTAAACAAAAAGATAAGATTATCGTTGATGATAGTTACACTTGGCTTCACATGGGCAATTAATGTGGTAGCTAATGCTCAAGAAGTACCACCAATATTTGGAGATATCACGATTGATCGACAATTTTCCCCAGATCCTTTAATAGTTCGGGGTATGAGTGGCGGTTCAGTACCTGGGAAAAAAGTTGCCGGAAGGTCTGAGTCACTTACTGGCCCATGCACCGGATTTGTGGATGAAACACCAGGGCATATATTGAAATTAACAAGTGCATTTGACTACCTGAAGTTGCAAGTACAAAGTCCTCAAGATACCACCATGATTGTCAAAGGCCCTGGCGGTACTTGGTGCAATGACGATTTTGAGGGCAAAAATCCTGGCATAGTTGGTGAATGGCTTCCTGGAGACTACCAGATTTGGGTGGGTTCATACGAAAAAGGCAAGTATTTTCCTTACACGTTACAAATTACAGAAGTTAAGTAAGCTGGATAGAGCGGGGGAGGGCAAGGCGACACAAAGCCCTCTTTTATCTCATCAATTATGAAAAGTGCTGAGTTAAAGACCGCCCAAAATTCGCGTTGCATTTACCAAGTACGAAGATAGTGAGTGCGTCCTAGTTGACTCAGCACTGAGTAAATGAAGGTTGATATCTGGGCTTGAGTAAGAGTTGTTGCTGGTTTTTCGTTTTTACTGGCAGAGCGATCGCTATTAAATTCTCTGCTCGTTTATCCAAGGTGTATTAAAATTAAGTTAACTTTAATTAAGATTCTTGTTGACATCGCCGTAATGCCCTAGCGACTTTATGGCGATGAGCGATTGGACATCAAATTAAACAAAATGGATTTATAAACGTCCGTTGTACACCTAATCTAGTAACAGGGTGATAGGATCATCAGTTCCTAGAGATGGTTAATTGTATTGGCATCTAGAGGCAAATTAAAATGAAATTCTCTTGGAGAGTCCTGGTACTCTGGACATTGCCTGCTTTGGTAATTGGCTTTTTCTTTTGGCAAGGCGCGTTTGCTGGCGCTCCTGCTGACATGAGTAGAAATGCAGCTAATACCCGCATGACCTATGGCCGCTTCCTAGAATACTTAGATACTAACCGTGTCACCAGTGTAGATTTGTATGAAGGCGGCAGAACAGCAATTGTCGAAGCCCGCGATCAAGATATCGAAAACCGTGTCCAGAGGTGGCGGGTGGACTTACCGATTAACTCTCCTGAGTTAATTAGCAAGCTCAAAGAAAAACACATTAGTTTTGATGCCCACCCCATGCGGAATGATGGCGCAATCTGGGGACTGTTGGGGAATCTCATTTTTCCAATTTTATTGATTACTGGATTGTTCTTTTTGTTCCGTCGCTCTAGTAACCTTCCCGGTGGGCCAGGTCAAGCGATGAACTTCGGTAAATCCAAAGCTCGCTTCCAAATGGAGGCAAAAACCGGAGTGAAGTTTGACGACGTAGCAGGTATTGAAGAAGCTAAAGAAGAACTGCAAGAAGTTGTTACCTTTCTCAAACAGCCGGAAAAATTTACTGCTGTAGGCGCACGTATTCCCAAAGGTGTGCTGTTAATTGGCCCTCCAGGAACTGGTAAAACTTTACTCGCAAAAGCGATCGCTGGGGAAGCTGGTGTACCTTTCTTCAGTATTTCTGGTTCAGAATTTGTAGAAATGTTCGTCGGTGTGGGTGCATCTCGCGTCCGTGATTTATTTAAGAAAGCCAAAGACAACGCTCCTTGTATCATCTTTATTGATGAAATTGACGCTGTAGGACGGCAACGGGGTGCTGGTATCGGCGGCGGTAACGATGAAAGGGAACAAACCCTTAACCAACTGCTGACCGAAATGGATGGTTTTGAAGGTAATACTGGCATCATTATTATTGCTGCTACCAACCGTCCCGATGTACTAGATTCAGCATTGTTGCGTCCCGGTCGTTTTGACCGCCAAGTAACTGTTGATGCACCCGATATCAAAGGGCGTTTGGAAGTCTTACAAGTCCATGCGCGTAACAAGAAACTCGACCCCAGTGTATCTTTAGATGCGATCGCTCGCCGGACTCCTGGTTTCACTGGCGCAGATTTAGCTAATTTACTCAACGAAGCAGCAATTCTCACTGCCAGAAGACGTAAAGAAGCTATTACCATTCGTGAAATTGATGATGCAGTAGATCGGGTAGTAGCTGGGATGGAAGGTACTCCTTTGGTAGACAGTAAGAGTAAGCGCTTGATTGCCTACCATGAAATAGGACACGCCTTAGTTGGGACTTTATTAAAAGACCACGACCCAGTGCAAAAAGTCACTCTAATTCCACGGGGACAGGCACAAGGTTTAACTTGGTTTACTCCCAACGAAGAACAAGGCTTAATTTCCCGTTCTCAACTGAAAGCCAGAATTACTGGTGCTTTGGGTGGTCGTGCGGCTGAAGAAGTTGTGTTTGGCCCTGCCGAAGTGACTACTGGCGCTGGTGGAGACTTGCAGCAATTATCGGGAATGGCACGGCAAATGGTAACCCGGTTCGGGATGTCTGACTTAGGGCCGTTGTCGCTGGAAAGCCAACAGGGAGAAGTGTTCTTGGGTCGTGATTGGACAACCCGATCTGAGTACTCTGAATCCATTGCTTCCCGCATCGATGCTCAAGTCCGCGAAATCGTTGAACAGTGCTATGACAATGCTAAGAAAATTATGCGTGATCATCGCACCGTCTGCGATCGCTTAGTGGATCTGCTCATTGAAAAAGAAACCATTGACGGCGAAGAATTCCGCCAAATTGTAGCTGAGTATGCTGAAGTCCCTGAAAAAGCGCAGTACATACCACAACTGTAATAATTGAATATTTTCTCAGCGAACCCCGGTTTCATCAAGAAACTGGGGTTTTAGCTTTGTGCTTACATTCATGTTCCCGTCTTAAACCAGCGAACAATTTTATTAGCACAATTATTAAAAAAATGTTCTGTTAGCGTATCCTCACCACCCCAAGCTGGAATTTTTGCGCCCAATCTAGTGAAAAAATCATACACAATAAATTGAGCGAGCTTGCTCCTTTTTCCAGTCGCTGAATAAATCACCTGACAGGGATAAGCTAGAGTACCAAAAGTAGGAATCAAACCTACTATCAATGCAATCCAAGGAATTTCTCTTCCTGCCTGAGCTTCTTGCATCATTCTATAAGATGTATAGATTGTTCTATAAGCTGGCCCACCAATGGCTAACCAAATTATCAAGATTATTTCATTAATCAATCCAGCAGAATATAATAATGGAACCAATAAAATTTCCCATATTTTAACAAATCCTTTAATGCCCAGATGAACACCAAAGTCATTTAAATAAGCACTAGCATTTTCACTGGATAGACGAGCCAACAGATAATCTGCTTCTTCATTTGTTAGTTGTTTACGCTGTTGCCAATTTTCAATTCTTTTAGAGACATAATCTTTGGCAATTTTTAATCGGTAACGTTGAGAAAAAATAAATTTATAAAATTGTTTGAGTAAAATTAAATAGGAGATTTTCGTGAGTTTATTAAAAATTTTTAATGGTAGCTCAATTATAAATAATTTTAAACTTAAGCAAATTAACCGCACTAATTCCCGCACATACCAAATTACCGGGTATTGTGAATACCAATTAGCTTGTTGTTCACTGATATAACATTTGTGTAACTGATATTGAATGCTTCTATGAAATCTTTTGACTGATTTCCATTTTCTTTGATGGTATTCTAATTCTTCAACATATTCTAATATTTCTAAATAGTCCTGAATCCCTATTTTATTTTGTAAAGTTAGTTTGTACTCAAACAAATATTGTTTTAATTTATTAATATCTACATTGTCAAACAATGCGTCTTTATGTTGAAATGATTTTGGTAAATAAAACGAAAAAAGCGTTAAAATATTTAACGGAAATAATGCAGGAACACCAGACTCCAAGTCTATACAAACAAAAACATATTTTCCTGCTGTATGACTTTCTAGCAAAAAATTATTTAAAGCTGTAGGACTGCCTCTACCAGCCTGCCAAACAAGACCATCAAAGCCTGATTGAATTAGTTTTTTTTGCAAAGGTATCATAATAGTATGAACTAACTCATGCAATTCCTGACTTTGACCTTGAGTTGGTGTGAAAGGTTGATGCAGTGAAACATGTCTGCCTTGAATAAATTCTGTATCTAGTTGATAGGCTTGAAATTCTTCATTCCATCCCATCTGGAATGCATCCGCGACCCTGAGTTGAGAATCAAACCAGAAGCTAACCAATTTTTTCAATATTTTTCGGCGATAGTAAGCACAACTTAAAGCGTTTTGATTCCAAACGTAAGGATTAGGAACTCCGAAGAAAAAATAATGAATTAAGTTGGCAATTTTATCCTCAAAAAATATTTTTCTAGCAATATTACCGTCAGGTGTGTTGACTAAAAAAACTTGTCCTGACCTACCAGCACCTAATAACTTGTGGTTTGAGCCTTTTTTGATGTCTACCATCTGATGCCTGGGATTACATTTAAATTAACATTGTGCCAGATGGTATTCATCGCTTTGTACTCAAAGCTTTGTTAAGTCTGGATTTCTTTATTACCAATAATAAATGTGACCAGAAAGTGACAGCTTGACTAGACAAGATAGACTCACTTTCTCATAATTGCCCCGAGTTCCAAAAGTGTCAATTGCTGAGATTTTGTCAACCCACAAACACCTGTAATATTCATACCTTCGTAAGGTCTGGGAGTTCGGAGAACTTTAACACATTCACCAGTGTCAATATCCCATAGTTGAATAGTTTGGTCTTCACTGCTACTAGCCAGAAGGGGATTTTTGCCTGGATGAAGATAGATAAAAGTCACTGCGTAAATCCATCGCGTATGACCTTTGAGTACTTTCAGGCATTCTCCAGTCTCAACATTCCAAATCCTCACTGTTTGGTCAGTTCCTCCACTTGCTAACAAACGACCATCAGGACTGTAAGCAACTGTAATCACTGCTTGGGTATGTCCTTCCAGAGTTCTCAGGCATTGGCAAGTTTCAAAATCCCAAATTTTGATGGTTGCATCTTCACTGCTACTCACCAAATTTTGACCATCAGGACTGAATTTAGCTGACCAGATACCGTTTGTATGTCCCTCAAAGGTTTTCAGACATTCCCCTGTAGCCACATCCCAAGCTCTAATTAAGGCATCTGCACAGCAACTAATCAGTATTTTGCCATCGGGACTGTAAACAAGTGAGGAGACAATGTTGGTGTGACTACATAATATACCCAGACATTCCCCAGTCTTGACATCCCAAATTTGCACCTGTTTATCACTACCACCACTAGCTAAGGTTTTTCCATCTGGACTGTAGGTGATTGACAGCAACCAGTTCGTATGGTTTCGTAAAATTTGTAGACAATCTCCTGTATCTACGTCCCAAATTCTCACAGTTTCATCAGCACCCGCACTAGCAATGGTTTTACCTTGAGGATGAAAAGCCACAGTTCGCACCCAATTTGTATGACCTCTCAAGGTTTTAATACATTTACCAGTGTCAATATCCCATAATTTAACTGTTTGGTCTTCTCCACTTGCCAATATTTGACTGCTGGGGTCATTATGCAGGGGAAAGGTTGCTAATGCCCATACACCGCTACCATGTCCACAAAAGGTTCTGAAACACTTTCCTGTAAGAATATCCCAGAATTTAACAGTTTGGTTATCATCACTGGCAATTAAGGTTTGTCCATCTGGAGTAAATGTCAGAGAACGAACGGTATAGGAGTGTCCTTGTAGCGTTTTCCAGCATTGTCCAGTATGAATATCCCAGAAGCGAATTGTTGTGTCACCACTACCACTAGCTATTGTTTTACCATCAGTACTACAGGCGACACACCAAACATGGGCTGTATGACCATGGAGAGTTTGCAGACAATATCCTGTTACTACATCCCAAATCTTCACAGTGCCATCAGCACTACCGCTTATTAACATTTTGTTATCTGTACTAAATTTTACAGACCAAACAATGCTTGTATGTCCTTGCAATGTGTTGAGGCACTCACCTGTATTGACATGCCAAAGCTTGATAGTATGGTCAGCGCTGGCACTAGCTAGGGTTTGACCGTTGGAAGTTAAGGCGATCGCCCAGATCCAATCTGTGTGTCCTTGTAGGGTTTTGAGACATTCTCCTGTCTGAACATCCCATAATTTTACCATTTGATCCATACCACCACTGGCAAGGACTAAATCACTGCTATGTGAGTGTTGTTGGCGAGCCTGAGCTACAGACCACACAAAACCTGTGTGCATCCTGCTGAAGACTTGTAGGCAGCGACCTGTGAAATCCCATTGTTTAACAGTTTGGTCATCACTGCCACTAAATAAAGTTTGACCGTCAGCACTAAACACAATAGAACGCACCCAACCTGCGTGTGCTTCCCAAGTTAAGCATTGCTGTCCGTCTGTGATTTGCCACAAGGATATTTTACCGAGGGTATCTCCAATTGCCAGAAGACTGCCATCTGGACTAACTGCCAACGTAAAAGTATAGCTGAGATTGGCTGTAAAGGTAGATTTGGAAAGGTCGGAGTCAGCAAAGTTTGTCTGGTGTAAATTCACACCCTTCAAGTCAGCTTGCCAAATCGTCAAATGCGAAAAGTCATAACCACTTAAATCAATTTGCATCTGGTGGAGTAAATTGATTGTGTTACCGCCTGCGTATCCAGTCACAATTGGTTGTTTACCCCGCAGGAATGCCAGAATACTCATTAAATGATTTGCTAATTGGCTGGTGTTGCCAAAAGTTGAAATTAATTTTTGAACAACAGGTTTGAGAATCAGATAAATTTGAATTTCTTTAATGTAATCTTTGGCAGTAGCTTTAATTAGTGCATGGGTTTTGAACAGGGCAATATTTTGAGTTGCAATTTCAGTACAAATATGTTGAATTAAACAACTGGTCATGTATTCCATCAACACAGGTTGTAATGTAAATAAGCCACTACCTTTCTCAATTAAACTACGTCTTTCTAAACCTTCTAGCGCTTCCAGTAGTTGAGCCGAGGAAATTGGCAAGACTAAATCAGCTTGGATTTCTTTAAAATTTACAGGTTCGCGGTTGATAGATAACCAGTACATCACTTCTTTTTCTAAAGCTGATAACCGTTGAAATTGTTGTTCAATTAAATCTTGAATATCACCAAATATTACAGTACCTTCATCAATAAAATTGCCAATATTACTATCAAATAAATCCCGAATAGTAGTGGCGACAATCTTCAATGCCAACGGATTACCTGCATAAGATTGAATTAAACTTTGCCATTCCTGACTTGAGCCGGTAAAACTACCTTTGCAGCTAAAAATTGCTTGTCCATCAGAGATTGATAAACCGGATAATGGCAGAGACTTTACTGGCAACATTTCGCCTTCCAGTATCGCCACTTCTTTGGGCTTCTCTCGACTAGTTAGCAGCAAACAGCTTTGGTGACGAAATTCACCAATTCGTTTAAACAGTTCGCCGTAACCTTCATAGCCAGGGCGATATTGACCAGTGCGATTCTCACAACTTGCTAAGATTATCTCTGCATTATCGAGAATTAGCAAACAACGATGTTTTTGCAGATAAGTAAGCAATAGAGAAATCTGCTCAAAGATAGATGCAGATACATGATTTTCCTGTTGTGGGGAGAGAACTTGAATGAGGGTAGTTAACAGTGATTCAATAGAGGGGGCATTGTGGAGCGATCGCCAAATTACATACTCAAAGTTTTGCTGAACTTTTTCACCCAGTTTCACAGATAAAGAAGTTTTGCCAATTCCTCCAATTCCCAGTAGTGCAACTAGCCGACAACGGTCTTGAATTATCCATTGTTCTAATGTTGCCAGTTCTTGACAACGACCGTAAAAGATAGACACATCAGGAGCTTCACCCCAATCTGAGTGCTGAGTACTGTAAAGCCCTGCGGGCATGGCTGCGCGTAGAGCGGTAGCGGGGCGTTTAGCCCGTGCTGAGTGCTGAGTGGTATGGAGTTGATGAGAATGCCATCTTCTGAGAGAGGCGCGGAGGTTATCTTTAGTTACTTTTTTCCCCATTGCTTGGGAGAGACTTTTCCACAGTCGAAAGCCCACAATTTTGATGTAGTCAGCATCATAACCAAATTTTTCAGCAATTTCTGGATATGTTTTTTGCTCCCAGGACTGTCGAAAAATGATTTCTTGTAAATCATTCAAAGATGCTTTTCCCAGAATGCTTTCTACAATTACTAAGGCTTCTTCGACAGTCATTTGTCTAGTGTTGCTTACTAAAGATAACTATAATTTGTAACTTTGAATAACTTTTAATTACTGCAAATAATTAGCAGCTTTTTTATGATGCTATCAGTTGTTGATGACCAAGAAACAGCAACTTTAAATCATTCACAAATTCATTGGAATTATTTTAGTCTATGACTACCACCTTACAAAGACGCTCTAGCGCCAATGTCTGGGAGCGGTTCTGTGAGTGGATTACTAGCACTGATAACCGTCTTTACATCGGTTGGTTCGGTGTCCTGATGATTCCCACTCTTTTAACTGCCACCACCTGCTTTATCATCGCCTTTATTGCTGCACCTCCTGTGGATATTGATGGTATCCGCGAACCTGTTGCCGGTTCTTTAATTTATGGCAATAACATCATTTCTGGTGCAGTTGTGCCTTCTTCTAACGCCATTGGCTTACACTTCTACCCCATCTGGGAGGCTGCTTCTTTAGATGAGTGGTTGTATAACGGTGGCCCTTACCAACTAATTATTTTTCATTTCTTGATTGGCTGCGCTTGTTATTTAGGTCGTCAGTGGGAGCTATCCTACCGCTTGGGTATGCGTCCTTGGATTTGCGTAGCTTACAGCGCTCCTTTAGCTAGTGCTACAGCAGTGTTTTTGGTATATCCCATCGGGCAAGGTTCTTTTTCTGATGGTATGCCTTTGGGTATTTCTGGAACCTTCAACTTTATGTTGGTGTTCCAAGCCGAACACAATATTTTGATGCACCCATTCCATCAATTAGGTGTGATTGGTGTATTTGGTGGCGCTTTAGTTTCTGCCATGCACGGTTCCTTAGTCACCTCAACTTTGGTACGTGAAACCAGTGACACCGAATCTGCTAACTATGGTTACAAGTTCGGTCAAGAACAAGAAACCTACAACATTGTTGCTGCTCACGGTTATCTAGGACGATTATTCTGGCAATATGTCAGCTTTCGTAACTCTCGTTCACTGCACTTTGTTCTAGCAGCTTTGCCTGTGATTGGTATCTGGTTCACTGCTTTGGGTATCAGCACAATGGCGTTTAATTTGAACGGGTTCAACTTCAATCAATCCGTCATCGATGCCCAAGGGCGTGTAATTAGTACCTGGGCTGATGTAATTAACCGGGCAAATTTAGGGATGGAAGTCATGCATGAACGTAATGCTCACAACTTCCCTCTAGATTTAGCTGCGGGTGAAGCCGCACCTGTAGCTTTAACTGCTCCAGCTATTCACGGCTAAGAGCGTTGTTCAAGGTTTAACTGTAGTTTTCTATGATTGCTTAATTTGAGGATGGTATATGCCATCCTCATTTTTTATGGTTATGAGAAATTTTTAGATATCTTTAATTGATGCTATTTTTGACTTTTTATATAAAAATTTAACGAACCACAAAGAACACAAAGGACACAAAGAAATTCCAGATGAGTCTAATCTATATTTTCAGCAAAATTTACTTTATTGTATAATTTTTTTAAAGACAATTCTAAGTTAATTGATGACAGATTTAACTTAGCATTTTCTGTTTCATACTCAGTCAAAATCCATTGATTTTTAGGGGTTTTGACATACTGCATTACATAATATTGAGTTTGGTCAATTAAAATATATTCCTTAAATTCGGGAATTGAGCGATAATAGAGAAACTTATCACCCTGATCATAATCTTTGGTCGACTTGGATAAAACTTCAGCAATTAATAAAGGGTTTGTGACTATTGTAGTATTAGTAGTGTAATAAACAGGCTCACCCTCAATTACCATGACATCAGGATAAGTAAATTCTCGATAGCGTGGTATCCACAATTTGACATCACCAATATATACTTCGTATTCTAAATCATCTAATGCTAAATTGAAGCTAGTTGCTAGATTCAATGCTAACTTATTATAATTGGTAGTCCCCCCAGCCATAGGAATAATTTCTCCATCTCTAAATTCATTTTTATCATCAGCTTTTTCTTCTAGTTCTAAATATTCTTCTGGGGTATAGTAGGCTTTAACTATTTTGATTTTTTGAGTAGTAGTTTGCAGTTTCATAGATTGATTCGCTGTAAGCTATGAATACATTTACAGCAGATTGCAAGTTTATGAAGTACAGTAACAGCAGTGAATAAACCAATTTTTGAGATGATTGGGATTGACTAAATCAAGTGCAGTAGCAATTAAAATATCAACCATAGTGGAGGTGGTTGGAGAAAAGGAGCGTAAAAAAGCCTTGAGTTGCGACCACCAATTTTCAATCGGGTTAAAATCAGGTGAATATGGTGAAAGATACTGAACACTGGCACCCTTTGATTGAATCAACCCTTCAATTGAAG
>JADEXK010000182.1 GCA_015207155.1 Nostocales cyanobacterium LEGE 11386 | reverse complement strand
CTTCGTCCAGCCAGAAAGTTATACTGCCTCGTTGTTTGAGGGCTGCATCATAAGCATTCCAATTTTTAACTTTGTACTGGGCTTTCGTCTTCATCGTTGGGATAGGCGGCTAGAAAACATCGGCGATCAGTAAAATTTACCATTTTGCCTATTCACGCAACAACGCCCTTTTGTTTTGGTCTGTGATATTTAGTCATGATTTTCCCAGTCAAAAACCACTTGAGAATTGCCAGCTAAAAAGTTCTCGAACGTTTTGTGTACGTCGAGTCCTTCGAGGACTTTGAGAATGAGATCAGACTCAACCAAAGAAGCCTCTACATCAAGAAACTTGGCATATATCCTGGGTTGAGAACTGGTTATGGAATCCCACCAGATTTTTTCAACTTCAGCTTTGCTTGGCGCACCCCAGACGAGCAATTGAGGGTCAAGCGAGTAGGACTTTGCTATTGGGAGTACGAAGGCTTTATTTTGTTTGTAGTCTTGCCAGTGGCTGGGGACTGCCAAAGCACATGGTGTGACTAATAAGGTACGGCCGCTCTCAGTGACGGTTCGGCATTGATCCGCCCAAGAGATTTGGGCGTAAAATTCCTGGATTACTTCTTGGTCTGTCATATTTTAACTATTTCTAATACTCGTGATTTTTTGGAAAAAGCCCCCGCTTTCTTGAGTGCGATCGCCGGGTTAGGGTGGTTGAAAAATTCCTCAACAGCTTTGGTCAAACCCGCAGCAACATCAGGATCATGACAGGGGTAGACGTAGACTGATTGCTGAGTACCGTTGACTAATCGAGTTTCTTGGCGATTGCCTAACTCTGGGTAGAATGTTCTCACCCAAGTACCGAGATGTCCCCGATAATGTGGGCCACTGAGGGGGACATTCTTCCCCAGTTCCATCTCTGCAAAGTTGACCACGCCCATCCAGTTTTCTTGAGAGCCGGTGAGGGCTTTTCTGTTGTGTTCTGCCAGAAGATTAGCGGCGAAATCTTTGAAATGCTGTTCCATGTAGGGGTTGAGTCTGCCACCTGTTAGTTCGGCTAAAGTTTTCATGGACTCAACCAACGTATGCAATCGCTGTTCTGGTAGGGGAAGTGCTGGTGTGGGAGGTTGCGGTGTGATGGTTGGTATAGCCGCAACCAAATCTAAAATAATGGTGCGGACTTGAGCAGCAATCTCAGATTCAGTCAGCAGCATCGCAATTCTCAAAGCACCCAAAGGACTAAAAATTCTTGCTTTTGGTGTTCTGGAACTTAGACAGAATGTCTGTCTAACATCCCGTAAGTCTTTGCCAGTAAGGGTTTTGCTTTCTAAGTCTCGAAATTCTGCACTGTTGACTCTGTAAAGTTCTTTGACGGCTGACTCTGTTACCTGAAAGTATTCTGCCATCTGTGCCGTGGTAGCCCAACCAGCACCACCCCAAACAGCAAATATAATTGCCTTTGCTTTAGCTAGAATTTCTAAGGCTTGGTCGTCAGCAAAATTGGTGATAGCTGAAGTTCTCAGTGTTTTCGACTCTAGCAACACTGATGGATTTAAAGGTAGACTCATAATGTTCCTTATACAGATGGGACAGGCGATCGCTGACCTCCCGCCAAGTTGGGGCGATCGCTGAAAATTATCATTACTTGATATTTGAAACTGTTTTAAAAGCGTTATTAATCCTCTTCAAATTTTCCTCGTTTAGGAACTAACTCAAACAAATCTGAGATTTGGCAATTAAAATAAACGCATAAAACAGTTATTGTGTCAGCATCGTAACGCTTGGCCGTGTTCTCGCATAAGCCACGTATTGCGCCAGCAGTTAACCCTGTTGCTTCGCCTAAAGCAGTTCTAGTTAACCCATGCTCATCAATTAAATCTTGCAATTTACAACGTAGCCTGACCTTAAGATTTTGCACTGCTTTTCTGTCACTACGCTTGGTGTACTTAGGCGGAACGGGAGGATTCATCATTAAAGCTATAGATGTCATGTCCTTACGTTCCTATTGTCGATTACTTTATTAAAGATATCATCATCTTATCGATTAAACGACATAACGACTATACGATATTTTGATGGTTAGAACGAGTTTCTCTGACAATAATTGATGATTAAACGACTTGACGACTAATCGACAAAACGGCTATAGTAATAAACATAGGGCAGAGGAAAGCGAACCGCCTGCACCTGAACGCAATCAAGGGTTTAAAAAAACAGTTAGATCGAGTTAACGTCCGAGTCCAAACATAGTCCTTCAGACATGATCACCGGGGCATAGCACAAGGTCAACCGACTGGGTAAAGAAGCCTGGAGAAGCAATCAAAGGACATCATAAATAGTCAGGCTTGTCACCTGAATTCCTATTGCGGAGTCCTAGATGGATAAATTAGATCAAGCAGTGCAAGCATTAGTTAAAAAAATTCAGTTGCACGAATCAGGTACTTGGTCTTCCCCCAAGTTTGTCGTATCTGAAGAGATAGCTAGAGATGCGGCAGCATATCTCATTTCCTCTTTGGCAACTGAGGAAATCGAAATCATAAATGCTATCAATCAAGCGGCTGAAATACAAATTTGAGGCTCACCTACTAACTGGTTGTGAGCAATGAATGGCTACGCCAAAGCTTTGTGAGAGGCGTTGTGCTTGCACAACGTTGTTTCGCGCAAATTAAAGGGCGATCGCTGCCGTGGAAAGTATGCGATCGCCCTTCTCACCTAATCAAAGGTTTCATAATTATGACACAAGCAGTAACAATAACCCAAGACCCCTTGACATGTCGTGACCGCCGCATCATTGCAAGCATCATCGAACGTACTCCAGAAGAAATCCGCACTATCTGGATTGAAGAAGGGATTACGGTATGGGTGCAGTTGAAGGATGGCGGAAGATTACCATTTGACCGTGACTGGTTCGCTACAAGAGTTGCACAAGTTAAAGCAACCCTACTGGAAACGCCACGGGAACGCAACGAACGCCTCAGCGCTGAATTAGAAGCAGCTTGCACTAAGTTTGGTCTATGGCACGGTCAGATTGACTGGTTGTCATTCAGTACGAAATTGTACCGGGGTAAGGATT
>JADEXK010000181.1 GCA_015207155.1 Nostocales cyanobacterium LEGE 11386 | reverse complement strand
TATTCCTCAAGCCTGATATTTTTTGCTACTGACATTAGAAATCATCTAAATTATCGTGTGCATTCTGCTTTGCACTTTGCTTGTATTTACTCATTTGATATTGAGATGTTTTCAGCAGTGGCATTGCTGCTTTTTTAACAGAGGCTTTCGCCTGTTCAAACAGAAATTCTGTAGCTCCTTCCGCGTCCTCTTCTGGGTCAATTTGTCCCCATAATGAGCAACCAACTTCTACCGATTCATAATCGCCCAGGTTAAACTTTCGCTGATATGTTACAGAGATGGTTTTGATTTCCATTTTATCAGTTCTCAAATCTCTCAAAAATCTGAAGCGTAGCTTTTCTTATTCAAGAAATCCTGATCGACATTAGAAAATTAGGTACAATAATCAATAACAATAAACTCACCAACTAATTCCTTTAATTTATGAGTAATGTTTGATAACACTTGCAAATTCCTTGCTGAACTGTATTCTCCTGATTTTGCTACTTGGCTATTAGGAGAACCCATCACTTTAACTAAGCTAAGTCCGACAGAATTATCAATAGAACCAATTCGTGCTGATTCTTTAATTTTGTTGCAATCAGATGAGATTGTTCTTCACATAGAGTTTCAAACAGATCCCGATGCAAATATGCCATTTCGGATGGCTGATTATTATTTGCGGATATATCGTCGCTTTCCTAAGAAACAAATACATCAGGTTGTGATTTATTTGGATAAAACTACGTCAGACAAGGTGTATCAAACTACATTTACTACTGAAACTTTGCGACATGAATTTTCAGTAATTCGTCTGTGGGAGCAACCGTCAGAAATATTCCTGAACACCCCAGGGTTACTGCCGTTTGCTGTATTAAGTGCGACCAAAAATCAGGCTAGTACACTTCAACAAGTGGCGAACTCTGTTGATAAAATTAGTGAAAAACGGACACAAAGTAATATTTCTGCTGCTGCCGCAATTCTGGCTGGGTTAGTATTAGATAAAGAAGTAATTGGGCGTTTACTCAGGAAAGACATTATGCGCGAGTCAGTCATTTATCAGTCTATTAAGACCGAAGGAAGCGATGAAAAAGCACGTCAAATTGCTCTTAATTTACTAGCTGAGGGCATGACTATTGACGCGATCGCACGAATCACCGGATTATCGGTGGAAGTGGTGCAACAGTTACAGCATGAGACAACCAATGAGCAAGAATAACGTTTGTCTGCTTGGGTGGGCAACATAGCCCACCTATTTGTTTTACGCCGCCACCAAATCCCAACTCTCTAGCACTGGCTTGTACTCCATTAACATCCGCCATTCGTCAGCCGTCAATTGCTCGAACGGTTTGTCTAACAAGTCCTCGCAAGAGACAGAGACAACTTCATCTATCAATAATGCCAACATCGCATCAAACACCGAATCACATGGTATTTTCCCCAGATGCTCCTCTGATGCTCGTATAAACCACCATTGACCATTGTTGTAGCCCACTTCACCAAGTTTCACGTCGTGTTGATAGATACCATCGTCAAGCAATTCAAAGCCAAATTTTTCGCATTCGTTGGCGATTTGGCACATGATTTCGTTGTCAGTGGTAGCGGCTGGGGTTTCTTGTTCCTGCACAGGCAATGTCCCATCATTGTGATGAGTGCAGATATATCTCCAGGCTCTCGCCCAGGTATTTGCTCGGTGGATTTCCTCACCATTCACCATCACTACCCAAGGTTGCGTTAGGTCATCGTCATAGCTGAAGCTGATGCTGGCGATGAGCTTTTGACCAGCGCGGATCTCGTGATCGTAAAAGCTGATTTCGACAACTGTTAATTCTTGAACTGATTCCTGAGCAGGGGTTACAGTGGCTGTAGCGTATGTCATAATTGTAATCTCCATTATGTGGAATAAAGGCGATCGCAGATTTCTCAGGTCAGGCGATCGCCTTTTAATTGGCACGAAATCTGGTTGTGGTTGACCACAACGCACTCACAAAGCTTTGGCGTAGCCATTCTTCATTACTCCTAGCCAGTGACTGGAGCTACCAAACAAGAGGCACAATAGCCAGGCGACGGATACAGCTTCAGATGCCAGTCGTCTTGTTGGTAATTTTTATTATTAACCGAATCCGTTTTCCCAATGTGTACCCTTCCCCTTCTCTGGTTGCGCCAGTGCCTCGGTTATCCCTCAATCGGTAATTCCGGTTCTCTTGTCAAGGTTCGGTAAGCTTTGAGATTGTCAAAAGCTGATTGCCTTTTGTTTTCACCTCATGAATATAATGTACTATTTTGGCTAGCCGCTGTCAAGACAGTATCTAGCCAAAATAACTGATCTATCTAGGCTTTAGAGATTAGTAGAAGTTATAGCCAGTGGCTAGACCGTGTTTTATAGTGTAAATAGTTGTTTAAATTCAATGAAACAAAGATGGTAGACGAAAGAAAGTCGCCTAGCAGGAAACGAGGCGCACAATTGAATGTCCGGCTTGATAGCAACCTATATGTTGAGTACAAGGACTTACTTGAAAGAGAAGGTACAAGCATGACTGAAGACATAGAGAATTACATCAAAAATAGACTCGGTAAAGAAGAAAGTAGTACCAATGTTGTTGATATCAAGCAAGTAATAGAAAGGCAGCAACAAGAAATAGCGGAGATAAAAGCAGAATTGGGAAAATTAAAGGCGGGCTAGCCGCAGAAAATCAACAATTGAAAAATCAGCTAGATGATATGCTAGCCAGCGCCAAAAACCTCATTAATCTAGCAAGCAACTCGCCCCCTATAAAACATTAGGGGGCGAAGCTTTTAAAGGGTGATTATATCTGTCTAGCTTGGTTGCGTTTGTGGCTAGCCTAGTGCTAGACTCAAAGCAATTATGCTGACAAATTAAGACCCCCAGCGATTGTTTTGCAGGCAGACGCTGAGGGTAGTCCCACAAACTCCCAGGTTTATGGTTAATCAAACAATATCAAATCCTCCTACATTATGCACAGAGGACAATGCTGTCATTGACCATTACATCCTTGAACAAGACTCAACATCCGACTACAGCAATCTCAATCACAGTATCCAAGAAACCTTCGCCGCCATTGACCGGTTCGAGTGGCAAGCGGTAGATGAAATCCTCCAAATGCGAGAACAGCAGATTTACCGCGAAGGTGGCTACAAA